>JBKQUM010000049.1:0-12449 GCA_052140165.1 Acidimicrobiales bacterium
TCCGTTCGCCATTGGCCCCACCGATTTCGTGCGCGCACGAGTGGCGGAACCGCCATTCGATGGCACGATTGGGTTATCGGCGGGTTTGGGGCCTGACTTAAGATCGCCCCTCGGGATTTCGAGGGAAATTACGGGGGGAACTGGACGTTTGCCGTCGTGTCACCGCCGGTGAAACGGGCGTTCGAGCATAGGCCCTTTGACCCACGGTCGAGGCCGGGCGGATGGGCCCGGAATCGAACGTCACCGGGGCTCCCGTCCCCGAGCCCCGTGCCTAGGAAGTGCCGGCGTAGACCGCCCCGGCCACGTTGGCGATGATCTGGTTCAGGGCCGGTTCGATCAGGTCGTCCACGGCGGCCTGGGTGATGTGGACCCCGTCCGCCCCCCGGGCCACGATCCCGTCCACCACCGGGGCGTACTGCCCTCCCGGGTCGAGCACCGTGTAGAGGTCGTCCACGGACACGAAGGGGTACGTGGCGGCCACCCCCCCCACGATCTGGTTGTAGGCGTCGACCAGGTCATGGGGCGTGCCGTCGTTGAAGTAGGGCGAGGCCGAGAGGATCACCGCCCCGCCGTCGGAGTGCGCGATCTGCACCGCCTCGTCGAGGTTGGACTCGATGTAGGCCGAGTAGGCGGCGTTGGCCAGGGTCTGGAAGCTGCCGTCGAACAGTCGTGCCTGGGTCTCCCAGTACCCCGTCTGAATGACGGTGACGTCGGGGTGGAAGCGCGAGACGACCCATTGCAACTGGGATGCCCACAGCGCACACGCGCCTGAGCTGATGTAGAGGGAGCCCGGGTCGCTCCAGGGGTGTGTCGGCGCGCCGTTCGTGTAGCCACAGCCGGCCGCCGCCGCGTCGTCGACGGTGTACGGCGGGTTGGTCTGCTGCACGTACTGGCCCTCGTAGAGGGCCAGCGAGTCACCCGAGAAGGCGACACGCAGGCTCCCCTGGTGGGTCGCCTGGGGGCCCGGGACGTCGTTGATGATGGCCACGGCGGGCGGGATCGGGTTCGACAGCGGTTGTGGGAAGAGGGGCGGGTGAAGGGGCGATTGGGCGCTGCCCGAGAAGCCGGCGTCGCCGAAGTCGAAGACGCCGGCGTCCTGACCGACGAGCCAGTACCCGTTCCCGTCGGGTGTGGGCGCCATGGACACGATCGGTTCGTTGAGGTCGAGGCTCCCGGTCGATCCCCAGAACTGCGCATCCCCGTAGGTGAAGATGCCTCCGTCGGAGGCGACGAGCCAGTAGCCGCCCCCATCCGGCGTGGCGGCCATGCCCACCACGGGCTCGTTCAGGGTGATGCCTCCCGTCGAGCCCATGAAGCGCGCGTCACCGAAGGAGAAGATGCCCCCGTCGGCGGCCACGAGCCAGTAGCCGCCCCCGTCCTTGGTGGCCGCCATGCCGACGACGGGCTGGTTCAGCGCCATGCCGCCCGTCGAGCCCTTGAACTGCGCATCGCCGTAGGTGAACACTCCGCCGTCCGAGGCGACCAGCCAGTAGCCCCCGCCGTCGGGGGTCGGGGCCATGCCGACGATCGGCTTGTTGAGCGTCATCCCGCCCGTCGATCCCAAGAAGGACGCGTTGCCGAAGGTGAAGACGCCACCGTCGCTGGCGACCAGCCAGTAGCCGCCCTGCGGGTCGGCCGCACCGCCGACGATCGGCTTGAGGAGGGGGAGCTGAAGGGTGTCGCCGTCGTACCCCGCACCCCCGAAGGTCATGACGCCTCCCGCGGCGTCCACGATGGCATAGGCCGAGTCCGTCGCCTTGGTCGTGGCCGCACCCGCCCTGGGCCCGCTGCCGGGCCCGGAGGGTGGCAGGGTGACCAGGGCGCTGGTGGCGAGCAGCATCGCCATGCCGACCACGGCACAGCGGGCCACCCGCCCGGTCGACCATCCCGCGCCTGACATGAGTCCACGATCATAGGGAGCAGGGGTTGTCCGGACGCCGCGCCCCCGCTCAGAGGAGACGGAGCTGTTGTCCTCCCTCGGGCGGCCGCTCGGCCGCGGACCCGGTCGCCTCCGCCCGGCCGCGGTAGCGGTCGCGGCCCGTGACGCCGCAGCGCAGGGCAACGGCGCGCACGATGTCCTCCACCCGCTCCCGTTCGGCGTCCTCTTGGTACGCGCCCCGCCGGAACCGCCCGCGGTGGAGCCGGACCAGGTCGGGCCGGGTGCCCTCCAGCCAGTCGAAGTAGTGGGCCCGCACCGTGCCCCGCAGGTGCAACGCCACCCCGTGGATGGAGACCGCGCCTGCCTCCGCGCAGGCCTCGACCACCTCGCCGAGCTGTTCCTCGGAGTCGGAAAGGCCCGGCAGCACCGGGGCGACCAGGACGCCGCACGAGATGCCCATGGCGGTCAGGCGCCGCAGCGCCTCGATCCGGCGGTCCGGCGGGGGAGTGCCGGGCTCGGTCGACGACCAGACGGAGCGGTCGAGCGTCCCCACCGAGAAGCTCACCGAGACCTCGGTCCGCTCCGATGCAGCTGCGAGCAGTGCAGCGTCACGGAGGACGAGCGTCGACTTGGTCAGGATGCTGAAGGGGTTGCGCGCTCCCGAGAGCGTCTCCACGATGCCCCTCGTCAGGTGGTACTTGCCTTCGGCGTGCTGGTAGGGGTCGGTGTTGGTGCCCATGGCGATGCTGTCGCCGCCCCACTTGGGGGAGCGCAATTCGGCGCGCAGCCGGTCCACGGCGTTGACCTTGACCACGATCTTGCGCTCGAAGTCGGACCCGATCCCGAGGCCGAGGTAGTCATGGGTGGGCCTGGCGAAGCAGTAGACGCATGCATGGCTGCACCCCCGATACGGGTTGATGGTGTGCCGGAACGGCATCCGGCTCTCCGGCGGGACCGTGCTGATGATGGTCCGAGCGTTGACGTGGAGGAACTCCATCCCGGCGTAGGCGCCCTTGCCGACGTGACGTTCGGCCACCCGCTCATCGGGGAAGAGGGTGCCGTCCTCCTCGGTCTGCGCTCTGGCCCACCGAAGTGCCATCCGGGTTAGGATAGCGAACACATGTTCGTAAATCAACCGCTCGGGTGTCCACAAAAACGACCAGGTCAAGCAGTAATCTCGACCTCACTGTGGTGACCAAGACCCGCGGGGGTGCTCCGACGCGTGCGCCCTCCCGCGCCGCCAAGAAGCCCGTGACCCGCTCCAAGCGGGCCAAGCCGTCGAGGCCGCCGTTCTGGCGGGTCCAGGCGCGCGACCTGTGGGCCGTCGGCCTGATCACGCTCGGAGTGCTGCTCGCCCTCGCCCTGTGGGGCAAGCAGCTCGGACCGATCGGCCACGCCGTCGACACCGGGCTGGCGCTCGTCGCCGGGTGGGTTCGCGTCCTGCTGCCACTGGTGGCCTTCGGCGCCGGCTGCGCGCTGCTCTTCGACCGGGGTGCGCGGAGCAGGGACGAGGACCCCGACGAGAGTGCCGACCCGTGGCGTCTCGCCGTCGGCACCGTGCTCGGCCTGCTGGGCGTGTGCGGCTTGGCCGAGCTGGCCAAGAAGGCCCCGCGGCTCTCCGACTCCCGTTCCCTGCGCGACGCGGGCGGCTACCTGGGCGCCATCGTGGGCCGACCCCTCCACGCCGGCCTGGGCACGGCGGGTGCCGCCGTCCTCCTGGTGGCGGTCGTGCTCGTGGCGATCCTCATCGCGACCGGCGTGTCGCTCAACGCGGTGGGCCGGGCTCTGCGCACGGCCGCCACCGCCACCGCCCGCACCTCGAGGTCGTTGTGGGAGGGGAAGCCCTTCGTGACCGTGCCCGACGGAGCCACCGATGTCGTGGCGTCCGTCCCGCCGGCGCCCGCACCCAGGGTCCCCGAGGACACCGCGCCGCTCGACCACGACATCGACGACGACATGGACGATGACATCGACATCCCGCTCGACCCGGAGCCCGAGCCGGCGGAGGTCGCACCACCGCCGCTCGTCGCCGCCACCCCGCGTGCGGCAGGCGAGTGGGTGCTGCCGGGCATGTCGCTCCTCAGCGCGTCCCCGAAGGTGCGCCAGAATCAGCGCCAGATCGACGCCGCGGGAGAGGAGCTGGTGCGGGCGCTTGCGGCGCACGGCGTCGAGACCCGGCTGGTCGGCTGCCGGGTGGGGCCCACGGTCACCCGCTACGAGATTGAGATCGGGCCCGGCGTCAAGGTGGCCCGGGTCACCAGCCTGTCCAAGGACATCGCCTACGCGATGGCCTCACCGGACGTCCGGATCCTCGCACCCATTCCGGGCAAGTCGGCCATCGGCGTCGAGGTGCCGAACCGAACCCGCCAGCTCGTCTCGCTGCGTGACATCCTCGAGTCCAAGGAGTCCCGGCCGACGGCGGCCACGCACCCGCTCGAGGTGGCGATGGGTCGCGACATCGCCGGACGCGCCGTGATGGCGAACCTGGCCGAGATGCCGCACATCCTGATCTCGGGCGCGACCGGGTCGGGGAAGTCCTCGTGCATGAACTCCATCATCACGTCCATCCTCATGCGGGACACGCCGGACAAGGTCAAGCTCATCCTGATCGACCCCAAGCGGGTGGAGCTCGGGCAGTACGACGGCCTGCCCCACCTCCTGAACCCGGTGGTGGTCGACCCGAAGAAGGCGGCCAATGCACTCGCCTGGGCGGTGAAGGAGATGGAGCGCCGCTACGACCTCCTCGCCGAGAACGGCGTGCGCGACATCACCGGCTACAACCAGCTGGTGGAGGAGGGGCTCATCGCGGCGCCGCCGTCGGACCGCAGCCGGGCGCGCGCCGCCGCCGCCGCCGCTCTGGGAGAGGACCACCCGGCCGTCGAGGACGAAGTGGACCTCGACGAGCCCGAGGCACCGCAGACCCTGCCCTTCGTCCTCCTGGTGGTCGACGAGCTGAACGACCTCATGATGGTCGCGGCGCGCGACGTCGAGGACTCCATCGTGCGCATCGCCCAGATGGCACGTGCCGTGGGCATCCACCTGGTCATCGCCACCCAGCGCCCCTCCGTGGACGTGATCACCGGGGTCATCAAGGCCAACATCCCGAGCCGGATGGCGTTCTCGGTCTCCTCGCTGGCCGACAGCCGGGTCATCCTCGACCAACCCGGTGCCGAGCGCCTGGTCGGCAAGGGGGACATGCTCCTGCTGACGGCCTCCTCGAACATCCCGCGCCGCCTCCAGGCCCCCTGGGTCTCCGAGGAGGAGGTACGTGCGGTGGTCGCGCACTGGCAGCGACAGGGGGGGCAGACCGAGGCCATCGTCGGGATCGACAGCGTCGACGACGGGCCGTCCTCCGGCGGCGGCATGGACGACGACGACGAGCTGCTGGTCCAGGCACGCGACCTCGTCGTGCGTTCGCAGCTGGGGTCCACCTCCATGCTGCAGCGGAAGCTGCGGGTCGGGTTCGCCCGGGCCGGCCGCCTCATGGACCTGCTGGAACAGGCGGGTGTCGTGGGGCCGAGCGAGGGCTCGAAGGCGCGGGCCGTCCTGATGACCCCCGAAGAGCTCGACGCGCTGAGCCGGAGGTGAGCCCGGAGAGCTCGGCGCCCCTCATGGTGGCGCCGTTCGGACTCGACTCGTTGCGCGAGCCGGCGCCTCCGGCGCCCCCGCCCCGTGAGCGCGGTCGTCACGCGGTGCACTCGCACCGCCGCCGCCGGTCGGCGCGCCGGCTCGTGCTCCTCGTCGCGCTGCTGGTGCTGCTCGCCGCGGCGGCCGTGTTCGTCGGGGTGCGGCTGACGACGCCGGACCCGCCGCCCGTCGTGACCCCGGTCGTGCACCGGACGGTGACCGTCCCGGCGCAGTCGGTCTCCCTGCCGTGGCCGACCACCGGACAGGCCGCGATCGCCGTCCCCTCCATCGGGATCGACGTGGCGTCGGGCCCCGAGCATCCAGCGCCGGTCGCCAGCCTGACCAAGCTGATGACGGCCTACGTGATCCTGCACGACCACCCGCTGGGGCTGAACGAGGCGGGCCCCGACATCACCGTGACCCAGGCCGATGTGGACGACTACAACAACGACACCGTCGACGACGACTCGAATGCGCAGGTGACCGTGGGCGAGCAGCTGACGGAGCAGCAGGTGCTCGCCGGCCTGCTCGTGCACTCGGCCGACAACTTCGCCGACCTGCTGGCCCGCTGGGACGCCGGGAGCACGCCGGCGTTCGTCGCCAAGATGAACGCCGGCGCGGCGCAGCTCGGCATGCGCCAATCGCATTTCGCCGATGCGAGCGGAGTCGACCCGGGGTCGACGTCGACCCCCGCCGACCTGCTGAAGGTGGCTGCCGTCGACATGAAGAACCCTGCGTTCGCCTCCATGGTCCAGATGACGTCCGTCACGTTGCCGGTGGCCGGGACGATCTCCACCTACACGCCGCTGCTGGGCCTGCAGGGCATCATCGGCGTCAAGTCCGGCTTCACGACCGCCGCCGGGGGCTGTGACGTCCTCGCCGTCGTGCGGACCGTGCACGGGCAGCCCGTGCTCCTGCTGGCCGCCGTGACCGGTCAGACGGGTCCCGAGGTCCTGGCACAGGCCGGGCTGCACGGCCTCGCGCTCGTCGACGCCCTCGGTCCCCTGATCGGGAGCATGCCGGTCCTGCGGGGCGGGCAGGTGGTGGCCGACGTCAGCGAAGCCGGACGCAGCGTCGACGCCCGGGCCACGGCCTCGGTGTCGCTCCTGACCTGGCCGGGGGTCACCGCGACACGGGTGTTCCGCCCGGCGCACCACCTCACCGACCGGGCGTCCCGGGGTGCCAGCGCCGGCACCGTGGTGGTGACCCTGGGCACCCAGCGCGTCGTCGTCCCGGTGCGGCTGCAGCAGGAAGTGCCTCGCCAGTCGCTTCTCCAGCGGCTCTTCTGAGGACCTAGCCTGACGGCCGTGCGCGTCCGGGCCCCAGCGTCGTCGGCGAATCTCGGACCGGGGTTCGACACCTTGGCCGTCGCCCTCGACCGCTATGTGAGCGTCGAGGTCGAGCCGGCGCCGTCACTGCGCGTGCACAGCGAGGGGGAGGGCTCGGGCCTGTTCGACGACGCGTCCCATCTCGCGGCACGGGTCGTCACCGAGGTCCTCGGTCACGACCGCGTCTCGGTCACGGTGCGCTCGCAGATCCCGGTGGCCCGGGGGCTCGGTTCCTCCGCCGCCCTGGCCGCGGCGGCCGCCGCCGCGGCCGGTGCCGACGATCCGTTTGCCGTCGCGGCCGCGCACGACGGGCATCCCGAGAACGCGGCCGCCAGCGTGTTCGGTGGGCTCGTCGCCGCCACCACGGTCGGGGTCGAGTGCGTGCACGCGCAGCTGCCGCTCAGCGACGAGCTGGCGTTCGTCGCCGTCATCCCGGATCGCAACCTCGCCACACCCGAGGCGCGCGGCGTGCTGCCCGAGACCGTCAGCCTGGCCGATGCGGTGTTCAACCTCGGCCGCATGGGCCTCCTCCTCGCCGGCCTCGCCGATCCGTCCGTGTTGAGGCCGGAGGCGACGGACGATCGCATCCACCAGCCGGCCCGCACCGCCCTGTTCCCCGAGGCGCCCGGGCTGCTGCGGGGACTGGTCGACGCCGGCGCGCTCGCCGCCAGCTGGTCGGGTGGTGGTCCCACGCTGATCGCCATGGCGCGAGCCGGTGCCCTCGACACGGTGCGTGCCGGGGCCGAGGCTGCGCTCGCCGCGTCCGGGGTTCCCGGGTGCGTGCTGGTGCTCAGGCCCGACCGGCGCGGCCTGGTCTACGGTGACGAGGCCGAGGTGACGCTGTAGGCGTCAGCCCCCGAGCCTGCGGTTCACCTTCGTCACCGCGCTCTGCAGCTGGCCGAGCGCCGAGTCGACGTCGAAGGTGTTGAGCACCTGGTCGTAGTTGGCCTGTGTCGGTTGCGCGTCGCCCAGGATCTCAAGGCTGTTGGCAATAGTCTGGGCCGCGTTGCGGGCCGCTGTCAGGTCTGCTGCCGGCACGGTGAAGCCGTGCCCGACGGCGAGGAGGTTGGCGTAGGTGTGGATCTGGCCACCGAGCGCGCGGTCGGCGGCTTCGAGGCACACGACGGGGCTCGAGACGTCCTTGCAGGAGCTGACCTTGGCCAGGTAGCCGTGGATGGCCGTCTGGACCGTGCCGTCCGCGCCACCGAGCTTGGCGTCGGGGGTCTCGGGGGAGGGGCCCGAGCTGCACGACGCCGCCACCAGCGGCACCAGCACCAGCGCCCACCGTGCGCGCGGGGGCAGGTCCCGACGGTTCACGCCCAGAATCTAGGCGCCGGCCGTTCCCTAGACTTCGGAGATGCCCCGCACCTATTTCATCCGCACCTTCGGGTGCCAGATGAACGAGCACGACTCCGAGCGCCTGGCGGGGCTCCTGGTGGCCGACGGCCTGGAGCCGGCCGCCGCCATGGAGGACGCCGACGTCGTGGTGCTCAACACCTGCTGCATCCGGGAGAACGCCGACCAGCGGCTCTACGGGACCCTGGGTCGGCTCAAGGAGCTGGTGGATGCCAAACCCGGGCTCCAGATCGCCGTCGGGGGATGTCTGGCCCAGAAGGACCGGGAGCGCATCCAGGAGAAGGTCGGATGGGTGGACGTGGTCTTCGGCACCCACAACCTGACCAGCGCACCGGGCCTGCTGCGGCGGTCTCTGACCGAGGGCCCGCTCATGGAGGTGCTCGACGCGCCCGCTCCCGAGTCTGGTCCCAACCCGCTGCTCGGGCCGGACGCCGTCCGCGAGCTGCCGTACGCGGCCTGGGTGAACATCCAGACCGGGTGTGACAACTCCTGCGCCTTCTGCATCGTGCCGTCCGTGCGCGGGCCGGAGGTCAGCCGCCCAATGGACGACATCGTCGCGGAGGTGGAGCTGCTCGCCCACCGCGGGGTCACAGAGGTGACGCTGCTCGGCCAGAACGTCAACTCCTACGGCAGGGACATCACCCGGCGGCGCCCTCTCTTCGCGGCACTGCTGCGCACCGTCGGCGCCGTCGAGGGCATCGGGCGCATCCGCTTCACGAGCCCGCACCCCAAGGACCTGCGGCCCGAGACGATCGAGGCGATGGCCGAGACGCCGGAGGTCTGCGAGCAGCTGCACCTCCCGCTCCAGTCGGGGAGCGACAGGGTGTTGCGCGCCATGCGGCGGGGCTACACCGCGCAGCGCTACCTCGAACGGCTGGCGGCGGCCCGGGCCGCCGTCGACGACCTGGCCGTGACGACGGACATCATCGTCGGGTTCCCGGGTGAGACGGAGGACGACTTCGAAGACACGCTCGCCGTCTGCGCCGAGGCCGGCTACGACTCCGCCTTCACCTTCATCTTCTCGCCCCGCCCGGGGACGAGAGCCGCCGCACTCGAATCGGCGTTCGTCCCGGCGGACGTGATCGCCGAGCGCTTCGAGCGCCTGAAGACGGTGGTGGACCGTTCCGCCCTGGCCCGGCACCAGGCCCGGGTCGGCCGCAGCGAGGAGGTGCTCGTCGAGGGCGTCAGCCGTCGCGACGACTCGATGCTGAACGGCCGCACCCGCCAGGGGAAGCTGGTCCACTTTCCCGCCGCGGGCCCCGTCGGTGCACCGGCGCCGGGAGCTCTGGCCCGCGTGACCGTGACGGCCGGTCACCCCCACCATCTGTCGGGTCGTCTCGAGGAGGTGACGGCGCGGCCACGTCACCGCGTCCGCATCCCCGTGGCGAGCGCTTGACGGCGGTCGCCCTGGTCGGCGTCACGGCGTCGGGCAAGTCGGGGGCGGCCCTCGAATTCGCCTGCCGCCGGGGGGACTGCGACATCGTGTCGGTCGACTCCATGTGCGTCTACCGCGGCATGGACATCGGGACGTCGAAACCCGGCCCCGACGCGCGGGCGGCCGTGCCCCATCACCTGCTTGACCTGGTGGATCCCGACCAGGAGTTCACCGTCACGCAATTCCAGGAGGCGGCGCGCGACGCGGTGGCGGTCATCGGGCGGCGCGGGCGTCACGCACTGCTCGTCGGGGGCACCGGGCTGTACCACCGGGCCGTCGTCGACGACCTCTCCATCCCGGGCCGCTACCCCGACGTCGCGGCCGCCCTGGAGGCCGAGTTGGACGAGGGCCGCTCCGAGCCGGCCGACCTGCACGCCCGTCTCGCCCTGCTCGACCCGGTCGGGGCCGGGCGCATGGAGCCGACGAACCGTCGGCGGGTGGTACGTGCGCTCGAGGTCACGCTCGGGGCCGGCCGTCCGTTCTCCGAGTTCGGCCCCGGGCTCGACGCCTATCCGGCCACCGGCATCCCGCAGGTCGGGCTCGGACTGGACCCCGCGGAGGCCGACCGCCGCATCGCAGAGCGCTTCGCGGCCATGGTCGAGGCGGGACTGGTGGACGAGGTACGGGCCCTGGCTTCGCGACCCCGCGGGATCTCGCGCACCGCGCGCCAGGCCCTGGGGTACCGCGAGGTGCTGGCGCACGTGGAGGACGGCGTCCCCCTCGCCGACTGCCTGGAGGAGGCGGTCCGGCGCACCCGCCAGTTCGCCCGGCGACAGGCATCCTGGTTCCGCCGGGACCCGCGCATCACCTGGGCCGGGAGCCCCGCCGAGGCCCAGGACCTGCTCGGGCGGGCTCTCGCGGTGCACGACTGAACGCTGCGGGCTGCGAGAATGGTGGGGTGCACGCCACGAAACACGAGGGCGCGGGCAACGACTTCCTCGTCGTCCTGGACCCCGATGACACCGTCCGGCTCTCGGTCGCCCAGGTGCGGCTGCTGGCCGACCGCCGCCGCGGCATCGGCGCCGACGGCATCATCCGGGTCGGGCCGGGCCGCGACGGGTGCGACCTGTCCATGGAGCTGCACAACGCGGACGGCGGCGAGGCCGAGATGAGCGGCAACGGAATCCGCTGCCTCGCCCAGGCCGCCGTGGACGCCGGCCTCGTCGCCCCCCCCACCTTCACGGTCGCCACGGCGGGAGGTGTGCGCACCGTGGAGTACACGCCGGGGGAGGTCCCCGGTTGGGCGAAGGCCGACGTCGACATGGGTCCGGCCCGACTCGGGCCGGACCAGCCGCAGGAGTTCGGCGACCGCCGGGCCCGCACGGTCGACGTGGGTAATCCGCATCTGGTCCTGCTCGGCCCCGACACCGCCGCCGTCGACATCGCGGAGCTCGGCCCGAAGCTCCAGGCGGCCTTCACCGGCGGCATCAACGTCGAGTGGATCACCGTGGTGCACGACGCCGAGGGCGAGCTGCTCGAGCTCCGGGTCTGGGAGCGGGGTGCCGGCGAGACGCTCGCCTGCGGCACCGGGAGCGTGGCCGCGGCGGCCGCGGCTCGCAGCTGGGGTGCCGTGCGCGCCGACGGTCCCGTCCGGGTCCGCAATCCGGGCGGTGTCCTGGAGGTGACCCTCGGGGTCGACGCCGGGGACACGACCCACCTGGCGGGTCCGGTGCGCAAGGTGGCCGACATCGACATCCATCCGGGAATGCTGTCTTGAGCAACCTGCTGCCCGGGACGCTCATCGAGCGCACCTTCCGGGAGAAGATCATCCTCGTCGGGGTCATCTTCCCCGGCCTGACCGCCGAGTCGGTCGAGGAGGAGCTGGACGAGCTCGCGCAGCTCGTCGACAGCGCCGGGGCCGACGTCGTCGGCCGCGTCGTGCAGCGACGTGACGCGCCGGACCCGGCCACCTTCGTCGGGCGGGGCAAGGCGGAGGAGATCGCCGAGCTGAGTCGCAACCTCGATGCCGACACGGTCGTCTTCGACGACGAGCTGACACCGGCTCAGCACCGCAACCTGGAGAAGCTCTTCGGCCGCACCGCCATCGACCGGACTGCCGTGATCCTCGACATCTTCGCCCAGAACGCCCGCAGCCCCGAGGGCAAGGCCCAGGTGGAGCTGGCCCTGCTGCGCTACCGCCTGCCGCGCCTGCGCGGACGGGGCCACGCGCTCAGCCAGCAGGCCGGTGGCATCGGGACCCGGGGACCGGGCGAGACGCAGCTGGAGGTGGACCGGCGGCGCCTGGTCCGCCGCATGCAGCGCCTCGAGGTCGACCTGCGCGACGTCGAGCGCACAGTCAGATTGGACCAAAAATCCTTTGAGTAACGAAATGCTGATTCAAGAGGCGCTTGTTTTTTGATATTGTGTAACAGTGGCTGTTCTGATTCATCATGTGACGATCTTGGATCTTTTTCGCGCAAAAACTTGACTAGTAATATGGTGGAAATTGGCGATATTGCAAGTGATATTAACACCCCAAGCCTGAATCCCTCGACTGTTCCCATCGTGTGAACCAAATACCCGCCAACAAGGGGTGCAAAGATTAGGGGTATTGTGGTAAGTGTTTGGTAAAGTGAGAGCTGAGCAGTTCTGCTTTTCTGTATTGTGGCGTCAGCTACTAGCTGTCGCCAAGCTGTTGAGCTAATTGCCCCTACTGCCCCAATCAATATGGGAATTGAAAGCACAGTCCAGCTGTTTGAGAGGTAATAGCCAAGAAGTATGGCAGGCCCTATCCATGAAGTCAGGATTGCAATCTTTTTGAGACTGTGTCGCCCGGTAATGATTCCGCCTGAAATAGTTGATGGTATTCCAATGAGTGTCGCAA
>JBKQUM010000050.1:0-42134 GCA_052140165.1 Acidimicrobiales bacterium
ATTGGTATGAAAAGGGCGTCAAGATCACCGACCGGCAACTCGCTGCCCTGCCCCTCGTTCCCGACAAGTTCCACGGCGAATGGAACTACACGCTCAATGCGCAATCAGATCCGGCGTGAGCCCTAAGCTACCCAGACGTGCAATGAGCCAATTCATCCACCAACACCACGCTCGGGTGGCGGGTCAGGATCGCATCGACGTCGAGCTCCTCGAAAGTCGCCCCCCGATAATGGACCTGGCGCGTTGCCACGCGTTCCAACGAGTCCAACATGGCGTCGGTATCGGCTCATCCATGAGTCTCTGCGAGTCCGACGACAACGTCGCGCCCACTTTCGGCGAGGCGTCGTCCCTCGTCGAGCATCGAGAAGGTCTTGCCCGCCCCCGGTGCGATGCCAAGGAGGACGTGCAGACGTCCCGATGAGCGATGGGGGGATACCGACTCGGTTGGCAATTCCCGTCCCGGTTCTCGGGTCCCCGGTCCAGGCGTCACAGCATCCTCATCTCAGGATCACGTTTCACCGTGTGGGTCCGAGAGGTCTGCTCGTAGATCTCTCGCATCCTCAGGCATTCCGGTCCAACCCGATCCTCTGGTTGGCCACTGATAGGCGGTGTCTCACCTCCGCATCCGCTTCCTCAATTTCGCCCTTCGGAACAAACCAGCGTATGACGCCGCCGATTACATCAGGCCCGCTGCCTTTGACCCACTGGATCGAACCCTTGCGTTCGGACGGACCCGCGAGTTGAAAGATCTCTGCCCACTCGAGCTCGGGCGTGGCGTTCAACTGCCATTCGACCTCGTTACGGTCATCCAGCTCTTCAACAGTGGTTCTGCCGACGATCGTGATGTCCTGCCGATTCGATCCAGCCATGACCTGCACCATCCCTTCTGTGTGTGTGATCGTGCCATCGCCGAAGCGTAGTGAGACCGTCCTATCGAGACCGGGCTGCCCTCTATCGCCGCCTTGGGGTCGGGCTCTTGTCTCGTCGATCCCGGACTGCCCACTCGGCCCGAGGACCACTCGAGGTCCCGACCTGCTTGCAACCGTTGCCCCAGCCTGGGAGCGGCCCCATGGGGATAATCCGTTGTGGCCCATCGGAAGCTGGATTCCGTTCCTCGCCAAGAGGCTTTCGGCACGTTAGGGCACTGTCATCGACCCGATGAAGGGTGCCGGATCGAGGATGGTCCCGGATGAGGAGACATGCGATAACGCCTGAGTGGGATGGATGGTTTGGATGGCGTAGGCCGGGATGGCCGGAGCCATCCCGGCCTACCGTGTGCTACGGCTTCGCCCGGTGTGCCGTCTTTGCAGGCTTGGTCGGCTTAGCCTTCACGACCTTGGCCTTGTTGGCTGGCGGCTTGCGTACTTGGGTCTTCGCCATGGCAGTCGGTCCCTCCTTTCTGTGTGTGCATTGGTGGTAATGGATCTGCTGGGTGTGCATTGGTGGTAATGGATCTGCTGGGGTGCTGTCTGAGCGCCGCCGCGCGCCGCCTACGAGGCGCGCAGGAATGGAGGCGCGCGCAAAGGGGTTATGGCCACGCAGAACGCGCTGACCTGAAAGGAAGAGACGTCCAGCCAGGCCCACCCCCAGGACACTGATAAGAGCGCCGGGACCGAGCCCTTACGGTCGTCTGAGACCGTTCAGGCGGTGGACGTCAATCGAGCAAGTGTCGCTCGCAGGAAGGGCGCGACTACCGGTGCGAAGAACGCATGCGGGTCGTCGGCGCGCGGAGACGGCAGCTCAGTTGACATCGATCTCTTGTCAACGTCCTCTCCCAACCCATCGACGCACACCTCTTCACTACGCCTTGTCGCGTGACAAGCATATCCCGTCCTTGGCGCGAGGCATAGGGCAAGGCCCTCGTGCCGCGCCCACCGCGGCCGCAATCGGCCTTGGGTTAGCATCACGGTGGAGCGCCGGGAAGCCTGGTCGGCATCAACCAATGAGTAGAGGATTGGTGCGCAGATGCCTGGTCGGCCCGATGGTGGTGCCTCAGTGGACCGGTCACCGGTCATATGGAGGTGCAGCGCGTGTGGGGCGCTGGTCAATGTGTCAGATGCGAAAAGCCCTGCCACGTGGTGCTCGCGGTGCGATCGGATTGTGCGAGCGCGCCGCGACGGTGGGGGCGACGCATAGGTCATCCCACTGACCCAAACTCATTCACCCTGAACTAAGACGGGATTGTCGACAAGTCGGGGACGATGATCGACGTGACGTTCGATGATGCAGAGTCTCGCCTCAGCCAGACTCTCGAACTCGCCCGAGCTCAGAAGTCCAGTCGCCTCCGGCTGTTCAGCTCCTTCGTCCGTGGAGAGTCCGGACCGAAGTGTGACGTGGACTTCTTGGTGGACTTTGAAGCTGTCGCATCGGCCTTTCGCCTAGATCGGGCTGGTTCGTGGCCTCAATGACAAAACGACCGGAGAGGCGTATCATGCTGGTTAGGTGAGCCGGGAAGACTGGTCGGCATGCTGTATTGGCCACGTCAGGGGAGGATCGGCACCTTCGGTGTTCGGCTATTTGCGTCTCCAACAGCTGCCGCCCATTTCGGATGGTGCGTCTCACAATCCGGGGTTCCTCTCTTGCGTAACTCTGAGCAATGGAGGCACACCATGTCGAAGAGTGATACCGACACCAGGACTGACGCCGCTTGTACGACAGGCGGCATCTACCGGAGTGACTGCGCAGACCAGGAACGGGTCACGTTGGCCGTCGGAGATACATTCCCCCGGTGTCCCAGTTGCAGGGAAGCCGTGGGCTGGAACTTAGCCGTGGGCACGTAGACCTACCTGGCCATAGCCCGCCTCCGCGCGAATTCATGCGAGCAACGGCTACCGGCCTGCCCGGGATCACATGCATATCGCTTCACCTGCTGAAACGAGCCGCCCTGCGACTTGCCGGGTCCAGCCGATCCACCGTCGAGTCGCCTCGTAATGCGCAGGTCAGGAACTCGATTGGCCTCTCGGGCTCCGCCCGTGCTTCCGCGTGCCCTCGGACGGACGTGCCCGGCGCCGGGTTCATCCCCCCGAATCGGGGGCAATCGCTTCTTCGTGAGCTTCTTCGTGCCCGAAAAGGGCCGATATCTACCCCCGACGGCTGTCCCGGGAGCGGAGTGAGGAGCAAGATGCGAAGTCCGATCGGACGCGCCGGTAACGGTGCCGCGGTGCTGTTCCTCCTGGGAGCCTCACTGGCGGTTCCCCAGATCCTCGCCGCGGCGGGGCCCGCGGCGGCGGCCGCACACGTGGCCGTCAGCCCGAGCGCGACGCCCGCGTTCATTCCGAACGCGGGCTGCGGCACCGGCAACCCGGCCTACAATTACGAGGGGAGCGGCGACGCGGCGGACCCCCAGGTCGTCTATTCCGCCGGCACGTACTACGCGTTCACGACGGGCAACGCGCTCGGGAACCACATCGCGGCACTGGTGTCGTCGTCCCCCAATTCGGGCTACGGCCCCTACACACACGGCTGCTATGGATCGACGGCGTTGCCGAGTCCCTCGCCCTGGGAACAAGCGAACACCCAGACGTCGCCGGGAGTCTTTCAATACGGTGGCCACTGGGTGATGTTCTACGACGCGGCCCAGTCGGGGCACTCGTCGGACAGCGGGAACGACTGCCTGGCCGTGGCGACCGCGGCCTCCATCTCCCCCACGGACCCACAGTTCGGCGACGTGTCGAACGGCCCCATCGAATGTCAGCCCACCGGGTCCATCGATCCCGAGCCGTACGTCGACCCCAGCACGGGCGTCGCCTACCTCGTGTGGAAGCAGAACGACGGTGGGTCGTCCGCGCCGGCGTACATCTGGGCCCAGCAGCTCAATTCGGCCGGAACCGGCTTCGCCCCTGGTTCGGCGCCGAGCCTCCTGCTCACGAACAACACCGTGTCGTATCCCTGGGAGACCACCGTGGAAGACCCGTCGATGGAAGCAGCGGGCGGTGGCTTCTACCTGGCGTTCTCGGCGGGCGTCTACACGAGCACCGGCTACTCCGAAGGGATCACCGCCTGTAGCGGGCCGCTCGGCCCGTGCGGACCGCAGAGCCAGGTGCTCACCACGTACGGCTCGGTGCTCGGTCCGGGCGGCGGGTCGCTCTTCTCCGACGCCGCGGGGAACTGGTGGCTCGACTACGCGGCGTGGCAGGGCGGGTCGCCCGGGTGCACCAGCTACGCCTGTGGCGCCGCCAGGCAGCTCTTCGTCGCCCCGATCAACCTGCCCAGTGGCACCGGGCAGGTTCCCTGCAACGCGCCGGCGTCGGCGTACGGGTACTACATGGTCGCCTCGGACGGCGGCATCTTCGACTACGGCAATCTCCCGTTCTGCGGGTCCGAAGGGGGGCGGCTCCTCAACAAGCCCGTGGTGGGGATGGCTGCCACCCGTGACGGCGGTGGGTACTGGCTGGTGGCCTCCGACGGCGGCATCTTCAACTACGGCGACGCCGGGTTCTACGGCTCGACCGGCAGCATCACCCTCAACGAGCCCATCGTGGGCATGGCGGCCACCCCCGACGGCAGGGGCTACTGGCTGGTGGCCAGCGACGGGGGCATCTTCAACTACGGCGACGCCGGGTTCTACGGGTCGGCCGGCTCCATCCACCTCAACAAGCCCATCGTCGGGATGGCACCGACCCCCGACGGCAAGGGCTACTGGCTGGTGGCCTCCGACGGCGGCATCTTCGACTACGGCGACGCGACGTTCCACGGCTCCGCCGGCTCGCTCCCTCTCAACAAGCCTGTGGTGGGCATGGCCGCCACCCACGACGGCGGTGGCTACTGGTTGGCCGCCTCCGACGGAGGCATCTTCAATTACGGCGACGCGACGTTCCATGGCTCGGCCGGATCACTGCGTCTCAACAAGCCGGTTGTGGGCATGGACCCCACCAGTGACGGTGGGGGGTACTGGCTGGTGGCGACGGACGGCGGCATCTTCGACTACGGCGACGCGCCGTTCGACGGTTCGGCCGGCTCCATTGCCCTCGCCCAGCCCGTCGTGGGGATGTCGGCTCCCTGACCCTCGTGTGGTGACCAGCGGGCTCCAGGTGATCAGCCTGCTGCAGGCTCGGGGACCAGGTCCACGTGTAGGGGTTCGTCCAATGTCGCCCGAGCCGGTGCCTTGCCCCCTCGGGTCCACGAGCAGGCCGCCCCGAGCAGGCACATCACGATGGCGAAGTTGAATGCGGTGTGCAGGCCGTCCTTGAACGAATTCGTGATGAGGCTCGGGAAGAAGCGCCCGCCGGTGACCGTGGCGCGCTGGGAGGGGGTCAGCTGGGACAGCACGTGGGGGCCGAGCAGATGGCCGGCGGGGTTGTAGCCGAGAAACGCCGCGAAGAGCGTGGAGACCGGTGGCAGGTGTGAGATCGACTCCGCCGTCGGCAGCGGGACGCCGTGGGCGGTCAGGCCGCCGACCAGCGCGGCCGGGAGATGATCGGAGAGCCCGACGATGATCAGGGTGAAGAAGATGCCGATGGAGAGCACCTGGGCCGAGTTCTGGAAGGTCGTGTTCATGCCCGACCCGGCGCCGCGGTCGGAGGCGGGCAGGCTGTTCATCACCCCGGTGCGGTTGGAGGCGCCGAAGGACGCCATCACGAGCCCCATGAAGAAGAGCAGGATCGCGAAGGGGACATAGCGGAAGTCCACCGGGACCTGCTCCAGGAGGAAGAACCCCACCGCAGTGCCGAGCATGCCGCCGGTGGCGAAGGGCCGCGAGCCGTAGCGGTCCGTGAGGATGCCCGAGAGCGGGCCGCCGATCAGGAAGCCGGTCGTGAGGGGGACCAGGGCGATGCCGGCCCACAGGGGGGTCACGGCGAAGGTGTAGCCGTGGCGCGGCAGCCAGATCCCCTGCAGCCAGATGATGAGCATGAACATCAGGCCGCCGCGCCCGAGCGCCCCGAGGAAGCTGGCGAAGGCGCCGGCCGTAAAGGCGCGGATCCGGAAGAGCTGGAGGCGGAACATGGGCTGCTCGGTGTGGAGCTCAATGAACGCGAAGAGCACCAGGAAGGCCAGGCCCGTCCCGAGCTCGGCCAGCACGGTCGGGTTGGTCCAGCCCATGGTCGAGCCCCCGTAGGGCTCGATCCCGTAGGTGATCCCGACCATGATCAGGACGAGCCCGATGGCGAAGGTGGCGTTGCCGGCCCAGTCGATACGCGCCCGCGAGCCGCGCGCCACCTCTTCCAGCGAGAAGTAGCCCCACACGGTGGCGAAGAGGCCGATGGGCACCGAGACGAGGAAGATCAGGCGCCAGTTGATGGGGGCGAGCAGGCCGCCGAGGAGTAGCCCGATGAAGGTGCCGCTGATGGCGGCGGCCTGGTTGACGCCGAGGGCGAAGCCGCGGCGGTGGAGGGGGAAGGCGTCCGTGAGGATCGCCGCCGAGTTGGCCAGGAGCATGGCCGCCCCCACGCCCTGGAAGATGCGCATGACGATGAGCCAGATGCCGCCGGCGGTGCCGGTCATCCAGGTGATGCTGAGCAGCAGCGAGAAGAAGGTGAAGACGGCGAAGCCCAGGTTGTACATGCGGACGCGCCCGTAGAGGTCGCCCAGGCGCCCCAGGCTGACCACCAGCACGCTGGTCACGATGAGGAAGCCCAGGATCATCCAGAGCAGGAAGAAGGTGTTCGACGGCAGGAGGGGATCGAGGTGGATGCCGCGGAAGATGTCCGGCAGCGCGATGAGGACGATGGAGCCGTCGATCGTCGCCATGAGCACGCCGAGGGTCGTGATGAAGAGCGCCGCCCACTGGTGCCGGTCGTTGGCCGAGACGGACGTGTCGTTGGCCGAGACGGGCGGGACTGTGGCCGCGGTGTCGAGATCGGTCATCGCTGCGCTCCGGCCCATCGGAGCGTGTCCGTCGGTGTCAGCTCGTCCTCCCTTCCGCCGCCGCCTTCCCCGGGGAACGACCCATTCCGCTTTGCTAGCATAACCGGAACGCTTCATTCCGTCTCAGGGGACTTCCTGGACCATGGCCCGCACGCACACCGACTACCGCGTCACCTTCGTCGTCCTCGCCACGGCGGCCTTGGCCTTCAGCCTGTTGCAGTGTCTGGTCATCCCTGCCATCCCCCAGCTCGAGCACACGTTGCACACGTCGGAGAGCGGGGCCAGCTGGCTGCTCACCGCGTACCTCCTGAGCGCCGCCATCGCGACGCCAATCCTGGGTCGCGTGGGCGACATGGCCGGCAAGGAGCGCGTCATCGTCGCCGTCCTGATCGCCCTCTCGGTCGGGTCGCTGATCAGCGCCCTGGCGACCACGCTGCCCGTGATGCTGACCGGTCGGGTGGTGCAAGGCGCCGGCGGGGCCATCTTCCCGCTCGCCTTCGGGATCATCCGCGACGAGTTCCCTGCCGAGCGGGTGGCAGGCGCGATCGGTGTCATGTCGGCCATCCTCGGTGTGGGAGCGGGTGCCGGGATCGTGCTGGCCGGTCCGATCCTGGTGCACCTGAACTACCACTGGCTCTTCTGGATCCCCCTGATCATGTCGCTCGCCGCGACGATCGCCACCTTCGTCTTCGTACCCGAATCGCCGGTGCGCTCCCCGGGTCGCGTCAACTGGCTCGGCGCTGTGCTCATGTCGAGCTGGTTGGTGACCGGGCTGCTCGCCGTCTCCTACGCGCCGACGTGGGGATGGGGCAGCACCTCGGTTGTCGTGTTGGGCGCCGCCACCGCGGTCCTGATCGTGGCGTGGGTCGTCTCGGAGAACCGCTCCGCCTCGCCGCTGGTCGACATGAAGATGATGCGCATCCCGGCCGTGTGGAGCACGAACCTCGCCGCGCTGCTCTTCGGGTTCGGCATGTTCGCCATGTTCATCGTGCTGCCCCAGTTCACCCAGACACCCACCCACGTGGGCTACGGCTTCGGGGCCTCGGTCACCCAGTCCGGTCTCTACCTGCTGCCCTTCGCCGTGGCCATGGTGATCGTGGCCCCGATGACCGGGCGGCTCTCGGTGCTCGTCGGCTCGAAGATGGTGCTGGTGGTCGGCTCGCTCTTCGCCGCGTCGAGCTACCTCGTCCTGGTCGTGGCCCACAGCCAGCAATGGACGATGTATTTCGCCACGGGGCTGCTCGGCATCGGGATCGCCTTGGGCTTCGCCAGCATGGCCAATCTCATCATCGAGGCCGTGCCCGCCGAGCAGACCGGAGTGGCCACCGGCATGAACACCAACATCCGCAACATCGGGGCAGCCTTGGGCAGCGGGATCGCCACGAGTCTCGTCATCAGCGGCGTGCTCGCCGACGGCTACCCCAAGGAGCACGGCTACGTCATCGCCTTTGCCGTCAGCGGTGCCGGGCTCGTCGTGGCCGCCGTGGCGGCGTTGCTGATCCCGCGGCGCGAGACCCCCTCCATCGTGCTGCGGGAAGCGCATCCCGCGCTGACGGGAGAGGCCGAGGTCATCGTCGGCGCCATCGCCCTGCGGTCCGAGGACCTGGCGTGATCCGCCGCGGCACTCCGGCGGCCGACGTCGAACCCGATGCCGGCACCGGCGACGAGGAGCGGCCGCTGCGCCGCGACGCCGAGGTCAACCTCGGCCGGATCCTCGATGCCGCGCGCGATGTCTTCGCGGAGCAGGGCTACGACGCGCACATGGAGGCCATTGCCACGCGGGCCGACGTCGGCGTGGGCACGCTGTACCGTCGCTTCCCGACCAAGGCCGATCTGTTCAGCGCCGTCGTGGAGGCGGCGAGGCGGCGCACGCGAGAGATCGCCGAGGAGGTGCTGGCCGACGTTGCGGCGGACGAGGCCGTCTTCGAGTTCGTCCGCCGGTGCATCGCCGTGCCGAGCGTCTGGCGGGACACCATCTCCGCGCCGCCGTGGGCGTCCACGCGTGGGACCGGGCTGGTGCAGATCGCCCCGCTGCTCGCTGAGATCGTGGAGCGGAGCAAGGACGCCGGGACCTTGCGCGCCGAGGTCGAGGTGACCGACATCGTCATGGTGCTCAAGGCGGTGCGCTCCATCGCCGACCTGTGCGACACGCCCGGGCAGAAGCCCTCGCAGCGGTTCCTGGAGTTGACGCTCGACGGGCTGCGCCCCGGTCATGCGGCGCCGGCGCACCCGCCGCTGAGCGTCGCGCAGCTCGCCAAGATCCTCAACCGACGCTAAGAGGCGGGCCGGGCCCGGCCGGCGCGAGCAGGGCTCAGGCGAGCGGCTCCATCTCCGCCAGCGCGGTGCGGAGCTCGGTCGACAGGTGGTCGGCCGAGGAGTCCCGGTAGAGCGGCCCGGTCCCGTCCGCCAGAAGGATCCTGATCCGGGCCACCCCCCGCACGTCGACGGGGACCGTCGCCTCGAGTCGATCAACGACCGCGTCGATCTCGGCGCGGGCACGACGCACCGTGGCACGGCACACCGGGGCGGTCAGGCGTGACCTCGCCGGCGCGTCGGACGCCGCGGCCAGCCGCGTGAGGCTGTGGGCGAGGAGGCGGCAGTGCGACGACTCGCAGAGATGCGTGGCGTGGAGCGCCAGGGCGACGCTCGACTCCGGCGACGCTCCGGCCGCCAGCTGGTGATCGAGGGCCGACGCCCTGAGGCGGGCCCGCAGGCGGTCACGCACCCGTACCCGCCGCAGGCCGAGCGAGGCACCTTGTTGGAGAAGGACGATCATCGCCCTGCCCGTGCCCCTCGTCGCTGTTGCCCGATCGTGACCATCAAACTCATTATGGTCGTCACTTGAAGACCAGTCAAGTGTATTTACCGGTCACGCCCACTACCATGGTTCCATGGCGCTCCCCTCCTGGGTCCCCGATGCCGAGACGAAGCCGGCGCCGATGCCGCTCCTGGTCGTGCAGTCCTTCGTCAACACCTGGGAAGCCGACTCCGGTGCCGACCTGCTCGCGGATGCGCCCTCGGCGAGCCGTTGGCTGCGCGCCACAGGGCTGATCGGCCCCGACGCCGAGGACGTGGACGACGCCACGGCGAGGGCGGTGAGAGAGAGCATCCGAGCCCTCCTCGTGGACAACGGGAGCGGTGCGGCCCTCGACCCGTCGGTGCCGGCGGCCCTCGATGCGCTTGCCGAGACGTGCCGGTTCCAAGCCGGCGTCCTCCTCGACGGGACCGTCGAGCTGAAGCCCGGGGCCGGTGGTTTCCCGGCGTTGGCCGGCCTCCTCCTCATCATCCGCGACGCGCAGCGCGACGGCACGTGGGGACGCCTGAAGGCCTGCAGGAATCCGGACTGCCGGTGGGCCTACTACGACCGCTCGCATGCGGGTCGGGGGGCATGGTGCGACATGGCCGTCTGCGGCAACCGGATCAAGAACCGGAACCTGCGCTCGCGCCGGTCGGGCGCGGGCCGGACCACGGATGGAGAGGGGGTCCGATGAGTACCACCATCAGGGTGAGCGTCGACGACAAGGTCGGAACGCTCGCGCTCGACAACTTCGCCAAGCGGAACGCGCTGGGCGCCACGACGGTGCGGGAGATGCTGAGTGCGCTGAGCGAGTTCGAGCGCCAGGGGGTGCGAGCGATCGTCCTGAGGCCGGCGGAGCTGAGGGACGTGTGGTCTGCCGGCCACGACATCGACGAGCTCCCTGTCCGTGGGGTGGACCCGCTCCCCTTCGCCGATCCGCTGGAGGAGCTCCTGCGGGCGGTGCGCGGGTTCCCGGGCGCGGTCATCGCAATGGTCCACGGCACGGTCTGGGGCGGCGCATGCGACCTGGTCCTGAACTGCGACATGGTGGTCGGGGACGAGACCGCGGCGTTCGCCGTGACCCCGGCCCGGCTCGGCCTGCCCTACTCGGCCTCGGGGATCCAGTACTTCCTGGCCCGCCTTCCCCTCAACGTGGTGAACGAGCTGATGATGACCGCCGATCTCATACCGGCGGAGCGCGCCTATGCCGTCGGGATCCTCAATCGCCTCGTGAGCAGCGACATGCTCCACGACCACACGTACGAACTCGCCCGGAAGGTGAGGAGCCGCTCGGGCGACTCCATCCGCGCCTACAAGCTGCAGGCGACCACGTTCGTCCGCGCCGTCGCGCTGTCGGCTCAGGACTCCCAGTGGATCAACCAGCTGCGCCACGACGTCTACTCAGGTGACGACTACGCAGAGGGCATCAACGCCTTCCGGGAGAAGCGCCCTCCGGACTTCGAGTAGCCGGAGTCACCATCGCAGTGCCCGCCCGCCCGGTCGGTGTCCGCGTGTCGCTTCGTGGTCACCGGGTGTTCGCGAGAAATTCACCATCGAGCCGCGCCGCGGCCGCCGTTACTCGCCCATCGGGTCACCGTTTCTCGCTCGTCGGTCGCCGCTTCTATAAGGTCAGCACCCTCGCAGCCAGGAAGGGGATGATGCCGGTGACATGTCGACCCGTGCGCCGATGACGCGGTGGCTCCGGTCCGTCGTCGCGTCCGTGACGGGCGGTGACGTCATCGTCTGGCCGGCGGTGCTCGCCGCGGTGCTGGTGGGGATCGCCTCGTATCTCGTCGGGCCGGACCGGGGCGACATCCGGGTGGACGTCGCGATGGCGAGCATGGCCGCCTTCCTGTTCGGGGTGCTGCTGGCGTTCACGATCGTGCGCACGCGAGAGCGCCTCGCCCTCGTCCAGAACCTCGTGGCCAAGGGCAACTCGTCGCTCTTCTCCATCCACCAGATGCTGGCGGTCTTCGGCGACGAGGACCGCCGCCGCGTCCGCGATCTCGTCGACAGGCATCTGACCGACCAGATCGACTACCGGCTGGTCGACTACCACCTGGCGACGCCGTCCTTTCTCGCCCTCACGCAAGCCGTCTACGCCCTCGATCCCGACGGGCCCCAGGAGGAGGCGGTCTACAAGGAGCTCGTCGCCCTGTGCGTCGACATGAGCGCCGACCGGTCTCTCATCGAGGCCACCACCGGGCAGGCCCTGTCGGCGATCGAGTGGAGCGGGCTGCTGCTCCTGCTCCTCCTGCTGGTCGGGTTGATCGCCGTCCTGCCCGGCGGCACCGTCCTCGGCGCCCTGGTCGTCGGCGTCCTGGCCGGCACGCTCGTCACGTTCATGATCCTCCTGCGCAAGCTCGACCGCCTGCGCTGGCACGAGCGGGTGACCATCTGGGAGCCGACGGCGCGGCTCTTCCGGAACATGGGACGCCAGCCCTACGTGCCGCGCGAGGTGATCGAGGGGGGCCGCTTCCTGCCGACGGGCCTGGTCCGGGTGGTCGACTACCCCGACCCGTACCCGATGCGCAGCACCAAGATCGTCAGGGTGGTGAACATGCAGGAGGCCGGGCCGCCGGCGGCGCTGCGCAGCGAGGAGGCCGTCGGCGAGATGGCGTAGGGCGCGCGGACGCTCCGTACCCGTGGCCTGGTCCGCAGGTCCCTAGCGGATGAGCTCTGCCAGGAGCAGTCCGAGCGGAGCCAGGAGCCACCCCCAGCGCACCGCCACCACCACGAGCTCCGACCGGTAGCCGTAGAGCACTGCCAGCTGGACCGGCTGGAACGAGGGTGCACTCAGGCCGCTCAGCACCGCGACGACCGCCAGCGACGTCGACGAGGCCAGGCCCGCCGCCAGCACGACCAGGGCGTAGTAGGCGACACGGAGCACGGTCAGCCAGGTCCAGCGGCGGACGGCGTGCACCGGGCGCAGCACCGCCAGGTTGTGGGGGTGGATCACCGATCCCGTGAACAGGGCCGCCCCCGAGAAGGCCAGCAGGGGGCCGGCCAGGAGCAGCACGTCGGCCGTCCAGGACGGTGCGGAGCCCACGACGTGGAGCAGGAGCCCGACGAGCGACGCCAGGAGGGGCGACTGGTCCACCCAGGACGTGGCGCGCCGCTGCCGGAAGGGGGCGTCGCGGCGCATCAGATAGACGGCCACGGCCGACCAGGCCGTCGTGATCACGTTGGCCAGCACGGCGATCATCGCCCCCGCCGATCCGGCGAAGGCCGTGGCCGCCGGGACGACCCAGAAACCGCTGTTGGGGCTGACGGCCCACGCCTCGAGCGAGCCCTCCCCGGCGCTGCGCCGCCCCCGGGTGGCCAGGGCCGCGCCGAGCATGATCCACATGCCGGCGGCCAGGGCGAGCGGGCCCACCAGCTGGCCCGCCGAGGTCAGCCGCCAGGCGGCGACCAGGGAGAGCGTGGCCGACGTGACCAGGATCTGCACCCGCAGGACCACCGGCCAGACGCGCTGGACCCGAGTCCCTCCCCGGGCCGCACCCCAGCCGAGCAGCCCGCCCACCATGAAGCAGACCAGGCTGAGCACACCCCGATTGTGGCCCGTGGGAGCCGGCTCCCCGGCCCCGGGAACCGCGCCGCGGATGAAGATAAGGTGCCGTCATGCACACTCAACGGATTCATGAGGTGCTCGCGGAGGCGATTGTCGGGCGTCACTTGCTTGCGCACCCCTTCTACCGCCGCTGGGAAGCCGGCACCCTCTCCGAGGGCGAGCTGGCCGCCTACGCGGAGCAGTATCGACACATCGAGCGCGAGCTCCCCATGACCCTGACGGCCATCGCGTCGGCGCTGCCGCAGGGTCGGGCGCGGGAGCTCGTGGAGGCGAACCTCGCCGACGAGCTCGGGTCGCCGGAGCCTCACGCGGAGCTCTTCGAGTCGTTCGCGGAGGCGGCCGGTGCCGCGCCCGAGGCGCCCGCGACACCATCGACCGCCGCGTTGCTGGCGCTCGTCCGTACCGCCGCGGCCAACGATCCCGCGGCCGCGCTCGCCATGGTCGCCGCCTATGAGATCCAGGCGGCGGACATCGCGGGCTCCAAGTCCGACGGGCTGCGCCGCCTCTACGGCTTCGACGAGGACGACACCCGCTTCTGGGACGTGCACCGCACCCAGGAGGTGGATCACGCCGGGTGGTCTCTCGAGGCCCTCTCCGAGCTCGGGGCCGATCCGGACGTCGTGCAGGCCGCGGCGACGGTGTCGGCCGACTCGTGGTGGCTGTTCCTCAGCGAGCGCGAAGAGCTGGCACCGGCGGTCGCATCCGCTTGACCCTCCTCAACTGAGCTGCCCGCACCGGGCGACGGCCTCCGCGAAGGCGGCGGACCGCTCCCGGTAGTCGCCGTAGCGCCCGAAGCTCGGGGCCGCGGGCGACAGCAGCACAACGGCGCCGGGTTCGGCCCAGCCGAAGGCAGCCTCGACGGCGGCGTCGAGGCTGGCGGCGTCCATCACCTCCACGGCGCCGTCGACGGCCGCGCGCACGGCTGCGCCGATGCGCGGACCGTTGTCCGGCATGGTGACGACGAGGGTCGGCGCCCGACGGTCGGCGACCGTCCGGCCGAGCGGGGCGTAGTCGACCCCGCGGTCGTGTCCTCCGACGAGCAGCGCGACGGGGCGCTCCTCGAAGGCGCGCAGCGCCGCCTGAGCCGGCAGCACGTTCGTCGAGAGGCTGTCGTCGACGAACTCGACGTCCCCGACGCGGCCGAGGGAATGGCAACGGCTGGGCAACCCGCCGAAGCCCTCAGCGGCGCGGGCGATCCGATCGTCGTCGGCTGCCCCCGGGATCCCCATGCCGACGAGCACCGCCCGGGCCAGTGCCGCGTTGCGTGCGTTGTGCGGTCCGGGCAGCCCCAGCGAGGTCGACCAGGCGGCCTCACGTTCGACCTCGGGCGCCGTGACCCAGCGCAGGTGCGGGCCGAGGAGCGCTGCATGTGCACGGAGCAGCTCGTCGGAGCCGTCGGCGAGGGCGAGCCTGACGCCCGGCTTGGTGCACAGCGCGAGCTTGTCGGCGTAGTAGCGCTCGACCGTGCCGTGCCAGTCGAGGTGATCGGGTGAGAGGGAGGTCACCGCGACCACATGGGGCGCGGCGACGATGTCGGGCACCTGGAAGCTCGACGTCTCGATCACCCAGTAGTCGGGGGCGGGCTCGGGCGAGGGGTCCCAGGGCGGATGGCCGATGTTCCCCCCGGCGCGGGCCCGGTAGCCGAGGCCGGTGAGGAGATGGACCGCCAGGGCCGTCGTCGTGCTCTTCCCCTTGGTCCCGGTGATGCAGGCGACGCGGGCCGGATCGGTCTCGGCCATGAACAGTCCCAGGCCTCCGCACACCGTCACCCCCGCCGCCTCGAGCCGCGCCACCTCGGGCCGGTAGCGGCTGATGCCCGGGCTCTTCACGACGACGTCGCAGCCGAGCAGCGCGTCGAGGCCTCCTTCCCCGGTGGCCAGGACGTCGAGCCCGTCGACGGTGGGCATGCCGGCGGCGTCGTCGACCAGGACGGGCACGCGGCCCATGGCTCGCAGTCGGCGGAAGCTGGCGCGGCCTTCGACGCCCAGCCCCCAGACGCCGACCGACGCGTCAGCGAGCGCGGGCCAGGAGATCGGTGGGTGCATAGCGATCCGGGATGTGATGGGGCCCACGCGGCTCGAGCAACGCCGCGCCCGCGCCACCCGCCGCGGGCGTGACGTCGGTCAGCTCGTCGTGCAACCGGCGCAGGAGCACGGTGCCGGAGCGGTCCTCCCGCCGCGCCGCCAGGAACACGGCGCCCCGGCACTCGTCGATGTCGCCCACGCACTCGAAGGGCTTCGCGTCGACGCCCACCCCGACCAGGGCGCGGAAGCGCTCCTCGTTGGCGGGGTTCTCGAGCGGTTCGTCGCCGGCGAACACGGCGACCAGGTCCGACCGGTCCATGTAGGGGGCGAGGACGAGGTCGATGAAGCAGCACTTGTCGCAGCGCCCGCACCAATGGTCGAGGCGCTGGGCCGGGTCCTGGTGGAAGGCGCGGTTGCAGCTGCGGAACGCGTGGTGGTAGCCGGTGAGCCGGGCGAACCGCTGCGCGACCCACAGCTCCGTACGTGGGCGCAGGTAGGAGAACACCGAGAGGCCCGGACCCAGTGCGGCGCGGATCAGCTCGGCGAAGCCACGCTCGAACTCCTCACCCTTGGACCACTGGTGGTTGACCGGGTGCCCGTCGGCCACCAGCGTGGGCGTGGACGCCGACCATTCGTTGGACAGCACGACCGCATCGCGCCGTTCCAGGACGGCGGCGACCACTGCCGTCGCCGTGATGATCGCGGTGACGGGCACGTGCCCGTTGAGGAACCCCAGCTCCCCCGAGCGACGCACGAGGGGATCGATCTCCCGGGCGACGTGCGTCACCGGCAGCCCGGTGAGCGCCGCCGCGTCCTCTATGGCGGCGAAGCGGTCCCCGGGCGGGTGGACGACGCACAGCGCGGCGCCCGGGTGGTCGGCGGCGAGCGACGCGACGGTCACGATGGAGTCGATCCCCCCGCCGAAGGGGATGAGCGGCCGCCCCGGCTCAGGTTCGTACGGAGCGGGTGGCGCGGGCTCGGCCTCGGGTCCCGTCACCGTGACGCCGCGCAGGTCGATGTGGTTGCGGTGCGCGAACTCGGCGAGGCCGTCCACGTAGTAGCCGGTGAGGAACGAGCGTTCGGCCGCCGTGGTGGGCAGGTCGCCGAGGTCGATCACCCGGGCGGCCGTCGTCTTGTAGTACGAGACGCCCGCGACGAGGAAGAGGACCCGCACGGCCGCTCGGACCGCCGGATCTCCCCAATCGGCACCCGCCGGAAAGGTGAAGCGCTCCGCGAAGCTGTGATCGGCGGTCGAATAGGTGCAGGTCACCCGGCGGGTGGCCTGGTCGATGACGACCCCGTCGTAGCGGAACTGGTCGGGAGGGGGCAGCATCGCAGGTGAGGGGGTTGCCCGGGGGCCGGGGGTCCCCATGCTACGGCGCAGCCGCCACGATGCCGGCCCGGTGGGGGGATCAGCCGAGCAGCCGCGCCATCAGGGCGAACCTGCCGCAGGGCCGCGCGGCGCGATCGCTGAAGAACGCCCCGTCGGCGGTGGTGACCCCGCTCGCCGAGATGTGCTCGGGGAGGATGCCGCGGCCCACGAGCTGCTGCCGGTTCGCCGCCACGAGGTCGACGAGCCAATGGTCCGGACCGTCGGCCCGCGCCACGGCGGGGTCGAGGTCCGCCGGACGCACGGCGCGCGCCAACGCGTGCCGCACCGCCGGATCGACCTGGTAGCGCTCCGGCGCCACCGCGGGACCGAGGAAGGCCCGCACCCGCTCGGGCCGGGCACCCCGGTCCGTCATGGCGCGCAGCGCGGCGGCCACGGCGCCGGCCGCGGTACCGCGCCAGCCGGCGTGCACGGCGGCCAGGACGCCGGCTGCCGGATCGACGAGGGCGAGGGGGACGCAGTCGGCCACCAGGATCACCAGCGTCACGCCGACCGACGTCGTCACCAGGATGTCGGCCCCGGGCACGGCGTCATCCTCCGACACGCTGCCTCGGCCGCGGTCCGCGGGGCCCACGAGCGCAGCGGTCGCGCCGTGCACCTGCCGGGCGAAGACCATGGTGTCGAGGCCCACGCCGAAGGCCGCGGCCGCCCGGGCTCGGTTGAGCTCGACGTCGACCGGGCGGTCGCCCACGTGGAGCCCGAGGTTCAGCGTGTCGTACGGGGACTGTGACACCCCGCCGTGGCGCGTCGTGACGGCGACCGCGCTCCCGCACGCGGCCGCCTCCTCCCAGAGCACCAGGGGGACCGCCACGGAGTCGGGCACGGCTCCCGACCATATCGAGCGCCCACCCGCGGCCGGCCGGAGGTCTCTAGGACGCCTCGCTCTCGTCCCACACGGTGGTGGGGAGGACCGAGAGCAGTGGCCGCCCGCGCCCGCGCGCCGCCGAGGTCGCGGCCGGCTGGAGCTCGGCGAAGCCGTACAGCTCGGCGGCGTCCGCACCCTTGTCCACGCCGGCTTCGCCGTCCGCAGTCCCGGGCTCGGGGAGCCCGAGGACCGAGGCGAGCGTCTCGCCGGCCCGGAGGGCACGGAAGAGCACACCGAGCGACTCGAGAGAGAAGCCCAGTTCCTGCAACCGGAGAATGGCGGCGAGGCGTGTGGCGTGCTCCGGCCCGTAGAGGCCGGTGCGGCCCCGCAGCGTGGGGTGGGGGAGCAGGCCCAGGGTCTGGAGCGAGCGGATGCGGCGTGTCGTGGTCCCCGCCGCCGCCGCCAGGTCGTCGATGGTCATGGTCGCCCGTGCGTCCGTCTCCACTTGACAAGTATGACATTGATCCATGTAACATCAAACACCGTTGATGTAGGGAGACGAGAAGAGAGGTGCGAGCGATGGGACTGAACCTCGATGCGGTCGGCACGGTGTCCGAGCCCGTGGAGCGGTCGTGGCACAGCAAGGATGCCCTGCTCTATGCGCTCGGCGTGGGAGCGGGCGCGCTGGACCCGACCGGCTTCGAGCTCGACCTGACCACCGAGAACTCCGACGGGGTGACCCAGCGGGTCCTGCCCACCTTCACCACGATCGTGGGGCAGGGCGGCGGCGGCCGTGAGTCCATCGGCGACTTCGACCCCGCCATGCTCGTCCACGGCGAGCAGGCCATCCGGCTGCACGGCGAGATCCCGACGGAGGGGACCGTGTCCATCACGACGACGGTCGCCGGGATGTACGACAAGGGGTCGGCAGGGCTCGTCGTGCTCGAGAGCGAGTCGCGCCACGCCGCCACCGGGGCACTGGCGTTCACCAACCGCACGGCCCTGTTCATCCGCGGCGCCGGCGGCTTCGGCGGCCCGCGCAACCCCGAAGGGGACGAGGAGAGCGCCCTGGCCGCCGAGCCGCTGCCCGGGGGCGAGCCCGACGAGGTGGTGACCTACGCCACGCGCCCCGACCAGGCGCTGCTCTACCGGCTGAGCGGGGACCGCAACCCGCTGCACTCCGACCCGACGTTCGCCAAGCGGGCCGGGTTCGACCGCCCGATCCTGCACGGGCTGTGCACCTACGGGTTCACCGGGCGCGCGCTCCTCCACACCGTGTGCGGGTCCGACCCGGCGCGCTTCGGCGGCATGCGGGCCCGCTTCTCCAAACCGACGATGCCGGGGGACACACTCACGGTCTCCATGTGGGACATCGGTGCCAGCGTGCCGGGCGCCTACCGGTTCCGCACCGAGACCCAGCGTGGCGAGACCGTGATCGACGCCGGGCTCTTCACCCTGGCCGGCTGATCCCGGCGCCGCGTCTGGCGAGCGTCAGTCGCGGCAGTCCGCGCACAGGCCCAGCACATCGAGCCGGTGACTCTGCGGCTCGAAGCCCTCGGCCGCGGCCAGCTCGTCCACCGTCAAGGAGACCTGGCGCTCGAAGTCCGCGCTGGGCGTGACGTCGGTCACCCTGCCGCAGCGCACGCAGAGCAGATGGTGATGGTGCTCGGTGAGGTCCTCGGCCAGCTCGAAGCGGGCGAACTCGTCGCTGGCGGCGACCCGGCGCACCAGCCCGGCCGTCTGCAGGTCGGTCAGGTGCCGGTAGGCCGAGCTACGCGGCAGGTCGGGCAGCCGGTCGGCGATGTCGCCGATGCTCACCGGGTGCCCGGCGTCGCGGAGGAGCTCCACGAGGGCGCGCCGCCCCGCCGTGTAGCGCTGCTCGGTGAGGCGCAGGCGCGCCTCGGCGACCTCGTGCAGGGGGTCGTCGAAGTCGGCTGAGGACGTCACGCCTCCCCCTGGGACAGGTGTGACGGGGTCTTGGCCGCGGGCGTCGTCACCGTCCGGCTCAGTGCTCGTCGTAGTGGTCCTGATGGGCGGCGTGGCGGTGTCCGTCGTGGACGTAGTCGACGTGGTCGCCGTGGGGGACAACGTCGTGCCCGCAACCCTCACCGTGCACGTGGTCGTGCTCGGAGTGGGACACGTGCGCCAGTGGCCGCTCGTCGTAGTGCCCATCGTGCGCGCAGTGCATGTGCCCGTCGTGGATGTAGTCGGTGTGGTCGTCGTGATCGACGGCCACGTGGCCGCAGCCCGGCCGGTGCTGGTGGGGGTGGACCTCGTGGACCGTGTGCTCGCTCATGGTGTCGTGACCTCCTCGGCGTCGAAACTGCCCACTTCTTGCGTGCCCGCTTCCCGGCTGTGCTGGATCGCGTCGGCGACGATGTGCGCGACGTGCTGGTCGGCCAGCGAGTAGGTGGCCTCCCGCCCACGCCGCTCGACCGCGACCAGGCGTGCCCCCCGGAGAATCCGCAGGTGCTGGGACACCAGGGGCTGGCTGAGCTCGAGGCGGTCGACCAGCTCGTTGACCTGCAGCGGCTCGTTGGCCAGCTCGACGACGATGGCCAGGCGCGCCGGCGCCGACAGGACCCGGAGCAGGTCCCCGGCGGCGACGTACCCCTGCTGGGCGGCTGCGGACACGGCAGACATATAAGCACATGCTCATGTATTTATGTAGGGGCTCTGGCTGCGCCGTGAGGGGATTTGTTCTGAGACTGAGTCTCAATATAAGATGGCGTCATGAACAGCCTCCCCTCCCGCACCGCCGCCCGGTTCCGCGTGGTGGCCTGGGGTCCCCTGCTCGCCTGCCTCCTTGCCGCCGCGGCCGGTGTGGGCAGCGGCTGGGCCCAGGGCACAGCGGCGGCGAGCACCCCGGGCGTGATCAACGCCATCGGCGCCGAGAACGAGTACGCCAACGTCCTCTCGCAGATCGGCGGCGCGTACGTCCACGTCTCCTCCATCCTGGACAACCCGAACACCGACCCGCACACGTTCGAGGCGAGCCCCAGCGTCGCTGAGGAGGTCAGCGCGGCCCAGCTGATCGTGCAGAACGGCGTGGGCTATGACACCTTCATGAACACGATCGAGGCGGCGTCGCCCAACGGCGCCCGCAGGGTCATCGTCGTGCAGCACCTGCTGGGCCTGCCGGACGACACGCCCAATCCGCACCTGTGGTACTCGCCCCGCACCATGCCCGCGGCCGCCAAGGCCATGGCGGCCCAGCTCTCCGCTCTTCAGCCCGCGCACGCCGCCTACTTCGCGGCCCGTCTGGCCACGTTCGACAAGTCCCTCGATCCGTGGCTGTCCGCCATCAGGGCCTTCAAGGCCGAGTACGCCGGGACGACGGCCGCCACCACCGAGCCGGTGGCCGACTACCTGCTCCAGGCGATGGGCATCCGCAACCTCACGCCGTTCCAGTTCCAGGCCGACATCATGAACGGCGTCGACCCAGCCCCCGAGGACGTCACGCTCGAGGACGGGTTCTTCACCAAGCACCAGGTCAAGGTGTTCGCGTACAACCAGCAGGTGGTCGACCCGCTGACCACTTCCATCCGCACGACGGCCGAGCGCGCCGGGGTGCCCGTGGTCGGTGTGTACGAGACGATGCCCACGCCCGGCTACGACTATCAGACGTGGATGCTGGCGGAGGTGAAGGCGATAGAGGCCGCCGTGACTCACAAGGTCTCGACCGAGCACCTGTGACCGCCCCCGCCATCTCTCCCGCGTCCGGCGATCTTCCGGGTCCCGCGCGGGACGTCGTGTTGGCGGTGGACGGCGTCAGCGTCGTGCTGGGAGGACGCAAGATCCTCGACGACGTCACCTTCGAGGTGCGGGCCGGGGAGTTCACCGGCCTCATCGGGTCGAACGGGTCGGGCAAGACGACGTTGCTCCGCGTCATCCTGGGGCTGCAGCGGACGACCGGGGGCCGGGCGACCATGCCCGGCGCCTCGGGCGGACGCGTGCGCCGCTCGGTCGGCTACGTGCCTCAGAAGGTGCTGTTGGATCCCGACGTCCCGCTTCGTGCCCGCGACCTGGTCACCCTGGGGATCGACGGGAACCGGTTCGGCTTCAGACTGCCGTCACCGGAGCGCCGCGCCGCCGTCGACGCGATGCTGACGGCCGTCGGCGCGGAGCGCTTCGCCGACTCCCGCGTGGGCACGCTCTCGGGGGGTGAGTTGCAGCGCGTCCTGATCGCCCACGCCCTGATCAGCCGGCCCCGGGTCCTATTGCTGGACGAACCGCTGGCCAACTTGGATCCGGCCAGCGCCTACGAGATCGTCATGTTGCTGCACGGCCTGGCCACCGAGCACGAGGTGGCCGTCCTGCTGTCGGCACACGAGATGAATGCCCTGCTCCCGGTGATGGACCGCATTGTCTATCTGGCGGGGGGTCGCGCGGCCAGTGGCGGCACGGACGAAGTCGTGCGCCCCGATGTGCTGAGCGCCCTGTACGGCTACCACGTCGACGTGCTCAACGTGCACGGCCGTGTCATCGTCGTCGCCGGCCCGGGCCTCGAGGCGGGTGCCTCCCTCCCGGTCGACCCTTCGCACCAGGTGAGCTGATCGAATGGGGTGGTTCTTCGAGCCCGGCCTCTTCTCCAGCGCGCCGGTCCGGACCGCGCTGATCGTCGGGGCGGTGGTCGCCGTGGTCTCGGCCATCGTGGGTGTGTTCACCGTCCTGCGGGGCCAGTCCTTCGCGGGGCACTCCCTCGCCGACGTGTCCACCGCGGGCGGTTCCGGTGCGCTGCTGCTCGGCTTGAGTCCCCTGACGGGGTTCTTGTGGGGAGGGATCCTCGGCGCACTGGCCATGGACCTCATCGGGGTGCAGCGCGTGCGGGGCCGCGACGTGGCCACCGGCATCGTGCTCGGCGCGGCCACCGGCCTCGCCGCCCTGTTCCTCTACCTCGACACGACCACGCAGGCGATCACGGGCGCCACCCAGCAGATTCTCTTCGGCTCCATCTTCTCCGTCGACGCCTCGACGGTGCCCGTGGTCGTGGTCTGTGGCCTGCTGGCACTTTGCCTGATCGCCTTCATCTTCCGGCCTCTTCTTCTGAGCTCGCTGAGCCCCGAGGCGGCGGCGGCCCGGGGCGTGCGGGTGCGGCTGGTCGGATCGCTGTTCATGGTCGCCCTGGCGGCCGCCGTCGCCCTGTCCGCGCTGGCCATCGGGGCCATCCTCTCGACGGCGTTGCTCATCGGCCCGGCGGCCAGCTCGCTCAGGCTCACCAGGCGGTTCGGCTGGTCCATCGCGCTCGCCGCGGTGCTCGGTGTCGCCACGACCTGGCTCGGCATCGTGCTCGCCTACGACAGCTACTACTGGAGCTCGTCGCGGACGGGGCTGCCGGTGAGCTTCTTCATCGTCTCCCTCGTCGTCCTCGTCTACCTGGCCAGCGGTCTCCCCGCCCTGCGCGCACGGTCTGTGCGAGCGGGGGCATAGGAGCGACGTGTTCACCGGGTTCATGGTCAACGCCTGGCTCGCCGGCACCATCGTGGCCGTCGTCGCGGGCGTCGTCGGGTTCTTCGTCGTCCTGCGGGGCTCCGCCTTCGCCGCCCACGCCATACCCAACGGCGCCTTCGCCGGGGCGGCCGGGGCCTACTGGCTCGGGCTCAACACACTCGTCGGCTTGGGCGTGTTCGCCGCCCTCGCCGCCGTCGGCATCGGTTCGCTGGGCGCCCGGCGCCGCCGTGACGTCGCCACCGCGCTCGCCCTCGTCATGATGCTCGCGCTGGGCTCGCTGTTCCTGAGCCTCAGCGGAGGCTACGAACCGGAGGTCTACTCCCTGCTCTTCGGCGAGATCCTCGGCGTCAGCACGACCGAATTGCTTCCGGTGGTGTTGGTGAGCCTGGCGTGCATCTTGGTCGTCACGATGCTCTACCGGCCCTTGCTCCTCTCCTCCGCCATGCCCGACGTCGCCGAGGCACGGGGCGTCGGCGCCACCCGCATGGAGATCGCCTTCCTGCTCATCGTGGCCGCGGCGACCACCGTCACGCTCCCGGTCGTCGGTGCGCTGCTGATCTTCAGCCTGATGATGGGCCCGCCCGCGGCCGCCCGTGCCTTCGCCGGGCGCCCGGGGCCGGCGCTGGTCCTCTCCGTGTGCCTGGCGCTGGTGACCGCATGGGCCGCCATCGCCTCCTCGTACCAGACGAACTGGCCGGTGGGGTTCTTCGTCGGCATCTACGGCGCCGCCTGCTTCGCGGTGAGCCGGGCCTGGGTCGCCCTGGATCGGCGACGGGCCCGGTCGCGTTCAGCCGCCGAAGAGCAGGGAGTAGTCGGCGCCCCGGCGTAGGTGGTGGCCGCCGTCGACGCCCAGGGTCTCCCCGGTGACGAAGGAGGACTCGGGCCCGATCAGGTAGCGGACCGCGGAGGCCACGTCCTCGACGGTGCCCACCCGGCCGAGGGGCATCTGGGCCAGGTAGTCGTCGAGCAGGGGCCCGCCCGCGGTGATGAACGCCATGAGCTCGTCGTCGATGATGCCGGGCGCCACCGCGTTGACCCGGATGCCGAGCGGCCCGAGCTCCTCGGCGGCCGTCTCGGCCAGGAAGCAGATGCCGGCCTTGGAGATGCCGTAGGCCCACAGGTGCGGGTGGGGGAAGCGGCCGGCTCCCGAGGACATCAGGACGATCGACCCGGGGCCGCCCTGGGCCTCCATGGCGGCGGCCGCCTGCTTCACGCAGATGACCGAGCCGGTCAGGTTGAGGTCGATGGTGGCGCGCACCGTGTCCACGTCGGCCGTCAGGATCGAGCCCAGGTGCAGCGAGCCGCCGGCGCAGGCGAAGAGGCCGTCGATGCGCCCCGTGGCCTCCGTGGCCGCCACCACGGCCGCGCCCACCTGCTCCTCGACGGTGACGTCCGCCACCACGTAGCGCGCGGTGGCGCCGTGGGCGGCCGCCCGCGCAATGCGCGCCGTCGCGTCCGCGAGCTTCTGCTCGGTGCGCCCGCAGATGGTGACGTGCGCGCCGTCGGCGGCGAGGCGCTCGGCGGTGGCGAGGCCGATGCCGCTGCCGCCGCCGGTGACCAGGATCGACCAGCCGTCGATCCCCGCCGGGCCTGCGGACCGCTCTGCCATCAGAAGGGACCGACCCCCACGGGCGCGCTGGGCGTGAACTCCACCGGCATCTGCTCTATCCCCGAGATGAAGTTGGCCGGCCGGCGCGGCAGCGACGCCCGGTCCACGGCGAGGTGCAGGTCGGGCAGGCGGGCCAGCACGCGCTCCACCATGACCTTGAGCTCCAGGCGCGCCAGCTGGTTGCCCAGGCAGAAGTGGGCGCCGAAGCCGAAAGCCACGTGCGGGTTGGGGCTGCGCGTGATGTCGAAGGTGTCGGGGTCCGTGAAGACCGCCTCGTCGCGGTTGGCCGAGGGGTAGAGGAGGATCAGCTCCTGGCCGGCCCGGATGTGCGCACCCGCCAGCTCGACGTCGCGGGTGGCGACCCGGGCCATGTTCTTTATCGGTGTCACCCAGCGCAGCATCTCCTCGACCGCCCCCGGCATGAGCCCGGCCGGGTCGGCGGCGAGGCGCGCCGCCTGGTCGGGGTGGGCGAGGAGCTCCTCCACACCGCCGCTGATGACATGACGGGTGGTCTCGTCGCCGCCGATCAGGATGAGCAGCGTCTCGTGGACGAGCGAGTCGTCGTCGAGTGAGTCACCGTCGATCTCGGCATGGCACAGCACGCCGACGAGGTCGTCGGTGTTGCCGCTGGCGCGGCGGTCCTCGAAGACCGGGTGGATGTACTCCGAGTACTCCACGAAGGCGATGGCCGCGTTGTCGATCAGCGAGGGGTCGGGCGCACCCTGTCCCTTGAGCATGTCGTCCGACCACCGCAACAGGTCGTCGCGGTCCCCGGGCGCGACGCCGAGCATGTCGCCGATCATGATGATGGGGAGTGGCGCCGCGACGTCTTTGACGAAATCGCAGCGTCCCTGCTCGCAGACCCGGTCGATCAATGCGTCGCACACCAGCCGGAGCTTGTCCTCCATGGCGCGCACGCGCTTGGGCGTGAACCCCTCGGAGACGAGCCGCCGCCGCCGCACGTGCTCGGGCGCGTCGAAGTCGATCATCATCGGCAGCGCCGGGAACTTGGGCCGGATACCCCCCGCGTTGGAGAACGACTCGGTGTCGACCGAGGCCTGCTTGACGGCGGCGTAGCTGGCCGCGGCCCACAGATCGTTGGGCTCGTCGTAGTAGACGGGTGCGTTGGCCCGCATCCAGGCGAAGGCGTCGTGGGGCTCCCGCCCGAAGAACGCGCCGCTCATGAGGTCGATCCCGAGATCGGCGGGGGCAGTGGTCACGGCGGAGACGATATCGCCGGGTGGGTAGGGTGGGTCCATGGCAGATCAGGCGACCTTCACCGACGTCGCCATGGAGTTCATGCCGGGCCTGTACTCGGCGGCGCTCCGGATGACGCGGAACCGGGCCGATGCCGAGGACCTGGTCCAGGAGACCTACCTCAAGGCCTACCGCTCCTACGGGTCCTTCACCGAGGGGACGAACCTGCGGGCCTGGCTCTACCGGATCCTGACCAACACCTTCATCAACTCCTACCGGGCCGCCCAACGCCGGCCCGAGGTGTCCGACGTCGAGGACGTCGAAGACCTCTACCTCTACAAGCGCCTGGCCGGCTCGGGTGGCAGCGACCCGGGGCGGTCGGCCGAGGACGAGGCGCTGGAGCGCTTCACCGACGAGGACGTCAAGGCGGCGCTCGAGGCGCTGCCCGAGGCGTTCCGCATGGCCGTGCTCCTCGCCGATGTCGAGGGATTCAGCTACAAGGAGATCTCCGAGATCACCGATGTGCCCATCGGGACCGTCATGAGCCGGATCCACCGGGGAAGAAGGGCGCTCCAGAAGGCGTTGCACGATGTGGCAGAGCAAAGAGGGCTCGTCGGCAGCATGCCCGGGGGTCGAGGGAATGAGTGAGGACGTGGGCGAGACAAAGGACGCCGAGACCACCACGCCGGTGGACGCGGGCGGGCTCTTCGGCCCCTCCGTCGACTGCGTCGAGGCGGTCCACGAGCTCTACCACTACCTCGACGGCGAGCTGACCGAGGAGCGGCGTACGGAGATCAGCGTCCACCTGGACTGGTGCGGGCCCTGCGGTGGCGCCGCCGAGTTCGAGGCCGAGTTGCGCAGGGTGATCGCCGACCGCTGCAAGGACCGGGTCCCCGACAGCCTGATCCGGCGCGTGGCCGAGGCGATCGACGAAGAAAGCCGGCAGCACGACGACCAGCACTGACATCTCCCCGGCGGTACCGGACGTGCCGCCGGGCGGTCCCGCCATGGTGGACTGGGCCCTGGCCCAGCGCGTCGCGGCGGGCGCCCTCATCCTGAAACCGGCTCCCGCCTCCTACCGGTCCTCGGACCTGCAGGACCAGTTCGACGAGCTGACCGCGCGCGCCGAGTCCCTGGTGAGCGAGGCGACCGGCCTGCACTCGGCCCACGGGTCGGCGCGGGCGAAGGTGACCGACCGTCCCGGCTGGGCCTCCGCCAACGTGCGCTCCATCGAACGGCTGGTCGGCCCCGCCCTGATGGAGCTGCAGCGCAAGCGGGGGGCCAAGCTCAGTGGCCCGTCGCTGGTGGTCGGGCGTGCCGTGGCCGGGACGCAACTGGGGCTGATGCTGGCCTACATGGCGACCCGCGTGCTCGGCCAGTACGACCTGCTGATCAACGACGAGGCACCCGAGGACCAGGACCTCGTCTCCTACGTGGGGCCCAACATCGTGGCCGTGGAGGCGCAGTACGACTTCGCACCGAGCCAGTTCCGGCTCTGGCTCGCGTTGCACGAGGTGACGCACCGGCTCCAGTTCACCGCCGTCCCCTGGCTGCGTGACCACTTCGTGGGCCAGGTCTCCGAGCTGCTCGGCCCGCTCTCGGGCGACCCGGCCGGCTTCGCCGACATGGTGCGGCGCGTGGCCGACGACGTCCGCAACGGGCGCAACCCGGCCCGCGAGGGTGGCGTGGTCGGCATGCTGGCCACGCCCGAGCAGCGGCTGGCGCTGTCGAGGATCTCGGGGATGATGAGCCTGCTCGAGGGCCACGGCGACGTGACCATGGACCGGGCCGGGGCCGCCGAGGTGCCAGGGGCGGCCCACTTCTCCAAGGTGCTCCACGAGCGCCGCACCCAGGCCCGGGGCGTGACCAGGCTCATGTCGAAGCTGCTCGGTCTCGACGCCAAGATGCGCCAGTACGCCGAGGGCGAGCGCTTCGTGGAGTCGGTGGAGGCGACGGGCGGACCGGCGCTGCTGGCCCGCGTCTGGGAGGGCCCCGAGTGGTTGCCGACCCTGCAGGAAATCCGCGACCCCGCCATGTGGGTGGCCCGGGCCGGTGGGTGAGCGGCAGGGCGCCGCTCCGGACTCCTTCGCCACCGACCTCCTTCCCCGCTGCACCTTCCCGCTGCCGGGCACCGCGCTCGCCTGCGCCGTCTCGGGCGGCGCGGACTCGCTGGCCCTCCTGGTCCTGGCTGTCGCCGCGGGCTGCGACGTCACGGCCATCCACGTCGACCACGGCCTGCGCCCCGGATCCGACGCGGAGGCCGGGGTCGTGGCGGCGGCAGCGTCGGGCCTCGGGGCGCGTTTCGAGAGCCACCGCGTCTCGGTGCCCCCCGGGCCCAACCTCGAGGCGCGGGCCCGGTCCGCCCGGTTCGCGGTGCTGCCCCGGGGGGTGGCGACCGGGCACACCATGGACGACCAGGCCGAGACCATCATGGTGAACCTGCTGCGCGGGGCGGGCTCCGACGGCCTGGCCGGCATGGAGCCGGGTGTGCGGCACCCGCTGCTCGGCCTGCGCCGCACCGAGACGCACGCAGTGTGCGCGGCGGCCGGCCTCGTCCCGGTGTGCGACGCCAGCAACGCCGACCGGGCCTTCGTCCGCAACCGCGTCCGCGCCGAGCTGCTGCCGCTCTGCGCGGAGGTGGCCGGTCGCGACCCGGTGCCCCTGCTGGCCCGCCAGGCCGGTGTGCTGCGCGACGAGGTGGCGCTCATGGAGTGGCTGGCCGCCGACGCGCTGCCCGACCCGGCCGACGCCCGGGCGGTGGCGCGCGCGCCCCGGCCGCTGGCGCGGCGCGCCCTGCGGCGCTTCATCCGCGATGCCGGTGGCGGTGGCCACCCGCCGTCGCTGGCGGCGGTCGACCGCACCCTCGCGGTGGCCGAGGGCGCCGCGCTCGGGACGGAGCTCGCGGGGGGCGTGCAGGTGCGCAGGACCGGCGGCCGGCTCCGGGTGGAGCGGCCGGGCGGCTCCGGTAGTGTCACGCCGGTGACCGAAGAGGCCGGAACGGGCGTCCCGACCTGGGCCGAGTCCGACGTCGGGCCCGTACTGGTCGACGAGCGTCGCCTGGCGGCACGGGTGGCGGAGCTCGGCGCCCAGATCACCGTCGACTACGCGGACGAACCGCCGCTCCTCGTCGCGGTGCTCAAGGGCGCCATGCTGTTCATGAGCGACCTGTGCCGTGCCATCTCGCTGCCGGTGGACGTCGACTTCATGGCCGTGTCCTCCTACGGCAGCGCGACGAAGACCTCGGGCGTGGTGCGCATCGTCAAGGACCTCGACTCCGAGCTCGAGGGCCGTCACGTGCTCGTCGTCGAGGACATCATCGACAGCGGCCTCACGCTCAACTACCTGCGGCGTTACCTCAACGCCCGCGACCCGAAGAGCCTGGAGATCTGCGCGTTGCTCGTCAAGGAGGGCGAGCAGCGGGTCGGTCTCGACCTGCGCTACATCGGCTTCACCATCCCGCCCGAGTTCGTGGTCGGCTACGGGCTCGATGTCGACGAGCGCTACCGCAACCTGCGCGGGGTGCATCACTACAAGGGGAGCCAAGCGTGAGCGTGGACGTGGATCGGGTGCGGGCGGCCGTCAAGGAGCTGCTCGTCGCCATCGGAGAGGACCCCACCCGGGACGGGCTGATCGCCACCCCCGATCGCGTGGCCTCCATGTACGAGGAGCTGTTCTCCGGCCTGCACGACGACCCGGCACGCCACCTGGAGGTCACCTTCGCCGCCGAGCACGACGAGATGGTGATGGTGCGCGACATCCCGTTCGCGTCGCTGTGCGAGCACCACCTGGTGCCGTTCCTGGGCAAGGCCCACGTCGCCTACATCCCGGCCGAGGACGGCCGCATCACGGGATTGTCCAAGCTGGCCCGGCTCGTCGACGGGTACGCCCGTCGCCTCCAGGTGCAGGAGCGCATGACCACCCAGATCGCCGATGCCATCGACGGCGTCCTCTCGCCCCGGGGTGTGCTCGTCGTCATCGAGGCCGAGCATCTGTGCATGTCCATGCGGGGCGTCAAGAAGCCGGGCACGGTCACGGTCACCTCGTCGGTGCGCGGCCTCTTCCGCACCGACGTCGCCACGCGGGCGGAGGCGATGCAGTTCATCCGGGGCCGCTGACACCGGTGGTGGGGCCGCCCCCCGCGTCCGGGAGGCCGCTCGTGATGGGGGTCCTCAACGTCACGCCGGACTCGTTCTCCGACGGGGGGCTCTACGACACGTACGAGCGTGCGGTGGCCCGAGGGCTCGAGATGATCGCCGAGGGCGCCGACGTGGTCGACGTGGGCGGGGAGTCGTCGCGACCGGGAGCCGAGCCGGTCCCCGCCGACGTCGAGCTGGCCCGGGTGGTGCCGGTCGTGGAGGCCCTGGCCAATTCGGTGGCCGCCACCGGGCGGGGCGTCCGGGTGTCGGTCGACACCGTCAAACGCGAGGTGGCCGAGGAAGCGGTCGCCGCCGGTGCGAGCCTGGTCAACGACATCTCGGCCTCGCTGTGGGACCTGGCGGCCGCCACGGGGGCCGGCTGGGTGGCCATGCACATGCAGGGCGGGCCGCGCACCATGCAGGAGGACCCCCGCTACGCCGACGTCGTGGCCGAGGTGCATGCGTTCGTGCTGGAGCGGGCCGCGCGCGCCCTCGGCGCCGGGGTGGGCGAGGTCTGGGTCGACCCCGGGATCGGCTTCGGCAAGACACCGGCCCACAACCTGTCGCTCCTGCGGCACCTGCCCGAGCTGGTCGAGGCCGCGGCCGGCGCCGGGTGCGCCGGGGTCCTGGTGGGCACGAGCCGCAAGCGCTTCCTCGGGCTCCTCGGCGCGGGCGCCGGCATGGAGGCCGTGCCGCTGCCGGTGGGGGATCGGGTCGAGGCTTCGCTCGCCACGGCGGCTTCGGCCATGGTGGCGGGGGCGGGCATGGTCCGGGTCCACGATGTGGCGGCGACGGTGCAGGTGGCCCGGCTGTATGGTCCTGCCGCATGAAGGGCAAGTGGGCCGCCGGCATCCCGCCGCGCAATTTCACGTGGGTGATCAAGGACCACCTGGCCGTCAGCGAGCGGCCCGGCGGGTTCTCGGTGAACCACCGGCGGGTGCGCCGCCAGGAGGAGATCATCTGGCTGCGCGTCCAGGGCTTCGGCCGCGTCATCTCGCTGCTGCCGTCGCCGCACAACCTGGCCGCCTACGAAGAGGAGGGGCTGGCCTGGGCGCATTATCCCCTGGAGAAGTCGGGGGACCCGCGCCCCGTCCTGGCAGCGTGCTACCGGGACATCGACGACTCGCTGGCCGCCGGCCTGCGCATCCTCCTGCACCAGGACGAGCTGGGCGACCGGGTCATGGGGGTGGTCGCCGGCTACCTGGTCTGGTCGGGCCGCATCGCCAACCAGCCCCAGGCCGTCGCGCTCGTCGAGCACGTGTGCGGGCACGCCATGGGGGAGCCCGGCCGCGGGCTGTTGTCGGAGCTGGAGGGCATGCCCGCGCGCGGCCGGGCGCAGTGACCGACCGGATCGAGATCCGTGACCTCCGGGTGACCGGGGTGCACGGCGTCCTGCCCGAGGAGCGGGAGCGTGCCCAGCCCTTCTCGCTCGACATCGTGGCGTGGGTCGACATGGACGCCGCCCAGCAGAGCGACGATCTCGCCGACACCGTGGATTACGGGGCCCTGGCCCAGACGGCGTCCGACGTGGTCGGCGGGCGGTCGTACCGGCTGCTCGAGGCGCTGGCGGGCCGGCTCGCCAGCGCGCTGCTGATCGTGGACCCCCGCATCGACGCGGTCGAGGTGACGGTGCGCAAGCTCCGCCCGCCGCTGGCCCTCGACGTGGGCTCGACCGGGGTGCGGGTGCGGCGCGCCCGTTGATGGGGCGGCCGGGCGATCGGCCGGGGTCCCGTCCAGCGGGGACCGGGCCGCCCTGGCGCGCCTTCATCGGGCTGGGCTCCAACCTGGGTGACCGCCGGGCGCGGCTGCGTGCCGCGGTGGAGGGGTTGCGCTCCGGAGGGGACGTCGTCGGCGTCTCGCCCCTCTACGAGACCGAGCCGGTGGGCGGGCCCGGCGACCAGGGGCCCTATCTCAACGTCGTGGTGGAGCTGTCGACCGCCGACGGCCCGCGGCAGCTCCTCGAGCGCTGCCGGGCCCTCGAGGCGGCGGCCGGGCGCGTGCGCACCGTGCGCTGGGGCCCGCGCACGCTGGACGCCGACGTCCTGCTGGTGGACGGGTGGCAGGTGGACGAGCCCGACCTGGTCGTCCCCCACCCCCGGCTGTGGGAACGGCGGTTCGTGGTGCAGCCCCTGGCGGACCTCGCGCCCGATCTGGTCACGTCGGGCCAGCTCAGGGGCTCTGGTGGGGACGTCGCCCGTGTGGGTAATCTGTAGGCGAACGTTTCTGAGATCGTCTGTAGGCGAACGGCACCCGTGAGGGGCTGGAACGCCGAAGGAGGTCAGATGCACTCCATCCGGATCATCGGTCCCGGTCGGGCCGGCACGTCCCTCGCCGCTGCGCTGTCGGCGCGCGGCTGGGAGTTCGCCGGGTTCGCCGGGCGCCACGACGACGTGTCCGGCGCCGCGCACGGTGTCGACGTGCTCGTGATCGCCACGCCCGACGACGTCGTGGCCGAGGTCGCCGCCTCCGTCGTCCCCGTCGAGGGGACCACCGTGCTGCACCTCTCGGGCTCGCTCGGGCTCGACGCCCTGGCGCCCCACCCGGTGCGGGCGGCGGTCCACCCGCTCGTGCCGCTGCCCAACGGTGAGGTCGGTGCGGCCCGGCTGTGCTCGGGGGTGACCTTCGCGGTCGCCGGTGCCCCCGTTGCCCGCGAGATGGTCGGGTGTCTCGGGGGGCGGACGGTCGAGGTCGACGACGGCGACCGCGCGGCGTACCACGCCGCGGCCTGCATCGCGGCGAACCACGTGGTGGCGCTGCTCGGTCAGGTCGAACGGGTGGCGGCCGCGGTCGGTCTGGACCTCGAGTCGTTCCTGCCCCTCACCCGCGCCGCGGTCGACGACGTTGCCTCGCTCGGGGCCGTGGCCGCGCTGACGGGCCCCGCCCGCCGGGGCGACTGGGCCACCCTCAGCCGCCACCTCGACGCGCTGCCCGAGGAGGAGCGCCCGGGCTACCAGGCCGGCGCGGCGCTGGCGACCCGGCTGGCCCACTCCGACGCACCCCGGCCGGCCATGCCGGCGGCGGTGTAGGGCGCCGGGCGATGGACGTCGTCGAGACCGCAGCCGCCTGCCGCGACGCTCTCGACCGGGCGCGCGCGACCGGGCGCGCCGTCGGGCTGGTGCCCACCATGGGGGCGCTGCACGACGGGCACACCTCCCTCGTGGCCCGGGCCCGCGCCGAGTGCGAGGTGGTCGCGGTCAGCATCTTCGTGAACCCGCTGCAGTTCGGCGACCCCGACGACATCGCGCGTTACCCGCGGACGCTCGAGCGCGACCTGCTCGTGTGCGCCGAGGCCGGCGCGGACGTCGTCTTCGTCCCGCCGGTCAGCGAGATGTACCCGTCCTGGCCGGCGCCGCCGGCGACCACCGTGTCGGTGGGCGGGGTCAGTGACCGGTGGGAGGGCGCGTCGCGCCCGGGCCATTTCGACGGCGTCGCCACCGTGGTCTCGAAGCTGTTCTCCATCGCCGGCCCCTGCCGGGCCTACTTCGGGCTGAAGGACTTCCAGCAGCTGGCGGTCGTGCGCCGGTTGGTGCTCGACCTGTCGCTGCCCATCGAGGTGGTGGGGTGCCCGATCGTGCGGGAGGCGGACGGCCTGGCGCTGTCCAGCCGCAACGCGCGGCTCTCGGGCGGCGAACGGGAGGCCGCGTCGGTGCTCTCGGGCGCGCTGGCCGCCGGCCGCGCCGCCATCGCCGCCGGCGAGCGCTCCGGCGCGGCCGTGGCGCGGGCCATGGGGGTCGCCGTCGCCCGCGACCCTCTGGTGCGGCTGGACTATGCCGTGGCCGTGGACGCCGGGTCGCTCGAGGAGGTCGGCGACATCGACGACGCGGGCACGGTGCGCCTGCTCGTCGCGGCCCAGGTGGGTCCGGTCCGGCTGATCGACAACAGCGGCGCCCTCGAGGGCGCCGACGAGACCCCCGCCGGAGCCGACGGGACCGAGCAGGTCCGCCAACTCGAAAGGATCGATTGAGCCGATGCGCCGCCGCATGATGAAGTCCAAGATCCACCGCGCCACGGTGACGGGCGCCAACCTGAACTATGTCGGCTCGATCTCCATCGACACCGAGCTGATGGCGCTCGCCGATGTGCTGCCCTACGAGCAGGTCGCCGTGCTCGACGTCGACAACGGCGCCCGGTTCGAGACCTACGCCATTGAGGGCGAGCGGGGCCAGATCTGCCTGAACGGCGCCGCGGCGCGGTTGGCGGCGCCCGGTGACAAGGTGATCATCATCACCTACGCCGACTACGAGCGCGAGGAGCTCGACGCGTACGTGCCGCGCGTCGTGCACGTCGACGCGCGCAACCGGGTGATCGACGAGGTGTCGGCCCGACTCGACGCCGAGCTCACGCTGACCGAACCGGCGTGATCGCCGGGGCCCGGCCGGGACCCTTCGACGTCCTGGTCCTGGGCAGCGGCGTGGCCGGGCTGTCGGCCGCGGTGCGCCTGGCGGGGCCCGGGGCAGCCTCGTCGCCGGCGCTGTCGCTCGGCGTGCTGACCAAGGGTGCGCTGTCCCAGTCGGCGACCCGCTGGGCGCAGGGTGGGGTCGCCGCCGTGCTCGGCGGGGACGAGGACTCGACCGACCTGCATCTCGCCGACACGCTGGCCGCCGGCGCGGGACTTTGCGACGAGGAGGCCGTGCGCATCCTCGTCGCCGAGGGACCCGGCCGCGTGCACGAGCTGATCGCCCTGGGCGTCGAGTTCGACCGCGAGGCCACCGGGCGGCTGGCGCTCGCGCGCGAGGGTGGCCACTCGCGACCCCGGGTCGTCCACGCCGGCGGCGCGGCGACCGGCGCGGAGGTGGAGCGCGCGCTCGTCGACGCCACCTACAGCTCGGCCAGCGCCGTGCTCGAGGGGTGGTTCGCCCTGGACCTGCTCGTCGAGGGTGGCCGCTGCGTCGGCGTGACCGCGCTGCCACCAGCGGGCGCCGGCACCGGGCCGGTGGAGGTGCGAGCCGACCACGTCGTGCTGGCCACCGGCGGTGCGGGGCAGCTCTTCTCCGTGACGACGAACCCCCCCGAGTCCACCGGCGACGGCGTGGCGATGGCGCTGCGGGCGCGCGTGCCCACGGCCGACATCGAGTTCGTGCAGTTCCACCCGACCGCCCTGCACCACCCCGCCATGCCCCGGCCCCTGCTCTCCGAGGCGCTGCGCGGCCACGGGGCGATCCTGCGCGACCGGGACGGGGAGCGCTTCGTCGACGAGCTCGCACCGCGCGACGTGGTGAGCCGGGCCATGGCGGCCCGCATGGCCACCCAGGGCGTGGACCACCTCTGGCTCGACGCGACCGGGTTGGAGCGGTTCTCCCAGCGCTTTCCCACCATCGCGGCCTCGCTCACGTCCATCGGGCTCGACCCGCAGCGCGACTGGCTGCCGATCGCCCCGGCGGCGCACCACCTCTCGGGCGGCGTCGTGACCGACCTCTGGGGTGCCACCGCGCTGCCCGGCCTGTGGGCCGTGGGCGAGGTGGCCTGCACCGGGGTGCACGGGGCCAACCGGTTGGCCTCCAACTCGCTGCTCGAGGGCATGGTGTTCGGGGCCCGCCTGGCCGAGCACATCGCGTCGGGGTTCGTGGGCCCGGAGCCGAGCGGCGCGCTGCGGGCCGTGCTGGGCGAGGCGCCGATCGACGGGATCGGGTGCACCCTGCTGGAGCGTCCCGCGCCGGCCGCCCCCGGTGGTGCGGACCGGCTCCCCGGCGTCGACGTGACCAAGCTGCGCGACACGCTGCAGCGGGCCATGACGCGCGGCGCCGGGGTGGTGCGCAGCGCGGACTCGCTCGGCGACGCCCGCGCCGTGGTCGACGAGATCGCGGCCGCGCTCGCCGACGGCGCCGTCTCCGTCGGCGCCGGGGAGCTGGCGAACCTGCTCCAGCTGGCGGACGCGCTGCTGGTCTCCGCGCTGGCCCGCACCGAGAGCCGTGGGTCCCACGCGCGACGCGACTACCCCGAGGTGGACCCGGCCTGGCGCCGCCGACTCGTCCACGGGGGAATCGCCGCGGGGAGGGAGCCGTGAGCGGCACCGGGCCGGACGAGGCGCCGGACGCCTACGACCGTGCCGTCGCCGACGCCGTGGACCGGGCGCTGGCCGAGGATCTCGGCCCGGAGGGGGACCTGACCGCGGCGCTGGTCCCCCCCGGCGTGACCGCCCACTTCGCGCTGCGGGCGCGCCACAACGGCGTCGTCGCCGGGCGGGACTGCGCCACGGAGGCCTTCCGCCGCGTCGACCCCGCGCTCACCGTCGTGTGGCACGTGGTCGACGGCACCGAGGTGTCGTCGGGTGACACGGTCATGGAGATCACGGGGTCGCTGCGGCCGATCCTCACAGCCGAACGGACGGCGCTGAACTTCCTCGGCCACCTCTCCGGGGTCGCGACGCTGACCGCGCAATTCGTGGCGGCCGCACGCGAGAGCAACCCGTCGGTCCAGGTCCTCGACACCCGCAAGACCACCCCGGGGCTGCGCATCCTCGAGAAGGCGGCGGTGCGCGCCGGCGGCGGCACGAACCACCGGGCCGGGCTCTCCGACGCCGTCCTCGTCAAGGACAACCACCTCGCCGGGACGAGCATCACCGAGGCCGTGCAGCGGGCCCGGGCACTGTGGCCGGGGCGGATGGTCGAGATCGAGTGCGACACCCTCGAACAGGTGGCCGAGGCCGCGCGCGCGGGTGCCGACGCCGTGCTGCTCGACAACATGGATCCGGGCGACGTCGTCGAGGCGATCGCCGTGGCCCGGGTGGACGCCACCGGCCCCATCCTGAGCGAGGTGTCCGGCGGCGTGACCCTGGCGACCATCGGCGCCTATGCGGCCGCGGGCCCGGACCGCATCTCGGTCGGCGCGCTGACCCACTCGGCGCCGGTGCTCGACCTCGGGCTCGATCTGATCTGGACGGAGGCGGGCGACGCGACGCCCGCGGGGGAGGGTTGACGGGTGCTCCTCGTCATTGACGTCGGCAACACCGAGACCGTCATCGGCCTGTACTCGCGCGACGACACCGACACCGTGCCGGTCGTCGAGGAGGGGGTCGGGGTGGGCATCGGCTCCGAGCGCGACCCCACCTCGCCGCGCGGCCTCACGCACCACTGGCGGCTCTCGACCGTCCCCACGCGCACGCCCGACGAGCACGCGGTGCTCCTCACGCAGCTGCTCGACCTCGAGGGCCTCGACATCGCCACGTCGGTCAGCGGCATCGGCGTGAGCTCTTCGGTCCCGCAGGTCACGGCCGAGCTGCGCCAGATGGCCAGCCGCTGGTTCGCCCAGGTGCCCTGTGTCGTGCTCGGCCCGGGCACCAAGAGCGGCATGCCCATCCTCTACGACAACCCCAGGGAGGTCGGCGCCGACCGCATCGCCGACGCCGTCGGCGCCTACGACCTCTATGGCGGCCCGTGCGTCGTGGTCGACATGGGCACCGCGACCACCGTGGAGGCGATCAGCGAGAAGGGGGAGTACCTGGGCGGCGCCATCACGCCGGGGGTGTCGATCAGCCTCGAGGCGCTCTACCAGCAGGCCGCGGCGTTGCGCCGCGTCGAGCTGGTCGAGCCGCGCAGCGTGATCGGGCGCTCGACGGTCGAGTCCATTGAGTCCGGGACCCTCTTCGGCTTCGCCGGGCTCGTCGACGGCCTGGTCCGGCGCTTCATAGAGGAGCTCGGCCCCTCCACCGTCGTGGCGACAGGAGGCTTCAGTTCGCTCATCGCCCCGTATTCGGACACCATTGAGCACGTGGAGCCCTGGCTGACCCTGCACGGCCTGCGCATCGTGTTCGAGCGCAACGTCAACGGATGACGGCCGACTCCCCGGCCGGGGCCGCGGCCGGCGCGCCCAGGGCCGAGGTCCCGTACCGTTTCGAGCGCACCCATGACGCGGCGGCGGTCGTCGAAGCCTGGTCGTCGCTCGCCCCCGGCGAGGAGTCCGGCGTCACCGTCGGGGTGGCCGGCCGGGTCATGCTCTCGCGGCCACAGGGCAAGCTCGCGTTCGCCGAGCTGCGCGACAACTCGGGATCGGTGCAGCTGTTCGCCCTGGCGAAGGTGACGGAGCGCTTCGAGGAGTTCACCAAGCTCAACCTCGGCGACTGGGTCGGCGCGGTCGGCGAGGTGGTGCGGACGAAGCGCGGCGAGCTCTCGGTGAAGGTGACCGGGTGGGAGCTGCTCGCCGAGGCGCGCCGCAACTTCGGCGACAAGTGGCGGGGCGTGAGCGACATCGAGATGCGGTACCGCCAGCGCGAGGTCGACCTGTGGGCCAACGAGCGCAGCCGCCAGCTCCTGCAGCTGCGCAGCGACGTCGTGCGGCACATGCGCGAGCGGTTGTGGGCGCAGGGATTCGTCGAGGTCGAGACGCCCCTGCTGCACCCGATCGCGGGTGGCGCGACGGCGCGGCCGTTCGTGACGCACCACAACACCTTCGACGTCGACCTCTACCTGCGCGTGGCACCCGAGCTCTACCTCAAGCGGCTCGTGGTGGGCGGCTTCGACAAGGTGTTCGAGATCGGCCGCAGCTTCCGCAACGAGGGGATCTCGCCGCGCCACAATCCCGAGTTCACAACGCTCGAGCTGTACCAGGCCTACGCCGACTACAACGACACGATGGTCGTCTTCGAGGAGCTGGTGGCCGGTCTGGCGCAGGACGTGCTCGGGACGACGTCCTTGACGTACGGCGGGCGGGACCTCGACCTGACGACGCCGTGGCGGCGCGCGCCCATGACCGAGCTGATCGCCGACGCGACCGGGTTCTCGCTCGACGTGCGCTCGCCGCGCGCCGAGCTGGCCGAGGTCGCCGAGGAGGTCGGCATCCACGTCGAAGCGGAGTGGGGCCCGGGCAAGATCCTGCTCGAGATCTACGAGAAGACGACCGAGCCCGGGCTGTGGGGCCCCGTGTTCGTCATCGACTACCCCGCTGAGGTGTCGCCGCTGGCGCGCCGCCACCGCGACGGCCCCGAGTTGGTCGAGCGCTACGAGCCGGTGGTGGCCGGCCGCGAGCTCGGCAACGGGTTCACCGAGCTGATCAACGCCGACGAGCAGCGGACCCGCTTCGAGGAGCAGGCGGCCAAGGCGCGCGCCGGCGACGACGAGGAGTCCGTCGAGATCGACGAGGAGTATCTCCGCGCCCTCGAGTACGGGTTGCCCCCGACGTCGGGCTTCGGGCTCGGGGTCGACCGGCTGCTGATGCTCCTCGGCGACGTGCCCAACATCCGTGAGGTCATCGCCTTCCCGACGTTGCGGCCGGACAGGGGTTGAACGGCCCGCCATCGTCCCGAACGGGCCCGGAATTCCCGTAGAACCGACCGGAATTCCCGGTTTCTTCGGCCGTTCTTACGATTCGGCTGCATTCTTCACACCGCGCTTACAGGTTCCTCACATCTGCGCCTCAGTGTTGTCAGTGCCGTCGAACGGCGGCAGGTGCGCCAAGGAGCGGACCGAAGTCCAAGGAGGACACAATGTTTCGCACGATCATCGCAGGGACCGCGGTCGCAGGCGCACTGAGCCTCGGCCTGGCCGGCGCGGCCGGTGCCGCGACCGCCAACACCTCGGCCGGCGCCACCCCGTCGGCAGCCGTGTGCGCCCGGGCCGCCAAGGTCGAGGTCAGGATCCAGACGTTGGAGTCCAAGGTGAGCGCCCGGCTGCCCAAGGCGGAGGCCCGCGAGGCGAAGGCGAAGGCGGCCGGCCACACCAAGTTGGCGACCTACATCGCCAACCGCATCTCCAAGGTGCAGGCCCGTGAGACCAAGGTGAACGCCCGCCTGGCCAACATCGAGGCCAAGTGCGGCACGACCGGCACGAGCAGCGCCGCCGGCAACAGCGGGGGGACCGCCGGCTAGCCCGGCAGGTCGCTGAGAAGCTCGGCCACCAGCCGGGAGAGCCCCGCCCGCAGTTCGGGCTCGGCGATCCCGGCGGTGGCCTTCTTCGCGTCCTCGACGTAGGAGCGCGCCTCGTCGACCGACTCGGCGATGCCGCGGGACGCCATCACGATGCCCCTCGCCTTGTCGCGCTCGGGTTGGGCCAACGGCTGGCCGAGCAGCGCGCGCAGGTCCGGCCCGGCGGAGGGGTCGTCGAGCGCGATGAGTGCCGGCAGCGTGTAGACGCCCTCGGCCAGGTCCTGCCCTGCCGGCTTCTTCAGCTGCCCGTCGGTGGCGGTGATGTCGAGGATGTCGTCGCGGATCTGGAACACCATGCCGAAGCAGCGCCCGAACTCCGTGCACGCCTCGACCTCGGGTCCGGGCAGCCCGCCGGTGAGCGCGCCGATCCGGCACGACGTCGCGGTGAGCGCCGCCGTCTTGCCGCTGATGGACGCGACGTAGTCGTCGCGGCTGCGGCCGATCTGGAAGGCCGAGCGGACCTCGGTGACCTGTCCCTGGCAGAGGCGGCCGAGCGTGTCGGCCAGCAGCGCGGCGATCTCGGTCCCGAGGCCGGCGGCGATGGCCGCGCTGCGGGCCAGCAGGTAGTCGCCGGCCACGATGGCGACCAGGTTCCCGAACCGGCTGTTGACGCTCTCCACGTTGCGCCGGATGGTCGCCTCGTCGATCACGTCGTCGTGGTACAGCGAGGCCAGGTGGACCAATTCCACCGCAACGGCCCCCATGAGGTCGTCCTGGGTTGCGTCCCGGTGGCCTCCCGTCGCCGTCGCCAGCGCCAACAGGGGTCGCAGCCGCTTCCCGCCGGCCGCGATCAGGTGGGTGGTCACCTCGTCCAGGAAGCCGTCGCCGGTCACCACCGAGGCGGTGAGCAGGGGCTCCAGACGCTGCAGTCCCTCTTGCAAGCGGGGCAGGCCGAGGGCCTCGGTCGGGTTCACTCCTCCAAACGTTAGGTCACGGCCGCCGAATCTCGACAACCGCCTGGTCGCAGGGGTCGCAGGAAATCCGCGCCGGGGGGTATTTCCCGCTGGGATTCGCGCTCGCAGGGTTGCGGCGTGATCGACTAAGGGCCCAGGTACACTGAACCGAGAAGCAAAGAGGAACAAGGAGAGGCGGTCAGGGTGTTCGAACGTTTCACCGACCGGGCACGGAGGGTGCTGGTGCTGGCGCAGGAAGAAGCGCGCCTGCTCAATCACAGCTTCATCGGCACCGAGCACATCCTCCTGGGGTTGATTCACGAGGGTGAAGGGGTCGCCGCCAAGGCGCTCGAGTCCCTGGGGATCTCGCTCGAGGCCGTGCGCGAGAAGGTCGAGGAGACGATCGGGATGGCCGGGACTGCGCCCAGCGGCTCCCCGCCGTTCACCCCCCGGGCCAAGAAGGTCCTCGAGCTCTCGCTCCGCGAGGCGCTCCAGCTCGGCCACAGCTACATCGGCACCGAGCACATGCTCCTCGGTCTCGTCCGCGAGGGCGAGGGCGTGGCGGCCACCGTCCTCGTCAGCCTCGGGGCGGACCTCGGGCGCGTGCGCCAGCAGGTCATCCAGCTCATGTCGGGCAACCAGGGCAAGGAGTCCGTCGGCGCCAGCCAGGGCGCCAGCTCCGGCGACAGCCCCTCGGGCTCGCCGGTGCTCGACCAGTTCGGCCGGAACCTCACCCAGCTCGCCCGCGACGGCAAGCTCGACCCGGTCATCGGACGTGCAAAAGAGATCGAACGCGTCATGCAGGTCCTGTCGCGCCGCACCAAGAACAACCCTGTGCTCATCGGTGAGCCCGGTGTCGGCAAGACCGCCATCGTCGAGGGGTTGGCCCAGCGGATCGTCGCCAACGAGGTGCCCGAGACGCTGACCGGCAAGCAGCTCTACACGCTCGACCTGGGGGCGCTGGTGGCGGGCAGCCGTTACCGGGGCGACTTCGAGGAGCGGCTGAAGAAGGTCCTCAAGGAGATCCGCACCCGGGGCGACATCGTCCTGTTCATCGACGAGATCCACACCCTGGTCGGCGCCGGCGCCGCCGAGGGCGCGATCGACGCCGCCTCCATCCTCAAGCCGATGCTGGCCCGCGGCGAGCTGCAGACCGTCGGCGCCACCACGATCGACGAGTACCGCAAGCACCTCGAGAAGGACGCCGCGCTCGAGCGGCGCTTCCAGCCCGTCAAGGTGGACCAGCCGACCGTGGCCCTCACCATCGACATCCTCAAGGGCCTGCGCGACCGCTACGAGTCGCACCACGCCGTCAGCATCACCGACCAGGCGCTGGTGGCCGCGGCCAACCTGGCGGACCGCTACCTGGCGGACCGCTACCTCCCCGACAAGGCCATCGACCTCATCGACGAGGCCGGCAGCCGCCTGCGCATCCGGCGCATGAGCACCCCGCCCGGGGCGAAGAAGCTCGACGAGGAGATCGCGCGCCTGCGCGCCGACAAGGAGGCCGCCATAGAGAAGGGCGCCTTCGAGCAGGCCAAGAAGCTGGCCGAGCAGGAGAAGGAGCGCCTCGACCGCAAGGAGAGCCAGGAGGCCGAGCT
>JBKQUM010000051.1:0-30905 GCA_052140165.1 Acidimicrobiales bacterium
CCAAGCAGCTGGCCGGCGTCCTCTCCATCGTGCGCCGCAACGCCGCCGAGGCGGCGGGCCGGCCGTTCGACGAGGCGGCCGACGAGGAGCTGCGCCAGGCCACCGAGAACCAGATAGAGGAGGAGTCAACGGCGCAGTACGCCACCGGCCGGTTGTGGGACGACGGGATCATCGACCCGCGCGACACGCGCACCGTGCTCGCCATCGCGCTCGCCGCGGTGCACTCGGCCCCGGTGCAGGGGACGGCGGTCTTCGGGGTGGTGCGGCACTGATGGCACAGGTGGTGCACCCGATCCGTCGCGTCCTCGTCGCCAACCGTGGCGAAATCGCCCGGCGCCTGATCAAGGGCGCCCACGACGCCGGCTGTGAGGCGATCGCCGTCTACGCGGCGGACGACGCCGCCGGCCCGCACGTCGGCGAGGCCGACGCGGCCGTCCTGCTCCCCGGTGCGACGCTCGCGGAGACCTACCTCGACCCGGCGGCGCTGGTCCGCGCCGCGCAGGCTGCGGGCGCCGACGCCCTCCACCCCGGCTACGGCTTCCTCTCCGAGAATCCCGCCCTGCCCGAGGCCTGCGGCCGGGCCGGCATCGTATGGGTGGGGCCACCTCCCGAAGCGATGCGCGTCATGGGCCACAAGGCGCGGGCGAAGGAGGTCGTGGCCCAGGCGGGCGTCCCCGTGCTCCCGAGTGCCGTGGTGGCGGCCGGGGCGACGCCCGAGGAGCTGGCGGCCGCCGCGGAGCGCGTCGGCTACCCCCTCCTGGTCAAGGCGTCCGCCGGGGGAGGGGGGCGCGGCATGCGCCTCGTGCCCGGTCCGGGCGACCTGGCCGACGCGGTGACGTCGGCGCAGCGCGAGTCCGCCGCCGCCTTCGGCTCCGACGAGGTCTTCCTGGAGCGCTACCTCGCCGCTCCTCGCCACGTCGAGGTCCAGGTCTTCGGCGACACCTGGGGCACGGTGCTGCACCTCTACGACCGGGAGTGCTCGGTGCAGCGCCGGCACCAGAAGGTTTTGGAGGAGGCGCCGGCCGTCCTCGTCCCCGACGCGACCCGCCGCCGCATGTGGGACGCCGCCGTGGCCGCGGCGCAGGTCGTCGACTACGTGGGGGCGGGCACGGTCGAGTACCTCGTCGACGACACCGGCTTCTACTTCCTCGAAATGAACACCCGCCTGCAGGTCGAACACGGCGTGACCGAGCTGGTCACCGGGCGCGACCTGGTCGGCCTGCAGCTGGCGGTGGCCTCGGGCCTTCCACTGCCCTTCGGCCAGGCCGAGGTCTCGGTGACCGGCCACGCCGTGGAGGTGCGCCTGTGCGCCGAGCGACCGCGGGAGGACTACCGGCCCACCCCGGGCACGGTGAGCCACGTGTCCTGGCCCGAGGGTCCGGGCCTGCGCACCGACAGCGCCATCGAGGCGGGCAGCGCCGTCAGCCCCGCCTACGACTCGCTGGTGGCGAAGCTCATGGCACGCGGAGAGGATCGCGGCGCGGCCATCGCCAAGCTGTGCCTCGCCCTGCGCACGCTCGAGCTCGACGGCCTCGAGACCAACCGTGACCTGCTGGCCGCGGTGCTCGACGACGAGGCCTTCCGACGCGGCGACGCGGACATCCACTACCTGGAGCACCGCCCCGACCTGCGCGACGCGACGCTGCCCGACGCGGTGCGGTGGCGCCACGGCGCCGCGGTGGCGTTCCGCTTGACCGGCGAGCGGGCCGCCCGCAGCGTGGTCCCGGTGCCCGCGGCGGGGTGGCGCAACGTCGGCCACGCGCTCCACGCCGACCAGCTGACCGACGCGGGCGGCACAATGGTGGTGCGCGCCCCCGTGCCCGACGAGCCCGCCCACGTGCTCGTCGACGGGACGTGGCAGGCCGTGGGCACGGCCGCCACCCGGCACGGCGTGGTCGACCTGGTGGCGGAGGACGGGCTGCGGCGGCGCTACCGCGTCCGGCGCACCGCGCACGCCGCCGATGTCAACGGCCCCGAGGGCCAGTCGACCTTCGCCCTGCGCACCGAGGACGATCCCGACGAGCGCGGCGGCATCGCCGGCGAGTGCCGGGCCCCCCTGCCCGGAGCCGTCACCAAGGTCCTCGTCGCCGTCGGCGACACCGTGGCCGAGGGCGACGGGCTGGTCGTCCTCGAGGCGATGAAGATGGAGCACACCCTGCGTGCCAACGGCGCCGGGACCGTGGCGCAGGTCCAGTGCGCACCGGGCCAGCAGGTCGACGTCAACGATCTCCTGGTCGCCGTGGAGCCCGCATGAGCACTCCGCCGGCCCGACCGCCGGCCGTGCTGCGCGTGGCGAACTGCAGCGGGTTCTTCGGGGATCGCCTGAGCGCGGCGCGCGAGATGGTCGAGGGCGGGCCCATCGACGTCCTCACCGGTGACTGGCTGGCGGAGCTGACGATGTACATCCTCCACAAGACCCGGGAGCGCAGCGGGGGCTACGCGCGCACGTTCCTGCGCCAGATGGAAGAGGTCCTCCCGAGCTGTCTAGAACGGGGGATCACCGTCGTCTCCAACGCCGGCGGCCTGCACCCCGAGGCGCTGGCGGCCGCGGTGGGTGAGCTGGCCCGCCGCCAGGGGCTCGAGGTGCGCGTGGCCTCGGTCTCCGGTGACGACATCACATCGAGGCTCGACGAGCTGCGCACGGACGGCGAGGCCTTCGTCAACCTCGACACAGGCGAGCCCCTCCCGGCGGGGACGGCGGTGGTCACCGCCAACGCCTATCTCCGTGCCCGCCCGATCGCCGACGCGCTCGCCGCCGGCGCGCAGGTGGTCGTGACGGGTCGTGTCACCGACGCCGCCCTGGTCGTCGGTCCCGCGCTGCACGCATTCGGGTGGGCCGACAGTGATCACGACGCCATCGCGGGCGCGGTCGTGGCGGGCCACGTCATCGAATGCGGCGCCCAGTGCTGTGGGGGCAATTACGCCTTCTTCGAGGAGGTGCCGCACCGGGAACGGATCGGCTTCCCGCTGGCCGAGGTGCATCCCGACGGCTCGTCGGTCATCACGAAGCACCCGGACTCGGGCGGCGCAGTGACGGTCGGGACCGTCACTGCGCAGCTGCTCTACGAAATCGGGAGCCCGCGCTACCTGAGCCCGGACGCCGTCGCCCGCTTCGACACGATCGCGCTGTCTTCCGACGGGCCCGACCGGGTGCGCATCGCGGGGGTGCGCGGCGAGCCGCCGCCATCCACGCTCAAGGTGACGGCGAACCTCCATGGGGGCTGGCGCAACTCCATGACGCTCGCCCTCACCGGCGCCCAGGTGGCCGAGAAGGCACGCTTCGCGGCTGAGGCCGTGTGGTCCGGGATCCCGGGTGGGCGCGGCGCCTTCGCCGAGACCGCCGAGGACCTCTCGGGCGACCTGACGGGCGGTGGCATGGCCTACCTGCGGCTGGCGGTGCGGGGCGACGACGAGCGGTCGGTGGGTCGCGCCTTCTCGGGGGCGGTCGTCGAGACCAGCCTCTCGAGCTATCCCGGCACCTTCTTCACCTCCGCGCCGTCGGGGGCCCAGGGCGTCGCCCGCTACTGGCCGACGACGGTCGCCGCCGCGGCGGTCGAGCCGCATATCGAGTGCGACGGCCGGGCGGTGGCGGCCACAGCGCCCACCGGCGTGCAGCGCGTCGTCGATCCCGCGTCAATCGCCGGTCCGGAGGGCACAGATGCCATGCCCGCCGGGACCGACCTCGTGCGGGTGCCGCTGTGGGTGCTCATCGGGGCGCGCTCGGGCGACAAGGGGGGCGACGCCAACGTCGGGGTCTGGGCCGACGAGGAGGCTGTCGCCGCCTTCATCGGGCAACACCTCAGCACCGAGGTGTTCAAGGCGCTGCTGCCCGAGGTCGGGCCCTACGCGGTGAGCCGGTTCCCGCTGCCGAACCTGTGGGCGGTCAACTTCGTCGTCCACGGCATCCTCGGCTGGGGCGTCGCCTCGAACCTGCGGCTCGACACACAGGCGAAGGGGCTGGGCGAGCTGCTCCGGTCACGCCTGATCGACGTGCCCGCCGCCCTCGTGTCGAGCGGCGGGCCGGCCGCACGGTACGCCTCGGCCTGACGCCGGCCCCGGGGCGGGCGCCCGCGCATCTGGCAGGATGGCGCGGTGGAGACGTTCGCGCGCCTGGTCGCACTCGTCGCCGGCATCGCCATCGTGATCGTCACCGTGTGGAGCGTCTTCACGTCGCTCGTGCTGCCGCGGGCGGCGTCGTCGCGCATGGTGCGCGCCCTGGCCCGCATCCTCGCGGGCTCGGCGCGCCGGCTCGCCCCGCGGCTGCCCGACTACGAGGTCAGGGACCGCATCCTCTCCATCGTCGGCCCTGGCGCGGTGGTGGCCTTGTTCGGGGTCTGGATCCTCCTGATCCTGCTCGGCTTCTCCCTGATCATCTGGTGGGACACCGGCTTCAATCTCCTCGACGCCGTCGGCATCGCCGGCTCCTCGGTGACGACGCTGGGCATCGCAGCCTCCAGCGGGGCCGGCGCGCGGACACTGGAGATTTCGGCGGCGGTCATCGGCCTCGGCGTCGTCGCCCTCGAGATCGCCTATCTCCCGGCGCTCTACAGTGCGTTCGCCACCCGGGAGACAGAGGTCACGCTGCTCAGCGCCCGCGCCGGCACCCCGGCGTGGGGTCCCGAGATCCTGGCCCGCCACCACTGGCTCCAGACCATGGACGAGCTCCCTCCGCTCTACGCCCAGTGGGAGCGTTGGGCCTCCGCCGTGTCGGAGAGCCACGCGAACTACCCCGCGCTCATCTGGTTCCGCTCACCGGAGTCGTCGCGCAGCTGGTTGGTCGGGCTGGTGGCCATGATGGACAGCGCGGCGATGTACCACTCGGCGAGCCCGCAGCTGACCCCGCGCCAGGCCCGGCTCTGCCTGTCGATGGGGATCCGTTGCCTGCGCTCCATGGCCGGGGCGCTGCACATCCCGTTCGACCCCGATCCGCTGCCGACGACGGGCATACGGCTCACCAGGCCGGAATTCGAGCATGGGTTCCGCAGGCTCGAAGAGGTCCACTTCCCGCTCGAGCGTGACCTGGACGAGTCGTGGCGCCACTTCCAGGGCTGGCGGGTGAACTACGAGCCCATCGTCGACGCCCTGACGCGGCTGATCGCGCCGCCGCCCGCCCCGTGGTTCGTGGCGCAGCCCGAGATCGGCGCCACGCAGTGGCCGCTCATCCTCAACCGCACACCGGACGAGCCGCAAGGCGCTCAGACGTTCGGGTCCAATAAGACTTTCAAGACGCCGTCGGACCGGGAGTCGAAGAGCTCGTAGGCCTGTGCGACCTCACTGAGACCCATCCGGTGGGTGAACATGCCGCCCAATGCCAGGCGGCCGGACTGGACCAGCGGGACGAGCGACGCCCACGTCCCTGGTATCGGCGCGAACACGGTCCGCACGGTGAGGCTCTTCAGAAAGACGAGGCCCATGGGGAAGGGGAGCTCCATGGAGAGGTTCACGCCGACGATGGAGACCGTGCCACCCGTGGCGACGCAGGAGAGGGCGTCGAGCACGGTGGCGTCCGCGCCGACCGCCTCGATCACCGAGTCGGCGCCCCACCCGCCCGTGGCCTCGAGCACCTGTACCGACCCGGGGGCATCGCGGGCGTCGATCGGCTCGGCCCCGAGGGCCTCGGCCCGGGCCAGGCGCTCGGGCACCATGTCGATGGCCAGGATCCGGGCAGGTCCGAAGAGCTGGGCGCACTGGAGCGCCATGATCCCGACGGGGCCCAACCCGACGACGGCCACCGTCGAGCCGGGGCGGATCGAGGCCCGCAGCGCCCCCAGATAGCCGGTGGGGAGGATGTCGGTCAGCAGGACCGCCTCGTCGTCTGCGACGCCCTCGGGGATGGGGAGTGCGAAGAGGTCGGCGAAGGGGACGGCCAGCGCCTCGGCCTGGCCGCCGGGGAGGTCGGGCACGGTCCCGAACGCGGCCGACTTGCCGGCGCGGCAGACGTTGGGTTGCCCGGCCAGGCAGGGACGGCAGACGCCGCAACCGATCACACCCGAGACCAGCACACGATCGCCGGGCCTGAGGCTGCCCACGTGGGGGCCGGTCTCGGCTACCGTCCCGATGACCTCGTGGCCCAGGCGGATGCCGATGCCCGTCGGCGCGTCATGGTAGAGGTGCAGATCCGAACCGCAGATCGCGGTCCGCTCGACGGTGACGATGACACCCTCGGGCCCGGGCAGGACCGGGTCGGGCACGTTCTCGACCCGGACGTCGCGGGGTCCTTCGAGGACGGTGGCTCGCATCCTCGCACGCTACATCGCGGGACTAGACTGCCTTGGGCCAAGAATCGGGCCCGGAAGGCTCTGCACCACATGACGTCCACGCTCGACCATCCTTCGACCATCAACCTCCCCGAGGTCGTCGACGAGGACATCAGCGCCTTCTTCGAGATCGAGGACCTGTGGGCGGTGATCGTCTGGAACGACGACGTCACCACGTTCCAGACCGTGATCCGGGCCTTCGTCGAGATCTTCGGCCACACGGTGGAGCGGGCCGACCAACTGGCCTGGAAGATCCACCGGACCGGCAAGGCGGTGGCGGCCGTGCGGCCCAAGGACGAGGCGGAGGCGGCGGTGCACGCGCTGCACCTTCGCAAGATCTCGGCCACCCTCAACCGCGCCTAAGTCCCCCCCCGCTCGACTCCTTCCTCGAGGCACCCACCGCCGCATCCTGCGCGGCGTTGCGGCTCCCTTCGCTTTGAGCGTATGCTTTGAGCACTCACTCAAAACAAGGGGAGCTGGGATGGCCAAAGCAGGGACGTCGAGCAGGGTGATGGCCAGGGACTCGTCCCGTTCGGCGGGCACCCGCCGCCAGCTGGTCGAGGCCGCCATCGAGACGCTGAAGGCCGATGGGTTCGCGGGGGCGAGCGCACGTGCGATCGCCGAGCGGGCGGGCGTGAACCAGGGTCTGATCTTCTACCACTTCGGATCGGTGTCCGACCTGTTGCTCGCAGCGCTCGATTCGGTGAGCACCCGGCGGATGGAGCAGTACGGGGCAGCGGTCGACGGTGTCGGGTCCCCGTCCGAGCTGGTCGACGTGGCGACGGCCATCTTCCGGGAGGATCTCGACGCCGGTCATGTCACCGTGCTCGTCGAGATGATCGCCGGCGCGTCGTCCACCCCCGGGCTCGGGCCCGAGGTGTCGGCGCGCCTCGGGCCCTGGTTCGAGTTCGCCGAGCGCGCCATGGAGAGGGCCGTCGGCGGGTCGCCGCTCGACTCGTTGCTTCCGGTCCGGGATGTGGCCTACGCCATCGTCGCCCTGTACCTCGGGCTGGAGATGCTGACCCACCTCGACGGCGATCGCTCCCGGGCGCTCGGCCTCTTCGGCCACGCCAAGAACCTCGCCGGCCTCCTCGACGCGCTGGGCTCGCCGTCCTCACCGCCACAGGGAAAATCATGACCGCCCGCGCCGTCGCGCCCGCCGCGCCGCCCGGCCGTCGGGTCGACACCGGGCTCGACGTGGTCACCGGGGCCTTCAGCTACTCGGGTGCCGCCATCGCCTCGGCGTTGCAGGACGCGGGCCGCCGGGTGCGCACCGTGACGGGGCATCCGGGGCGAGCCCCCGCCGACACGGCGTTCGAGGTGCGACCGCTCGACTTCGACGACCAGCTCGGACTCGTCGCCTCGCTCTCGGGAGCGACCACGCTCTACAACACCTACTGGGTCCGCTTCGCCCACGGCGCGACCGACCACGAGCTCGCGGTCGCCAACTCCCGCGCGCTCTTCCAGGCCGCCCGGCGGGCCGGCGTCCAGAGGATCGTGCACGTGAGCATCACGCACCCCAGTGCGTCGTCGCCCCTGTCGTACTTCCGGGGCAAGGCGCTCGTCGAGAGAGCGCTGGGCGAGTCCGACGTGTCGTTCGCCATCGTCCGCCCCGCCATCCTCTTCGGCGGGGACGGCGTGCTGCTCAACAACATTGCGTGGCTCCTCCGGCGTCTCCCCGTCTTCGCCATCGGTGGACGCGGGGACTACCGGATCAGGGGCATCCACGTCCGGGACCTCGCCCGGCTGTGTGTGGCCAAGGGGGCGGAGGCGCACGACAGCGTGACCGACGCCGTGGGGCCCGAACGCCCCAGCTTCACCGAGCTCGTCAGCTCCATCCGCGATGCGGTGGGGGGGCGAGCGCGCCTGATCCACATTCCGGGCCCGACCGTCCCACTGTTCTCGCGCGCCCTGGGTCTCGTGCTGCACGACGTCCTGCTGACCGCCGACGAGTACCGGGCGATGGCGAGCGGTCTGGCCGACACGGAGGGTCCCGCCACGGGGTCCACCGCCCTCTCCGCCTGGTTGGCGCGGCACGGCGACGCCCTGGGGCGCCGCTACGCCAACGAGCTCGAGCGCCATTTCGAGATGCCGACGGCTGCGCCGTGACGGGGTGAGAGGGCGCCCCCCCCGCACGCCGCTCCGGCTACACCGGCGCGCCGGACTTCAGACGGGAGGTCAGCCGCGCCTTCACGTCGGGCCACTCCGTCGCCACGATGGAGAAGCGGGCCGAGGTGCGCACCGTGTCGTCCGCACCGGGCCGGTCGGCCCGCAGAATGCCGTCGAGCCGACCGCCGATCCGCTCAATGGCGGCCCGCGACCGCGTGTTGCGCACGTCGGTCTGCAGCGCAACCCGGTGGACCCGCCAGACCTCGAAGGCGTGCGTCATCATCAGCAGCTTGGCCTCCGTGTTGACCGGGGTCCGCTGGGCCGACCCCGCCAGCCACGTGAAGCCGATGTCCACCACGTCGGGCACCCCGTGGCGCTGGTGGCTGGCCCCGGGGGGCCACTGCCAGAAGGCGATCTCGCAGAAGCGGGTGGCGCCCACCACCCGGTCGCGGCCGCCGGGCCCGGCACCCTTGCGGAGCGTGGCGAAGGCGACGTGCGCGCCCGCGGCCACCTTGGACAGCGCGTCGCGGACGTAGGTCGTCATCTCCTCGGGGCCGTCGGGCGTGTAGGTCCACTGGTAGGTGCTCCGGTCCTCGGCGGCCGCCTCGACGAGGGAGGGGACGTGGGTCTCGGACAGCGGCTCCAACCGCACGAACTTCCCGTCCAGCGTGAACGGCTCAAGCATGGGCGGCCGGCACCGCGGCGTCCGCCGGAGCCCCCGCACCCGGACGGCCCGCGGACCCGCCACCCGGCCCGCCCGGGACCACGAAGTCGCGTTGGCGCACCAGGATGAACCCGCTCAGCACCCCCACGAACGCCACCGCCGCACCGATGTCCATCAGGTGGTTCAGTGTGCTCGAGAAGCCGATGTGGTAGGCGTTGAGCAGCGCGTGGCGCGCCGCAGCGACGGGGATCGACGCGGCCACCTGCTGCACCTCGCCGGCCGACAGCGCACCGCGCAGCTGTGCGCCGCCCTGCCGCAGGACCTCGTGCCCGTAGACCGTCTTGTCGAGCGCGGCCGAGGTGTGCGTCACGACCTGGCTCTGGAACACGGCCCCGAGGACGGCGATGCCCGTCGCGATGCCCACTTGCCGGAAGGTGTTGTTTGCTCCCGAGGCCATGCCGCTGCGCTTGGGCTGGACGACCGAGATGGCGCCGGAGGCCAGGACCGGGTTGACGGCCCCGATCCCCAGCCCGCACAGGATGAAGCCGGGCAGCAGCACGGTCCAGGTCGAATCCGGATGGGTCGTTCCCATGAGGAGCAGCCCCCCGGTGACCGCCAGCATCCCGATGCCCAATAGCAGGCGCGACTGCACCCGCACGGTCAGGCGCCCGGCGAAGAAGGCCACGAAGAACGTGAGCAGTGTCAGGGGCAGGAAACGGACCCCGGCGGCCAGCGGGCCGTACCCGAGGTCGTCCTGGATGTAGAGCGTCAGGTAGAGGAACATGGCGAAGATGGAGGCCGCCAGCGTGAACGCCACCACCGAGATCCCCACGAAGGCCGGGATCTTGAACAGGCCGAGGTCGAGCATTGGGTCGGGCGTCCGGGCCTCGTTGACGAAGAACGCCACCATCAGGACGGCCGAGGCGGCGAGCAGCGCCACGATGCTCGCGCTGCCCCAGCCGAGATCGTTGCCGCGCACCAGCGCGAAAACGAGGCAGAAGAGGCTGACCGAGAAGGTGATGAAGCCCACCCAGTCGACCCGGCGCACCCGTTGGTCCTTCGACTCTGCGATCTGCGTGAAGGTGATGGCGACTGCCACGACTCCGATGGGCACGTTGACGAAGAAGATCCAGCGCCAGCCGATGCCGCTGGTGATGGCGCCGCCGATCAGGGGGCCGATCGCGACGGCACCGCCGATGACCGCGCCGTAAATGCCGAAGGCAGTCCCGCGGTCCCGGCCGACGAACGCGCCGGCAATGAGCGCCAGCGAGGTGGCGAACATGATGGCGCCGCCGACGCCCTGCACGGCGCGGGCCAGGTTGAGCATCAGCGGGTCCGTGGAGAGGCCGCACACCAGCGAGGAGAGTGAGAAGACGACCAGTCCGACCGCGAACACCTCGCGGCGACCGTAGATGTCGCCCACCACGCCGGCCGTGAGGAGGAACGCGGCGAGGGTGAGCGAATAGGCGTCGACCACCCACTGGAGGTCGGAGAAGCTCGCATGGAGCGACCGCTGGATGTCGGGCAGCGCGACGTTCACCACCGTGATGTCGAGCAGGAGCATGAAGGTGGCCGTGCAGACGGCGATGAGGGTCCACCATTTGCGGTCGAGAGCGGGCATTCGCGGAGTGTATCGACCAGGTGTTCCCGCCCGTACAATGTGCCGTGATCGTCGGATCAGCCCTCACCATCGAAATCGGTGACCGCACGCTGCTGTCCGACGCCTCCTTCGTGGTCGGGGCCGGGGAGAAGGTGGGCCTGGTGGGGCGCAACGGTACCGGGAAGTCGTCCTTCATCTCCGTGCTGGTGGGCGAGCCGTCCCCGCAGTTGCGCCACCGGGGCAACGTCCGGCTCCTCGGTTCGTTCGGCTACCTGCCCCAGGCTCCGGTCCCCGGTGGCCTCGGCCTCGAGCGGACCGGGTTCTCCCACATCCTCTCGGCCCGGGGGCTCGACGTGCTCGACGATGCCCTCGGTGCGGCGCGCCGGGCGATGGCGGACGATCCCTCCGAGGAGAACATCGAGCTGTTCACCGACCTGCAGGAGCAGTTCCAGACGAACGGGGGCTACGAGGCGGAGTCGGTGATGGCCCGCTCGGCGGACGGGCTCGGTCTCCGCCAGGAGCTGCTGCTCGAGGACATCGACGAGCTCTCCGGGGGCCAGCGCCGCCGGGTGGACCTCATGCGCGTGCTCTTCCTGGAGCCCGAGCTGATGATCCTCGACGAGCCCACCAACCACCTCGACCGCGCCGCCAAGCGCTGGCTGCTCGACGAGCTCGCTCGCTTCGCGGGCGCGCTCCTCGTCGTGAGCCACGACCTCAAGTTGCTGGACCACTCCATCACCAAGGTGTTGCACATCTCGAACCAGCGGCTCACCGAGTGGAAGGGCAACTACACGCGGTTCCAGGCCCAGCATGAGGCAGACCAGACGCAGCGCGAGCGCGCGTCGGAGCTCGAGCAGCGTGAGATCGCCCGCCTCTCGACCCTGGCCGACTCCATGCGGGCGAGCACCGAGAAGCGGGCCCGCAAGGCCAAGTCGCTCGACAAGCGGGTCGAGCGGATGCAGGCGGATCGCACGCACGTCGACAAGCGCGAGCGCGCCAGCAAATTCAAGCTCCCGACGCCGCCCCGCTCGGGCGCCACGCCCCTGGAGGTGGCGAAGCTCGGCGTGCGCTACGGATCCAATGAGGTCCTCACCGAAGTGAGCTTCCATGCCAGCCGGGGCGACCACATCGTGATCATCGGCCGCAACGGCGCGGGGAAGTCGTCGCTGCTGCGCTGCCTCGCCGGGGTGCAAGAGCCCTCGAACGGCGTGGTCGAGTTGGGGGCGAACGTCGAAGTGGGCTATTTCGCCCAGGAGCACGAGCAGATCGACCCGTCGCTGAGCGCACTGGCCAACGTCAGCGACGCGGTCCTGAAGGCCGAGAGGGACCGGCGGGCACTGTTGGGATCCTTCGGCCTACCCTCGAAGGCCGCCGACCAGCTGCCTTCCACCCTGTCGGGGGGTGAGCGCGCCAAGCTCGGCCTGGCGATGCTCTCCGCCGGGGAGACCAACCTGTTACTGCTCGACGAGCCCACCAACAACCTCGACCCCTCGTCCATCACCGCGGTCGGCGCCATGCTCGGCGCGTGGCCAGGGACCATCGTGGCCGTCAGCCACGAGCGGGGTTTCGTCGAGGCCCTGCGGCCGACCTACTGCCTCCGACTTCCCGAGGAGCGCTACACCCACTGGCGCGAGGAGTACCTCGACGACGTCGAGATGCGCTGACGCGCTATGACACCCAGATCTGGGTCGGCCACAGCACGCCCTCGTCGAACCCCACGGCCTTGGAGCCCTGCAGCGTGGTCGGGTTGGCGAAGTTCTGCACCTTGGGGTTGGCCACGACGGCCCAGGTGTCGCGGGCAAGCCAGAGGTAGGGAACGTCCTGAGCCAGGTACTCGTTGACCTGCTGGTACGCCTTTATCCGGTCCGCCTTGTCGCTGGTGGTCCGCCCGGCCAGCAGCGCCGTTTGAATTTTGGGGTCACTGTTGCGGGCCATGTTGAGCGCCAGGGGCGGCGCCGTCGTCTGCGTGCTGAACCACACGTAGTTCAGGTCGGGGTCGACCGCGCCGAACTGGCGCCACAGCGTGGCCTCGTAGGTGCCGGCGAGCGCGTCGTTGATGATCTCCGCTTGGGCCACGATGCTGATGTTGACCGTCATGCCCGCCTGCTGCCAGGCCTGCTGCAGGAACTGGGCGGCTGCCAGGGTCTCCGGGTCGCTGGTTGACAGGAGGGAGAAGCTGATCGCCTTGCCCGTCTGCTGCGCGACCTGCTTGACCAGCGCAGCCGCGCCCGACGGGTCGTAGGCGGGGTAGGCGGTCTTGGAGTAGTAATCGCTCCCCGGGAGGAAGAGGCCGTTCATCGGGGCGTCGATGCCCTTGTCGATGATCTTGGCGTACTGGGTCCGATTGATGCTCTTGGCCATGGCGACACGCAGCGTCTTGTTGTTGAACGGCGCGGCGGAGGTGTTGAGCATGACGCACTGCACCGTGGGCTGGCCCACCACCTGCCCGCTGTTGTCGTAGTAGGCCCATTTCGTGTTGCCCCGGAACTGGAGGAGGTCGTCGGGGGAGTTGGAGTGCATCATGTCGACCTCGCCGGTCTCGAGCGCGTCGGCGCGCGAGGAGTGGTTGATGATCGGCTTGTAGGTGATGGAGTTCAGGTAGGGGTAGCCCTTGCGCCAGTAGTGGGGGTTCCTGGTGGCGGTCATGTGGCTGTTGGGGACCCAGTCCTGGAAGACGAAGGGACCCGTGCCGACCGGGTTCGACGTGCCGCCGTCGGGGGCGTTGAGCATGGAGGGCGCGGCGATGTAACCGGTCTGGGCCTGCGCCAGGTAGTAGGGGAAGGGGGCCCACGACGTCTTCATGTTGATCGTGACCGCCAGCGGTCCGGTCACCGAGGCGCTGGCGATCTGGTCGGCGAAGGCCGGCCCCGTGAGGATGGACGTGGCCTGCTTCTCGATGTTGAGGTGCAGTGCGTTGGCGTCGAGCGGCGTGCCGTCGTGGAAGACGATGCCCGGACGCAGGGTGATGGTGAAGGCGGTGAAGTCCTCGTTCGAGGTGATCGACTCGGCCAGGTACGGCTCCACGCCGCCGGCCGCGTTCACGATGGCGATGGGGTCCATGACGGTGCGCCCGTAGAGGTACCCCCCCTCGTCCCAGCGGGCCGTGGAGGGATTGAAGCCGCTCTCCTCGGTGTCGATGCCGAACGTGACCGAGCCGCCCTGCTTGGGCTTGGCGTTCGAGATCCCGTTGCGGCCGGGCCCGTTGGTCAGTACCGCGCCGGCCTCGCCGGCCTCGTCGCCGAGTGCGCCGAGCATGGCGGCACCGGCACCCAGGGCGAGCCCTCCGGCCAGGAACGACCTGCGGTCATACGAGTGCGACATGCCAACCCCCCGGTCTCGATCCCACGTGTCACGACTGCGTCGCTGTGCGACTGCGGCAGGTTACAACTTCGTGACTCCTGTTGGGCGGCGTCCGGGGTGCGGCCGATTGACGGTGTCGCCGGGGGGTATGGCAACCTGGTCGCGGACCACGAGACAGAAGGAGAATCGAATGACGATCGCAGTCGGCGACCGTGTGCCCGAGGTGAAGGTGTTCACCTTCGGAGAGAAGGGGCCCGAGGCGACCACCTCGACGGACGTGCTGGGCCACGGCAAGGTCGTTCTCTTCGGGGTGCCCGGCGCTTTCACGCCCACGTGCTCCGATCATCACCTGCCGGGTTTCGTGCTGCGCGCCGAGGAGCTCCGCGCCAAGGGCGTGGACAAGGTGGTCTGCGTGTCCGTGAACGACCCGTTCGTGATGGGCGCCTGGGGGAAGGACCAGAACGTCGGGACCTCGGTCGTGATGCTGGCGGACGGCAACGGCGAGTTGGCCGAGGCCATGGGTCTCACCATGGACGGCAGCGGGTTCGGCCTCGGGGCGCGGTCGCAGCGCTACGCGGCGATCCTCGAGGACGGGGTCGTCAGCTGGCTGGGCGTGGAGCCCGGGCCCGGGCTCAACGCCAGTTCGGCCGAAGAGGTGCTCGCCGCCCTCTAGCGATCGTCGTCGGCGCATGCAACGAGCGTGAACGACGGCAACACCGTGTGGCAACGGGCGTGGTTGTCCGCCTGTTGCGCAGAAAAGCAGCCTCGCTAGTCCTAATTGCCCTGGAATGGTGTGTGCCGTCTCCCGCAGGATTGTGGTGGGAACGCCGCATCACGGCATCACCAGAGGGGGAAGATCACCATGCGTTTGCTCGACCTGTCGCGGCGCCGCGGCTCTCGCGCCGCCACGCTCGTGGCCACGGCCGGCGCGGTGCTGGTGACCGCTGCGGTCGTCGCGGCTCCGGCCGGCGGGACGGTCCGGGCCGCTGCGACCCACCGGGCCGCGACCGTCCAGAGCGCGGGCCCCGACTGCCAGGGGACGACGCCGCTCGGACTGTCAGGCACCTGGAAGTGCACCTTCGACGACGAGTTCAACGGCACCGCGTTGAACACCGGCCAGTGGGTCCCACAGCTCACGGCCGACAGCGCCTACGTCGCCGGGCCCGACTGCTACGTCGACAACCCGGGCACCATCTCGGTGTCGGGTGGCAACCTCGACCTGAGCGTGCGGAAGGTCGCGCCCTTCACCTGCGTCGATCCGGCGGGCAATTTCACGTCCGACTACGAGGCCGGCATGGTGTCGACCTATGGCCTCTTCGACCAGACCTACGGCGCCTTCGAGGTCGACGCGAAGTTGCCGTCCTCCACCGTCTCGGGGCTCCAGGAGACTTTCTGGCTCTATCCGCAGACCCTCAAGTACGGCGCTTGGCCCAACTCGGGCGAGATCGACTTCGCCGAGTTCTACAGCGAGTACCGGGGCTACGACGTCCCCGTCATCCACTACGCCAACTCCTCCAACGACCCGAACGTGACCTCCTACGGGTGCATCCTGAACCAGGACAACTTCAACACCTACGGTGTCGATTGGACGCCCACATCGATCACGGTCCTCTACAACGGCGAGATCTGCGTCGTCGACCACCCGACGACCGGCAGCGTGCCGTTCGACGAGCCGTTCTTCATCGCCCTCACCCAGGCGCTCGGCATCGGGACCGACGCCCCGACGGCGACGGCGCCGACCACGGCCACCACGCAGGTCAACTGGGTGCGGGCCTGGAGCCCGGCGTAGAGGCCGCCCCGCCGGCCCCACCCCCAACCCTCGACGGGGCCGGCCCGGGTCTCCTGCCCTGGAAGGGGACCCCGCTGCCTGACCGAGCGCCGGCTGGCCTATACCTGGCACGCCTTCACGCCCGAGTGGGCCGCCCTCCACGGCTCCGACGAGGCCATGGTCGCCCCGCCTGACGGGCCCCGAGCCCCTCCAAGGTCGCCTTCGGCATCGAGGAAGCGGCACAGGGCATTGTGAAGCCCCTCGGGACGCTGCTCGAGACGCGGTCCCCGCTGCCGCCCGCCTGACCGGGAGAATCCCCCTTGCCACGCAGGTCCCTGCGGGGTAGGATACTCAGTATGCTACTTCGAATCGGGGTTTCATGAGCGTCCGCCACGCCCTGCTGGCTCTTCTCAGCGAGGGCCCCAAATACGGGCTGCAGCTGCGCCAGGAGTTCGAGGCGCGTACCGGCGACGTCTGGCCGCTCAACGTCGGGCAGGTGTACACGACGCTGCAGCGACTCGAGCGCGACGGGCTCATCGAGTCCGACGACTCGGCGGAGGAGGGCCCCCAGAAGGGCTTCCACATCACCACCGAGGGCGTGGCCGAGCTGGACGCCTGGCTGCACACCCCGCCGGACTTCTCCTCGCCTCCCCGCGACGAGCTCGTGATCAAGGTGCTGGTGGCGCTCGGCCTGCCTGGGGTGGACGTGCACGAGGTCGTGCAGGTCCACCGGCGCTACCTCGTGGAGCTCATGCAGCAGTGGACCCGCCTCAAGGAGGACGAGTCCCGCTTCGACCTCAATTTCGCCTTGGTCGTCGACGCCGAGCTGTTCCGGCTCGACTCGCTGATCAGGTGGCTGGACACGGCCGACGGCCGTCTGAAGAGAGCGGCGGTGGAAGGCGACGCGCCGGCCCCGCAGCCGTTCCCCCTCCCCAAGGCCCGGCGCAGGGTGGGACTCAAGCAATGAGCTACCTCGAACTCCGCGACATCTTCAAGGTCTACGGAGAAGGGGCGTCAGAGGTGCACGCCCTTCAGCGCATCGATCTCTCCGTCGACGCCGGGTCCCTCGTGGCCGTCATGGGCGCCAGCGGCTCGGGCAAGAGCACGCTGTTGACCATCGCCGGCAGCCTCGAGGAACCCACCAGCGGTGAGGTCTACGTCGGCGGCCGGCCCCTGTCGTCGCTGTCACGCAACGGCAAGGCGCGCCTGCGCCGCCAGTCCGTCGGCTATGTCTTCCAGGACTACAACCTTCTCGCCGGGCTCAGCGCGGTGGAGAACGTGTCCCTGCCCCTCGAGCTCGACGGCGTCGGGGCCCGCAAGGCCCAGGCGGCGGCGCTCGAGTCCCTCGAGGACTTCGGGCTGGCCGACCGGGCGTCGCACTACCCCGACATGCTGTCGGGTGGCGAGCGACAGCGCGTCGCCATCGCCCGCGCCGTCGTGGGCAACCGCCAGCTCCTCCTGGCCGACGAGCCCTCCGGCGCGCTCGACTCCGCCAACGCCGAGACCGTAATGCGCCTCATCCTCGCCGCCTGCCACCGCGGCCTGGCCGCCGTCGTGGTGACCCACGACGCGCAGCTCGCCTCGTGGGCCGACCGCGTGGTCTTCCTGCGCGACGGCAGAATCGTCGACCAGACGCTCCCGCTCGAGAGCCCGGACGCGGTCCTGGCCGAGCTTCCGAACCAATGAGCGTCGGCGTCCTCGAGCGACCGGGGACCAAGTCGGACCCAGAACCGACCACCGGCGGCGTCCCGGCCCGCCGGGCCATGATCCGCTGGGCCTGGCGCCTCTTCAAGCGCGAGTGGCGCCAGCAGCTGCTCATCCTGCTCCTGGTCACCGTCGCCGTGGCCGCCGTCGTGGTCGGCTCGGCCGTCGCCACCAACACCCCACCGCCGGCCAACGCCGGGTACGGCACGGCCGACGACCTGGCCACCTTCGCGACCACCGGGAAAGCGCCCCTCAATCTGCACTCGATGAACGCCCAGATTGCCGCGCTGGAGCACCGCTTCGGCAGGGTCCAGGTCATCGAGAACGAGACCTTCAGTGTTCCCGGCAGCACCGAGACGTACCAGCTCCGCTCCCAGGACCCGAACGGCCCCTACGGCGGGCCGATGCTCCAGCTGCTCTCCGGGCACTACCCGACCGGGCCGGACCAGATCGCCCTGACCCCCGGGCTGGCGTCCGTGCTCAACCTGACGGTGGGCGACACGTGGCCCCAGGGCGGCAAGACGGTCGTCGGCATCGTGCAGAACCCCCAGAGCCTGCTCGACGAGTTCGCGCTCGTCCCGCCGGGGCAGATCACGCACCCGACCGCGGCGGATGTCCTCTTCGACGCACCGGGCGTGAACGCGGGCCGCATCGGGTCCAACGTCTCGACGCCGGGCTCGCTCAACAACAACCCGATCAACCCCGCGACCATCGTGCTGGCGCTGGCGACGGTCGGCATGCTGCTCATCGCACTGGTGTCGATCGGCGGCTTCACCGTGCTGGCGCAGCGCCGGATGCGCGCGCTCGGGATGCTCGAGTCCATGGGGGCGACGGACCGCAACGTCCGTCTCGTGCTCGAGGCCAACGGCGTCATCGTCGGGGCCGTGGGCGCCGTCGTGGGCTTCGCGCTGGGTCTGGTGGCCTGGGTCGCCTACCGACCGCACAACGAGCAGAACGCACACCACCTCATCCCGCTGTTCGCGTTGCCGTGGACCGTCATCGTGGTGGCGATGGTGCTCGCGGTCGTCGCCACCTTCTTCGCCGCCGGCTACCCCGCCCGCGCCATCACCCGCGTCCCGGTCGTGGTCGCCCTGGCCGGACGCCCGGCGCCGCCGCGCCAGATCCACCGCTCCTTCGTTCCGGGCGTGATCGCACTCGTCCTCGGGTTCGTCTTCTTCTCGCTCTCTGGTGCGGGGCAGGAGGGCAGCGGCGTGATCTGGCTGATACCCGGGTTCGTGGCGCTCATCACGGGGATCATCCTCGTGTCGCCGTTCTTCCTCGCCGTGCTGGCCCGCGGGGGTCGAAGGTCGCCCATCGCCACACGGCTGGCCCTGCGCGACCTCTCGCGATACCGGGCGCGGTCCGGCTCGGCCCTGTCGGCCATCAGCGTCGGTGTGCTGATCGCCGTGGTCGTCTGCGCTGTCGCCGTCGCCCGCTACTCCAACGTGTACGACTACGTCGGGCCCAACATGGCTTCGAACCAGCTCAACGTGTTCACCCCGGGCAACGGTTTCGACTCGGGGCCCAACGGCGGGACAGCGTCGGCGACGCCGAGCGTCGCGTCCCAGGAGGCCACCGTCCACGCCATCGCCTCCTCCGTCGGCGCCACCGCCGTCGTCGAACTGGACCAACCCGCCGTCAATCTGCAGAACCCCAGCGGTTCCGGCCGGCAGTGGAACGGACCGATCTACGTGGGGACGCCGGCGCTGCTGCGGGCCTTCGGCATCAACCCGTCGTCCATCGCCTCCAACGTCGACATCCTCAGCTCACGTCCCGGGCTCGCTGGCTCGGGCGTGCAACTGACCTACGGAGGCGGTGGCAAGGGCGGCGGCGAGCTGGTCGGCCCCGGCTCGGGCGGCGGCGGTCCTGGGGGTCCTGGTCCCGGAAACGTCAACACCTGCTCGCCCGGCTCGTGCGTCGCCCACCCGGTCGTCCAGCAGGAGAGCCAGCTGCCGACCGGCACCGATGTGCCCAACACCGTGATCACCGAGAGCGCGCTGCGCCGGTTGGGCCTCGCGAGCCAGAACAGCCTCGAGGGCTGGGTCCTCCAGGCGGATAACCCGATCACCTCCGCCCAGATCCTCAACGCCCAGGCGCTGGCGGCGACTAACAGCCTGAGCATCGAGTCCAAGAACGACGACCCGACCTCGTCCGAGATCGTGAACGGGGCCACCGTGTTCGCCATCGCGCTCGCCCTCGGCATCCTGGCCATGAGCATCGGGCTCATCAGGAGCGAGACGGCGAGCGAGCTGCGGACGCTGACGGCCACCGGCGCCAGCTCCCGCACCCGGCGCACCCTCACCGCGGTGACCGCCGGCGGCCTCGCCTTCCTGGGTGCGCTGCTCGGGACGGTGGCCGCCTACGTCGGGCTGTTCGGCTGGTTCCGCACGAACGCGCTGGAAGGTGGAGTGTCGGACATCATCGATCACATCCCCTGGGGCAACCTGTTCCTGATCGTGATCGCCATGCCTGCCGTCGCCATGGTCGTCGGCTATGTGTTGGCGGGACGGGACCCGACGGGGATCTCCACCCGGCCGATGGAGTAGGCGGCCGTGACCGTCCGCAGTGACGCCGTCTCGGTGACCGGCGAGGATCCCTCGCCCCCACCGAGCGGAGCAGCGGCCCAACGGCGCCGCATCCGAGCCCGCTTCGCGGTCCACCTCTGGCGCGCTGCTGGGGACGCATCCGGCACTCCGCCATCCGCTGAGGGCTAGGACTCGAGCGTGACTCCGAAGCGCTCCGAGTAGAAGGCGAGGGCCCTTCTGCGGTCGCCGGCGTCCAGGCCGAACTGGCCGAGGTCGTAGAGGATGGCGCCGTGGAGGCCCCGCGGATGCTCCGACATGAAGGCCGCCATGGACGACCTCGCCCGATCGTCGAGCGGCTGGCCGGCCAGGTCGTAGACGCGGCCGACCATGGCGAGATCGTCGGCCATGAACTCGTCGAAGTGCACGTCGATCGTCTGCTCCGCCGGCAGGACGTCGCGTTCCTCGGCACACCGCCGCAGCATGCGCTCGAGCCGGTCGGCCCAGTAGGCGCCGATGCCCTCGACGTCGACACGGTCGCGGGTGAGTCGGGCCGCGTAGGCAATCATCGTCATCATCGACGCCGTCACGGACACCGGGTCACGGTGGGTGACGACGAAGGTGGCGTCGGGGAAGGTGTCGACGAGCGCGGGGAACTGCTCGAGGTGCTGGGGGGACTTGAGCACCCAGCGCGAGCCGCCGCGCAACCACTGGAGTACCTTCAGGATCTTGAGCAGGTAGGCGTAGCTCGGACGCTGGTCGCGAGCCAGGTAGGCGTCGCGCCACATGGGCATCGGAGCGGTGGTCTCGAAAAGCATCGTCGAGAAGTCGATCGCCAGCAGTTGGATCTCCTCGTGGGTGTGGTCGACCGTCATCTCGTGCATGCGGTTGAAGTACGGCAGCGCCGTGTTCAGGAACGACAGCGCCGCCGCCGTGCGCTCCTTGCGGGGGTCGGGCGCGCCCGCCGCCGGCTTCTCGTGCTCGGCGAGCACGGGCTCGAGGCTCTCCCAGTAGGGGAGCGACCGCAGGGCCGGGTCGGCGGACATCAGGTTGTGCAGGTGCGTGGTCCCCGTCCGCGGCAGCCCGCAGATGACGATCGGGGCCGCGATGCGCTCCTCGAGGATCTCGGGGTGGCGGCGCACAAGGTCCTCGACGAGGAGCCGGTTCTTCAGCAGTCCCGAGATGAAGACGTGTTGTTGGAGCACCCCCGCGCCGTTGAAGCCGCCCTCCTCCTGCATCGCCCGGCACAGGAGGCCGAGGCGCTCGACGAAGTCGTCGGGCCCGTAGTCGTCGAGCCCCGTCTCCGCCACCACTGCGGCCATGAGCGCCGCCGGCTCGAGGGTGAGCTCCGATCCGGCGCCCTCCATGAAGTCGAGGATCGCCCGGACGTCGTCGCTGAAGCGCGGCTCGGCCAGATCGTCGATGCGGACCGGCGGAGGTCGCTCGCTCACAGGCTCGCCACCGGCACCACCTCCACCTGCGGGTGGTCCGGGGTCTCGGCCGGGAGGAACCAGCGGAACCAGATGCGGCCCCTGCGGTGCCCGGCCGTCGACACCCAGTTGGGGTGGTCCGGGCGCCGGGCTGCGATCACGATCGTCCATGACCCGTCGGGGTCGTACTGCACCTGGGCGCCGTTGATCGTCACCCGTTCGTAGTCGTAGTTGTACGTGTGCAGGAGCGGGTTCCACAGGCACATGTTCCAGAAGGCGCACCCCGGCGACCGCCCGCGGATGACCATGGCCTGATCGTCCTCCAGATCGAAGGCGCCCATGGCATAGGCCGCGTCGCCGGCCGCCCAGCCGAAGGTCGCGGTGGGCACCGGGTACGGCGGGTCGATTGCGTTGGGGGCTGCCGGCGGCAGGGGGACTATGCTCGCCTGCTCGCGCAGCCACGTGGTCATGGCCCGGAGACGCCGCGCCAGGTCGGCGTCCTCGTCCCGGTAGGTGTCCGGGGGGTCGTCCGCCTCAATGTGCCACTTCGCCCGTCGCCCGCTCGCCGGATCCTCGAGGTAGTCGCGCGTGATGGCCGCCACCGCGTCGGGCTCGAGCCGTATCCAGGCCACGTCGGGCTCCGTCGGCTGCTCGGGCGACACCACGAGGCGGAAGGACCCCCCTTGGCTCCAACCGGCGTCGCGGCTGTTCGCGGAGCCCACGATGCGCTCGGAATAGCGGCCGTCGTTGGGGCCGCCGTAGACGGTCAATGACAGGTAGACCGCATCCCCCGGCTCAATGGTGACGCGGTAGGTACGGGCCGGGTCGACGGGCGCGTAGCAGTAGAAGGCGTCGGCGTTGTCACCGCCCCATTTCTTGTAGGGGCCGACGATCTCGACGAAGCGGGGCCGGGCGGTGTCGGCCCACAAGTTGACGTCGGCCGCCACCTGGAGGATGGACAGGATCCACTTGTGTGCCTCGAGCAGGGTGGCGGGATCGTCGGCCAGCTGCTCGACCATCCGCTCATGGGTCACACCCACCTCGTGGAGCAGTTCGGAGAATGCCGCTTCCGTCTCTGTCGTCATGAGCCCCCCGGCGTATCGGCGTGGCGCCGATCATAGAGAGGACGGCAGTTCCGTGGAGTTCGAATGATGGTCTCGGCAAGAGCAGCACTCGGGCGGTCGGGGGCTACCAAATGTTTGCCGAGCGGACACGATGTCGTCGGTCGCCGTTCACGGCCCCGGCTCGTGGGCGCGACGCAGCCCGAAATCCGTACGAAGAAGGCCCTCTCAACCGGGGTGCAAGAGCGAACTAGACGGTTCGTCCTAGAAAGGCCGCCAGGCGGTCGGCTGCGCTCGCACCAGGTGGGGCAATCTGCACTGGGCCAAAGGCGGCCTCCCCGTCGGCGCCACGCATCCCTGGGATTACCGTCCGGTTCGCCTCATCGAGAAGTTCGATCGCCAGGCCGGGAGTGATATCAGTGGAGTCACCGGTCGCGCGGGCCAGGTCCCACGCGTGGGCGAGCTGGTCGGTTGCAACGAAGAACATGAGAAAGGCCCCCGGTCGCTCCCCAAATGGAAACTCGACCCCTCTTTTCAACGCGCCCGGCGACCCGAATGCCTCGAGGACCACCTCGGACGTCTCGTCGTGTGAGGCAACGAAGTCCCCAGTGGCGAAGTCCACGTCATCGAGGGTCTCCCTGACCCCTACCCGCGATGCCGCGACACGGGGGGCGCCGACCATGTGGTTGACGAGGGCTCGCACGTCCCACGAGTGACAAGGCGTCGGATCGTTGAGCCGCGCCGTGTCAACCCGGGTTAATGCGTCTCTGGCGACCCCGAGGGCGGCAGCGAGCGAATCAGTTGAACGCAAGGGCATGGCAACTCCTCGTGCAAGCGGCAGCAGGCCACGTGAGGGAAAAGACCTTGGACGTCACCGCGTTGATCATACGGCGTCGGTTCGAATGGGGGTCCGTCGCTGGCTTGCCCGGAAGCGGGCTCACAGCCGAGGCGTGCATGCCGGACCATCGGTCGCAGTCCTTGCACGGGCATCAGTGTCGGGATGTCGTTGGGGTGGACCGTGGTGGGTGGGGCTGGGACCCGAGCGAGTCCCAGCGGAAGCCGGCCACGGCGCCCCACTCTTCCGGCGTGGCCTCCTGCCACACCCAGAACGACGCGCCGAGAGCGCCCGCTCGCTGACCGGCGTTCATGAACTCTGCGATCTCTGCTCCGCTCGGGGAGTCGGTCCGTCCGCCAACACTGGCCAAGTTGAAGGCCTGTCCGATGATGTGCACCGGCCGGAGTGTCGAGAGGCGAGCGACGTCGAGCGCGGCGTCGGAGCCCGGGTCGGTGCACTCCCAGTACACCATCGGGGCGAAGGCGTCGACGTAGGGTGCCATTGCCCGGTAGGGGTACCCACCGCCCCAGTTGGCGTCTGTCGGCGGGTAGACGGTCGCGACGACCAACCGGCTGCCGGCGGCCTGCCGGACGAGCTCGAGGTACAGGGCGGCCCGCTGGGCGCTCAGCATGACTCCCTCTGTCGCCTCCTCGATGTCAGCGCTGTAACCGTCGACCTGCTGGCCGTCGGGAGCGCGCCAGTCGAGGATCTGCGCGGTCCACTGGGCGTCACCTACGGGGTCCCACAAGTACGGGAAACCCCATGCGATCACGGCGATGCCATGGGCGTGGGCGACGGGCACGAGCGCGTCGAGCTCGTCGGCGCCGTAGAAGCCGTTCATCGAGTCACCCACGCGGACCCATAGCTGATGCAGCCCCGCCGAAACGGCCTGCTGCACGATCTCGCCGGCGTCACCACCGTCGGTACTGTCCCACTCCCAGATCCACATGCCCTTACCGGTGATCGCCGCGATGTGCGAGGTCCATGGCGCGGGCGCCCTCACCGGCGGAAGAGATGTGACGAGAACCGCGGGGTGCCACGGCGGGGGAGAGGGCGGGAGTGGCGAGTGAGGGGGCACCGGGCACCCGGCGAGCGCGACAGGGCTGGAGGTCGCCGGCGCCGCCGTGGTGGGCGGTGTGGATCGGTGCGTCGGCCGCCGTCGTGGCCGCGTCGAAGCTGATGTCCGTCGCAAGAGAGGCGACGCAGCCGAGTTGGCCTCACGGCCCGAGCCACTCGAGGCCCCGGACGTCCCGGCGATCGTCGCCACGGCGGCGACTGCGAGGACGGCCACGGCCGCTGCGACTGCCCACGAACGCTTCATCCGTCCGGATAGGAGCACGGTCCATTGTCGCGGTTCGCGCGACCAGCTGCTTGGCAGCCCTGCACCGGGGATGCGTCTATCTGGAGCCAGGCCTGGCTGCCGTCAGCGGAGCTTGGACGATCCAGTGTGATTCCGTAGCAGCCTCTCGGCGGTAAGGCGGGACCCCAAGGGCATCCCGAAGGGTCCTTTCGTCACAACGGCTCGAGCGATATCTGTTGAGGGTCGGTCACGGGACGAGGAACCTGTCCGTTCACCGCCTCGTGAGGATGCTGACAGGGCGCGTCGACTCGAGATAGAGCCGAGGAGACTGAACCGGCACAACGGACCGTCAACAACCTTGTCTGGCGTCTCGGCCGGGGAGCCAACCACGACGAATCGAGGGTTCCCTCTTACGGCTGCGCAGAGTGTGACACGAGTTCAGTGGCGCTGGAGGTCACCCCAGTGCTGTCGCAGCCGGTCTGGGCCTTGAGTCGCTGGCAGGTGCACAATGCGGTGTATCGGGACAGTGCATCCGGCAGACCCGGGTCCAGGTCGCATGGAGGGAATGCCATCAGGAGAGGCGAGGGACATGGCCATGTCCCTGTGGGTGCAGAGTTGAGATTCAATGGTGCTCGTGGCGAATCGATCGGAACTACGTGCGGCTCTCGAGAGCACAAGAAGTACCGTGACCGACTTCTTGGAGCAGCTCGTCGGTGAAAGCATCGATGCTCAGGTTCATCATCAAGACCTAACCGGAGCTCCCAGTTCGAACGATTTGGGGGTTGCAGAAGGCGAGCCATTGCTCCAGCGGGCTGCCACGCTTCGCGGTCGTATATCCGGAACCTCGTATGTCTACGCGGAGAGCGTCATTGCAACGAGTCGCCTGCCGACGAGGTTCGCTCTCCGGCTGGAATCCAGTATCGATCCGATTGGAAGGATTCTCGACGAGATGGGGATCTCTGTCACCCGAGAGAACCTGGTCGCGCCTCGTGGATTCGCCGCCTCTCGACCCAACGGAGCCATGACGATCGGGGACTACCTGCTTGCCCGGACCTACCGAATCGACTCCGAACAAGTCCCTGTGATGGTCATCACTGAATGGTTCCTGAGGGCACTGAACCCATTTCTTTCGTCGGCATAGGGTTCTCCAGGACTTTGGGAAAGCCTCAGAGCCGCTGCCGGGCACCCCTAATGGTGCAGTGAGACCTGGTGATCGGGTGGCTCTCGCCAAACCGTGGAGCTCATAGATCTCGGGGAGGTAGCGTGCTGATCGGATCCCATCAGGAGCGGCACGTGTCGGTTCTCGCGATCGCGAAGCTAGTGGAAGTCCCCCCCTCGGGGAAGGCCGTGCTGCTCGGGGGTGCGGTGACGCGCACGGACGCGCCGAACTCTGAGAACGTCAGCGTGGCGACCGTGGTCACGGGTCCCCGGGGAAAGCCGTCGAGGACTGGCGGGACCTTCACGCCGCGGGGCAAGCGGTCGTTGAAATAGAGCGTGCTGCGCACTCGGACGAGGTGGCCGGCGCCGTCGAGCCATACGAGGCTCGGACGTTGGTTCAGGATCTGCGGCGATTGGTGCGGCGCGCAGACGTGCACTGGTGCGTACTCGACCTCGTACCGAGTGGCATCGACGCCATCGACATGGGCCGGTCCGAGGTCGGTCACCGACGCCACTGCATTGGGTCCGCGCAGCGTGTCGAGGGCGACCGACGCGTTGAGGGCAAGGGCGAGCCCGCGCTGCGAGCGTGGCGGGGCAGGGAGCGGAAGCACGCGGTATTTGTCGGTAAACGCCAGCCCCGGGATCGGGTTGGCCTGGTAGACGGTCCCGCCGATCACGATGGCGTCCACGGTGCTCGCCGAGGGAACCGGGTGCAGGGACTGGTTACCCGTCGAGCTGAAGCTGATGTCGCGATCGACCTCGGTGACCTGCACGGCGCCGGTGGTGAAATCGACCACCCCGTGGCCCGACACCGAGCCGCGGAGGTCGGCGTTGGGACTCGAGGTGACATGGGTGTAAGAGAAGTGCGCGCTCCCAGCTCTCTCGGTCGCCGCCAGCACGCCGGCGACCCACTGAGAAGGGGTCGCGGTCGAGGACTTTTGCGCGATGCCCAGCGCAGCGCCCGCGGCCGATCCTACGAGGACAAGGGAGAGCAGGAACCACGGAGCCAGGCGACGCACAGGAGCGAATTGTGCCCCACGCGGGCCTCTTCAGATGTGGCGGCCCCCTTCTCGGAGATGTGCGGGGGCAGGCCTGACACACCGAAGTTCCGGGACGCAATGAACCTGCGTACGAGGTCCCTGGAACCTCCTTTCGCGAACCGATTTCCCATGTCGTCGGCCATAATCTGTTGCGATGAAGAGGACGACGCGGCTCGCGCTGATGCTGTGGGGCGTTGTCAGCTTCGGGCTTATCGAGGCTCCACCGGCGTCTTCGGCTATGAACTATCCGCCGGTCCCACGTTCGATCGCCGAGGATCTGCCGACGTGCCTGAGCCCGATCACGGGCGCGACGCTGCCCGACACCAAGGTGGCGACTGACGTCGCCGCCGTCAAGGCCATGGCGGGCATCGATCTTCAAGGCATCGGTCCGTGTCCCTCTGGCCGTGTCGTGCTCGCACTGACTCCTGGAAACGAAGCGCTGGCGCAGCGCATCCGTGCTCGATTTGGCTCGGCCGTCCTGATCACGGTCGGCCTGACCATGTGGAACGGACGTCCTGGAAGAAGCCCGCGCTGTGGACCGTTGCCGACATCCTCGAGCCTGCCCAGGGGCCTCACGCTCTCGTTGCGTCTGAGCTCGAAGACGGTGAGGTCGGGCGACCCCCTTGATGGCACCCTCGCCCTTGCCTACAGCGGTGCTTCGTCGTTCGAAATGGACACCGGTCAGCCCATTGAGGCGGTTGTCGTACTCCCAGGTACCCACCGGGTCGTCGGGGTGTACAGCGGTGGGATCGCCGGCACCGGATATGCAGTTCGTCTCGATCCTGGGCAGAGCTACCACGTCACCGTGATCGGAGGTACAGCTCGGTGCGACGGCGGGATCGGGTCCGCACTGCCGGCGGGCAAGTACCAAGTGCTGACAGTGGCTATGGACGAAACGGGGAGGCCTCCTCGCTACCTGGCTCCTCCAGTGAGCCTCACGGTAACGCACCGGTAATCAGAAACCGAAGCAGTTCCTTCACCAGTGGGTTCGTATTCCTCAGGTATTGCCTCGCTCAAGCGAAATAGTCACCCCTCCCGCCGAACGCGCGGCATCCTTGGTCGATCGCCACTCAGCCCGACTTCGAGCTCAACGGAGTCAACGAGGCCCGAAGGCGGCCTCCGTGCCATGGTCCTCGCGCCAAAGGTCAATGAGGGCAATGGTTGCGATCCTCGTGTTGTCGCCCTCCGCGCTCCCAAGCCACCCGCAAGAGCACAGCCCAACGATCCCCACCGTTCCGACCAAGCTCGTGACGTGCGAACTGATCTGAATGATCTTGTGGTGGTTCTCCATTGCGGCCTCCCGAGTTTGCTTAGGGCCGCTCCATAGCCAGCCGCAGTGAGTTCTCCAACCTTGGTTGCGGAGAATATCCCGTCAGGTCTGCATTCACACCACCGCGCTTTGTATCGTCAGCCGCATGACCGACGGCGGCAGCATCTGCACGAGGGAGGGGTGCGGTAGGCGGCTGACCCAGGTCCACGATGCCAAGGGGATCGACGCTGACGGAAGCGTTGGCCTTCTCTGGACCTGCAAGGTCCACCGAACGGAGCTCTGGATGAAGCGCGGGGAGGAGCTGGTGGCTCCAATCGAATGGTGGCCCGACACATGGAAATGACGCCCACGCACAGGACCAGCATTTCCGGCGTAGTCCCGGTGAGAGTCGAGTTGCCCAGGGTGGCCCCCGGGTCCAGCCGAAGAGGTCCCACCGGAGCGGCGCAGAGGAGCGGGTGGTTGTTGCGGAACGGACAGCCCTGATGGGGCGCCGTAATGTCTGCTCCCATGCGAGCCGAAGTCACTCTCCACATCGACGCACCTCCGGACAGAGTCTGGGGCCTCGTCACCGACATCACAAAAATGGGCGAGTACAGTCCCGAGGTCATCGAGGCCGAGTGGATCGACGGAGCCACTGGTCCGGTCGTCGGTGCGCGGTACCGGGGCCACGTAAAGCGCAATGAGAACTGGCCCGTCCTCTACTGGACGACGTGCAAAGTCACCGAGAGCCAGCCTGGCGAGGTGTTCGAGTTCGCGGTCATCATGCGGGAACGGCCGGTGAACACCTGGCGCTACGAGTTTCGCGCCACCGACGACGGAGGAACCGACGTCACCGAGTCCTTCGACCTGGGCGACAACCTCTTTACAAGAGTCTGGTATCCACTCGGAGGGTTCTTGCGGGAGCGCCGTAATCAACGTGACATGCTCCGCACCCTCGAACGGGTCAAGGCGGCCGCAGAGCAGTCGTAGGACGGCCTATGACCTGCGGCACTCTTCCGGGCCGCTCGGGTGCTGCTGGTGAACGACAAGTGGGAGCGTGGAAGCCACTCGCACTCGGTGACGTGATCCAGTCTTCGACGGACAGGCAACTTGGTGCACCATTCCTAGAGCCGCGTATAGGTGACGTCGAAGTCGTGCTCCCGGGTCGCGCCGCCGATCGGCTTCTCCCAGTGCGACACGATCTTGTTACGGTCCGGACTAGCTCGCCCCTCAAAGCGCTGCGAGAACCCAGGGTTATCGCGCCACATCCGCCAGATTCCCTCAGAGAAGCTCATCTCGTATGCATCGAGCCACTCATCACCCTGCGACGAAACGGATGGGGACTAGCGATCTTGTCTAATCACGTACCCGAGTTTCGGTCGATTGTTGACGGAGTTGGACTTGGTTCGGTGATTGACCAGGTGTTCAGCTCTGCGCTCACTGGCTATGTGAAACCCAATCCCGAGTCCTACCGGATTGCTCTGGGTGACGATCGACCCACCGACTGCTTCATGGTCGGCGACAACGTGGAGGCCGATGTTCTCGGAGCGGAAAGGATCTGGCTATCGGCCGTTCCGGTCCGAAATGTCAGTCCTCAGGTCCTTCAGGCTGCACCGGACCTTCAGAGTGCAGCCAAGCTCATTCTTGACCCATAAGACTGTCGTTCGGCGACCGGCTAAATGTCCCCGTACATTGCCGGGCTGAGGTCACCCAGAACACCTTCCGTGCTTGCTGGCGTTGCCCTGTTGCAAGGCGGCACTTCAGGGGTAGTCCTGGGAGCCAAGAGAGTTCCGCTCGGTAACAGGCATTCCCGGGCGTGCCACCCTGCGAACTTATGGGCTAGGGGGACAAGACGGCTGGGATCGGACATCTGACCGTTATTCCCGGCCTAAGTCCTTCCCGGACATCGCGATGTCATCGGCCGCCGATGGGTGGCGCTAGCGGCCTGACCTCCCGCCACATCAGCCACATATTCGGTGCGCCGTTCGAGAGCTGCTTCGTGCCAATGACCTCGAATCCGTGCCGACGGTAGAACGGAACGTTGCTCTCTCGCTGCGTCTCAAGGTAGGCGGGAAGCCCGTCGGCGTCGCAATGGCCCAAGACCGGGGCCAGGACTTCCGAGGCGATTCCGCGCCTCTGCCAGTCGGGATGTGTGCCCAGACCTTCGAGGTACCAGTGGGGCTCGGATGGGTGCACTTCTGCCATCTCGATCAGAACCCCCATGGCACGATCGACCCTCTCACCGGCCGCCTCAGCGAACGGTCCGGCCATCATTCCGATCTGCTCCTCGGAGAAGGCCCAGGCTTCTGGTGGCGCCCACACCGCCGTGCAAACACCATCATCGGTCGTGTAGATGCTTTCGTGGATCATGGATGCGCGAATCATGCAGTCGAACAACAGCGTGGCCCGCCGGTCAAAGTCGTCGGGAGGAAGCATCCAAGTAATCAACGGGTCATCCTCAAATGCCCGCATTTGGACATGGGCTATCTGAGGAAGATCGTTGAGCGTTGCTAGTCGAACCGTCGTCACAGGGTCAATGTATTCGACGCGGGAGAGCGATCCGGGCCCCTGGCCCTGCCTCACTCAAGCAGGCACATTGGCGATAGTAGAGAGATGCCAAAGAAGGGGATTGCTACGATCCTGCGGGTGAAGGCCCCTTCACGGAGGCTAGCCACTGGCTTCACGGTGTTCTCGGTGGCGCTGGCCATCGTGCTGGTGCCGGGCGGCGCCGCCTCGGCGAGCTAGAGCCCATCGGCGGAATTGCGGGCCAATGCCTCCCGCCTCACGACCCTGTCCCGTGAACTCCCGGTCATCGAGGCGGCCCTCCGGCACGGCCTGGACCCGGAGCGGCTACGGCAGCTGCAAGTGTTCGTTCACGACTTCGAGGCGATCTGCCGTAACGAGGCGG
>JBKQUM010000052.1:0-13136 GCA_052140165.1 Acidimicrobiales bacterium
CCTCGCATCGAGGCCGACATACCCGCGGATGGGCGACCAGGCTGTCCCCGCCGGCCAGATCGATGCTCTCCCTCAAAGGGGGCAGACCAGATGCTCAGGCTCCAGGCGCCGCTTCCAGAGCGGTACATTTCCGCGACCGACGACGAGCTGGCGGCCATGATCGGCGCCGCCAAGGCCGCACTCGGCTCCCGGCTCTACGTCCTCGGCCACCACTACCAGCGTGACGAGGTCATGCGCTGGGCCGATGCCAGGGGCGACTCCTTCGGGCTGTCCCGTATCGCCGCGGACCAAACCGACGCCGAGTACATCGTGTTCTGCGGCGTCCACTTCATGGCGGAGTCCGCGGACGTCCTGACCGCCGACCACCAGAAGGTCCTGCTCCCCGACCTCAATGCCGGTTGCTCCATGGCCGACATGGCCGACATCGACCAGGTGGAGGAGGCCTGGGAGGATCTGGCCCGGGTGATCGACGTCGACCGGTTGGTCCCGGTGACCTACATGAACTCGGCCGCCGCCCTGAAGGCCTTCGTGGGTCGCCACGGCGGGGCCGTGTGCACCTCGTCCAACGCCCGGGCCGTCCTCACGTGGGCCCTCGAGCGGGGCGACCGCGTGCTCTTCTTCCCGGACCAGCACCTGGGGCGCAACACCGGCTTCGAGCTGGGCTACGGCGCCGGCGACATGCGGGTCTGGAACCCGCGCCAAGCCCTCGGCGGGCTGACCGACCGTGAGGTGAAGGAGTCCACCCTCCTGCTGTGGAAGGGGCACTGCTCGGTGCACCAGCGCTTCCGGCCCGAGCACGTCGAGGCATTCCGGGCCGCGCATGCCGGCGGGATCGTGATGGTCCACCCCGAGTGCGCCCACGAGGTCGTCGAGCTGGGAGACGTCACCGGATCGACCGACGCCATCATCCGCGCCGTCGCCGCGGCGCCCGCGGGCTCGACCATCGGCGTCGCCACGGAGATCCACCTCGTGAAGCGGCTCGACGACGAGTCACCCGACAAGACCGTCGTCTGCCTCGATCCTGTCGTGTGCCCGTGCTCCACGATGTCGCGCATCGACCCCCAGCACCTGGCCTGGGTCCTCGAGGGACTCGTCGAGGGCGAGGTGCGCAACCGCATCGTGGTCGATGCCGAGACGGCGGAATGGGCCGGGGTCGCCCTCGAGCGCATGCTGGCCATCACCTGAGGCTTCGCGCCGTCGCCGTTCGCTCCGGTCGCGCCGGGGCAGCGTTAGGGTCGGGCCGAGTGCTGCGATGCCCGAGGAGGACATGCTGGTGAGCGACTACCCCGACCCGCCCGTTCCGGCCAACCACACCGAACCCGTCCCCCGGCGGGTCCGGGCCTTCCTCGCCGGCCGCGCCATCGTCGACACGACCCACGCGCGCTACGTCTGGGAATGGCCGGCCTTCCCGCAGTTCTACGTCCCGCACGCCGACGTGCAGCCGGACGTGCTCGTCGACGAAGGCGCCACCGAGGAGACCCCGCGTGGCGACGTGAAGCTGTTCGGGTTGAAGGTGGGCGAGGTCCTGAGGCCCGGCGCAGCCAAGGTCCTCGGTGCGGCGAAGGTCGCGGGCCTCGACGACACCGTCCGGTTCGAGTGGTCCGCCCTCGACGCCTGGTTCGAGGAGGACGAGCAGGTCTTCGTCCACCCGCGCAGCCCGTACTCGCGGGTGGACGCACTGCGATCGACCCGGACCGTGCGGGTGGAGTCCAAGGGGGTCGTCCTCGCCGAGTCCTCGTCTCCCGTGCTGGTCTTCGAGACGGGACTCCCGACCCGCTACTACCTCAATCGAACCGACGTGGACTTCACCCACCTGGTCCCGTCGGACACCGAGACGTCGTGCCCCTACAAAGGCACGACCAGTGCGTACTGGTCAGCCGAGATCGAAGGCAGGGTCCATCCGGACATCGCCTGGTCCTACGACTTCCCGACCCGGGAGGTGCTCCCCATCGCCGGGCTGATCGCCTTCTACAACGAGAAGGTCGACACCTTCCTGGATGACACGGAGCTCGAGCGCCCGCGGACCCACTTCTCCTCCGACACGCCGTAGGCACAATTCCCGGCGTGGCGCAGGCGAACTCTGCGAAACTGCTTCGCGTGGATTCGGAAGAGGTGCACCAGCCGGGGTCTCGACCCGACGGGAGTCCTGACCGCCCGCCGCCGGCGGCGGAGGCACCCGGCCGGCCGCCGTCCCCGACCTCCCGCCCCGGTTCCCGACCGGAGGAGCACACGCACATCCCCTCCGCGGCCGACCTCGGCGGGTGGGAGCTCTACGAGCAGCTGAGCGAGCCCCGACGCGCAACGCGGATCCTGTGGTTCGCGCTGGCGGCCCTGGCCGGAGCACTCATCGCAGTGGCCCTCTACCTGGTGTCGTGAGCCACGGGCCCTCCCGGCGCGCACCGAGAGGCGCGCCCGGATCCGGCCTGCCTACGCGCTCTTGCCCAGCACCCGCTTGAGCACCTCGCCGGTGTAGCTGCCGGCCGTCTTGGCCACCTGCTCGGGCGTGCCCTCGGCGATCACCGTGCCGCCCTTGTCGCCCCCCTCGGGACCGAGGTCGATGACCCAGTCGGCCGTCTTGACCACGTCGAGGTTGTGCTCGATCACGACCACGGTGTTGCCCTGGTCCACCAGGCGGCCCAAGACGTCGAGCAGCTTGCGGGTGTCGTCGAAGTGGAGGCCCGTGGTCGGCTCGTCGAGGATGTAGAAGGTGTGCCCGGTCGGCCGGCGACTGAGCTCGCTGGCCAGCTTCACCCGCTGGGCCTCGCCGCCGGACAGGGTCGGTGCCGGCTGGCCGAGCCGCACGTAACCCAGGCCCACGTCCACCAGCGTCTGCATGTGCCGGGCGATCGGCGGCTGGCGCTCGAAGAACACCAGCGCCTCCTCACACGACATGTCGAGCACGTCCGCGATCGTCTTGCCGCGGAAGGTGATCTCGAGCGTGTCGCGGTTGTAGCGCGCCCCGTGGCAGATCTCGCAGGGCACGTACACGTCGGGCAGGAAGTGCATCTCGATCTTGATCGTCCCGTCGCCGGCACAGGCCTCGCACCGGCCGCCCCGCACGTTGAACGAGAAGCGCCCGGGCGCATAGCCCCGTACCTTGGCCTCCGCCGTCTGCGCGAACAGCTTGCGGACGTGGTCGAAGACGCCGGTGTACGTGGCCGGGTTCGAGCGCGGCGTGCGCCCGATCGGCGCCTGGTCGACGTCGACCACCTTGTCGAGATGGCCGATTCCCTCGACCTTGCGGTGGCGTCCCGGCAGCGCCTTGGCCCGGTGGAGGTGCTGGGCGAGGGAGCGCAGCAGGATGTCGTTGACCAGCGTCGACTTCCCCGAGCCCGACACGCCCGTCACCGCGATGAAGCACCCGAGGGGGAACGACACGTCGATGTCGTGCAGGTTGTGCTCGCGGGCGCCGCGCACGGTGACGACTTCGCCGGTTCCCGGGCGCCGCCGCGCCGGCACCGGGATCGACTTCTTCCCCGAGAGGTACTGCCCCGTGATGGAGGCCTTGTTGGTCAGCAGGCCGCCCCGACCGGTGACCGGTCCGGCGTGGACGACCGTGCCGCCGTGCTCGCCCGCGCCGGGGCCGATGTCCACGACGTAGTCGGCCGTGCGGATCGTCTCCTCGTCGTGCTCGACCACGATGACCGTGTTGCCCAGGTTGCGCAGACGCTCCAGGGTTCCGATGAGGCGCTGGTTGTCCCGCTGGTGCAGGCCGATGGAGGGCTCGTCGAGGACGTAGAGGACGCCGACCAGGCCGCTGCCGATCTGGCTGGCCAGCCGGATCCGCTGGGCCTCGCCCCCCGACAGCGTGCCGGCCGAGCGGGCCAGGGAGAGGTAGTCCAGCCCGACGTCGAGCAGGAACTGCATCCGCTCTCGCACCTCCTTGAACACGCGGTCGGCGATCATGTGCTCGCGCTCGGAGAGCTCGAGCGTCGACATGGCCTCCACCGCCGCCTCGATGGAGAGGCTGCACAGCTCGTAGATGTTGCGCTCCCCGACCGTCACGGCCAGCGACTCGGGCTTGAGGCGCGCACCGTGGCACTCGGGGCAGGCGACCTCCCGCATGAACCCCTCGATCTGCTCGCGGGACCAGTCCGACTCCGCCTCGCCGTGCCGGCGCTGCAGCCACGGGATGATGCCCTCGTACTGCGCCTCGTAGGAGCGCTTGCGGTTGAACCGGTTCTTGTAGGTGACGTGGACCGCCCTGGAGCCCGTCCCGTAGAGGACCAGCTTCTTGTCCTTCGCCTTGAGCGACTTCCAGGGGGCGTCGAAGGAGAACCCGCCGAACTCGGCCACGCCCATCTGCAGCCCGGTGAAGTACTCGCTGCGGGCAGCGGCCCACGGGGCCAGGGCGCCCTCGGCCAGCGACAGCGAGTCGTCGGGCACGACCAGCTCGGGGTCCACCTCGAAGCGGGTGCCGAGGCCCAGGCACACCGGACAGGCGCCGTAGGGCGAGTTGAAGGAGAAATTGCGCGGGGCCGGCTCCTCGAAGCTGATGCCGCAGTGGGTGCAGGCCAGGTGCTGGGAGAAGGTGATGGCCTCCTCGGTCTCGCCGTCTCCGCCGTTCATGACGAGGACCTCGGCGGTGCCGCCGGTGAGCTCCAGCGCCGTCTCGATCGACTCGGTCAGGCGCTGGCGGACGTTGTCACGCCGGATGAGCCGGTCCACGACCACCTCGATGGTGTGCATCTCGTAGCGGGCCAGGCTCACCTCGGAACGGTCGGCCAGCTCGAGGGGCACGCCGTCGACGCGGACGCGGGCGAAGCCCTGCTTGGCCAGGTCGTCGAGCAGCGAGCTGTACTCGCCCTTGCGGCCCCGGATGACGGGGGCCAGGACCTGGAAGCGGGTCCCCTCGGGCAGCTCGAGGACGCGATCGACGATCTGCTGGGGGGTCTGGCGCGCCACGGGCCGGCCGCAGATCGGGCAGTGCGGGTGGCCGATGCGGGCGTAGAGCAGCCGGAGGTAGTCGTAGACCTCCGTGATCGTCCCCACGGTCGAACGCGGGTTGCGCGAGGCCGACTTCTGGTCGATGGAGATGGCCGGTGAGAGCCCCTCGATGAAGTCGACGTCCGGCTTGTCCATCTGGCCCAGGAACTGCCGGGCGTAGGCCGAGAGCGACTCGACGTAGCGGCGCTGGCCCTCGGCGTAGATGGTGTCGAAGGCGAGGGAGGACTTCCCCGACCCCGAGAGCCCGGTGAAGACGATCAGCCTGTCCCGGGGCAGGTCGAGGGAGACATCGCGCAGATTGTGTTCGCGAGCCCCGCGAACGACCAGACGGTCGGCCATCCGGTGAGGATACCGGCGCGCTGTATCACCCCCGGCCGGCCGCGCCGTGGGTCCTGGTCCGGCTGGCGGGCGCCGGACCGACCGGGTGGCCGGCACTATTCGAAGGTCACGTCCTCGTCGCCCCAGTAGGCGTCCACGGCCGAGATGAGGCCCTCGTCCGTGATGGTGAAGATCTCGACCCCCCGGATGTGCATGGTGGACCCGCCCTCCAGGCTCACCGTGATGTGGAAGGTGATGGCGGCCTTGTCGGCAACCGGGTGGACCTCGGTCACCTCGAACTTCATCGCCTCGCAGCTGTCGAAGGAGCGCTGGATGAATGCCCGGATGGCGTCGCGCCCGACGTTGGGCGCCGTGGGGACGGGGTCCACCTGCACGGCATCGGGGGTGAAGAGCGCGGCGTAGGCATCGGCGTCCATGGAGCTGCTCACGGTCGCGTAGCGCTCCATGGCCTCCCGGAGCTGGGCGGTGGTCGGCACGACCCGCACGCTAGCCCGCTGACGGTCGGCGACCCCCGTACGGGGTCCGTCCCTACACTGCTGTGTCGTGCCCGCCGATCGAGCCACCCCCCTCCTCTTCATGATCGGCAACGCCCACATCGATCCCGTGTGGATCTGGGACTGGGACGAGGGCATGCACGAGGTGCTCCAGACCTTCCGGGCGGCCGCCGAGCGTCTCGACGAGGATCCTGACCTGCGCTTCACGGCCAGCTCGGCGAGCTACTACCGCTGGGTCATGGACACCTCCCCCGAGCTGTTCGCGCGCATCAGCCGGCACGTCCGCGCCGGTCGCTGGGTGGTCACAGGCGGGCAGTGGGTCGAGCCCGACTGCAACCTGCCGGCCGGGGAGTCCGTGTGCCGGCAGTTCCTCTACGGCCAGCGCTTCCTGGCGGAGCACCTCGGCGTCACCGCCACCGTCGGGTACAACGTCGACTCTTTCGGCCACTCGGGCACGCTCCCCCAGCTCCTGGCTGCCTCGGGCATCGGCGCCTACGTGTTCATGCGACCCGGTCCGGACGAGAAGGAGATCACCTCCCACGCGTTCCGCTGGCGCGGCACCGACGGCACCGAGCTGCCGGCGTACCGGATCCCCTACGACTACTCCACGCAAGGCGGGTCCGAGGACGAGCTCATCCGGCGACGGTCCGAGGATCTCTTGACGCAGAGTGCCGCGCTCGGCGTCCCCCTCATGGCCTTCTTCGGGGTGGGCGACCATGGCGGCGGGCCGACCCGGCTGGCCATGCGGACCGTCCACGCCCTGTCGGCCGAGCGCAGCGGCGCCGTCGACTTCGGCGACCCCGTCGCCTACTTCGACGCGCTCGGGAGAGCGGCGGAGGGCACGCTCCCCGTGGTGGACGGGGAGCTCCAGTGGCACGCCGTCGGGTGCTACTCGGCCCGGGCCGATCTCAAGCTCGCGAACGGGCGGGCGGAGGACGCACTGGTCGCGGCCGAGGTCCTCAACGAGATGTGCCGCCTGCTCACCGGGGACGCACCCGACGTGCGTCGCGAGCTGTCCGAAGCCTGGCAGGGGGTGCTCTTCGCCCAATTCCACGATGCGCTCGGCGGCACCTGCACCGACCGCGCCACCGAGGCCGTGCACGCATTGCTGGTCTCGGGTGCCTCCAGGGCGGACCAGGTGGCGGTGGCGGCGCTGCATCGGGTGGCGGAGCACGTCGACACCTGGGTCGACGGCGCCGAGTGGGCCGAGGGCATCGAGAGCGCCATCGGCGGACTCCCGGTGCCCCTGATCGCGTTCAACCCCCACTCGTGGCCCGTGACCGGCGCCGTGTCGATCCCCCACCCCATTGCCGTGGCGACCGACACGGAGGGGCGGCGCGTCCACGTCCAGCAGATCCCCTCGGGAGAGGTGACCTACAGCCCGACCCGGAGCCTCCTCCAGGTCACCGTCCCCGCCCTGGGCTATCGCCGCTACTGGCTCCATGTCGTCGACGGGGACACCGGCACGTCGGAGTCCGGTATGGAGCCGGCCCGCGCCGGTGAGGCCGGGGTGCTCAGCAACGGCCTCCTGGAGATGCGGGTCGACACGACCACCGGCGAGCTGGCGGGCGCCTTCACGTCCGGCGGGGCAGTTCCGGTGGGGACAGAGCTCCTCGGCGGCGGGGTCCGGCCGATCGTCGTGGCCGACGACAGCGACACCTGGTCGCACGGCGTCGCCCGCTACGCGGGCGACACGGATCCCGGTCAGCTGGTCTCGGTCGGGGTCGTCGAAGGAGGCCCGGTACGCGCCACCGTGCGCAGCATCTGGTCCTTCGGCAGCGGCAGGACCACAGTGACCCAGGACGTCTCCCTCTACGCGGGGAGATGCCTCGCCGAGGTGCGGCTCGACGTCGACTGGCACGAGGCCCACCGGGTCCTGAAGCTCGTCGTCCCCCTGGCGCTCGGAGAGCCCACCAGCACGGCCGGCGCCGCCTACGGATCAGCGGAGCGCCCCTGCTCCGGCCACGAGGAGCCCATGGTCCACTGGGTCGACCTCTCCGATCCCGGGGCCGGCTGGGGCCTCGCCTGCACCGCCGAGGGCAGCGGCGGCTACGACGCACTGGGACCCACGCTCCGCCTCACCGTCGTGCGCAGCCCCCGGGCGGCCGACCACGGACTGGGCTGGGGCGGCGACGACCCCGCCGGGTACCCGATCACGGATCAGGGGCGCCACCAGGTTCGTTACCGGCTCATCCCCCACCTCGGCACGGCACAGGCGGCGCAGGTGCCCCGGTTGGCGGCGGAGCACCGGGTGGAGCTCCCGATCGTGCTCGACACCTGGCACAGGGGGCGGCTCGGGCCCGAGGGGTCGGCGGCACGGCTCCAGGCCGACGGCGTGATCATGCCCGTCCTCAAGCGGGCCGAGGACGGGGGCGGCACGGTTGCCCGCCTGTGGGAGGTCGCCGGCGAGCGGGGCCGCGTCCGCCTGTCGTTGGGGGCCGGGGACGCCGGACCCGCCCCGGTGTGGGAGGGCGAGCTCCGTCCCCACGAGCTCCGGACGATCTTCGTCCCTGACGGGGATCCCGCCCGTTCGCGGACCGTCGACATTCCCGAGCTCGGGGTGCCGCAACCCGCCCCGCCGGACTTCTCGGCGCTCCTGGCGCGCCATCCGGAGCTCTCCACCGTCCAACCCCAGGTGGAGGGCGCGCTCTCCCTCCTGATGCGCACCATCGAGGGCGGCGGGACGATCTACGTCGGGGGCAACGGGGGCAGTGCGGCCGACGCGGAGCACATCGTGGGCGAGCTCATGAAGGGGATGGAGCACCGTCGCCCCCTCGGCGTCCACGAGCGCTCCTCGCTGCGAGACCACGCACCCGACTCCATGGTCGGCGAGGCCGACTACCTCGCCGACCGCCTCGAGGGCGCGCTGCGCGCCGTCTGCCTCACCAGTCAGTCCGGCCTCCTTTCGGCCATCGCCAACGACACCGCGGGCGACATGGGCATGGCCCAGCAGCTCCACGGCTACGGCCGCCCCGGCGACCTCTTTTGGGCGCTCTCCACCTCCGGGACGTCGCGCAACGTGGTGCTGGCCTCACTGACGGCCCGGGCATCGGGCATGCGGGTCCTGGCTCTGACCGGTGCCGGGGGAGAGCGGCTCGGCAGCCTGGCCGACGTGTGGGTCCCGGTGCCCGCCACCGACGTGGCGGACGTGCAGGAGCTCCACCAGCCGCTGTACCACGCCCTTTGCTCGGCCCTCGAGGAGCGCTACTGGCCGAGGGCGGGCTGACGCCCAGGCCAGGGACGTTCGGCCCTATGCCCGAGGTCGGCGCGCTGTAACGATTTCTCATCGTGGTACCGGACCAGGCGTTACGGCAAGCCGACGTCGTCGACGCGCCCATCCTCGCGGTGCCCCGCATCGAGCCTTCGTCCGTCGAGCTGCAGGGTGTGTCCAAGGAGTTCGGGGACGTGACCGCCCTGCGCGACGTCACCCTCGACGCCCGGCCGGGCGAGTTCCTCGTCCTGCTGGGCCCCTCGGGGTGCGGCAAGTCGACCGTGCTGCGCCTCATCGCCGGGCTCGAGGCGCCCTCGGCCGGCACCATCCGGATCGGCGGCGAGGCCATGAACCGCGTCGTCACCAAGAACCGCGACGTCGCCATGGTCTTCCAGAGCTATGCCCTCTACCCCCACATGAGCGTCCGCAAGAACATCGAGTTCCCGCTCCGCTCGCGCGGGGTGCCCCGCGACGACATCAAGGACATCGTCCCCAGGGTGGCCGAGAGCCTCCGGCTCACGGCGTTCCTCGGCCGCAGGCCGGCGGAGCTCTCCGGAGGCCAGCGCCAGCGCGTCGCCCTGGCCCGGGCACTCGTCCGCCGCCCCAAGGTGTTCCTGATGGACGAACCCCTGTCCAATCTCGACGCGCAACTGCGCGTCGAGATGCGCGCCGAGCTCGTCGACCTGCACCGGCAACTCGGCATCACGATCCTCTACGTGACCCACGACCAGATCGAGGCCATGACCATGGGCCAGCGGATCGCCGTCCTCAAGGACGGCGTGCTGCAGCAGCTCGACACACCGGAGACCGTGCGCGACGCGCCCGCCAACGCCTTCGTGGCCAGCTTCGTCGGGAGCCCCCCGATGAACATCCTCACCGGTGCCTTGGACGAATCCGACGGAGAGCTCTCCGTCGCAACCGTGGCCGGGCGCATGAGGCTGCCCGCACTCGAGGCGGCGCTCGTCCGGCAACTGTCCCTCGAGTCCGTCCTCGTCGGCGTGCGGCCGGAGGACCTGTGCATCGAGCGCGACGGTGACCTGGCAGCCACGGTGAGCCTGATCGAGTCGATGGGTCGCCTCCAGCACGTCACCTGCAGGCTGGCGGACGGCCACCTGATCAGCGTCCAGGGCGCCGAGCACGTGGCGATCGACGTGGGCGACCGGGTCGCACTGTCGGTCTGCGGGCCACTGCATCTCTTCGACCCGGTATCCGAGCGCCGCCTCTCCTGACCCTCCTCTCGGGGTTTCATTAGGGACCTAATCCCCTGTCGGCCCCGCCGTCGCGTCTGGACAATGAGTTCGTGACCACCCCTTCCCGACGCCGGCGCAGAACATCATCGTTCGTCACCATCCTCGCGGTGCTCGGCATCGGACTCGGACCACTGATCGTCGGGAGCGCAGACGCCGGCGCCAGTCCGTCGGTGACGCTGACCGTCGCCTACTGGAGCGGCTTCAACCCGGCCGGGACCAACATCATGCCCGCTTGGATCAGCGCGTCGGCGAAGGAGCTGCAAAAGAAGTACCCGAACGTCAATGTCGTCGGCGACGAGATCACGACCAGCTCCGAGTCCGAGTACTACTCGAAGCTCGACCTGACCGAGCGCAGCGCTCGGACGGCCCCCGACGTCGTCTTCGAGGACTCGTTCCTCATCGGGTCCGATGCCAGTGCGGGTTTCCTGCGCCCTCTGCCGCAGCTGCAGACCTGGTCCGGCTGGAAGTCCTACTACCCCGCCATGCAGAGCAGTGTCTCGTACAACGGCAAGGTGTACGGGGCGATGAACAGCACCGACGTGCAGCTCGTGTACTACAGCCACAAGCTGTTCAAGCAGGCCGGGCTGCCCGCCACGTGGCAACCGCACAGCTGGGCCGACGTGCTCTCGGCGGCACGGGCCATTGCCCGGCACGACTCCGGTGTCGTCCCGCTCTGGATCTACACGGGTCAGGCCGTCGGCGAGGCCTCCTCGTTCCGCGGCTTCGAGGTGTTCCTCAACGGGACCAAGGACCGTCTGTACGACTACTCGACGCACAAGTGGGAGATCTCGGGGCCCGGATTCGACGCCACCTGGAAGCTGCTGGCGCAGATGCAACCCGTCGAAGAACCGGAGTCCATGTGGTCGAATCCGCTGGCCGATGCCACGGTCGACCTCCAGCTGATCCCCCACCAGCAGGTCGGCATCGTCTTCGACGGCAGCTGGGTCCCCACCGCATTCGTGCCGGGCGGGCTCGCGCCGTGGGCGGGGTTCTTCAGTGCCTATGGAGAGGCCGCCATCCCGACGCAGGCCGGCGGCGCGCCCGGGTACACGAACCAATCGGGAGGGTGGGCGCTCTCGGTCCCGAGCCTGGCGGCGCACCCCAGCCTGTCGCAGGCATTCATCGAAGCTGCCTCGTCGGCGCCCATCCTGGCCTCGTTCGACCCCGCCTCCGGCAACCTGCCGCCCCGGGTCGACGTCATCCCGCAGGCGGCCTGGCAGGCCTCGGTCAAGGTGAACCCGGTCTCCCGGTTCGCCTCGGCCCAGCTGCCCTACACGACGTTCCGTCCCAACCTCCCCGACTACGTGCTGGTCTCGAACGTGATTCAGCAGCTCACCGGTGAGATCTCGACGCGCTCCATCACGCCGAGCCAGGCTGCTGCCTCCTACGCGAGCCAGGTGACACAGATCGTCGGGTCCGGGAACGTCGTGCACATGAAGCAGTGAGCACGGTCGCCGAGCCCGAGGCCGCAGAGCCCGCGCCCGGCGCTCCCGCGGCCGCCGTTCCGGCGCACGTTCGGGACCATGCCGGCAACGTCACGGTCGAGACCCGCGCCCGCAGAAGGCTGACCGGGCTGACCATGGTCGCCCCCATGCTCGTGGTCGTGCTGGTGTTCATGGGTTGGCCGGCCGTCTGGACCTTCGTCCTGTCCTTCACCAACATGACCGTCACCGGACCGACGGCGACCCACTACCAGTTCGTCGGACTGGCCAACTATCGGGAGTTGTTCTCCTACGGCAGCGGTCTGCTCGACTCCGTCGGCAAGAGCCTGTACTACCTCATCGTGTCGGGGTACATCGGGCAGGCCGCCCTGGGGTTCCTCCTCGCCTACTTCTTGTCCCGCTCCGCCTACACGGTGCGCGCCGTCGTAGGCGCCGTCGTCATCGTCGCCTGGCTGATCCCAGAGATCGTGACCTCGTACATGTGGTACGTCCTCCTGAGCGACGGCGGCGTGATGCAGCAGGGGTACCACCTCTTCGGCCTGAACTACCAGACGTGGCTGATCAGCAACCCCATGCTCGCCGTGAGCCTCGCCAACGCCTGGCGGGGTGCCGCCTTCTCGTTCCTGCTCTTCTCGGCCGCGCTCGACGGCATCCCGAACGACCTGATCGATGCGTCCCAGGTGGACGGCGCCAGCAGCTGGCGGCGCCTCACCCGCCTGACCATTCCCCTCGTGTCGTCCGCCATCGTCGTCGACCTGGTCATCATCACGCTCGGCACGCTGAACGACTTCTCGCTGATCTACGCCATGACCGGTGGAGGGCCGGGGAACGCGTCCAACGTCCTGTCGGTCTTCATGTACCGCCAGGCATTCTCCAACTACCAGCTCGCCTACGGCACCGCCATCGCCGTGGTGCTCCTCCTGATGGGAGCCGTGCTGGCCGCGCTCTACATCCGGCTCCTGCGGCGCCAGGGCTCGCTGGCGGACATGCGGTAGGCGGCCATGGCTCTCCGCTCGGACCGCCTCGGCAGGCTCGGCCCGTCCATCTCGATGTCGGCCGTCGGTCTCATCTTCCTCGTGCCGTTCGTGTGGCTGGTGGCGACGGCGTTCAAGACGCACGGCAGCCTCACCGTCGGCGGCGGAGGCCCGCTCACGCTCAAGAACTTCCAGACCGTGTTGCACGGCAGCTTCCTCTCGGCCCTGGGGAACTCCATGTACCTCGCTGTCGGGACGACCGTGCTCACCACCGTCATCGGCATCGTCGCCGCGTATCCGCTGTCGCGCTACAAGTCCCGCGCCCAGATCTGGTTCGTGTACGCGCTGGCGTTCATGGCGTCGCTGCCCATCATCGCCCTCATGATCCCGACCTACGACTTCTACGTGTCGGCCAACCTCATCAACTCCAAGTTCTGGGCCGTGTGGTTCCTGACGGCGACCTCGCTGCCGTTCGCCAC
>JBKQUM010000053.1:0-3326 GCA_052140165.1 Acidimicrobiales bacterium
GAATTGGGCGTGCCCGTCACCCCGGGGCTCCAGATCCCCGAACTCTCCAGATGGATCACCGATACCGCTGGGTACGTCCAGCAATCGAAGTCCGATATCGACGGATTCCTCGCGGTACGCCCGACAGCACCCGTATCAAGCTTCATGGAGGTCTACGGCAGTCGGCGGTTTCACCCACTGAACGACCTCTTTCACGGCATCGCCGAGGGCCCTGACAAGCTTGACGACGCGGAGTATCGCCGAATACGGAAGGGTCAGGAGGACTTTCAAGAGCTCATCGTTGGGATCCTGGCCGATCATGGGGTCGATTTCCTCGTGTATCCGACGGTGCAGGTGATTCCGCCCACGCGCAACGAACTTGCCGCTGCAAAATACGAGTGCCTGACTTTCCCCACCAACACGGTCATCGCGGCCCAAGCTGGATTGCCGGCACTCACGATTCCAGTCGGATTCACCGAAGAGGGCCTCCCCGTCGGAATGGAACTCCTTGGTACGCCGTTCGCCGAGGCCAACATGCTGCAGTTCGCACAGGCATGGGAGAGGGCCACTTTGTTCCGAAGGGCTCCTGCGCTTTGACGATCCCTGGCAACGGCCCAACCGCCTGCCGACGGCCCAGACGTGATGAGCGGTCTTCTACACCGACGCTCGATCACCTCCGCGCTCGTTGACCATGCCGAGCTACGTCAGTCCCGAGGATGTCGGTGGACCCGCGAGCGCCGGGCAATCAGGCCGTTCTCGAATCGACCGACCTGAGCGCACCTCGAAATGCTTACCGGTCGAGGCGTGTCCCATGAACTCACCCTTGTGGGTCCCGGACAGGCGATAGACCAGCGTGATGTGGTCATCGTCCGCGAGGAGCAGATCGACATCAAAGCTTGAAGTCCGGGAATGACTCTCCCAGGCTCCGCCAGTACTGCTCGATCCCCTCCACCCCCGGAGCCTGGCTGTCCGCTGCGTCATAGTCGACCACATTCTCAGCCATGACTTCGCTGAACCGCTCATACTCGTGCGTGACGCCGATCTCGCTCCCGATGGACTGGGCAGCAATGTTCAGTTCCTTTGACATGGTGTCTTCCTCCTACGTGGAAGTCCGCCCTGATAGGTCGTTCGCGCCTGCCGTGGCCGGTCTCACCGGTGCCAGACCCTGGTCCGGGTTCGGAGGCCCGGCCGGAACGCACCAGGGGATTCCACGGGCGCGACGGACTTTCGGGAGGCGCACTCTGGCGACAGTGGCTTCTGATGCCACGCCTATTGGAACCGCAGATGAAGAGGAGTGAGACAGTGGAACAAGCGGTGCGACGAGGACCCGAAGTCGAGCTCCCGCTCCCGGGGGACGTGTCGGCCGGTGGTGGGGCTGATGATCAACCCGCCCCGAGCAACCTCGTAGACTTGGCGGTTCAGTCTCATGGCGGATTGGAGCGGTGGGAACAGTATTCCCGCTTCAGGGCCTCGGCCTCCATCACCGGCGCCGTTTGGAGTATGAAGGGTGTCGCCGGATTGCTCGACGACGTGGTGCTCGAGGGCGAGATCAGGGATCAGCGCATAACGATCACCCCGTTCCCCAAGTTGGGCGAATACGCCACATGGGAACCGTCGAGGCAGTCCATCGAGACTGCTGAGGGGATCGTGCTCCAAGAGCGCTTGGACCCGGCAGCATCGTTTGTTGGTCAAGACCGGCAGAGTCCCTGGGACGACTTACAGGCCGCATACTTCGCAGGCGAGGCGAACTGGAACTATTTCGTCGCCCCGTTCATCTTCACTCGCTCGGATTTCATCACTGCGGAGATCGAGCCGTGGCACGAGGACGGTCAGGAGTGGCGGAGGCTCCTCGTCACCTACCCCGAGGGGGTCGTGGCGCACTGCCGCCAGCAGACCTACTACTTCGATGACGCCGGGCTGCTGAGACGCCTCGATTACTCCGTGGACATATTGGGAGGTGGGCCGGCCGTGCACTACCCCGCGGAGTACCGCGAATTTGATGGGATCATTGTGCCCACCAAGAGGCTCGTCTACGTGCGCAATCCCGACGGTTCCCCTCAGCTCGAGTCGGTCTCGATCGCCATCGAAGTCAGCGACGTGACCTTCAGCTGAGCCAGTGTGACCCGCGCAGTCATGAGCTCCTCAGGTGCAGGTGGTGCCAGCCTGACCAGCGCAGGGACGGGTGCGCGTCGCCGGCATACGTGCGCCCGGACGTCCTGTGGAGCCGATGGCGGTCGATGCTCCGAGAGAGCTGGCCACCGATGAGATCCGCATCGCGGTGGCGGCGGCTGGGGTGGGCTACTGGGACGGAGCTGGTGCGGAGGGGTAGCTGGAGGGTAGGAGGCGTAGACCCCTGATGCTCGGGGTTGAGGCTGCAGGTGAGGTCGTCGACATGGGCAGCGAGGTGACCGAGGTACGCCCGGGCGAACAGGTGCCATTCGCACCGGAGGGACGTGGGCTGAATCGGTGATCAGTCCAGCCAGTTCCGTCGCGCTGAGGCCCCGGGGCGTCGGCTGGGACGTTGCGGCGGCCTTCCGAGTGCCGGCCCTGACGGCCGCTCAGGCGCTCGAGCGAGTCGCCCCAACGAGAGGAAACGAGCTCCTCGTGCACGGAGCGGGACGGGTCACGGGCGGCATGATCGTTCAACTGGGAGTTTCCCGGTGCCTGCGGGTCATGGCGACCGCCGGACCCTCGAGCACAGCTCGCGTCATCCGTTACGGCACCGCCACCGTGCTCGACCGTCGGGATCCAGCGTGGGCCCATCCATGCCCGCCGAGCCTCCATCGACGGTGAAGGTCCCGGGCTTGCCATCAACGCTGCCAAGGGAGGCGAGCTCGACGTCCTCTCCGCACTTCGGTCGAAGCGCCCACGCAACGTGTCGACCTTGTCGGGGCTGCTTGGCACAGGTGAAGTTACAATCCAACTTGGCCGGGAGTACCTCCTGATCGAACTAGCGGCCGCCCTCGCGTCGGCGACGTCGGGCACCGCCGGCGGTGCGGTCATCAATGACCTAAGCCGCCCTCTCTTACGCCGGCGACAATCCACAGACGTCCGGCCGCCGCCCTAACGAGAGAGGTGCCAGTGACCCGGTAGCCTCAACGGCCTCCGATGTTCAGCAGCGATGCCCACCGGGGCCCGCCGACCACGTCAATGTTGTTAACCCAATGTTGCTCGAGCCAAGGTGACCCGCCTCGGTCGTAGTGGCACAGTCGCCAGCAATCCACCGCTCCTCGGCACTTCTACCAATCTGGGGCATGCCTGACGCACAGCTGACTGGCCGCACCGGGGAAAGAACGCCCGTCAGGACTGGATGAACTCCAGCAGATCAGGATTGATCGTCTCGGCTT
>JBKQUM010000054.1:0-7276 GCA_052140165.1 Acidimicrobiales bacterium
AGGAGTGGCCTGAGGATTCGGCTCCTGATCGTTGACGTCATCGCAGTGGCCGGGACGTGGCTCTTGTTGGGAGCCATGCTCATGCCGGCCACCTCGGCCAATCGTCGGTGGGTAGCGCTGTTTGCGGCTGCCATCATCACGCTCGGGCTTATGCCCCTCCTCGGGCTGTACCGAACGCGGCTGTGCGTGCAGCGAGGACAGGAATTTGTTCGAATGGTCGTTGCTGTAGTGGCGGGCGCGCTCACCCTCGAGTTGCTCCTGGGGCACACGAGGCAAAGCTATGCCGCAGTTGTCGTCGCCGGGACCTGTCTCCTCGCTCTGATAGCGCTGCGCGGGCTGTACGGCCAATGGCTTCGTACCCAGCGGGCGCAAGGGCGCTTCCTGCGAGGATTGGTCATGATCGGGGCCAATGAAGATGCCTCCGCCGTCTGGACAATGTTGGACTCAGAGCCAGAGCTCGGATACGAGGTGCGCGGTGTCATCGGCCAGCCCCGGGATCGTCCCGAGTGGGCAGACCTGCCGAACGGCGACGCGATCGAACAAATTCCGGAGATTGCCCATCAGACCCACTCCAGCGGCGTCCTGCTCGTTGCCAACGCGCTCTCCGCAGCCGAGGTTCACCGCGTGATCGACCTGGCCGCGGCGAGCGACCTGCACGTTCAAGTCTGGCCAGGGTTCACGGGTCTCGGTACGCGCCGTGTCCGTCATCTCCCGATGAGTCGCGAAACATTCTTCTATGTCGAACCAGAACGGCGTTCGACGTGGCAATTTGCGGCCAAGAGAGCCGTCGACCTGCTCGGGGCGACGGTGGGCTTGCTGATCTCCATACCGATCCTTCTCGTGGCCTGGGTTGCCATCCGGCTCGAGAATGACGGGCCCGCCGTGTACCGCCAGGAGAGAGTGGGGCTGGATAACAGGCCCTTCGTCGTCTACAAGCTACGGACCATGGCACCCAGCATCGCCGGTGAAGCCGAAGTGGCGATACTCAACGAACGCACCGATGGACCCCTCTTCAAAGCCACCCATGATCCACGGGTGACCAGGGTCGGCGCCGTCTTGCGGGCGATGAGCATCGACGAGATTCCCCAGCTCTTCAATGTCATTGGCGGGACGATGAGCCTGGTGGGGCCTCGGCCTGCCCTCCCTGAAGAGGTCGAACAGTTCGACCCCGGTTTACAGCGTCGGCATGCAGTCAAGCCGGGCATTACCGGTCTCTGGCAACTCGAGGCTCGGGACAACCCCTCCTTTCACGCCTATCGTCGGCTCGATCTGTTTTATGTGGACAATTGGTCCATTGGGCTCGATCTCTTCATCCTGTCCGCGACGGTCCCGATGGTGATCACGCGCGCCATGAGCGTCTTCCGACCAGAACGGAAGCCTCAAGGGGCATCAGCGGAGGCCGGGTAGCGGCCACACCCCTGCTCGATCACTCCCTCCCGCCTTCGTCGAGCCCCCGGGACGCGCTGGCGACGATTCTCACCGGGTCGCGAGCCGGCATGTGCACTTGGCGCGACGGCTCGCCCTCACTCTGAGCCCTTTTGCCCAAGGCCGTTCGTGCTGATCCGCGCCTGAAGCAATCTCTCATCAGCAGAGTCCCGGTCGCCGTGGACGGCACGTGGGGGGGTCGGGCACTGCCGAATTTTTTTTGGGGGGGGGCCGAAGAACGCGGCCGTGCCCCGAAATGTGACTTTCGGTCCCTCCCCGAAAGGTCCGCCTTCCCCAATAAAGGGGATGACTGGTCCCCGATAGTTCGGGACCATGGGTGGGACATCTGGGTTGGGGTGGAGAAACCGACCGGGTGGTCCGGTGCTGTCGGTGGATGGGTCCCTGGCGATGGGATCAGGAGGAGATTTAGTGCCGAATCAGGTGGTGGAGATGCACAGCAGGACTCCGAAGACTTTTGAGGCGAGGTCCTCGAACGACAACGACGATCTCATTCGTGTCGTAGCGGAGGCGCGGGCTGGGTCAGGCGAAGCCTGGGAGACTCTGGTCGAGCGCTTCGGCGGGATGGTGGCGGCCATCGCGAGACGGTGCAGGCTGCGTGAAGCTGACGTTGCCGAGGTGTGCCAAACGACCTGGCTGCGCCTCGTGGAGAACCTTGACCGAATTGAGCAGCCAGAACGGATCGGTGGGTGGCTGGCGACCACCTCTCGGCGCGAGAGCCTCAGGATCGCCACTCGGGCGGCCATGGTCTCGGTCAGCGATGAGATGAACCTGCTGGCCGATGAACACGTTGAGCCGCCCGACACCGCGCTCTTGCGTGAAGAGCAGGCGAGAGCGGTACGAATGGCGGCCGGACGGCTCCCGGCGCGGTGCCAGCGTCTTCTGGGTCTGCTGATGCGAGGCGACGACCTGCCGTACAAGGAGATCGCCGAACAGTTGAGCATGCCGATCGGCAGCCTCGGGCCTACGCGAGGGCGCTGTCTCGAGCACCTGCGCCACATACTCGAAGAGATGCAACTCTCCCAGGCTGGTGCCACGGGTTAGCGGAACGTATGGGGAGACGGCAGCCAGCACATGGTCTGCCGGTCCTCGACGACTCGAGAGGAGATAGAGGTCTTGTCTGGATCGGGTTTCGGTGGAGGTTCGAGGTTATTGACCCCGGTCAGTCAACAGCCCCGATAGATGATGAGGGCCGCGAGCAGGCCACCCCACTCATGCAAGACATCGCCCGGGAGGTCCCGGAGCGGCTCTGAGACTGGAACGGTGAGCACCTGCCCAGGAAACATCGTTCGGTAAGCGGGCGGGCGCGTGTCGCCTGAGCTCGACCAGGCACAATCAAGAGACTGGGTCAGTGATGGCGTTTGGCGTATTGCCCTGCCCATCTTGCTTCGCCTCTCGTGTTGTTGGTGACATCTACGAAGCACACGACTTTGACCCGGGGCACCTTGGGACACGGCGTGTCATTGCCAGGTGAACGGCCTTCAGGCTCAAGATGCCGTCGACGCGTCGTGGTTGAGGTATGTGGCTGAGGACCCCATCCTCTCGTTGCAGCGAGGTTTGCTACGGTCACTGAGTGCCATCCAGCGCTGGCGACGTGTCAGGGGCGAACCACGCCGACCTCGTACGGCGTCAGAGGGCGGAGCTGCAAGATGCTTTTCTGAGGGGTGCCATGCGGCTCCAATGGAACGCTGACCGCCTCGCCGCGGAGCGGCAACGACTGCTGAGGGACTTGCTGCTCTCTGCGGCTGATCGTTCGCCGTTCTGGCGGGCCCGGCTGGCCGGACGAGAACTGGAGACCTTTACAGAAGCCGACCTTCCATCACTGCCTGTCTTGACCAGGGCCGAGATGATGGAGGAGTTCGATCGCTTGATCACAGTCCCCGGGTTGACGCTCGCTCGTGTGAGAGAGCATCTTGAACAGCTGGATTCCGACCGCTACCTCGCGGGTGAGTACCGGGCGATCAAGACCTCTGGCGCCACTGGTACCGAGGCTCTGCACGTGTACGGGTGGGAGGCGTTTGTCACGTTCGTGATGCAGGGCTCCCGGTGGACGGGGCGGCGCGGGGAAGCTCCCGACGCGGTCCTGGCGCAAGTCTTCTCCTGCAGCCTTCAGCACGAATCAGGAATCTTTCATGCTTTCAGCAGCTTCGAGGGCGGCGGACCGCCATCCCATTGCTTCTCTGGAACGACGCCCTTGCCGGACCTTGTCGCCGGCCTTAATGCGGCTGACCCCGCAGTGGAAGCACTCCAAGGATGGCCGAGCATCATCCGCCAATTGGCCCTCGAGAAACTGGCAGGCCGGCTCGAGCTGGAACCCACTTGGGTCAGTGTCGCGGGCGAGGTGTGTACTCCACCGGTGCGGGACGCGGTACGGGCCGCATGGGGCATCGAGCTGTCTGAGTTTTGGGGCTGCTCGGAGGGAACGTATGCCTTTCCCTGCGGGGTCGGAGAAGGGATGCACGTCGCTGACGACCTGGTGATCTTGGAGCCGGTGGACACAGAGGGCAACGTCGTGCCGTTTGGGCAGCCCGCGGATCGGGTGTTGCTGACGAATCTGTACAACCTGGACCAGCCGCTGATCCGCTACGACATCGCGGATGCCATGACGATCACTGATTCGCCCTGTCCTTGCGGCAGCGCGCATCGGCGAATCACCGACGTCCGGGCGCGCATGGACGGTGTATTCGAGTTTCGGGGCGGGGTGACCGTCCCTCGTCGAGAATTCGAATCGACCCTACTCGCCTGGCCCGGTGTGGCTGACTTCTTCGTCGGCCAAGTTGATCAGGGTGTCGATGTGGCAGTGGTGGTCAGCGGTTCATGCGACAGCGCGCGACTGCGCGGGGAGCTCGTCGATTTGCTGGAAGGGCGCGGTCTTGCCGCTCCCGAGGTTCAGGTGCGCGAGGTCGGAGCGCCTGACCGGCTGTGGTCCGGCAAGGTTCGCCAGTTCGCGCCCATTTCCTGAACGAACGGGCGTGTCAATGGCTGGCGACGTCGCGGTCCTCGCACCCGCCGGCGGCATGGAGTTCATGTGTGCCCGTGGAGCCTCGGCTAGCCGGCTAGCCGGCTAGGTGCCGGCCAGCCGCGCCACAACCGGCGCGAACGTCTCCATCGCCTCGCCTGGCACCACGACGTTGCTGAAACCCCACCGTTGGCGACGCTCGATCAGGCGCTCGCAGAGTTCGTCCACGGTTCCGATGAGCACAATCGGCAGATCTAGCGCTGCTTCGCCGTCGAAGCCGAGCATCGCCGCGATGCGCTCCGCAGAGCGGCGGCTGTCGACGACCATCACGGCGACGGCAGCGATCTGCAGTTCGAGCGAACTGAAGCGGTCACCCGCCGCATCGCGCACCCACCCCAAGCAGCGATCGTAATGATCGAAGGTGGCGCTGCCGGCCAGATCACCGCCCTTCTCGCCTGAAGCCAGGCTGGTGTTCACTCCCACGATGTCCGCTTGCTCGGCGGCAACGGTGAGAATTCGCTTGCTTCCGCCCCCTACCATGATACGGGGTGGCGACGTCGGAAGCGGATCACAGCGGGCAGCGGCCACCGTGTAGTGCTTGCCGGCGAACGTCGTCTCATCGTTGCTCCACAGCGACTTCATGACCGTGACGCTCTCCGCGAGCCGGTCCACCCGCGTTGCGGGGTCGTCGTATCTGATACCCGCTTCCGCGTAGTCGCTGCGCAGCCATCCCGCGCCGAAACCAACTTCCACTCGGCTTTCCGCTGCCAGGCCGAGGGAAGCGATTTCCTTGGCCAGGACGACCGGATTGCGCAGGTCGTTGTTCAGCACGAGTGTCCCCACATGCAACGAAGTGGTGGCTTCGGCGGCCACTGTCGCGGCGACCAAGGGCCCGAACTGGACATCTAAGTGGTCGGTGACGTAGAGCGCCGAATACCCGGATCCTTCTGCCAGACGGGCATGGTCCCGCCACGCAGCCATGGTCGGGGCGGTCGAACTGAGCACAGAGAATCGGAACGGGAGCATGTTGGGTTTGAGCCTCATTTCGCGGCGGCCACTGTTGGGTACAAGAGCGCGGGTGTGTCGCGGGTGATACCGGCCCTGACGTACAGTAAGGCCATGCCTGGACAAGTCAGGGCTGTCGAAGACACCGCTACACCGGAGGAGATCGCCACCGTGCTTCGCGAGGACGGCTGCGTGGTCATCGCCGACCTTGTCTCACCCGATCTGATGGATCAGATCGCGATCGAGATGAAGCCACACCTCGCCGCTACCGACATGGGGCCTGACGATTTCACGGGTCATGCGACGCGGCGAACTGGCGCGCTTATCGCCCGCTCTCCGAGCGCGCGTGCCCTTGTAACTCACCCGACAATTCTCGGGACTCTCGACCTCTCACTCGGCGACCACTGCAGCACCTTCCAGATCGATCTGACACAACTGGTGGATATCGGACCCGGAGAGCCGGCGCAAATGATCCACCGGGACCAGTGGTCCTTCGACCACTACCCGTTTCCAACCGGGTTCGAGGCGGAGATCAGCACCATGTGGGCGCTCACCGACTTCACTGACGAAATGGGTGCCACTCGGGTTGTCGTCGGGAGTCATCTCTGGGAGGAGGATCCGGAAGAAGTGGATCCCGCTCTGACGACCGGCGCTGTCATGTCCAAGGGATCGGTGCTGCTCTACCTCGGTTCAATCTTTCACGGCGGCGGCGCCAACACGTCCGATGTCCACCGGATCGGGATCAACATTGGATACTCGTTGGCGTGGCTAAGGCAGGAGGAGAACCAGTATCTTGCCTGTCCTCCCGAAATAGCGCGCACTCTCCCCGAGGGACTTCTCCGCCTCATGGGCTATCAGCGCGGTTCCTACGCTCTCGGGTACGTCGATGACTTGAGAGAGCCGATCGATTGGCTCTACGACCGCCCCGCCGTTTTGACGAGCTACTACCACTACAGTCGCACCGCTCGCGAACTTCTCAAGCGCACCGAGATCTATTCTCCGCCGTCGGGCTGACCCGGTCCCGGATCGGTACCTGATGGTCGAGCAAGCGGAGCGCGGCTGCGGCATTGGTTGGCGTGAAGGTGACGTGACTCCTCCGACCTGAGTCCGGCCCTGTATCAGGGGTCGGATCGAAGGCTCTGTTCTTAGGGCCACTGAGACCTAACCTCCACCGGGTCAAGGATTGAGGTGGCTTGGCCCAACCCTGTGTTCTCTACCAGGGTTGGGCCGCGCTGGTTTCGCCGGACGTGGCACCGGGTTTGGTCGTCATGACAGCCACGACGCCCCATTCCCCTTAGCAGAGTCTGGTTGACGGTGAGCCGGCCTGTAGGCGGGATTCTGCTACATGGAAAAGGGCCGTCGCGTGGGGGAATGCCTCATCCTGTGACCTGCGGTTTCATGGATCACCCATGCCGGGCACCTGCGCTGGACGATCGCGCGTAAGTAATGCGTAAGTAATGAGGCGGGCCGACGGAGCAAGAATCTCGGGCGCTGAGGGACTCCCGAGGGGACCGAAATGTTGGTCGTGCTCCGGCCACGGGTCTGGCGGGATCAAGAGGCTCGGCGGACGGAGCGCGGTTGACCGGGGGCGCCACTAACGCCGGCTGGGCGTCACCCGGTGGTGGCCTGGCCCTTATGTCTCGTCACGCGGGCCAAGCCGTAGAAGCCCGGCAGAGGGCTGACGCCCAGGGAGCCCGATACGACGTCGAGGGTGGTCGTCACCCCACCGCCTCCTCACTCTCACCTCGCATCCACGCGGCCAGATCGTCATCAAGGACGCGAATCAACCGCCCAACGCGTCGGGCGCGGAGACGCCCTTCGTCGATCTCCTTGCGGATGGTCCACTCGCTGACGCCGACCAGTTGAGCC
>JBKQUM010000055.1:0-6223 GCA_052140165.1 Acidimicrobiales bacterium
GCGGCGTACACCCGCCCAGGCGGGGCTTCGATGTCACGGGAGATCTCGATCCTATTGGTCATGCATCGAAGTTCACTACAAGCGCTCGATAGGTGTCGACCCGAATCGGCGGCCCACTCCCGGCGAAGTGGGGCAGGCTCTTCGGCTGCTTGACTGTTCTCATGGCCTTCCAGATCTTCGTTGGATATCCGCCCGATCGGGAGTCGCCCGAAGCCCAGTTGCACGTCTCCCACGATGGGGTCGTAGACATTCCGGCCATTGTCTACCGGGATGGCGGACAATTTCTGGTCGATCTGTTCTCGAAGAGCGGCGGACCCGATTGGACGTACCCGGTAGTGGATCTTGTCGAGGCCCTCAACCGTGCGGTGGCTGCTCTGGATACCTGACGCCTTCCCGGCAGCGAACTGGCACATGCCTCAAACCTCCTGCTTGTTCCGACGAAGATATGACTAATGGTGAAAGCCCCGGAGCCGATTCACTGGATTTGGCTGCTTCCAGCGGCGGCGCTTACCGTGGGTTTGTGGATGGAGAATGGCTGGATTCTTGCCGTCGCATGCGTGGCCGGAGGGATAGGTCTTGGCTTCTTCGTCAAGTACCGGGCCGCCCGCAGGGCGAACTGACCTACCCACACTGACACCGGCCCGGCGTATGGAGGCAGGCTTACGTCTCGTGTGAGCCTGAGCCTGCACAACAAGTGGATCCCGCCGTACGGTCGGGGTCCACTTGTCTTGCTGCTTCTGTGGGACGCCTTCGAGGGCGGTTGCCGCGGGCGTCTACGGGAAGAAGGTGCCTCCCGGAACGCCGGTGCACGTCGCCCTCTGGTTGCCTAAGGTCGGTCCGTGGACGACGCTCGGTCCGCTCACGTCGGAGCCGGTGTTCGGCGCTCCCGGAAGGTTGCTCGAGCAGGCGGCGAGTCCGTAGATGGTGTTGAACCCGATGGCCGTCCCGGCGGGGGTGTTGTTGTCCGAGAAGACCAAGGGACCCATGGTGTTCGCGAAGATGCCTGTCCACCAGCCGTCGTAGTTGGTGACGCTGACCCACCCGAAGATCTGGTCGGACACCAGGAAGTTCTGGTTATACGCGTAGGGTGGACCGGCACAAGGCGTGCTGGCGGTGCTGTAGCACTGGTCGATCGCGTCGAGCACAGGATTGTCGCCGCCGCCGCCGTTGATCGTCACTGGTCCCCAAATCTTGGTGTCGAAGATTTGCAGCGCCGACGCGTTGGTCGCCCTGACCGATCCGGCGATGGTCGGGCCGGACGTGCCGAACCAACCGTTGGTCTGGACGGTCACCGGACCCAGCACTGTGATCGAAGCGGGCGCAGCCGGGTTGAAGTCGGAGAACGCCGCATCGGCACCGACAGTGAGCGACCCCTGAATGGTCAAGCTTCCTGTGTCGGCTGCCAGTCCTGATCCCGTCCCCAGCGTGACGCCATGGGTAATCACGACAGCGCCTTCGGTGAGACAGAATGCTCCGGGCGGCATGTTGAGCGACGTGTAGGTCCCGGCCGGGATCACCCCGTAGGGACTCCCCGTGCAGGTGATGGACGAGGGCAACGAGGCCGCAGCCGGGATCGCTCCGGTAACGGCGGTCATTCCGACACCCGCGAGGATCAGGCCAACGGTCGCTGCGATACCTCCGAACATGCGTCTGATGTGCATCTGGAGCCCTCCTGTTCGTGGGGTCGCTGCAACCCTCATTGGTGCGATCCTTCCCCGTTGGGTCTGCCGCGCACAGAGGCGAAGGTCCCGGATCGGGTGGGGCTGTCAGTCCATGCCTCTACCGAACAATGCATCGGATCTCGTTTGGACTGTCCCAGCCGTACGGGGGCGGTCCGACGACCCGGGTTGTCGGCTGGTGTGAGTGTCCGGATCGCTCGAGTTTCCGTCTACCCGATTGAGGTCGCCCGTGACACGAACGTGACACAAGAACACGGAGTTGACACAGAATTCCGGTCCGTGCCGGTCAATAGCGGTGAAGGGCGGACACCGTATATTCCCTGTTCAGAGCCCATAGATGGCGCCGACGCCGGATTTCGCATTCGCGCTTCGGCCTGTTCGATTCCCGCCACCTCCAAGAGCGGTTCGGCTACATGCGTGCAGGTCGGAACGCTGTTGGAGGTGCGCCGACACCGTGCAGGACACAGCACCCTGTCTGTCAGGCTGACGTGAGACACCTGCAGTAGCCCACCATCCCACCAGGGCGAGTCAGGAACACGTAGACCAAATGACCATGACATCAGCACCTGTGACGGCACGCGCCCAGAATGGGGCCGTGCCCGAAGACAATCCGGCGGCCCGACCCAAGCGGCGCCAGTTCAGCGCCGACTACAAGTTGGCGATCCTGGAGGAGTACGAACGGATCACCGAGGACGGGGGCAAAGGCGCCTTCTTGCGCCGAGAGGGCCTGTACTCGAGCCACATCGTCGAGTGGCAGCGGGCCCGCGACGTCGGTGCCCTCTCGGGGCTGGCCCCCAAGCACCGCAAGAAGCGCTCGGCGGCCGAGCGCGAGCTGGACCTGTTGCGCCGGCGCAACGCCAAGCTCGAGGACCAGCTGGCCCGGCACCGCGTGGCCCTCGAGGCCCAGGGAAAAGCATCGGAGCTCTGTGCGACACGAGGTTGCACGCAGTGAGTGGACTCGCAGAAAGGGGGGTCGGCTGATGTTGTCGACTGCGTAGTCCCAGGCAAGTGTTCAATGCCTGTCCCCACCCTGACATGCGCCGCCGGTAACGGTGGGGTGTGAAGCTCCGGGGAAAAGCCCAAGGGTGCCCGATCCATCCGGGCGCTACAGGCTGGGGAAGGCCGGACGGGTGAACGCAAGTAAATCCTCTGTGATGCCTCGTTAGATGCAGCCCCGGAGATGGAAGCAGGACCGGGGGGTAGGGACTGGTCGTTGGAAAGCGGCGGGTGGCGGTCGGGGAAGAGCAGTCGGCCGTGAGAGCACCACCGTCCCCGGGGTAAAGAGGGCACCCACCCCGGCCGCAACTTATGCGTGTGGAACGTGGAATCCCGATGGGGTCCGGCCCATGAGGACCGGTAAGCCGACCGTAAGGAAGGCCCAGCCCCCCAGCGGGGAGTGGATGACCCAAGAAGCGAATACCGGTGGCCGAAAGGCAACAGGAAACCGGGACACTCGACCAGCACCTCCGCTGGTCGTCCCGCATAACTGGCCGGACAGGGGCGTATGCCCTGACCCGAAAGGGTGCCGACGTGGGTCAGGTGAGCCTGTGAGATAGACGATGGATGACGACACCAGAACCGAAGGACAAGTTGGACGCCACGGCACCGCCCTGGTGAACGGACCTGAAGGCGATGTGCTCGACTGGGGGTCAGTTGACTGGCCCGACGCCGAGGACAAAGTACGGCGTCTGCGACAACGCATCTTCACGGCATCAAAGGCTGGGGACCTCGCAAGGGTCCGCAACCTGCAAAAGCTGATGCTCCGGTCCCGTGCCAATGCTCTTGTGAGCGTGCGGCGGGTGACCGAGCACAATGCTGGCCGCAAGACGGCGGGCATCGACGGGACCGTCGTGATTACCGCACCGGGGAAGGCCGCTCTGGCCGACTGGGTGCAACGTCACGATGCCTCGCACAAGCCCAAGCCGCTCAAGCGGGTGTACATACGCAAGGCAAACGGGAAGAAGCGCCCGCTCGGCATACCGGTCATTTTCGATAGGGCGTTGCAAGCTCATGTCACAAGTGCGCTGGAACCCGAGTGGGAGGCACGATTCGAGCCGAAGTCCTATGGCTTCCGCCCGGGCCGTGGCTGCCATGACGCCATTTCGTGCATCTTTCTCACCGTGAGCGGCAAGTCCGCCCGCCGGTGCTGGGTGCTCGACGCCGACCTGGCGGCGGCATTCGACCGGATTGACCATTCTCACCTTCTTTCCCAACTCGGCACGTTCCCCGCCCGGGAACTGGTTGAGCGCTGGTTGAAGGCCGGAGTGATCGAGAAGGGTCGGCTTGCTCCGACTGAGGAGGGAACCCCTCAAGGTGGGGTGATCTCCCCCATGCTCTTGAACGTGGCCTTGCATGGGATGGAAGAGGCCGCTGGGGTCCGCTACCAAACTTCTGGCACTCATGCCGGAGAAACGATGACGGACAGCCCCGTGGTGGTTCGCTATGCAGACGACGTCCTGGCGCTATGTGTCAGCCGCGAACAGGCCGAAGAGGTCAAAGCACGACTGGCCATATGGCTGGCACCGAGGGGCCTGGCCTTCAACGAGGACAAGACGCAAGTCGTCCACCTCGATGCGGGTTGTGACTTTCTCGGGTTCAATGTCCGCCGCTATCAGGGCAAGCTGTTGATCAAACCAACAAAAGCGGCCGTGCAACGGCACCGGAAGAGGCTCGCCGCCGAGGTGTTGGCCCTGCGAGGGGCAAACGCCAAGGCAGTGACCGCACGACTGAACCCGATCATTCGGGGATGGTCGACCTATTACCGGGGCGTGGTGTCCAGCAAGGAGTTCTCCACGCTGGACAGTTATGTATGGAAGCTCACCTACAAGTGGGCCAAGTACAGCCACTCGAACAAGTCGAAGCACTGGGTTGTGAACCGGTACTTCGGCTCGTTCAACAGGTCCAGACGAGACCGCTGGGTCTTCGGTGACCGCAATAGCGGCATCTACCTGCTCAAGCACTCCTGGACCAAGATTGTCCGGCACCAGTTGGTGCCAGGCAGGGCGTCTCCTGACGATCCCACCCTGGCCGAGTACTGGGCCAAACGGCAACAGCACAAGACACCACCGTTGGCCGGCGTCAGTCTGCGCCAACTGAGAGCGCAGCATGGTCGCTGTCCACTCTGTGATGCACCTTTGCTGCTTGCCGACCACGAGCCACAAAGTCCCGAAGAATGGGAGCAGTGGCTCATGGCGACCCGCAAAGCGGTCCGCAGGGATGCGATCACCACCGAGCGGGAAACTGGCACGCCGGATGAGCCCGTTGCCTCCCATCTCGTGCATGCCGACTGTCGACGGCGATCGCATACTGCCGTCGACACGGAGGCTTCTGCAATCCTTTGATCCATTGGCTTGCTTGAGCCCGGTGCGGTGAAAGCCGCACGCCGGGTTCTGAGGGGGCCCCGGGGCAGCAATGCCCCGGGGCTACCCGACTGGCGCAGCTGCTGGCGCAGAGCACTCCGGAGACGGACCAGCAGTCCGAAGAGGGGCCGACGCGGTGATCGAGGAGTGCTTCGCCGTGGTCGAGCCGCTCCTCGGCACCAAGACCGCCTGTGCCGCCGTCGGGCGGGCCCGGGCCAGCCACTACCGCCGGCTCAAGCCGTGCCGCACGACGGAGCGAAAGCCCCGGCCGGCACCGCCGAACAAGCTGAGCGACGAAGAGGTCGACGCCGTGCTCGAGGCGCTGCGCTCGGAGCGCTTCGCCGACGCCTCGCCCGACCAGGTGTATTTCACCCTCCTCGATGAGGGGACCTATCTGGCCAGCGTGTCGAGCTTCTATCGCATCTTGCGGGCGCACAACGAGGTCCGTGAGCGCCGCCGCCAGGCCACGCACCCGGCCAAGGTCAAGCCCGAGCTCGTGGCCGATCGGCCGCTGGTCGTGTGGAGCTGGGACATCACCAAGCTCAAGGGACCCAAACGCGGCGAGTACTACGACCTCTATGTCGTGCTCGACATCTTCAGCCGCTACGTGGTCGCCTGGTGCGTGGCACCGAGCGAATCGGGGGAACTGGCCAAGGACCTCATCGCCGACGCCGTGGCGCGCCACCGGGTGCCGCCGGGCCAGCTGACCATCCACGCCGATCGAGGCAGCTCGATGACGTCGAACCAGGTGGCCGAGCTGCTCAGCTTCTTGGGCATCAAGCGCTCGCACAGCCGCCCCCACGTGAGCAACGACAACCCCTACTCAGAGGCGCAGTTCAAGACCCTCAAGTACTGCCCGGGCTTCCCCGAGCGCTTCGGATCAATCGCCGACGCCCGGGTCTTTTGCGAGGTGTTCTTCGCGTACTACAACCACGACCACCGTCACTCGGGCATCGCGTACCACACGCCCGCCTCGGTGCACTTCGGCACCGCCACAGAGGTGCGCACCCAGCGGGCCGAGACCCTCGAGGCCGCCTACGCGGCGAACCCGACCAGGTTCAACCACCGCAAACCCGAGCCGCCGAAGCTCCCGACCATCGCCTGGATCAACGAACCGGTGAGCACGGAGGAGCTCACTCAGAAGGCGTCGTAAGAAGGTGTCTCAAATCGCTTGACAGGTTCCGG
>JBKQUM010000056.1:0-46240 GCA_052140165.1 Acidimicrobiales bacterium
CCAGGACGCAACCAGCGCCTCAAAGATGGTGTCGCCGGCGCGGCGACGGCGAGGGGGGGTTCGGGCTGCCCGGCCGTGGTCTCGCCGAGGAACGGCCAGGGTCGGCATGGTAGGGTCGTTATATTCCGCAGAGAGGATCGTTCTCAGGAGGACCCATGAGCGAGGTTGACGATCTCATTCTGATCAGCGTCGACGATCACATCATCGAGCCGCCCGATCTCTTCGTGAACCACCTCGCCGCGAAGTACCAGGATCGCGCGCCCAAGCTCGTCCGGAACGGCGAGGGGAACGACGTCTGGACCTTCGGGCAGGTCGTCATGGAGACGGCGGCGCTCAACGCCGTCGCCGGGCGACCCAAGGAGGAGTACGGGCTCGAGCCACAGAGCCTCGACGAGGTCCGGCCCGGCTGCTACGACGTGCACGAGCGGGTGAAGGACATGGACGCGGGCGGCGTCCTGGCCTCCATGAACTTCCCGAGCTTCCCCACGTTCACGGCACGGACGTTCTTGAGCGACGACCCCGACCTGTCGCTGGCCCTGGTTCGTGCCTACAACGACTGGCACATGGACGAATGGTGCGCCGCCTACCCGGCGCGCTTCATACCGATGGCCGTACCGGTCATCTGGGACGCGCAGCAGACCGCCGACGAGATCCGCCGGGTCGCCGCAAAGGGCTGCCACTCGCTCAGCTTCACCGAGAACCCCGCCGCGCTGGGTTATCCGAGCTTCCATGACGAGTACTGGGACCCCGTGTGGCGCGCGTGCTGCGACACGGGGACGGTGCTCGCCATTCACCTGGGCTCGTCGGGGCGGATGGCGATCCCCGCCGTCGACTCGCCGCCGGACGTGATGATCACGCTCCAGCCGATGAACATCCAGTCGGCAGCCGCCGACCTGCTGTGGTCCCGGGTGCTCAAGAACTACCCGGACCTCCGGGTGGCGCTGTCGGAGGGCGGCACGGGGTGGATCCCCTACTTCCTCTCTCGGGTCGACCGCACCTACGAGATGCATCGCGCCTGGACCCTGCAGGACTTCGGCGGGCGGCTCCCGAGCGAGGTGTTCCGGGAGCACTTCCTGACCTGCTTCATCAGCGACCCCGTCGGCATCGCACTGCGGCACGAAATCGGCATCGACAACATCGCCTGGGAGGCCGACTACCCGCACAGCGACTCCATGTGGCCCAACGCACCAGAGGAGTTGGGGCTCGAGTTCGCGAAATACGCCGTGTCGACGGACGACGCCCGCAAAATGACCCACGAGAACGCCATGCGCTGGTTCTCGTTCGATCCCTTCACCCTCATGGCCGAGTCGGATGCCACGGTGGGTGCACTTCGGCGCAAGGCGGCCGGTCACGACGTGTCGGTCATGTCCCGGAGCACCCGGGTCCGCACCGCCGACGAGAAGCTCGAGGGATTCCGCATCCGCGCCCGGCGTGCCGTCGCCGCAGCGGGCAACTGAGCGTTCTCGCCCGATACGGGTCGACTGCGATGATGGCGAAGCGGCAGATGTCCCTGGTGGGTTTTATGCAGGCCGGGAGCACCACGGTCTACGCCGGGTCCTGGCGGCATCCGGCCACCGAGCACGGGTTCCTGGACGCTCGCTATTACGCCAAGCTCGGCCGGACCCTCGAAGAGGGCTGCTTCGACATGATGTTCTTCGACGACCGGCTGGCCATGCCCGGGATCTACGGCGGATCCGTCGCCGAAGCCGTCCGTCTCGGGGCGCGGCCGGTGAAGCTGGACCTCAGCGTCGTGCTCGGCGTGATCGCCGGCGTCACCGAACGGATCGGGCTCGGCGCGACGTACTCCACGACGTACTACTCGCCGTATCACGTCGCCCGCACGTTTGCCACGCTCGACCATCTCTCCGGGGGCCGCGCGGCATGGAACATCGTCACCTCCGTCAACGACAGCGAGGCCCAGAACTACGGGTTCAACGAGCACCTGGGCCACGACGTCCGCTACGACAGGGCTGACGAGTTCCTCGAGGTGACGACGGGCCTGTGGGACACGTGGGAGGACGACGCACTCGTGCTCGACCGGACCAGTGGGTACTTCGCGGATCCTGACAAGGTGCACGAGCTGGGCCACGAAGGAAAGTGGTTCACCTCCCGCGGGCCTCTCACGGTGCCCCGGAGCCCGCAGGGCCGGCCCGTGCTGCTCCAGGCGGGCTCGTCGGGCCGCGGTCGCGAGTTCGCCGCACGCTGGGCCGAGCTGATCTTCACGGGCGACCCCGACCTGGCCATCGCGCGTGCGCACTACCTGGACCAGAAGGAGTCGATCGAGACGGCCGGGCGCGACCCGCAGTCGGTCAAGATGCTGCCGATGGTGTACACGGTCGTGGGCGAATCCCGCGCCCAGGCCGAGGAGCGCGAGGACCTGTTCCTCAACTCGCTGGTCGATCCGAAGGCATCGTTGACCCTGCTCTCGGAGCTCATGAACCACGACTTCTCCGGCATGGAGCTGGACGACCCGATCACCGACGAGCTCATCGGTTCCGTGTCCGGCATCCGGGGCCTGGTGCAGAACCTCCGCACGCACATCGGGGGCGACACCGTGACGCTCGGCGACCTGGCCGGCCACCGGGCCACCCTGCTCCAAGGCCCTCGCTTCGTGGGCACGGGGACAGAGGTCGCCGACCAGATGGAGGAATGGATCGAAGCCGAGGCGTGCGACGGGTTCGTCGTCGCAGCGACCCATACCCCCGGCGCCTACGAGGACGTCGTTCGGATGGTGGTTCCCGAATTGCAGCGCCGGGGCGTGTTCCGCAAGCGCTACACGGGTGAGACACTGCGCGACACCCTGGGCATCGCCCGCCCGGACGTCGGGCACCATGGCTGATTCGCCGGAGCCGCTCCACGGCGTGCGCGGCCTGGAGTCGATGGAGGGAGCTGAACGGTGAGCGAGGCGACGCAGTACCGGGTCGTGCAATGGGCCACCGGGAACATCGGCATGCGCTCCCTGCACGGCGTGATCGAGCACCCGGCCCTGACGCTGGCCGGTCTCTATGTGTACTCGCCGGACAAGGCCGGTCGCGACGCCGGCCAGCTCTGCGGTCTCGGTGCGACCGGCGTCCTGGCCACACGGGACATCGAGGAGATCGTCGCCCTCGAGGCTGATTGCGTCCTGTACATGCCGCAGGCCTGCAACTACGACGACGTGTGCCGTCTGCTGGAATCCGGCGCCAACATCGTCACCACGCGGGGTGAGTTCCATCACCCCGCCTCCATGAACCCCTCCACGCGCGAGCGCGTCGAGGCGGCCTGCCGGCGGGGCGGCACCTCCATCCACAGCACCGGGAGCAGCCCGGGGTTCATCTCCGAGGCGGTGCCGCTCGTGCTGGCCTCGATCCAGCGGCGGCTCGAGAGATTGACCATCGAGGAATACGCCGACCTGTCCAAGCGCAACTCGCCCGTGCTGCTGTTCGACCTCATGGGATTCGGCTCGGACCCCGCCAGCTTCGACCCGGGCCGGTGGGCCCACGGCGCCCAGAGCTTCGGCCCGTCGCTCCGCCTCGTGGCGGAGGCACTGGGACTCCCACTCGACTCGGTGGAGGCCGGCGGCGAGGTAGCGGTCGCCCGCCGGAAGACGGAGATCGCAGCCGGGACGATCGATGCGGGCACCGTGGCGGCGCAACGGATGAAGGTCCTGGGCATGCGCGGTGGCGACCCGCTGATCAGCTTCGGCGCCACGTGGTACTGCACCTCCGACCTGGAGCCGTCCCTTGACATCCACCCGACGGGTTGGCGGCTGAGGGTCGACGGCGACGCCCCCCTGGACGTGCAGATGCGATTCGCGTTCCCCTTGGAGGACATGGCCGAGCGGACGCCGGGCTACACCGCGAACCGGGCCGTCAACGCGGTGCCGATCGTGTGCGCGGCAGCACCGGGCATCCGCACGACGGTCGACCTGCCGCAGATCTTCGGAACGCTGGGGGAGGGGGCACCGACGTTCCTCCGGGACCGGTCCGGGTGATGCGGCCGCTTCCCGAGCTGACGTCCGCCACCGAGTGGTTCTGGACCTCCGGCGCAGACGGCCGGCTGCGCGTGCAGGGGTGCACGGCGTGCGCGACGCTGGTCCACCCCCCGGTGCCGATCTGCCCGGCGTGCCGCAGCACCGCGTGGGAGCCCACGCTCGTCTCAGGCCGGGGCTCGGTCATCGGGTTCACGGTGAACGAGCACCGCTGGCATCCCGCGTTCGAGCCTCCCTACGCCATCGCCGTGGTCGCCCTCGCCGAGGACCCCGGCGTCCGTCTGACCACCTCCATCGTGGGCTGTGCGCCGGACGAAGTCCACGTCGGGCAGGCCGTCGTCGTGCGCTTCGAGCAGCACGAGGACGTCTGGCTCCCGCTGTTCGAGCCGACGGGCGATCCGGACGTGGCCGACCCCGTTCCCGAGCCCGAACGACCGGTCCCGCGCCCTGCACTTCGGGGCGAGCGGTTCGAGCACCGTGCCGTCCTCTCGGGAGTAGGGCGGTCGGCCATCGGCCGTCGGCTCATGGTCGATCCGCTCTCCCTGACCGTCGACGCCTGTCTGGAGGCAGTCGCCGACGCGGGGCTGGAGCTCGGCGACATCGACGGGCTGTCGACGTATCCGGGCCCGGCCGGCATGGGCATGAGCGAAGGGGGCGTCGCCGCGGTGGAGGAGGCTCTCCGGCTGCACCCCACGTGGATCAACGGGGGCGGAGACCTCCCGGGTCAGGGCGGCGCGGTGGTGGCGGCCATGCTCGCCGTCGCCTCCGGCCTCTGCCGTCATGTCCTGTGCTTTCGGACCGTCTGGGAGTCGTCGTTCGCCACCCTCCGTCTTGCCGGCGCGGGAGGCGCCCGGGCGTCCGGTCCATCGGCGTGGCGCATGCCGTTCGGGGCCATGTCCGCCGCGAACTGGATCGCCATGAACGCCAACCAGTACCTGCACCGCTACGGCGTGCCGCGCGAGATGCTCGGGCTCGTCGCACTGAACGGGCGAGCCAACGCGGCGCGCAACCCGGCGGCCATCTACCGGGCGCCGATGACGATGGACGACTACCTGTCGGCGCGCCCGATCACGTCTCCGTTCGGCCTTTTCGACTGCGACGTTCCCTGTGACGGGTCGGTCGCGATCGTCGTGTCGGATGTGGCCGTGGCCGGCGATCTGCCGCGGCCGGCCATCCGCGTGGAGGCGGTCGGGACCCAGATCACCGAGCGCGTCTCGTGGGACCAGGGCACGGTCACCCATGAGCCTCAGGTGATCGGCCAGGCCGCGCACCTGTGGTCCCGGTCCGCTCTCGGCCCCGAGGACGTCGACGTCGCACTCGTCTACGACGGGTTCACCTTCAACGCCATCTCGTGGCTCGAGGCCCTCGGGTTCTGCGCGTTCGGCGAGGCGTATGAGTGGCTCGACCAGGGACGGCGGATCGCCCCGGACGGCGAGCTGCCGGTCAATCCCCACGGCGGGCAACTGTCCGAGGGGCGCCTGCACGGGTTCGGCTTCCTCTACGAAGCCGTCCAGCAGCTTCGGCACCACGCCGGGGCAAGGCAGGTGCCCGATGCCGCCACCGCGGTCGTCTCGACGGGCGGCGGCGCCCCGTCGGGCGTGTTCCTGCTCCAGCGCGATGGGGTGTGAGGTCGTGAACAGAGGCACCCTCTCGGATCTGGAAACCTATGTCTCCAGATGGACCACCCCCGATTCTCACGGTATCGTCGACATCCGGCCTGGCGGCGTGGGCAGGCCGCCGACGACTGAGGAATAGGGCGAACATGTTGCTGGCGCTGAGCTCCGACCAGGAGCTCTTTCGGGAGACCACGGCGAGGCTGCTCGACGAGCTGGTGCCCGTCGGCGAACTCCGCCGCCTGCGCGACGACGCGGCCGGGTTCGACGCCGAGTACTGGCGCCGCGGCGCCGACCTCGGGTGGACGTCGCTCCTGGTCGGCGAGCAGCACGGTGGTGGCTCCATCAGCGGCCAGGGGCTGGTCGACCTGGCCCTGGTGGCCTACGAGTTCGGCCGTCACGCCGCGCCGGGGCCGCTCGGCGTGACCAACATCGTCGCCGCCACGCTCGACGAGGCCGGCGGCGACGGGTTCGTCGACGTGATCAAGGAATTGCTCTCGGGCGAGTCGGTGGCCACCTGGTGCATGGCCGAGCCGCCGCCGAACGACGGGCTCGGCCGGGCTCTTCTCGACGTGCACGTCGAGGGGGACGAGGCGGTGCTCAACGGGGTCAAGCGTCCGGTGGAAACGGGGGCACAGGCCGACCACCTCCTGGTGACCGGTCGGACCGGATCCGGGCTCACGCAGGTGCTCATCCCCGCCGGGACAGCGGGAGTGTCGATGTCCCCCATGCACTCGGTCGACCTGACCCGCCGGTTCTCGGTCGTCGCGTTCGACGACGTACGGGTGCCGTTGGACCATGTCGTCGGTGAGGTCGGGACGGCCGCCGGGCAGGTCGGGCTGCAGTTGGGTCGCGCCGTCGCCATCGGTTGCGCCGAAGCAGTCGGGGCGATGCAGACGGCCTTCGACATCACCGTCGAGTGGGCGTTCGACCGCTACTCGTTCGGTCGTCCATTGGCCTCGTACCAGGAGCTGAAGCACCGGTTCGCCGACATGAAGTCCTGGCTCGAGGCAAGTCACGCCGTGAGCGACGCCGCCATCGCCGCCCTTGCTGCCGGCTCCCCCGGGTCGACGGAGCTGCTCAGTGTGGCCAAGTCCTTCATCGGGGACTATGGCGGCAATCTGGTGCAGGACTGCGTGCAGATGCATGGTGGTATCGGCGTGACCTTCGAACACGACCTGCACCTCTACCTCCGCCGCCACACCGTCAACCGGGCCCTGTACGGGACCCCGGCCGAGCACCGTCTGCGCCTGGCCGACATCGTCGCGGAGCAGGAGGGGATGACGTGAGCGAACCCGACACCGAGGACGTCGACGCCTTCCGCCGGCGGGCCCGTGCCTTCGTGCAGGCCAACCTTCGGCCGGCCTCGGCGCGCACCGCAGCCGGTGCGCTGCGCAACGACCTCACGGACGAGGAGGAGCTCGCCGAGGTCGCCCGCGAGCGAGGGGTGCAGCGGATGCTGTTCGACGCCGGTCTGGCGGGCATCTGCTTCCCCAGGGAGTACGGCGGTCAGGGGCTGACGCGTGCACATCAGCGGGTGCTGAACGAGGAGCTGGCCGGCTACGAGTTCCCGACCCGGTTCCAGGCCCCGACCCTCTCACCCTGTGCCGCCGTCCTCCTCGACTTCGGGACGGAGGAACAGAAGCGCCGCCACATCCCCGCCATCCTGAGGGGCGAGGAGATCTGGATGCAGTTCCTCTCCGAGCCGAGCGGCGGCTCGGACGTGGCCGGGGCCCTGACCAGCGCGGTCCGGGACGGCGACGAATGGGTGCTCAACGGCTCGAAGATCTGGACGACGGGGGCGTGGTGGTCCGACTGGGGCCTGTGCCTGGCGCGCACCAATTGGGACGTCCCCAAGCACCGGGGCCTGACGGTGTTCATCTTCCCCATCCACCAACCGGGCATCGACGTGCACCGGATAGAGATGCTCAACGGCTCGAAGGAGTTCTGCCAGGAATTCCTGACCGATGTCCGGGTGCCCGACTCCGACCGGGTCGGAGACGTCGACGACGGCTGGACGGTGGGCACCCGCTGGATGTTCCACGAGCGCATGCTCACCAACTCACCGCTCGTGACCGTCCCGGTGGGATTCGGGCACGGCGGTACCGGTGTCTCCTCACTCGTGGCTGTCGCGGCCCGCGATGCCGGTCGCCTGTCCGAGCCGGTCGTGCGCGACCTGATCGGCGAGGCCCGGATGCTCGACATCGTCGACCGCGAACTGCGACAGCGCATCGGCGAGGGGATCGCGACCGGGGCGATCGTGGACCAGTCGGCCGCCATCACGCGACTCTTCTCGGGGGTCTCCTCCGCCCGCATACGGACCATCGGATTCGAGGTGGCCGGCACGGCCGGAGCCGCCTGGACCGACGACGACGGGCAATTGGCGTTCTGTACGGACGACTACCTGATGCGGCAGGTGTCGTGCATCGGCGGTGGCACCACCGAGATGGCGCGCAACGTCGTCAGCGAGCGCGTGCTCGGGATGCCCCGCGAGCGGTCACTCGATCGCGACGTACCCTTCCGCGACGTGCCGCGGGGCCGGGCGTCCTCCCGCTCGTAGCGCGCCGCCCTCAGCCGGCCGGCCAGGCCAGTGACTTGGTCTCGAGGTACTGGTCGAAGCCGGCGATCCCGTTCTGACGGCCGATGCCGCTGCTCTTGTAGCCGCCGAAGGGCAGGTCGGCGCCGTACACCATGCCGCCGTTGACGCTCACGATGCCCGTGCGGATCCGCTCCGCGACCGCGAGGCCCCGCTCCAGGGACGCGGAGGTCACCGCCCCGCCCAGCCCGTAGTCGCTCTCGTTGGCGATACGGACGGCGTCGTCGTCGTCTTCGAAGGGGATGACGACCAGCACGGGCCCGAAGATCTCCTCGCGGGCGATCGTCATGGAGTTGTCGACCTCGGTGAACAGCGTCGGCTCCACGAACCAACCGAGCGGCAGGTCGCTCGGCCGGCCCCCGCCCACCGCCAGCGTCGCGCCCTCCTCGACTCCTCGTTCGATGTAACCGAGAACCCGCTGTCGCTGCTTCTCCGAGATCAGCGGGCCCATGATCACGTCGGGACGCTGGGGGTCGCCGTAGGGGACACCCGCCATGTAGGTCTTCAGGAGCTCGACGCCCTCGTCGTACCGTGAACGCGGCAGCAGCATCCGGGTCGGGATCGCACAGCCCTGCCCGGCATGCGAGCACGCCGCCAGCCCGGAGAGCATTGCGGTGGAGAAGTCGGCATCGTCGAGGACGATGTTCGCGGACTTGCCGCCGAGCTCGAGGAACAACCGCTTGAGTGTGGCGGCGCCCCTCTCCATGATCCGCCGGCCCACCGCCGTCGAGCCGGTGAAGGAAATGAGGTCCACCTCCGGCGAGAGCGTCAGCTCCTCCCCGACCAGGTGATCGGACGACGTCACGACGTTCAGGACCCCGGGCGGGATGTCGGTCTGTTCGGCGACGATGCGGCCCACGAACGTGGCGTTCCAGGGGGTGTCGGGCGCCGGCTTCAGCACGACCGTGTTTCCGGTGGCGAGCGCCTGGGCCAGCTTCGTGATCGACACCTCGAACGGGTAGTTCCACGGGACGACGGCTCCGACCACGCCGACCGGCTCCTTCCTGATCCGGCGGAAGTTGTCGTTGCCTCGGAAGTCGGTGGCGACGGGAAGGTCGGTCTCCCAGGCGTACTCGTCGATGAGCTGCACCGGGTAGGTGATGGCGCCGTCGAGCGGAGCATCGAGCTGCGGCCCGAACGTGAGCATGCGGGGGCATCCCACTTCCAGGATGAGCTGCTCCCGCAGCTCCTCCCGCTCCGCGACCAGCGCGGCATGGAGCTGCTCCAGGCAGCGCTGCCGGAAGGACCGGTTCGTCGACCAATCGGTCTCGTCGAACGCCCGGCGGGCCGCGCCGATGGCACGGTGCATGTCCCCGCCGGACGCGTCGGCGACGGCGCCGAGGACCTCCTCGGTGGCGGGGTTCACGTTCTGGAAGGTCTTGCCGCCACTGGCTTCGACGAGCTTTCCGTCGATCAGCATCTTCGGCTCCGGGTTCACCTGCGGCGTCTCGGGCATCGATCTCTCTTCCCTCGGACGGGAGCGGTCCCCGCCCCGTCGGTCCGGCGGCGATAATAGCGTTGCATTCGAAGTGCCATCTTGGGCGCGATCTGTGGATAGTCCTATTTCGGCAGAGCGAGACCCGAGTTATCGCACCGTGAGCTGCTCGGACGCCCGTGGTCGCGCCCCCGCGTCCCGCCGTCCGACTCCCCGGGAGGGTCAGCCCAGACCCATCTTGCGGAAATCCCAGCTGACGATCTTGTCGGGTACCACCTGGAGCCAGGCATGCCGTCCGTCGTGGGAGAAGGCCCCCCCGGCATACTTCGCGCCGAAGAGCCTCTCGGGCTCGACCAGCTCGTCGTTCGGCTGGCCTGTCCGGGGGGCCTCGCCCACCGGTCTGGCCCGCCCCCTGATCTCGACGCCGCGCAGCTCGCCGAACCCCTCGCCGGCGTCGACCAGCACGGTGACGCGGGGATCACGCTGCACGTCGGTCCATCGCTGGCTCTTGACGATGGAGGTCAGCCAGACGGCATCGCCGTGCCACACGAACCACAGAGCGGTCACGTGGGGCCCGTCGGCGCCGACGGTGGCCACGCGGCAGGTGCGTTCCTCGCCGAGGAAGGAGTCGCGCTCCTCGGGTGTCATGGCGATGCGACGCGATCGGCGTTGCTCTCTCATCGGGTCCTTTGCGATCTAGCGGGAGCCGCCGTCCGCGGGCGTGAACTCGAGGTGCAGCCGGGTCAGCCCCCTGAGAATGAAGGTCGGGACGTAGTGGTAGCGGCGGGCGCCCGCCGGGCCGTGGTGGCTCTCGGAAATCCGGATGTCGGTCGTGCGGTCGAGGAGGCGCTCCAGGCTCACCCGCGCCTCGGTGCGCGCGAGGGGCGCGCCGGGGCAGGTGTGGACGCCGCGCCCGAACGCCATGTGGTGGCGCGCGTTCTCACGGGTGAGGTCGAACGTCGCCGGGTCGTCGAACCGGCGCGGATCCCGGTTGGCGGCGGCATTGACGAGCATCACCGTCGTGCCCGCCGGCACCTCCATGTCCCCGACCTTCGCCGGGACCCGCGACAACCGGAAGTCGCCCTTGACGGGGCTCTCCATGCGGAGGGTCTCCTCGACGAAGTTCGGGATCAGGTCGCGCTCGGCGCGCAGCACCCGCTGCAGGTCCGGGTCCTCGGCGATCAGCTGGAGGGCGGAGCTGAGGAGGCGGACGGTGGTCTCCTGGCCGGCTGCGAACAGGTTCGCCGCGACGCGGACCACGTCGATGACGTCGGGGATCGACCCGTCGGGGAACGTCGCCGTGGCCAGTCCCGTGAGCACGTCATGGCCGGGGGACAGTCGACGGTCCTCGACGTACGCCGTGAACTGCTGATACAGGTACTGCAGGGGCGACAGCGCCAGGGTGTCGTCGCCGATGCTGCCGACGGCTCCGTGATCCGCCGTGCCGCGGAGCAGCGCCTCTTCGAAGCGCTCGTGATCCTCCTCGGGCACCCCGAGCAGGTCCGCGATGACCAGCATGGCGAACGGGCTGGCGTACTCGCCGATGAATTCGCACTCACCCCGGCCGAGGAACGTGTCCATCTGGCGGTCGGCGAGACGCCACATGAACTCCTCGTTGCTCTTGAGTCGCTTCGGCGTGATCAGCCGCAGGAGGAGGGAACGGTGATCAGTGTGCTTCGGGGGATCGAGCGTCGGCAGCTGGTCGCTCATCGGGAGCTCGTCTCGGTGCTCCTCAATGAGGGCGCTCACGTCGTCGCCTTCGAGGGGGACGGGGAACCCGGGAAAGGGTCCGGTGACCGCCGTACACGACGACCAGGTCTCGGTGTCGCTGTAGATGGCCATCGCCTCGTCGTACCCGGTCACCATCACGACGTCATGGTGGGGCTCGCGCCACGCCGGGCCCTCGGCGCGGATGGCCTCGAAGTAGGGGTAGGGGTCGACGAGCAGGTCGTCGTCCCGGAAGAAGTCGATCGCTTTGAAGTCCGTCATCTCCACCGATCCCCAAGGTCCCGTTTCGGAAGGGCGCCGCGCCGGGCGCCGCTCAGGCCAACGCCGACACGATAGCCGCATGCGCAATTTGTGAAAACTACGTTCTAGCAACCCAAAACCCGAGTTCCGGACCGCCGGCCCCGCGCGACCCCGCCCGGGGCCGGGGCGCACGGCGGAACTGGTCTTCCGCGAAAAGAAGAAGTATGTTCTCATTTCTGGGGTCATCTTGGTCGGGAGGAATGCAGGCATGCGCATCGGATTGATGATCGGTCCGGAGCGGGGCCGCTACCGGAGCAAGGTCGAGCGGATGCAGGCCGACGCCCGCTGGGCGGAGGAGGCCGGGCTCGCCACCGTCTGGATCCCTCAGATCCCGGACGAATTCGACGCGCTGACCGCGGCCACCATGATCGGTGCGGCGACGACCCGGATCGAGGTCGGCACCGCCGTCGTGCCGGTGCAGCCCCGGCACCCCGTCGCACTGGCCCAGCAGGTCCTTTCGGTTCAGGCCGTCTGCGAGGGACGCCTGGCGCTCGGCCTTGGCGTGTCCCACCACTGGGTCATCGACGAGATGCTGGGGCTGCCCTATGAGCGCCCGATCGCGACGATGCGCTCCTACCTCGACGTCCTCGACCGCGCGCTCGCAGGCCCCGGCCCGGTCGACGTGGAGAACGAGCTCTTCCGCGTGCACAACCCGCTCGACATCACCGACATCACGCCCACGCCGGTACTGCTCGCCGCACTCGGCCCCCGCATGCTGCAGTTGTGCGGCGAGCGGACGGACGGCACCATCCTGTGGATGGCTGACGAGCGCGCCATCGGGTCCCACGTCGTCCCCACCCTGAACCGCGCCGCCGAGGCGGCGGGCCGACCGGCCCCCCGCGTCGTGGCCGGGATCCCCGTCTGCCTGTGCGGCGACGACGAGATCGACGCCGCCGTGGCCCGGACCAACCGCATCCTGGCCGAGGCCGAGGTGTCTCCGAACTACCAGAAGCTGCTGGAGCACGGCGACGCCCGCACCGTCGGCGACATCCTCGCCGCAGGGAGCGAGTCGACCATCGTGAAGCGCCTGCGCGGCTTCGCCGATGCAGGCGTCACCGACATCTCGGTCCGGGTGGTGCCGATCGGTGCGGGCCGTGAGGAGCTCATCGCGTCGTCCCGGCGGACGCGCGAGCTCGTCGCCTCGCTCGCATCGTCGCTCTGATCGGCGACGTCGACCGCGCCGAGCCGGTCGCCGAGTTCACCCGCATCTTCCCGTTCGTCGAGAATCCCCAGGGCGCTCGATTACAGCGGCGCGAAGTCCGGCAGCCGCCGCGCCGCCAGCAGTTCCACCCCGAGCTCGCGGGTCAGCGAGCGCGACGAACCGAACAGCTCGTCGAGCACCAGGGCACGTCGCGCGTAGCGGTGGAACTCGTGCTCCGTCGTGAAGCCGATCCCGGCCAGGACCTGCTGGCAGTGGCGGGCGGCCGTGCGAGCGCCGCGCCCGGCGAGCGCCTTGGCGACGGCCGCCGTCCCCGGCGATCCGTCCTCCCAGGCGGCACCGAGCACGGTCGAGGCGGACTCAATGGCCACCAGCGTCTCGGCCAGCCGGTGCCGGACGGCCTGGAACCGGCTGATGGGCTGTCCGAACTGGACCCGTTCGAGAGCGTGCCTGCGGGCCAGCTCGAGCATCGTCCGCGCCGCACCGACCAATTCGTGCCCCACGGCGAGCTGCGCCAGCGCGACGGCCGCGGGCCAGGACGGCGAGGCGACCTCCGGCCGCAGCGCCCCCCTGGCTACGGTGCCGCCCACCTCGACCAAGCCCAGCTCGGGGTCCATGCCACGCACCGGCCGCAGCGTCAGGTCGGCGGTCGGCACGAGGAACGCGACCTCCGTGTTCACCGCCTGCGCCACCACCACGGCCGTCGCGCGGGCGAGGAGGGAGACGGTGCCGAGGCCGCGGACGACCAGCTGCGCGCCGTCGAGCTCGCCGGGCGGGCACCGGCGCCCGAGCGGGGGCAGCACCAGGCCCGCCGCCGGAGGCACGTCCAGCCCCAGCGAGCATGCGAGTACCTGCTCGAGCGCCGACGAGGAGGCGTGGGCCGCCCCCTCGAGCTCGAAGAGGATGGAGACGGCCTCCTGCGGGTGCTCCGCCAGCGCGTCCCGCCAGCCGATCTGGAGCAGCGCCGCGTCGAGCGGCTCACCGGAGTGCGTCTCGACGGCGTGGCGCAGGCTCCGCTCGAAGACCTCCCTGTCCCCGCCGTCCATCACCGGTCGCTCCCGAGGTCGAGCAGACGGCGGGCGATGATGTTCCGCTGAATTTCCGCGGTGCCGCCGTAAATGGTCGCCGCCCGCGAGTAGAGGAACTCCCTGCGCCACCGTTCGCTGGCGGGGTCGTCGCCGAGGTCCACGCTGGCAGCCAGGCCGTCCGCGACCAGGTCGAACACAGCCTGCTCGGCCGTGGCCACGAGCACCTTGTCGATGGAGGTCTCGGAACCGAGCCGCTCACCCGCGGCCAGCCGGCGCTGCGTGGAGCGCGAGCGGCTCCGCAGCGCGTAGAGGAGTTGTGCGACCTCCCCCACGTCGGCGGGGTCGAGCTCGCCGGGCGGGGCGTCGTGGAGGAGGCGTTGCAGGCGTTGCTGCAGGTAGGCGGCCCGCTGCCACAGCGCCGTGCTCCGCTCGTAGGGAAGGAGGTCCATCGCCACCGACCAGCCCTGCCCTTCCTCGCCCAGCGCGCGGTCGAAGGGCACGACGACGCCGTCGAAGAAGACCTCCGAGAACTCCGGTGCGCCGTGCATCGTCTCGATGGGTCGGATCACGATGCCGGGACTGTCCATGTCCACGAAGAGGGCCGTGATGCCACGGTGGGCCGAGTCCGCGTCGCCGGTGCGGGTGAGCAGCACGCAGCGATCCGCGTACTGGGCAAGGCTCGTCCACACCTTCTGCCCCGTGACGCTCCACCCGTCGTCCGTCCGGGTCGCCCGGCACGACAGCGAGGCCAGGTTGCTGCCGGTCCCGGGCTCGGAGAAGCCCTGGCACCAGGTCTCGTCGCCCCGCAGCAACCGCGGCACCATGGTGGCGGCGAGCTCCGGCGTCGCGTAGTCGATCATGGTCGGCGCCAGCACCTCCGTCAGGGAGTAGATACCCGGCTCCACCAGGCCCCGGGAGGTGAGCGCCTCGCCCAGGTAGGCGCGCAACAGGATCGAACCACCCAGCCCGCCGACGCGCTCGGGCCACCCCCAGCGCATGTACCCGGCTTCGTAGGTGAGGCGCTTGACCTTCGCCAGCTGGGCCATCTGGTCATCGAGGGTGTCGGTCGCCAGCCGCCCGGGCACCAGGGCGTGCTCGTTCTGGTCGAGCCAGTCGTCCAGCGACTGCCTGAACTCGTCGAGGTCCATCAGTCGGACGGCGTGGGACGCGCCGGGTCGTGCGCCCGACCGGAGTCGCGTGCGCCGCTCTTGCGGAGGAAGGTCATGGAGCGGGTGTGCAACCGCCAGCCGTCCGCGGTGCGGCGGTAGGTGTCGGTGTAGTAACCGATGCGCATGTCATGCGTCGTCTGCTCCACGAAGCACAGTGGCTGTTCGCCGCGGCCGACGTCGCCGTCCAGCTCCAGGGCGGGCGGCCCGACGAGGAACAACCCCTTGGGAGCGGCCGCCACCAGAGTCGGGAAGTCCTGGAGTCGGTAGGTGTCCCCGAAGGCGCTGTAGCTGCCGTCCGGGGTGAACACCTCCACGACGGCGTCGATGTCGTCCTTGGTCATGCCCACCGCGTAGCGGGCCAGCAATTGCTGAATCTCGGTCACGTCGTCGATCGGCATCTCCGGCATCAACCCTCCTCGTAGACGACGTGCACCGACGGGCTTGTCGGTACGGACTGGCAGGTGAGCACCCAGCCCTCGGCGACCTCGTCGTCGTCGAGGGCATTGTTCACGAACATATCGACGGTTCCCTCCACCAGTCTGGCCATACAGGAGGCACAGCTGCCCGACTCGCAGGAGAAGGGTGGGGCCATCCCCATCTGCCGGGCTGCCTGCAGGATCGTCGTGCCCGGGCGGTGCTCGGTGGTGCCGACCCGTCCCGAAAGGTCGATGGTGACCCGCGATCCCACCGCGGTGGAGAACGGAGGCACGGGCTCGGGGGCCGGCTCGGTCGGGATGAAGCGCTCGATGTGGATCTGCTCGGTGCCGGCCCCGCCCGAGAGCAGCGCCTCCTCCACGACGTCCATGAAGGGCCCCGGCCCGCAGACATAGAACTCCGAGTCCCAGTTGACGCTCGCGAAGTCGCGGACGGCGTCGGGCCGCACGAGCCCGCACTCGCTGTCGAGGTGGTGGGTCACCGCGAGGCGCGCGCCGTGTCGGGTGCCGAGAGCGCTGAGCTGGGACCCGAAGATCACCGAATCGTGGTCACGGTTGGCATAGAAGAGGCGGACCCCCCGGGCTGTGGTCGACAGGGCCGTCTTCACCAGTGAGTGCACGGGCGTGATACCGCTCCCCGCGCTGAACGCGACGACGTCCTCGTCGCCCGCGGTGAGGCGGAAGACGCCGGCCGGGCGGGTCACCTCGATCACGTCGCCCGCCGCCAACCGGTCGTTCATGAAGTTCGACACCATGCCGCCGGGCGTCCGCTTCACGGTGACCGTCAGGTCGGGGTCGACCGCGGGTGAGGACGACATGGAGTAGCACCGCAGGTGCGGCTGGCCGTCGACCCGTACCCGGAAGGTGCAGAATTGTCCGGCTTCGTAGGTGAACGCCTCTCGAAGGTCGTCGGGAAGCTCGAGCACGAACGAGCTGGCGTCGGCGGTCTCGCGGATCACCCTGGCCACGCGCAACGGGTGGAACGCATGGTCGTGCGTCGTGCCCGTTCCCCCTGCGATTGGCCGCGAAACCGCCATACTGCCTTACGATAACGGAGTTCTCATCCACGGGCCACGAGGCTGGGCCGGGTCGGGGCCGAGATCGAGGAGCTCGTGGCGGGCGTGCCCGCGCTGCCCGAGGTCTGCGTCGTCGCGATCCGGCTCCCACGACAGCACCGAGCGGGGTGCAGCGAGACGGCCGGCGGCGAAAACGCTATTCTTGGAAAACAGTAGTCTCCCTCTATTCACCTCGACTCGAAGGAATTCCCATGACAGTGGTGGCCACGGAGAAGCTCGGCGCCACCGTCGGGGTGCGGGTCGTCGGTGTCGACCGCGACCGGCTGCTCGGGGACGAGGCGCTGCCGGCCCACGTCCTCGAGATGCTCGAGGCCCACGGCGTCCTCGTCTTCCGTGATCTGCACCTCGATGATGCGACGCAGGTGGCCTTCAGCAGGAGGCTGGGCCGCGTCGAGGTGTTCGGCAAAGGGAAGAATCCGGAGATCTTCCGGATCACGCTCGACCCGGCCAAGAATCCCATGGCCGCCTACCTGCGCGGGACGTTCGACTGGCACATCGACGGGTGCACCGACGACGTGCCGATCATGGCCACGATCCTCAGTGCCCACGCCGTGGCGGAGTCGGGCGGCGAGACCGAGTTCGCCAGCACGTACACGGCCTTCGACGATCTCAGCGACGACGAGAAGGAGCGCTGCCTGTCCTTGCGGGTCGTGCATTCCTTCGAGGCCGCGCAACGGATGATCAACGACGACCCTTCACCCGACGAGCTCGCTCTCTGGAGGAAGCGACCGTCGAAGGAGCATCCGCTGGCCTGGACCCATCTCTCCGGGCGCCGGTCGCTCGTGCTGGGCGCGACGACGTCGCACGTGGCCGGCATGGAGCTCGACGAGGGGCGCGCGCTGCTGGCGGACCTGCTGGCACGCGCCACCATTTCCGAACGCGTCTATCGCCACGAGTGGGCGGTCGGCGACCTGGTGATCTGGGACAACCGCGGGGTGCTGCACCGGGCCTGCCCCTACGACGCGACGTCGCCTCGGGACATGCACCGCACGACCCTGCACGGAGAGGAGCCGATCAAATGACCGCAGACCGAACGGCAATCGTGACGGGAGGCGCGTCCGGCATCGGCCTCGCCATCGCCGAGCGACTCGCCAACGATGGCAACGCCGTCGCCATCTTCGATCGGGACGGCGCGGCTGCCGCCACGGCGGCAGCCAAGATCGAGGCGCAGGGCGGTACCGCCATGGGCGTCGAGGTCGACGTCACGGACCGGGCGCAGATCGACGCCGGTGTCACCACGGTCCGCGAACGCCTCGGCCGGCCCACCATCCTGGTCAACTGCGCGGGCCTGGACGGTTTCGACCCCTTCCTCAAGATCACGGCCGAGAAGTGGAACCGCATCCTCGCCGTCAACCTGACCGGGACCTTCGACTGCTGCCAGGCGGTCGTGCCCGACATGATCGAGGTGGGCTGGGGGCGCATCGTCAACATCTCTTCGTCGAGCGCCCACGGCGGCCAGCCGCTCATGACGCACTATGTCGCCTCCAAGGCGGGCGTCATCGGCTTCACCAAAGCGCTGGCGCTCGAGCTCGGCCCCAAGGGGATCACGGTCAACACGATCCCGCCGGGCTTCATCGACACGCCGATGCTCCGGGCCTCGGAGAGGAAGGGGCGACTGGGCGAGGGCGTCGAACACCACGCGTCGCTGACACCGGTACGCCGGGTCGGGCGGCCCGAGGACATCGCCGCGGCATGTGCCTTCCTCGTCAAGGACGAGGCGAGCTACATCACCGGCCAGGTCATCGGGGTCAACGGCGGCCGGAACACCTGACATGGCGCGGCTCACACCACTTCCGCCCGGAGAATGGCCCGATGCGATGCGGGACGCCCTCGCGGCGCTCCGGCCGGCTGACGCCCGTCATCCCCGCCCCGAGACGAAGGGGCGGCCCAAGGCGCTGAACGCCCTGGGCACGCTGGCGCGACACCCCGAGCTGACCAAGGCCTTCAACACCTTCAACGGGTACATCCTCTTCTCGTCGACGTTGACGCCGCGCCAGCGTGAGCTCCTCGTCCTCCGGGTCGCCTCGCTCCGCCAGTCGGCCTACGAGTGGGAGCAGCACTGCGTGCTCGCGGCGGACGCCGGGCTCGGGTCCGAGGAGGTGGCGCGGATCGCGCAGGGACCGGAGGCCCCCGGATGGTCGCCGCTGGACCGGGCGATGCTCTCGGCCGTGGACGACCTGATCGCCACCGCGGACATATCAGAGGGGACCTGGCGGGTCCTGGCCACCGAGTTGGACGACCAGCAGCTGATGGACCTCGTCTTCACGGTCGGTGCCTACGACGTCCTCGCCATGGCGTTCCGGTCCTTCGGGGTCGAGCTCGACGAGGATCTACTGCGGAAATAGGGTTCTCCGAATAGAAGATCTCTGATATCGTGACAACGTCCCGGATCTGAAGTGGAGGAAGGTCATGGCGCATTTCCCGAAGCCGGACGCGGGCAGCTGGACGGAGCACTACCCCGAGCTCGGCACCGGTCCCGTCTCCTACGAGGACTCCATCTCCCCGGAGCACTACGAGCTCGAGCGCAAGGCCATCTTCGCCCGGACCTGGCTCAACGTCGGACGCATCGAGCAGGTCCCCCGCACCGGCAGCTACTTCACCAGGGAGATCCACGCCGCCGGAACCTCAATCGTGGTCGTCCGGGGGAAGGACGGGGAGATCCACGCCTTCCACAACATCTGTCGTCACCGTGGGAACAAATTGGTCTGGAACGACTATCCCGGCGAGGAGACCAAGGGCACGTGCCGGCAGTTCACGTGCAAGTACCACGGGTGGCGCTACTCCACCGAGGGCGAGCTGACGTTCGTCCAGCAGGAGTCCGAGTTCTTCGACCTCGACAAGGAGGACTACGGGCTTGCGGCCGTCCAGGTCCAGACGTGGGAGGGGTTCATCTTCGTGAACCTCGACCCGGACAACACGATCTCGGTGCACGACTACCTCGGCAGGCTGGGTGCCGGACTCGCCGGCTACCCCTTCGACGAGATGACCCAGGTCTACAAGTACCGCGCCAACGTCGGCAGCAACTGGAAGCTGTTCATCGACGCCTTCGCCGAGTTCTACCACGCACCCGTTCTCCACGCGAAGCAGGCCACGGCGGAGGAGTCCCGGAAGCTCTCCGGCATCGGATTCGAGGCGTTGGCGTACGAGCTCGACGGGCCCCACGGCATGGTGTCGTCGTGGGGCGGCATGTCCCCGCCGAAGGACCTCAACATGGTCAAGCCGATAGAGCAGGTGCTCCACAGCGGCCTCTTCGGGCCCTGGGAGCGTCCCGACATCGAGGGCATCGACACGCTGCCACCTGCGTTGAACCCGGCGCGGCACAAGGCGTGGGGCGTGGACTCGTTCGTGTTCTTCCCCAATTTCATGCTCCTCGTGTGGGCGCCGGGGTGGTACCTCACGTACCACTACTGGCCGACCTCCTACAACACGCACATCTTCGAGGGCACCCTCTACTTCGTGCCCCCGAAGAACGCGACGGAGCGGCTGCGTCAGGAGCTCGCGGCGGTGACCTTCAAGGAGTACGCGCTCCAGGACGGCAACACCCTCGAGGCGACGCAGACCATGCTCGAGTCGCGTGCGGTCTCGGAGTTCCCGTTGAACGATCAGGAGATCCTGCTCCGCCAACTGCACAAGACGGCCCGTGACTACGTGGTCGAGTACCAGACGATGACGCCGGTCAGGATCTCGGCCGTCTCCTGAGAGAGGAACGACTCCGAATGCCAACCTCCTTCCCCCCTGAATTCGCCGACCTCGAGCCGTTCGCCGACTGGTCGCTCGAGACAGAGGCGGAGCGCTACGCCAAGCGGCTTTCGAGCACCATGGACGAGCTCCAGGCGTTCTACGACGACGCCTTCCCCCGTCTCGCCGACGCGTTGGCCTATCTCGACGGGCTCGAATTGCGCGCGCTGCCCGAGGACGCCACTCGTCTGCTCTGGCTGTGCTACTCCCTCGTCAACGCTTCGTTCCCCGTCGAGGTGTGGCGCCAGCCGCGGGTCCCCGACAGCGGTGCCGCCAGCCTGGACATGCTCGTCGAACCGGCCGTCTGACCCACGGGAGACCCCGTCGCCGGCGGACCGGGACCACCGTCGGCGGGGGCGTGGTGGCTCAGCCGGAAACCAAGTTCTTGTAAGTGAATAGTTGCTTACTTCTAGCGAGAGATCCGAGATGTCCCTCAGCCTGAAGTACGCTCTACCTAGTGATGGAGAATGAGCTGGCGGCTGCAGAGGCTTCGGAGAATGACGGGCTGAGCTGGCGCGATCTGGCCGTCGCCCGCTCGCTCGACTCGGCGCGCCTGCGGGCCGAGAGCCGGGTCCAGCGCTTCCTCGACGCCGCCATCGAGCTCTTGAACGCCGGCTCGGGCAAGGACTTCACGGTGCAGGAGGTCGTGGAGCGCTCCGGACAGTCACTGCGCAGCTTCTACCAGTACTTCAGCGGGAAGCACGAGCTGCTGCTGGCCCTGTTCGAGGAGTCCGTGCGCTCCACGACCGACCACCTGCGCAACGAGGTGAGAGGTGAGGGCGAGCCGCTCCAGCGGCTGCACCGTTTCGTGGTGGAGTACTACAGGCTGTGCCGGCCGGCGGGCGACGGGAAGACGACACTGACCGTGCGGCCGATCCTCATGGCCGAGTTCGCGCAACAGCTGCTGACGACGCACCCGAAGGAGGCCGCCCGGGCGTTTGCGCCGCTCGTGGCGCTGTTCGACGAGTTGCTCGACGAGGCGGTGTCCGCCGGCGTCGTGCGCGACGACCTGCGGTCCGGACCGATCGTCGGCGTCGTGCTCGAGGTGATCATGTTCAACGCGTTCTCGGCCACGATCAGTGGTTCGTCGGTCCGGGCCGATGACGGCAGCACGGCCGAGGAGCTGTGGAGGTTCGTGGTCCAGGGGATCGGGACCGGTCCACGATCCTGATCGGCACGCCGGGCGGGCAGCCTGGCAGCCGTGCCGCCAGCACGTCGCCTCGCTAGTCGGTCGTGCCTTCCAGATGGAACACCTGGCCGCCCTTCATGACGAACCGGACGTCCTCGGTCACACCGATGTCTCCGAGGGGATCGCCCGGCACGGCGATGACGTCGGCCAGGAGCCCGGCCTCGAGCCGGCCCCGGTCGTCGACGTCGATGAGCTCTGCGGCGACGGTGGTCGCGGCCCGGATGGCACCCAGCGGGGTCATCCCCCGGTCGACTAGGGCGATCAGCTCCTTGGCGTTCCGGCCGTGGGGGATCGCCGGAGCGTCCGTCCCGCAGGCGATGCGGGCCCCGCGGGCGACAGCCTTTCGTATCGTCTCCTTGGCCCGCGGAAAGACCTCGGCCGCTTTCGCCTGGAGCTCGGGCGCCGCATGGGACACGTCCATGCCGTCGGCCAGGTACGTGGTCGGCACGAGGAAGGTCCCGCGTGCAATCAGGAGATCGAGTGTCTCGTCCGTCATGAGCGACCCGTGCTCAATGCAATCGAAGCCGGCCTCGAGTGCGGCGCGGATGCCGTCGTCGCCGTGCGCGTGGGCGGCGACCTTGAGGCCGGCCCGGTGCGCCTCGTCCGCGATCGCCCGGAGCTCCTCGTCGGAGTACTGCTGCGCCCCGGCCGGACCGGTGTGCGACATCACGCCGCCCGAGGCACAGACCTTGATGACCTGCGCTCCATGCTTGATCTGGTAACGGACCGCCTTGCGCACCTCGCTGACGCCGTTGGCGATCCCCTCCTCGACGGTCAGCGGCATGATGTGGGGGGCGAACGCCTGGAACATCGTCGGGTCGAGGTGGCCGCCAGTCGGGCAGATGGCATGCCCCGCCGGCACGACCCGGGGTCCGTCGATCCACCCGAGGTCGATCGCCTTCTTCAACGCGACGTCCAGCAGGAGCCCACCGGTCTGAATGAACAGCCCGAGGTTGCGGACGGTGGTGAACCCGGCCCGCAGGGTGCGGCGTGCATTGGCCACGGCGCGCAGCGTGCGCACGGCGGGGTCGTCCTGCACGGCGATCAGCGGGCTGCGGTGGTCGGGACCGCCGAGCAGGAGGTTCACCTCCATGTCCATCAACCCGGGCAGGAGGGTCAGATCGCCGAGGTCGATGACGGTCGCATCGCCCGGAACGCTCGTAGGCCCGACCTCGGCGATCCGCTCGCCGTCGATGAGAAGGCTGCCCGGAGCCACCAGCTCGCCGTTGTCGACGTCGAGCATGCGGGCGCTGCGCAGATGGATGCGCTGCGGCGTCTGAGAGCGGGCCATCATGTGCTCCTTCGAGGGTGCGAAAGCAGGATTTCCCCTGACGAGATACGGCGTTGCTGAATTGCGCGAGTGAAGATACCGTAGCAAGCCGAAAAGTCTTTTGGGGAGGTCGGGAGTGACAGCTGTTCTACAGGGCGTCGTCGTCTTGGAAGTGGCGGAGCACACGTTCGTGCCGGCGGCCTCGGCGCTGTTGGCGGACTGGGGCGCCACGGTGATCAAGATCGAGCCGATCGAGCGCGGGGACGCCATGCGCGGCCTCGCCGCCACCGGCGTGGTGTCGATCAGCGGCGGCGTCCACGCGCTGCTGGAGCACTCCAACCGTGGCAAGCGGAGCCTGGCCCTCGACCTCACCACGCCCGAAGGGCTCGAGATCCTCTACAAGCTCGCCGCCACGGCGGACGTGTTCCTCACCAACAAGCTCCCGCGGGTGCGCAAGAAGCTCAAGATCGAGCTCGAGGACGTCCGGGCGCACAACCCGAGCATCATCTACGTGGCCGGCACCGGGCAGGGCGAGCGTGGTCCGGACGCGGACAAGGGGTCCTACGACTCACTCGCGTTCTGGTTCCGGGCCGGCGTCTCCATGGGTGTGAAGGCGGCCGACTCGGACCGGCTGCCGGGGCCGCCCGGGCCCGGCTTCGGGGACTCCATCGGGGCGATGACCATCGCCGGCGGGATCATGGGCGCGCTGTTTCATCGCGAGCGGACCGGCGAGGCCACCACGGTGGACGTGTCACTGCTCGGCACCGGGATGTGGGCCATGGGCCAGGCCTTCGCGCTCTCTCTCGTGAGCGGCGTCCCCTGGCAGGGCCCGCCGGCGGGCGCGCCGCGGCTCAACCCCCTGGTGCGCAACTACGTGACCAAGGACGAGCGCTCCCTCTCCTTCTGCTGCCTGCAGGCGAGCCGGTACTGGGCCGAGCTCGCTGACGCCGTCGGGCGCCCGGAGCTCGGGACCGACCCGCGATTCTCCGATCACACTGCCCTGCTCGAGCACAGCCTCGAGGCTCAGGAGGCTCTCGAGTCGGCCTTCGCCGAGCACACCGTGGCCGAGTGGCGCCAGCGACTGGCCGACTTCACCGGCCAGTGGTGCGTGGTGCAGGACACGCTCGAGTGCGCGGTCGACCCGCAGAGCATCGCCAACGGGTACATGCAGGACTGCGAGACCGCGGCGGGGGTCCCCTTCAAAATGGTCGCCGCGCCGGTGCAGTTCGGCGGCGAGCCCTCGCCCGTCGCACGCGCGCCGGAGTTCAACGAGCACGGTGACGCGATCCTCGAGGAGCTCGGCATCGACTGGGATACCATCGTGGACCTCAAGGTCCGTTCCGTCGTCGGCTAGGACGCGACGTCGTTCATCAGGAGGACACACACATGACACTGTTCGATGCATTCCGCTACGACGGGAAGCGGGTCCTGGTGGTCGGCGGCGCCACGGGCATGGGCGCGGCCGCGGCCGAGCTCGCGCAGGACGCCGGTGCCGAGGTCGTGGTGATGGACTTCGCCGAGGTGAAACTGCCCGGCGCGAAGGCCATCCACGTGAACCTGGCCGACAGGGACTCCATCGATGCCGCCGTCGACGAGTGCGGCGGCCCGGTGCACGCGCTGTTCGCCTGTGCCGGGGTGGCCGACGGCACGCCGAACATCGAGAAGATCAACTTCGTCGGACACCGGCACCTGATCGACCGCATGCTGGCGGGCGGGATGCTGCCGCGCGGCTCGGCCATCGGCTTCATCTCCTCGGCCGCGGGTCTGGGCTGGGAGCCGAACCTCGCCGAGATCAAGGACTACCTCGACACGCCCGACTTCGACTCGGGCGCGGCCTGGGCCGTCGAGCACGGCTACGCCGACTACTTCCACTCCAAGCAGGCGATCTGCGCCTACGTGGCCCGGCAGGCCTTCCCGCTGCTCAAGCAGGGGATCCGCATCAACGCCATCTGCCCCGGGCCCACCGACACGCCGTTGGCCCAGGCCAACAAGGAGATGTGGCTCGGCTTCGGCGCCGACTTCCGCGAGGAGGCCGGGATCGAGGCCTCGACCCCGCTCGAGCAGGCGTACCCGCTGGTCTTCCTGTGCAGCGATGCCGCGGCGGCGATCTCCGGGATCACCTTGATCAGCGACGTCGGCTACATCAGCTCCGGGATCACCGAGTCGTTCCCGCCGGCCGCGGCGGCGGCGGGCTTCCTCCTCGGCCGGATGTAGCCGCGGCCGCTCAGGCCGGACGCCGCGGCGTCACCGCCACCGAGGGGATGCTGGCGCTGGAGCCGCAGCGCAGCACGAGGTCCACGACACGGATCAGCTCGTCGACCTCCATCAGGGAACCGCTCAGGAGGTTGCGCTCCTGCCACATCGGATGGAACTGGGCCATGAGCCCCATGTCCCACTCGTTGATGAACTCGGTCATGGAGTGCCCCTCGCCACCGGCGCAGTCACCCACCACGACGCGGGTGAAACCGACCATCGGGTGCTCGGCCCGCCAGGCCTCGACCATGGTCTCGAGTGCCGCCTTGCTGGCCGCGTACACCCCGAGGCCGGGCCACGGCGGGGTGAGCGAGCCGTTCACCGACGAGAGGTAGGCCGCCACCCCGCGCGACTCGGTCAGGTGCGGGATGGCGGCCGCGGTGATCAGGGCCGCGCCGACCACGTTGGTGTCGAGCGTGCGGTGCCAGCATTCCGCGTCCATGTCGACCAGCGGCCCGAGCGGGGCGATCCCCGGCGCGTAGACGAGCGCGTCGATCCCTCCCATCCCGCTCGCCGCCTCCCCTATGGCCGCCCGGCACGACGCGGCGTCGGTGGCGTCACAGGCGATGGCGAGCGACCCGGGGCCGGCCTCCTTGGCCGCGTCCACCAGCCGGTCATGACGCCGCGCCAGCAGGGCAACGGTCGCTCCACTCTGGCCGAGCCCGATCCCGATGGAACGGCCGAGGCCGCTCGAGGCGCCGACGATCACTGCTCTCATGAATGTCTTCTCCTTGTTCGGTACGGTCAGGTCCAGATCAGGCGGTGACGGCCGGCAGACGTTCCCAGCCGCGCACCGTCGACGTCCGGGCTTGGACCGCATCTTTCCAGTCGATGTCCCACGACGGGAATCGTTTCAGCACCTCTTCGAGGGCGATCCGACCCTCGAGCCTGGCCAGCGCGGACCCGAGGCAGAAGTGGATGCCGTAGCCGAAGGCCAGCTGGCGGTCGATGGTGCGGTGAATGTCGAAGCGCTCGGCGTCGGCGAACTTTCGCTCGTCACGGTTCGCGGACGCGGTCAAGAGGAGCAGGGCACTCCCCGCCGGTACGACCCGTCCGTAGTGCTCGACGTCACGGGTCACGTAGCGGGCCTGCACGGGTGACGGCGACTCGTAGCGGAGCAGCTCCTCGATCGCGTTCGGGACCAGATCGAGCTGCTGGGCCAGCTCGTCGCGCTGGTCCGGGTGTTCGGCCAGGACCTTGCCCGTCCACCCGATCAGGCGCGTCGTGGTCTCGTTGCCCGCCGCCGCCAGGAGGTTCACATAGCCCAGCACCTCGGGGCGGGTCAGGCGCCGGGTGGTACCGGTCTCGTCCTCGTATTCGGCCTGGAGCAGCTCCGTCATGAGGTCGTCCGAGGGGTGACTCGCCCGCCACTCGATGTACTCCTCGAACGCGCTCCCCGGACTCATGCTCTCGCCGTACTTGGTCTCGACGTCGGGCATGGTGCTCTCCGTCAGCCGCAGTCCCTCGTCGATGCTGTCGCGGATGGCCTCCTGGTCCTGCTCGGGGATGCCCAGCAGCATCCCGATGGTGCGCATGGGCATTTGGGCGCCGAGGTCCGCGATGAAGTCGAAGCGGCCCACGCCGACGAGGGGATCGAGGCTCCGCGCACAGAACTCTCGCACCTTGGGCTCCAGGGCGCTGATGTTGCGTGGCGTGAAGACGCGGGCCAGGAGGCGGCGGTGGAGGTGGTGGGCGGGTGGGTCCTCGAAGATGATGGAGCCGGGAGGGATCTCCATGCCGCTCTTGATGAGCTCCAGGACAGTTCCCCTGCTCGAGATGTAGGTCTCCCAGTCGAGCGAGCACCGGTCCACGTCCTCGAACCGGCTCAACGCGTAGAAGTCGTACCGGTCGTTGTAATAGAGCGGTTCCTCGTCGCGCAGTCGCTTCCACACCGGGTACGGGTCCGAGTCGATCTCGAAGTCGTACGGGTCGTAGTAGATGTCGGAATCCATCACGGTCATGACTGCCCCCATGTGCGGCGGTGACGTGTGTCGGCGAACGGCGCGAGAACTAGCTTCCCACAAACCGAAAAAGTGTGTTCTCGGACCACCCCGCCCTGGCGATCAGGGCTCCCGCCGCCAGCTCCGGGCTGCGCCCCGGGGCTGGCAGGTTCGACGCAGAAATGGTACTCTCGTAAGGGAGCATCAACGTTCTCACAGCCAGATCGGGGAAGCCGTCATGTCGCACACCACCCTGAACGTCCCCCTGTTCGATGCGGACAACCATCTCTACGAGACGCGCGACGCGTTCACCAAGTACCTGCCCGACCGGTTCAAGGGTGCGATCGACTACGTCGACGTGCACGGCCGGACCAAGATCGTGGTCCGCGGGGTCATCAGCAACTACATCCCGAACCCGACCTTCGAGGTCGTGGCCCGTCCCGGTGCCCAAGAGGAGTACTTCCGGGTCGGGAATCCCGAGGGCAAGAGCCGCCGGGAGATCTTCGGGGAGCCGATGAAGTCGATTCCCGCCTTCCGCGACCCGGCCTCACGGCTCGCGCTGATGGACGAGCAGGGCATCGACCGCGCCCTGATGTTCCCGACCCTGGCCAGCCTCATTGAGGAGCGGATGCGCGACGCGCCCGAGCTCACGCACGAAGTGATCCACAGTCTGAACCAGTGGCTGTACGAGACGTGGTCGTTCGACTACGAGGGCAGGATCTTCGCGACGCCGATCATCACCCTGCCCATCGTGGACCGGGCGATCGAGGAGCTCGACTGGGTCCTCCAACGCGGTGCCCGGGTGGTGCTCATCCGGCCCGCTCCGGCGTACGGCTACCGCGGGCCTCGCTCGTTCGGCAAAGAGGAGTTCGATCCCTTCTGGCAGAAAGTGGTCGACAACGACGTGCTGGTGGCCATGCACTCCTCGGACAGCGGCTACGAGCGCTATGCGAACGACTGGGAGGGCAGCGACTCGGAGATGCTCCCGTTCCAGCCCCAGGCCTTCCGGATGCTCTCGGCCTGGCGGCCGGTGGAGGACTCCGTGTCGGCGCTGATCTGCCACGGCGCCCTGTCGCGGTTTCCGGCTCTCAAGGTGGCGGTGATCGAGAACGGCAGCAGCTGGGTCGCGCCGCTCCTGAAGAACCTGGCTGACGTGTACAAGAAGATGCCGCAGGACTTCCAGGAGAACCCGGTCGACGTCTTCAAGCGCAACATCTACATCAGCCCATTCTGGGAGGAGGACCTCGGCGAGCTGGCCGATCTGATCGGTGTGGAGCACGTGCTGTTCGGGTCCGACTACCCCCACCCCGAGGGCCTGGCCGATCCCGTGAGCTACGCGGACGAGCTCAAGGGCCTCGACGAGGAGTCGGTGCGCAAGATCATGGGTGGGAACCTCGCCAAGCTGCTGAACCTGGCCGAGGTCGCCGTTCGATGACGGCGCGCGGGGATGGCCCGTCGCTGACCATCCCGGCGCTTCTCGCTTCTGCTGCACGCCGGTTCGGACAGCGCCCTGCGGTCGAGGACGACGCGACCCGCCTGACGTACGTCGAGCTCTTCGACGAGGCGCGCAGGTTCGGCGCCGCCCTCGTCGACACCGGCATCGAGTCTGGCGACCGCGTGGCCATCTGGGCCCCCAACAGCGCGGAGTGGATCGTGGCCGTGCTCGGCCTCTCCCTGGCGGGAGCCGTCCTCGTCCCGATCAACACCCGCTTCAAGGGCGGCGAGGCGGCGGACATCCTGTCGCGGAGCCGGGCCCGGGCCCTGGTGACCGTCACGGACTTCCTGGGCACCGACTACGTCGCCATGCTGCGTGCGACCGGCGCCGATCTCCCTGACCTCGACACGATCGTCGTGGCCGGCGGAACACCGGGGGAGCGGACCGTCGGATTGGCCTCGTTCCTCGCGCGGGCCACAGACGCGGAGGGGACCGAGGTCGACCGGCGGTGCACCGACACCGGAGCGGACGATCCATCCGACATCCTCTTCACGTCGGGGACGACGGGCCTGCCCAAGGGCGTGGTGATGTCGCACCGCCGGACGCTGCGCGTCGCCACCGACTGGGTGGAGATGACCGGGCTGTGCGCCGAGGACCGCTACCTCATGGTCAATCCCTACTTCCACATGTTCGGCCTGAAGGCGGGGATCCTGGCCTGCGTCGCCAGCGGTGCGCTGATGCTCCCCGAGGCCGTGTTCGACGTGGACCGGGCGTTGCGTCGTGTCGAGGGTGAGGGGGTCACCGTGCTCCCCGGCTCGCCCACCGTCTACCAGGCCATCCTCGACCGTCCGGATCGGGACCGCTACGAGTTGTCGAGCCTGCGGGTGGCCGTGACCGGCGCCGCCGACATTCCCGTCGAGCTGATCCGGCGCATCGACGAAGAGCTGCCGTTCTCGACGATCATCACCGGCTATGGGCTCACGGAGGCCGGCACTGCCGCGGCCACCGCGCCGGGCGACGACGTGGAGACGATTGCCGCCACGGTCGGACGGCTCCGCCCCGGGTTCGAGCTGCGCATCGTCGGTGAGGGCGATGCGGACGTCGCGGCCGGGGAGCCCGGTGAGATCCTGCTCCGCGGGGGGAGCGTGATGGTCGGCTACCTCGACGATCCCGAGGCGACCGCGCACACGCTGTCGTCGGACGGGTGGCTGCGGACGGGCGACATCGGGGTGCTCGACGATGCCGGCTGCCTGCGGATCGTCGGCCGTGCCAAGGACATGTTCATCGTCGGCGGCTTCAACGCGTACCCCGCTGAGATCGAGAATGCGCTCCTGCGCCATCCCGGCATCGCGCAAGCCGCGGTGATCGGGATCCCCGACGAGCGCCTCGGCGAGGTCGGGATGGCATTCGTGGTCCCCCGATCGGACACCGTCACGAGCGCGGCGATCATCGAGTGGTGCCGCGGCGAGATGGCGAACTACAAGGTCCCGAGAGTCGTGGATCTTGTCGACGAGCTCCCGATCAACGCCACCGGAAAGGTGCTGAAGGACGCGCTGCGGGCGCAGGCGGTGCACGGTCGTTCTGGGGCGCGCGGTTGAGCGACGAACCGTCATCGGGGCTCTCCAGCCTCGCAAACCTGCGGGTCGTCGAGCTGGGAGTCTGGGTCGCCGCACCGTCGGCGGCTGCGCTGCTGGCCGACTGGGGAGCCGACGTCATCAAGGTCGAGGCCCCGGCGGGCGACCCCATGCGCCAGGTGTTCGGGTCGTTGGGCATCGACAGCGACATGCCGAACCCGGCCTTCTCGCTCGACAACCGGGGCAAACGCAGCGTCGTGCTCGACCTGCGCCGAGCCGAGGGACGGGAGCACCTCGAGGACCTGCTCGCCACGGCTGACGTCTTCATCAGCAACCTCCGCCCCGACGCCCTCGACGGGCTCGGCCTGGAGCCCGCGGCGACCGTCGAGCGCCATCCGCATCTCGTGTACTGCAGCATCAGCGGCTACGGGCTGCGCGGCGCCGAGCGGAACCGCCCCACCTACGACATCGGAGCGTTCTGGGCCCGGTCCGGGCTCTCCATGCAGATGGCCGACCACGAGGGCACGCCGCTCAACGCGCGGGGCGGCATCGGTGACCACATCACCGGGCTGGCCGCCCTGGGCGGGCTCCTCGCCGCCGTGTTGGAGCAGCGCGCGACGGGCCGCGGGCGCGTCGTGGAGGTGTCGCTGCTCCGCACGGGCGCCTACGTCCTCGGGTGGGACCTCGGATTGCAGATGACGCTCGGCAAGGTCGCCCGCGCCGAGCCGAGGGACCGCAACCAGGCGCCGCTGATGAATCCCTACCGTGCCGCCGACGGACGGTGGTTCTTCTTCACCGGGCTGGAGGCCTCGCGGCACATCGACGCGGTCTGCCGCGCCCTCGGTCGTCCCGACCTCGCCGGGGACCCGCGCTTCGCCGATGCATCCTCCATCCGGCGCAACCGCACGGAGATCATCGCCGTACTCGACGAGATCATCGCCGGGCGGCCCTTGTCCGAGTGGGCGGAGCGCTTCGAACGCGAGGGTGTCTGGTGGGCCCCCGCACAGACACCGGCCGAGGTCGTCGCAGACCCCCAGCTGCTCGCGAATGACGGCTTGGTGGACATCGATGGTGGCGTCTCGGGCACCACCCAGCGCTCGGTGAACGGCCCGGTCAGCTTCTCCGGCGTGGCGCGCGGGCCGATCGGTGCCGTTCCGTCACTCGGAGAGCACACCGACGAGGTGATCCGGGAGGTCTCCGATCGCAGCGACGACGGCCAGCCGGGTCATCCGTCTCGCTGAGCGCGGGCCAGCAGGCCCCGAGCGATCACCATTCTCTGGATTTCGTTGGTCCCCTCGCCGATGACCATCAGGGGTGCGTCGCGGTAGTAGCGCTCCACCGGCAGGTCGGTCGTGTAGCCGATGCCGCCGTGGATCCGCATGGCCTCCATGGAGAGGTCGAGCGCGGTCTCGCTGGCGAACAGCTTGGCCATCCCCGCTTCGACGTCGCAGCGCAGGCCGGCCGTCTTGCGCTCGGCAGCATTGCGGGTCAGGAGGCGGGCCGCCTCCAGGCGCGTCGCCATGTCGGCGATCTTGAGCTGAATCGCCTGGTGCTCGACGATCGGCTTGCCGAAGGTGACACGCTGCTGCGCATACGCGAAGGCGGCGTCGAAGGCGGCCCGGGCCACGCCGACCGCTCGCGCCGCGATGTTGATGCGACCCAGCTCGAGCACGCTGAGGATCTGGGGCAGGCCGCGCCCCGCCTCACCGAGCAGGTTGGCGGTGGGGATGCGATGGTCGGTGTACGCCATCTCCACGGTCTCCACCCCGCGGTAGCCGAGCTTGCCCACGTGCTTGCTGACCGAGATCCCCTCGAACTGCAGGCCCGGCTCCTTCTCGACGATCAGGGCGGAGATCCCTTCCTCCGTCCGGGCCGCCAGGGCGACGATGGAGGAGCGCTCCCCGTTGGTGACCCACGCCTTGGTGCCGTTCAGCACGTACTCGTCCCCGTCACGCTGGGCACGGCAGGAGATGTTGCGGGTGTCGCTGCCGGCGTCCGGTTCGGAGAGCGAGAGCGCCCCTCGCCGGTCGCCGCTCGCCATCGGTGGCAGCCACCTCTGCTTCTGCTCCTCGGTGCCGTGGGCCAGGATCAGCATGGCCGCCATGGTGTGGGTGTTGACGACGCCGGTGAGGCTCATCCAGCCGTACGCGAGCTCCTCGATGACGCCGATGTAGGTGAGGAGGTCGAGACCCAGCCCTCCGTAGGCTTCAGGGATGGTCACGCCGAACAGGCCGAGCTCGCGCATCTGCCCCACGATGTCGACCGGGAAGCGGTCGTCACGTTCGAGCTCGGCGGCGGCGGGAACGACCTCCCGGGCGACGAACCGCCGGACGGTCTCGATGATCTCCTGCCGTACGTCGTCGAGGTCATCCACGGTCATCGAAGGCCTTCCCTGAGCGCATCAGAGAAGTGTACATCCGTCCTATGTTGACGCTTGATCTCAAATAGGAGAAGAATGTTTCCGATGGTAGCGGCGACACTGCACAGTGACCTGGGGCTCGCTGCTGACCGGTTCGGAGGGCGCGACGCCGTCCTCGCGGGCGATGATCGTTGGACGTTCCGCCAGCTCGACGAGCGCAGCAACGCGTTCGCCGGGCACCTCGGCGCGCGAGGCGTGCGCCCGGGTGATCGCGTGGCGCTGATGACGACGAACCGCGTCGAGTTCATCGCTGCGGTGTACGCCGTCAGCAAGCTGGGAGCGGCCGCAGTCCTGCTGAGCCCGGCGTGGAAGTCGACCGAAGTCCACCACGCCCTGGAGCTGACCGGTCCGGTGCATGCGGTGGCCGATGGTGAGGCCGCATCGCTGCTCGCCGAGTCCCTGGGCGGTGACCACGTGACGGACCTCGACGACACGTCGAAGGATCCGTTCGCCCACAGCGGGGCGCGGCCGGCATCGAATGAACTCGGCGGTGACAGCGAGGCGATCCTGGTCTTCAGTTCGGGAACGACCGGGCTCCCCAAGGCCGTGCGCCACACGCACCAGTCCATGGGTCACGCGACCGTGCACTGGCGCAGCGTCCTCGGTCTCGGACCCGATGACCGCTTCCAGGTGGCGACGCCCCCGTCCCACATCCTCGGACTTCTCAACCTGCTGACCGCCGTCTCGGCGGGAGCAACGGTGCGGTTGCACCGGCGCTTCGACCTCGACGAGGTGCTCCAGCGGATCGCCTCCGAGAAGATGACGCTGGAGATGGCGGTCGCGCCCATCGCGTTGGCCCTGGCCAACCACCCCCGCCTCGAGGCGTACGACCTCTCCTCGCTGCGTTACATCATGTGGGGCGCGACACCGGTCACCGAGAGCGTCGCCCGGATCGTGACCGAGCGGACCGGCGTGCGCTGGTTGCCGGCCTACGGGGCCAGCGAGTTGCCGGTGATCGCGGCGAATCCGGTCGGCCGGCCTGAGCAGTGGCGTCTGGACTCCGCCGGGCTGCCACCCCCGGGCGTCGAGCTGCGGATCAGCGACCTCGAGACCGGTGAGGTCCTCGAGCCCGGTGGGATCGGCGAGATCCAGGTGCTGAGCCCCTCCGTCATGGCCGGGTACCTCCCCGAAGAGGCCACGGCCGAGGCGTTCGCCGACGGCTGGTACCGCACGGGCGATGTCGGATGGCTCGAGCCCGAGGGCTGGGTCCACCTGACCGACCGCTCGAAGGAGATGATCAAGGTCAGCGGCTTCCAGGTGGCCCCCGCGGAGCTCGAGGCGGTCCTCCACCAGCATCCGGCCGTCCTCGACTGCGCGGTGTTCGGCATCGAGGATGCCCGGGCCGGCGAGGTGCCCGTCGCCGCCGTGCAGCTCGACCCGGACCAGAAGGTGGGCGACGACGAGCTCCAGCAGCTGGTTGCCGGTTCGCTGGCCACCTACAAGCACCTTCGCCACGTCGTCGTCGTCGACGAGATCCCGCGCCTCCCGTCCGGAAAGGTGCTCCGTCGCACGCTGCGTGACCAGTGGATGCGGTCGCACGCGGTACCTGCGCGCGACTGATGGACGTCCGCCTGTCCCAGGAGCAGCGGGCCCTCCGCGACTCGGCCACCCAGGTCGTCGACCGCCTCGCCCCCCGGGCCGTCGGCCAGATCGGCGATCCCGAACGGCTGGCCAAGCTGAACGCGGCGGTCGCCGAGACGGGCTGGCGCGAGCTGCGGACCGAAGTCGAGGGCGGGAGCACCCTGGCGACCGGTGTGGAAGCGGCAGTGGTTGCCGAGGAGCTGGGTCGCGGGCTGGCCGATGTTCCGTTCATCGGGCCGACCCTGGCCGTCGAGCTTCGGCGGCTCGCCGGCGCCGTGCCGGGCGACGCCATCGAGACCGTCGCCCTCGACGCCGGACTCTCCTCGCTCCCGCAGGTCGTCGACGGCGTCGTACCAGCCGCGGTTGCCATTGACGCGCGGGACTCGGCGCGCGCGCTGCTCCTCGTCCCCGACGGCGAGGGCCACCGCCTGGCCCAGGTCGGGCTCCACGGCGCGCCGACCGGCGTCGACCTCACGCGCCCTTCGGTGATCGTCGAGCCGTCGTCTCCGGCTGCGCTCGTCGAGGCCGGGGACCGTCCGCTCACCGCGGATGACCTCACACGCTGGACGGCCCTCGCTCTCGCATTGACGTGTGCCGACCTGGTCGGGGCGATGCGCGGCGCGGTGGAGCTCTCCTCCTCCTACGCGGCCGAGCGCCGGCAGTACGGCGCCGCCATCGGCTCGTTCCAGGCCGTCCAGCACATGCTGGCGGACGCGTTCGTCGCCATGGAGGGTTCCCGGAGCGTCACGCTGCACGCCGCATGGGCCGTGGACGCCCTCCCCGTGGGCGAGGCCCTGGTGGCCGCCGCCGCGGCGAAGGCGTACTGCGCCCGGGCGGCCGTCAGCGTGTGCGAGACGGCGATCCAGGTGCACGGAGGCATCGGCCACACGTGGGAATGCCTCGCCCACGTCTACCTGCGGCGGTCCCTGCTGTCGTGCGACATCCTCGGCAACGCCGGCACGTGCATCTCGCGCGTGCTCGTACATCACGGGCTGGAGGCCGCCGATGGACTTCGGTGACTCGCCGGAGGAGTCGGAATTCCGCCTGCGGCTCCGTGCCTGGCTGGTCCACAACAATCCGGGCCTCCCGACGTCCTCCACGGACGACGAGTACTGGGCGGGCATGGCCGCCTGGCACCGGCTGCTCTACGACGGCGGATTCTTCGGCATGTCCTGGCCCACCGACATCGGGGGGCAGGGACTGTCGTCCGTCTACGAGGTCATCGTCGACGAGGAGCTGGCAGCCGCCGGAGCGCCGCCGCGGCCGAGTCTCGGCTACCTGGTCCAGGGCATCCTCGAGCACGGGAGCGACGACATCAAGCGCCGGTTCCTGCCCGGCATCGTCAATGGGCGCGACCGTTGGTGCCAGGGATTCAGTGAGCCCGACGCCGGATCCGACCTGGCGTCGCTGCGCACGCGGGCCGACCGGGACGGAGAGGACTACGTCGTCTCAGGGCGGAAGATCTGGACGAGCTACTCGGACGAGGCGGAATGGTGTCTGGTCCTGGCGCGCACCGACCACGACGTCGCCACGCACCGCGGCATCTCAGCGTTCGCGGTCCCGATGCGTCAGCCCGGCATTGAACAGCGACCCCTGAGGATGATCAACGGTGTCACGAAGGAATTCGGCGAGGTGCTCTTCGACGGCGCGCGGGTACCCGCCCGGAACATGATCGGTGCGCCCGGTGAGGGCTGGTCGCTGGCCATGACCGTGGTGAGCCACGAGCGGGAGCCGGGAGAGCTGGGCTACGTCGCCCGCTACAGCAAGCTCGTGAACGACCTCAGCCACCGCGTGCAGAAGGATCCCGGCGCCTTCGGACCGGATCAGGTCCGTGAACTGGGTTGGGCGATCGTGGAAGTCGAGATGCTGCGACGGCACGTGCAGCGGCGCCTGTCCGATCGGCTCGACGGGATCTCGCACGGCCCGGAGGGGTCGGTCGACAAGCTCCTGATGACATGGGTGGAGCAGGCGGTGGGCCATGCCGCTCTCGCCATCGGTGGGATCGCCTACGGCGACGACGACGACACCTGGCTGAACGCCTACCTCTACAGTCGGGCCCAGAGCGTCATGGGTGGAACATCGCAGATCCAACGGAACCTGGTGGCTCGGCGGATCCTCGGGCTGCCGACCTCATGAGCTCGACGGCCGGCCCCGGCCACGGTCTGGAGGTCAGATGAGTTCGTACGACGTCCCCGATGAGCTCCAGGTCGTGGCCGACGGCCCGGTGCGGATCGTCCGCCTCAACAGGCCGGATCATCTCAACGCGACGAATCACGAACTCCACAGGGGGCTCGCCGCCCTGTTCCCGCAGATCGACGCCGATGATGATGCGCGGGCGGTCGTGCTGACCGGCAACGGCCGCGCGTTCTCGGCCGGAGGTGACTTCAGCTACCTCGACGAGTTGGCCATCGACGCGGAGCGCCGCAAGGACACCCTCGCAGACGGCCGCCGGATCGTGACCGGCATGGTGGCGTGCCGCGTCCCGATCGTGGCCGCGGTCAATGGCCCCGCCGTCGGTCTGGGCTGCAGCCTCGTCGCTCTGTCCGACATCGTCTTCATGGCCGAGAGCGCGCACCTGGCGGACCCCCATGTGGCCATCGGCCTGGTGGCGGCCGACGGTGGCCCCGTGACCTGGCCGCTCCTCATCAGCCTGCAATTGGCCAAGGAGTACGCGCTGACCGGCGACCGAATCCCGGCGCAGCGTGCAGCCGACATCGGCCTGGTGAACCATGTCTGCCCGGATGACGAGGTGTTCGACCAGGCCCTGGCCTGTGCGCAGCGCATCTCGCGGTTGCCGCGCCGGGCCGTCGAGGACACCAAGCGGGTGCTCAACATGCACCTCGAACGAGCCGTTCTCGCGACCCTCGACTTTGCGCTGAGTGCGGAAGACCGGTCGTTCGTGTCGCCGGAGCTCCGGGCGAACATCGACCGCTTCCTGGCCAAGGACGGCGCTGGGAACGAGAAGCCGTAGCGTCATGCTTGCGTGAGCGACGCATGATCAATCGGACTCCGACGAGCCGTTGGAATTGATGACAACGCAGGGCGGAAAGTCGCGCGGAACCGTGATCGAGCGACCCCACTAACGCGTTTGTGTCATCTGTTGCAGGGAACGACCTCGGAGGCGACCTGCACCGCTGCACCGGAAGGGTCTAAAATCAGAGATACGGAATGAGAGCGTCGACTCTCGGTGTTGCCCCGTCCGCGGTAGCGCTCCCTGAAGGATTTCGCGGAAGTGGGACTGTGCAGACCGAAACAATCGACGCCTCGTCGGAAGACTTCGGCGTCCTCGCCCGCCAGGTCCGGGAGGCGGGCCTCCTCGATCGCCGGTTCGGCTACTACGGAGCGAAGATCCCCCTGACCGTGGCGGCGTTCGGCGCCGGGTTCGCCGGGTTGGTACTGGTGGGGAACTCGTGGTTCGCGTTGCTCATCGCCGCCTTCCTCGGGCTCATGTTCACTCAGCTCGGCTTCGTCGGTCACGACGCGGGGCACCAGGAGGTGTTTCGCTCCCGGCGGGCCAACCGGTTGCTCGGGTTCGCAGTCGGAAACGTCCTGATCGGCATGAGCTTCGGCTGGTGGGTCCCCAAGCACAGCGCACATCACGCGCACCCCAACGAAATAGGGCGCGACCCGGACATCGGCGACGCCGGGGTCAACGTCCACGCGGACGGGCAGGACGCCGGCGGCAATGCGCTGACCCGCGCGATGGAGCGCTGGCGGGCTCCCCTTTTCTTCCCCCTCATGGTTCTGCGCAGCACGGGCATCTACGTCCTGGGAATCCAGCGGCTGATCCGTCAGCGGAACGGGGTCGCCTGCGTGGAGGGTGCCCTCCTGGCCTTGCACGTCGCCCTCTACCTGACCTGCGTCTTCTGGGTCCTCTCACCGCTGAAGGCGGTGGCGTTCGTCGCGGTCCAGCAGGCCGTGTTCTCAGTCTACCTCGGCTGCAGCTTCGCCCCGAACCACAAGGGCATGCCGATCATCGAAGCCGACTCGGGTCTGAGCTTCGTCCGACGCCAGGTGGTCACCTCGCGCAACATTGCCGGCGGCCGGTTCACCAACCTGCTGCTCGGCGGGCTCAACTATCAGATAGAGCACCACCTGTTCCCGAACATGCCCCGACCCAACCTGGCCCGGGCCCAGGGCATCGTGAGGGCCTTCTGCCTCGACAACAACCTCGCCTACCGCGAGGACAGCCTGATCGGTTCGTACCGCCAGACGCTCGCCTCGCTGCGGGTGCCTGTGTTGCTCAGCGTCGAGCGCGTGCCGGTGGGCGTCTCCGCCTGATCCGACGACGCCTCCGTGACGACAGCGTCACGGAGGCGTGCGCCAGGACCTACGTCTCCATGCCGTCGCTCACGAGCGCACGGACACCGCGACCGTGAGCCCCGCCACGGACGGCAGGATCAGCTCATCAAACGACGACGATCGGCGTTACTTCTGACCCTGGTCGTCGTCACCGACGAAGAGAAGGCCGCCCTGCGGCACGAAGGCCGCGCCGCCGACCGCCAACGGACTGACCTGGCCCGTCCACGGGTTGAGCGACGCGAGGTAGTTGGCCGGGTAGTCGGGAGGCGCCGGGCACGTTGCGGGTGCGCTGTTGGCGCCGCACGGCGTGGCTGCGACGACCGGGCCGCCGGGGAATGCCCCCGTGATCGCGTCGACCGCGTCATTGGTGGAATCGGTCGCGTACAGGGTCCCCCGCGCCCCGTCCGGCCATGCCGTGTCGTCCACGGACTGCGAGAGGGAGAGCACGGAGAGCTTGTGATCGGGCCCCCACGGGTTGCCGACGAAGATCTGCTCCTGGTCGCCCTGGCTGGTCAGCATGAAGTCCCCGGCGAAGCGCGGGCCGTCCTGCGGCACGATCTCGTTGGAATCGGGATCGGTGAGTGCCAGCCGTACCGTCTGCCCGGTCTGGGGCGTCCCCACGTTGGCGACGACGGCCGGGTCCTCGTCGCCGAAGAACGGTGTCACCGCCGCCACCGAGTCGTGCCGGTCGAGCGTCACCGAGTAGACGGCGGGGAAGCTGGCCTGCGGTGCGGGCAGCGACCCCGTGGTTCCCGGTGCCGACGCGCTGATCAGCAGCCGGCCATCGAGGACGGAGATGGCGTCGGTGCCGCCGTTGTGCGGCAACGCCTCGCTGTAGGAGTAGTGCTGCACCCCTCCGCCCGGACCCGGCGTGATCGCGTACAGCGACGAGTTGGCGTCTTCGTTGACCGTGGCGATGACCGTGCCCGTATCTGGGTCCGCCGTCACCCCGTCGGCCTTCCCCTGAATGTCCCATTGGGCGACGGGGTGGCCGCTCAGGGTCATCTCGACCACCGTGCTGTCCAGGTTGCCGTTCCCGTTGGCCTGACCCTGCGGGCCGACACCGTTCTGGAAGCCGACGAAGATGTCGCGCCCGAGCATGGTGATGTCGTCGGGACTGCTCAGCGGCTCCGAGCCGATCGTCGATGTGCCGGCGATGGTGAAGCTGTGCGTCAGCGAGTCGCCCGAGAGGATGGTCTCCGCGCTGAGGCCGCCACCGCCGTGCCAGTCGCCCCCGGCGGGGTCCGCCGACGCGGGCGCTCCGGCGGGCACGACCGCCATCAGGATCGGGGCGAGTGCGGCGCTGGTGAGGACGGCGAGGGAGCGGACGGAGTGGCTGCGCATACGGGGCCTCCGGGTCGGGTCGTGCGTGTCTCCGACGGTAGAGGCGCCGCATGACACGCCGTCGATCGGACGGTGACGGGCCGGTGAATCCTCGGTGACCGAGCGCGTACCGGTGGCGCAAACGGCCGCTCCCGGGGTGTTTACTCTAAATACGATTGACTTAGTCAGATTTGACAGTTACTGTCCGGCGATGCGACGTCCCAACCTGTCCCGCCCCGCCTCCTTCCGGGCCGGCGGGGGATGTCGGGCGGCGGGGCCCCGGGGCGGGGTCGGGCCGACCGAGGTCGCGTCCCGTCTGGCCCCGGCCATGCAGTGGCCGGGCGCGCTCGACGTCGAGGAGCGATCCTGGCGGCTGGTGGCCCGGACGGCCGAGTTCGACGCCTGGCTCATCGCCTGGCCGACCGGAGGCAAGGTGGAGCTCCACGACCACGGCGCGTCCAGCGGCGCGGTGAGCGTCATCTCCGGGACCCTGGCGGAAGCGGTGCCCTGGCGCGACGACACGGGGCGGCTGGTGTTGGTGCACAACGAGCTGCGCGCCGGCACGACCCTCGGGTTCGGCGCCGGGCACGTGCACGACGTCACCAACGAGGCCGGTGAGGTAGCCCTGAGCCTGCACGTGTACAGCCCGGCGCTCACCTCCATGACCTTCTTCGACCTGGTGGGCAACCGCCTGGAGGCACAGGGTCTGCGCTGGGCCTACGACGGCAGCGAGGAGCGGGGTTCCGCCCTCGACCCCCCGTCGTGGGCCGGCGCAGGGGCGCTCGCCAGGTGAGCCGCTCCGCGGACGAGCTGCTGGCGGCGGCCCGGAGCCAGATCGACCGGGTCGAGCCGCACGAGCTCCGTCGGGTCTGCGCGGGCGGCGCGCTCGTCGTCGACATCCGCCCCGAGCGCCAACGAGCCGCCGAGGGCGAGCTCGGGTTCGGGATCGTGGTCGAGCGCAACGTGCTCGAGTGGCGCTTCGACCTCCAGGGCGGCCACGCGCTACCCGAGGTGGTGGGCTACGACCAGCCGGTGGTGGTCGTCTGCTCCGAGGGGTACGCCTCGAGCCTCGCCGCGGCGTCGCTGCGCCAGCTCGGCTTCAGCCGCGCCGCGGATCTGGCAGGCGGCTACCGGGCCTGGCGGACCTGGCGGGGCGACGAGGTGGCGCCCGCACCGGTCATGCCGCGCCCGGCTGCTGCGCCCTGGTGAACCGGGCGGCCCCTTCGCCGTCGAGCCGGCCCGGTGGCAGCAGGCGGCCGCACACCACCAGGGCCAGCGACTGGGCCGTCCCCGACACGGGCACGCCGGCGCCGTAGCACCACTCCAGGTCGTCGGCCCGCAGCTCCACGCCCTCGAGGTCGACCCCGAAGACGTTCGGCGCGCCCGGGGTGGCGATGATCCCGAGGAGCCGGACCACGCGCTCGTCGGGCAGCCGCCGGCCGAGCGGCACCGCCTCCACGATGTCGAGGCCGTGGATCACGCAGTGCGTGAAGGCGCCCTCGACCCCTCCTCCCGGCGGCTCCCACCCGTGCAGCACCTCTGAGCGGAGGTCGGCCAGGAGGGAGCCGACGGGGCGTCCGCCGTCGCGGGCAGCCACCGTGTCGGAGAGGCGAGTGAAGTCGCCCCCGGCCGCTTCCAGCTCGGCCAGGAAGGCGGGGCCGGAATAGCGCGCCGGCATCGTCACGTGCGCGACGACCTCCCGGGTGCGCCAGCCCTCGCACAACGACGGCGCGTCCCACACCGCGGGATCCGAGGCCTGCAGCAGATCGGCCAGCGCGGCGTACTCGGCGGCGACCGCTCCGGCCAGGCCGGCGTCGTCGTGGAGCGGGGCAGGCGCGGTCATCGGAGCGCGCCGAGATGCGCGGCGAAGCGGTCGAGCGACGTCAAGAAGCCGGCCTGGGCCTCGGGGGCCAGGAGCGCCTCGGGCACGAACCTCTGGTGGATCCGCACCTCGGTGCGATCGGGGCCGAGCGCCACGAACTGCGTGGCCACCTTCATGCCCGAGCTCGTCTCGGTCCAGGCCAGCAGCTCGGGCTCGCGCACCTCGTCGTAGACCGCCCGGGTCGGGTACTCGCTCCCGTCGGCGTCGTTGACCATCACGGTCTCGAACACCCCGCCGGGCCGGGCGTCGACCGTGATGCGGTCGCGCGGTGTGCTGACGCCCGTCGGCCCCCAGAAGTGCGTCAGGTGGTCGGGGTCGATCATGCAGCGGAAGACGAGCTCACGCGGCGCGTCGAAGACCCGGCTGAACCGGAGCTCGTCGGGCGCGTCCGGCGATCCGTGCTCACCCATGTGCCCGCTCCCTCCCCTTTGACGCACCGGCCGGCGTCGGCGGGCGCTGCAGGTCGGCCAGCAGCACGTCGAGCTTGTCGAAACGCTCGTCCCACGCCCTCCGGTTCGCACCGATCCAGTCCAGCGCGCCGTCGAGCACCTCCACCTCGAGGTGGCACGGGCGGAACTGGGCGTCGCGTCGCCGCGAGATCAGGCCGCCGCGCTCGAGCACCTTGAGGTGCTTGGAGATCCCGGGCAGCGACATGTCGAAGGGGGCGGCCAGCTCGCCGACCGTCGCGTCGCCCCGGGCCAGGCGGCTCACGATGGCGCGCCGGGTGGGGTCCGCCAGCGCGGCGAACGCCGCATCGAGTCGGTCCTCGGTCATCGTCATGGATGTATTTAACCGAAGAGTTAGTTAGCTGTCAAGTTAAATACTGTCGAGGTCCTGCTACCCTTCGTTCCGTCGGGGAGACCGCCACAGGATGAAAGGCGCAGGTCGTGCTGCTGCAGGTGATCACGGGTACCACCCGGGAGGGTCGGTTCAGCGAGCGGGTGGCGGCCTGGGTGATGGACCGTCTGGAGCAGCACGACGAGTTCGAGGTCGAGCTGGTCGACCTGCGCGCGCACCCGCTGCCGTTCTTCGACGGCACCCCGCCCGCCCGGTCGGGGCGCGACTACGCCGACGAGGCGGTGGCCCGCTTCGGGCGAGTGGTCGACCGGGCCGACGGGTACGTGATGCTGACCGCAGAATACAACCACGGCTACCCGGCGGTGCTGAAGAACGCGCTCGACTCGACGTTCGTGGAGTGGCGGCGCAAGCCGGTGTCGTTCGTGGGTTGGGGCAACACCGGTGGGGCGCGGGCCATTGAGCAGCTGCGCGCCGTGGCGGTGGAGTTCGAGATGGCGCCGCTGCGTCACGCCGTCCACGTGCTGCCCGAGGTGATGCGCGCCATCCTGGGCTCGGACCATCCCGAGGACCCGGGCCACTTCGCGTCGCTCGAGCCCCGTCTGGCCATGATGGCCGACGATCTCGTGTGGTGGATGCGGGCGCTCGCGACGGCACGGGCTGCCGACGGGTAGACCGGGACCCCATGGACAGCCCTCTCCCCCCGCTCCGTGGCTCGGTCGGGCGCTTGCACCAGCTCTGCCGGGGTCTCGACGACGCCCAGCTCCAGGGTCGGTCCTACTGTCGTGACTGGTCGATTGCCGACGTGCTCTCGCATCTCGGCTCGGGTGCCGTCATCATGCGGCGCCGCCTCGAGGACGTCCTGGCCGGCCGCACGACGCCGGACGACTTCGCCCCGTCGGTGTGGGACGCCTGGAACGCGAAGTCGGCCAGGGCCAAGGCCGACGACGCGCTGGTCGCCGACGAAGCCGTGCTCGAGGCTCTCGAGGCGGTGCGCGCCGAGGACCGCGCCCGCGTGACGTTCCCGATGGGGCCACTCGCCCTGGAGTTCGACCAGTTCGCGGCCATGCGGCTCAACGAGCACGCGTTCCACACCTGGGACATCGAGGTCGTCTTCGACGACGGCGCCCATCTCCCCGGCGACGTCGCCGCGGTCGTGGTCGACAACCTTGGGCTCATCGCCCGCTTCTCGGCCCGGCCGACCGGTGAGACGCGCACGGTCGGCATCACGACATCGGATCCGGCACGGGACTTCGCCGTCCGCCTGACGCCGGACGGCGTGGAGCTCGCTGCGGGCGAAGGCGGGAGCGAAGCCGGTCTGGAGTTGCCCGCCGAGGCCTTCTGCCGGCTCGTCTACGGCAGGCTCGACGTGGAGCACACGCCCGCGTTCCGCGGCGACGCTTCGGCGCTCCAGACCCTGCGCGCCGTCTTCCCCGGCCCCTAGTCCGGCGGGCGGGCCAGCAGGCGCGGGCGCCGCGCGCCGCGCCGTGCCCGGGTGCCGATGCCATGGCCCGAGGCGCGGAGCACGAGCAGGATCTTGACGCGCCGGGCCCGGGCGTCGGTCAGGGCGTAGTTGAGCTGGTAGCCGGGGACCTCGAGATGGGTCAGGGGCCAGGTGACCGAGAGCAGCCGCCGCATGGCGTCGCCCCGCCAGCCCCGGCTCGGCAGCGGGAAGAGCCCGGCGGGGGCCTCCACGCCGGCTCGGCGCGCCAGCGCCAACGCGGCGCCGACGACCGTGAGGCAGCGGGCCTCCGCGGCGGCGGCGTGCACGAGGTCCCAGTCGACAGGCAGGCCCCGCCGCGCCGCGTCGCCCACGAGCATCGCCAGGTCGGCGATCCACACCAGACGCACGAAGCCGTGGTGGGGCTTCCCGGCGTGGGCGGCCAGGACGACGAGCTCGTCCGCCGGCGGCAGGCCGAACGCGGACGTGCCGGCGCACTCCATGGGGCGCCGCAGCCGCCACAGGGTCTCGGGGTCCAGTGCCGTGACGCGCTGCGACGCGCCCTCCAGCCCGTAGTGCAGCTCGAGGAAGAGCGAGGGCACCTCGGGGTGGGTCAGCGCGGTGTCGTACCGGTCGCCACCCCCGGGCCGGGCCACCTCCCACCCGGCGCGGCCCAGTGCGCCCAGCGCGCGGACATGATCAGCCCGTGGGAGCAGCAGGTCGATGTCCTCCATCGGCCGCAGCCCGGCCTCTGGGTAGCGGGCTGCCACCGCAGGGCCCTTGAACACGACCGGCTCGAGCCCGGCGTCGGTGAGTGGGCGCACGGCGAGCGCGACGGCGCGCGGAACGAGGAGCAGCGCCTCCATCCGGAAGGCATCGGCCACGGCGCCCACCACGGCGCGGTCGGGTCCGAGCGCGTCGAGCGACCCGGACGCGCCCAGCGCCCGCCACAGCAGCGGGACGATCCGGTGCTCGGCAGCGGCGGACACCGCCCGGGCGACGTCGGCACCCTCCGCGAGGGCACGCCGGACGGCGGCCGGATCGGGATCACGGCGGCAGGCCTCCCAGAGCAGCGTGGCCGTCTCGATGGTCACGTCCCCGGCGACCGGTGCGGGGTTCGTCGTCGCAGCGTGCGTGCCCATGGCGATGGCAGAACGATGGCGGGCGCCCGGCCATGCGGGGACCAGGCGCCGGCCCGGTGGATCGTCACTGCCATTGCACGTTTTGCGCCGCACGGCGGTAGTAAAGCGTGGGCTCGGCCGTTACCAAGGCACAACAGCAACCGGCGGCTCCACCGAGCGCCCGCATCCCGGGTCGGGCGCAGGCGGGATCGCCAGCGAGCCAGGAGCGGCAGTCGACATGGACAGCGAAGAGACACCCACGGACGGAGCGGCGCTGCCGGTTGCGCCCGGCGTCCCCCGGGCGGGCCGGACCCGCCTTTCGCGGCGCCAGGCCATCGGGCGCATGTCCGCCGTGGCCACCGCCGGCGCCGCCGCCTGGGTGGTGCCCGAGATCCTGACCGCCAAGCCGGCCGCCGGCGCCACCCTCTCGGGCGGGACGACCGGTGGCGGCGGCACCTCGGGCGGCGTGACCACGGGCGCGAACACGACGGGCTCGTCGGGTGGTGCGGGCACCACCGGTGCGAACGGCACCAACGGGGCCGACGGTTCGGGCGTGACGGACGGGACGGACGGGGTCGCCACCGACGCCGCCACGACCCCGACGGCCCTGGCGTTCACCGGTCTGGATATCAAGCGCGACGCCGAAGTCGGCGCGGCACTGATCGCCGGCGGATGGGCGATGCAGCACTGGGCGAGCCGCACTCCGAAGGTGGCGGCCGACGGCGCTGCCGGGCCGTATCAGGCGGGGACCGCGGGCGACCCTGACTGAACCGTGGGGTCCGAGCACATCTGGGCGCACCGCACCCACGACCTGAGTGGCCTGTCGTACCGCTTCGCGGTGCGCACCGACGACAGGGCGCTGGGCCGGCTCGCCGACGCGCTGCTCGCTGGTCTCCACGACCCGGACGCGGCGGCGCCGGCGGCGCACGTCTACTCGCTCACGGCGTCGGACGCGGCACCGGGCAGCGTGGACGTGACGCGCGACGGCGAGCCCCTGGCGTGCGCACAACGCCCGGGAGACGCGCTGGGCTGGGTCGTCCGGGACGTCAACCGTTCCGCCGCCGAGGCGAGTGGCGACCACCTCTTGTTCCACGCCGGCGCGCTCGAGGCGGGCGGTATCGGTGTGCTGGTGCCCGGGGCCTCGGGTTCGGGCAAGTCGACGCTGGTGGCCGGGCTGGCCCGCGCCGGGCTCGGCTATCTCACCGACGAGCTGGTCGCGCTGGACATGGCACGTGGGCGGCTCCGTGCCTACCCCAAGCCGATCACCGTGAAGCCCGGGAGCTTCGCCGTGCTCGCCGACATGGACCCGGGCCTGGGCGCTGCCCCGGCGGCGGTCGCGTGGGCAGGTGCCGAGTGGCAGGTCCCCGTCGGGGACGGCACCGTGTGCCGGATCGGACGGCCCTGCGAACCCGGTGTCGTCGTGCTGCCCCGCTACGACGCCGGCGCCGAGACAGCGCTGACCGCGCTCT
>JBKQUM010000057.1:0-16491 GCA_052140165.1 Acidimicrobiales bacterium
GCGATTCATGCTGCTGCAGAACTACGGGGGTGTGGAGGCGGACTGCGCACCCATGGACGAGTGGACTCCCGAGGAGCTCAAGGCCCATTTCGAATTCCAGCAGACCCTGAACCGGCGGTTGGAGGAGCTCGGTCAGCTCGTCGACGCCCAGGGGCTGGCGGGTCCCGACGACGCCCGCTTCGTGGTGTCCGACGGCGCCTCGGCCCCTCTGGTGACCGACGGCCCGTTCCCCGAGTCCAAGGAGCTCCTGGCCGGCTATCGGGTCGTCGAGGTCGACACGCCCGAGCGGGCCGTGGAGATCGCGGCCCAGATCTCGGCCGCGCCGGGGCAGGGCGGCACCCCGATCCGCCAGCGCATCGAGGTGCGCCAGATCATGAGCGCCCCCGACCCCGAGGTGTGAGCGAGCCGGTCGGCGTCCCGGACCTGCTGCGCCAACTCGCCCCGTGGGCCCTGGGTGCCGTCGTCCGCCGCGACGGCCACTTCGCCGACGCCGAGGACGCGGTGCAGGAGGCACTGCTGGCTGCAGCCACGACCTGGCCGACGGACGGCGTCCCGGACAGCCCGCTCGGCTGGCTGGTCCGCGTGGCGTCACGTCGCATGGCCGACCTCTCCCGCAGCGCCGAGTCACGACGGCGGCGCGAGGACCTGGCGGCATCGTGGTCACGGGAGCCGCCCGAGGCGGCGCCGGGGCGCGACGACACCCTGGCCCTCTTCTTCATGTGCTGCCATCCCGCCTTGACCCCGTCGTCCGCCCTGGCCCTCACTCTCCGGGCCCTGGGTGGGCTGACCACCCGGGAGATCGCCGCCGCGTTCCTCGTCCCCGAGGCCACCATGGCCCAGCGCATCAGCCGGGCCAAGCGCACCGTGGCCGAGTCTCGAGAGCGGCTCGCGCTCCCCGACGCACGAGCACGTACCGAGCGCCTCGCGCTCGTCCTCCGCGTGGTCTACCTCGTCTTCAGCGAGGGGTACACGTCGAGCGGCGGTCCGAACCTGCACCGCACCGACCTCGCCTCGGAGGCCATCCGTCTCGGCCGCCTGCTCCACGAGCTGCTGCCCGACGAACGGGAGGCGACGGGGCTCCTCGCGCTCATGCTGCTGACCGAGGCGCGCCGCCCGGCGCGCACCGCGCCCGACGGCTCACTGGTCCCCCTGGCCGACCAGAACCGCTCCCTCTGGGACCGCGCCCTCGTCACGGAGGGCACCGCTTTGGCCACCACTGCGCTCGAGCGCGAGCCGGTGGGCGAGTACGCCCTCCAGGCGGCGGTCGCCGCGCTGCACGACGAGGCGCCCCGCCACGAGGACACCGACTGGGAGCGGATCCTCTCGCTCTACTCGGTGCTCGAGCGGATGACCGACAGCCCCGTGGTGCGGCTGAACCGGGCCGTCGCCGTCGCGATGGTCGAGGGACCCGACGCCGGACTGGTGCTCCTCGACGAGCTGTCCGGGTCCGGCTCGTTGGCGCGCTCGCATCGCGTCCACGCCGTACGTGCCCACCTCCTGGAGCAAAAAGGCGACGTGGAGGCGGCGCGGGCGGAGTACGTCGCCGCTGCCGCCGCCACCGACAACCTGCGTGAGCGCGACTACCTCACCGGGCGGGCGGCCGCGCTTGCGCACCCCGAGAGCGGCTGACTCAGCGGAAGTCCCGGCTCGCCGGCACCGCCGTCCCCACCACCAGCGACTCCACCCGCTCGGCGTCCAGGCTGACCGCCCCCTGCCCCTTGCGCACGCGCCCGCGGATAAACAGCACGGGTGCGTGGCGGGCCACGTGCTTCCAGCGGGCCCAGGCGCCGCGGGAGAAGACGACGTTGACGTGCCCCGTCTCGTCCTCGAGGTTGACGAAGACGGCACCACGTGCCGTCTCGGGGTGCTGGCGGTGGGTGACCACCCCGGCCACGGTGACCCGGTCCCCGTCGGCGCACCCCTCCAGCGCGCCGGCCACCGTCACGCCCATCGCCTCGAGGCGCTCGCGGGCGAGGTGCATGGCGGTGCGCTCCGGCGCCAGCCCGAGCGCCCACAGGTCGTCGCCCACCGCGTCGTAGAGGCTGGGCTCGGGCAGCGGCGGGGCCTCGGCCCCCACCACGACCCCCGGCAGGCGGTCCGGCGTCCCCTGCGCCGCCGCCCCGGCCGCCCACAGCAGCCGGCGCCGGGTGGCCGTCGTCCCTTTGACCTCCCCGTCCACACCCTCGGGGTCGCGCGCGCCGGCGGCGGCCAGCGTCTCGAGCTGGGCCTGGGTGACGCCGGCGCGGCGCACCAGGTCCTCGCCGCCGCGCCAGGGCCGGCCGGCCACGATCCGCTCCGCCGTCGCCTCGCCCACCCCGCGCACCGACCCGAGGCCGAGACGCAGCACGGCGTCGGCCGCCGCACCGGCCTCGAGCGACGCCCCCACCGCGGAGCGGTTCACGTGGGGCCGGCGCACGCGCACCCCGTGCCGGCGGGCGTCGGCCACCAGCGACTGGGGCGACCAGAAGCCCATGGGCTGTGAGTTGAGCAACCCCGCGGTGAACGCCGCCGGGTAGTGCAGCTTCAACCACGCCGAGGAGTACACCAGGTGCGCGAACGACACCGAGTGCGACTCGGGGAAGCCGAAGTTGGCGAAGGCGGCGAGCGCCTCGAAGACCTGGTCGGCCACCGCGCCCGTCACCCCGCGCGCCGCCATCCCGTCGTAGAGGCGCGCCCGCATCTTCTCCATGCGCGCCGCCGAGCGCTTGGCCGCCATGGCCTGGCGCAGCTCGTCGGCGTCGGCCGCGCTGAACCCCGCGATGGCGACGGCCATCTCCATCAGCTGCTCCTGGAAGAGCGGGACCCCGAGCGTGCGCTTGAGGATCGGCTCGAGCAGCGGGTGCAGGTAGGTCACGGCCTCCTCACCGCGGCGCCGCCGGATGTAGGGATTCACCGCGTGCCCCTGAATGGGGCCGGGTCGGATGAGCGCGACCTCAATGGCGATGTCGTAGAAGGTGCGGGGCCGCACCCGGGGCAGGGTCCCCATCTGGGCCCGGCTCTCGACCTGGAAGACCCCAACCGTGTCGGCCCGGCACAACAGGTCGTAGACCGCGCGCTCCTGGGGCAGCTGCCCCAGGTCGACCTCGGCCCCGTGGAAGTCGCGCACCAGGTCGACCATGCGGTGCAGCGCCTCGAGCATGCCGAGGCCGAGCAGGTCGAACTTCACCAGCCCGATGGCGGCGCAGTCGTCCTTGTCCCACTGCAGCACGCTGCGCCCGGGCATGCGGCCCCACTCCACCGGGCAGACCTCGACCACCGGCCGGTCGCACAGCACCATGCCGGCCGAGTGGATGCCGAGGTGGCGCGGCCGGTCGAGCACCTCGGCCGCCAGCTCGGCCACCAGCGGTGGCACGCCACCACCGCCCGGGGACTGCGCCGGCTCCGCCGCCTCGGCCACGGCGGCCGCCGACGACGGGCCGCGCCCGTACCCGGCGTCGATGCCCCCCGCCCAGGCGTCCACCTGCTCGGGGGTGAAGCCGAACGCCTTGCCGACGTCGCGCACGGCCGAGCGCGGCCGGTACGTGATCACGTTGGCCACCTGCGCCGCGTGGCGCCGGCCGTAGCGCTCGTACACGTACTGGATCACCTCCTCGCGCCGCCCCGACTCGATGTCCACGTCGATGTCCGGCGGGCCGTCACGCGCCGGCGAGAGAAAGCGCTCGAAGAGCAGCCCGAGGTCGACCGCGTCGACGTTGGTGACGCCGAGCGCGTAGCAGACGGCCGAGTTGGCCGCCGAGCCACGCCCCTGGCAGTAGATGTCGAGCCGCCGGCACACCTGTGCGATGTCCCACACCACGAGGAAGTAGCCGGCGAAGCCCAGCGCGCCGATCACCTCGAGCTCGTGCTCAATCTGCTTCCACGCGCCGGGCACCCGCTCGTCGTCGGGCGGCCCGTAGCGCGCCGTGGCGCCCTCGGTCACCAGCTGGCGCAGGTAGCCCTGCTCGTCCATGCCCTCGGGCACGGGGAAGTCCGGCAGCCGCGGCGCGACGAGGCGCAGGTCGAACGCGCAGGCCTGCCCGAGCTCGGCGGCGCGCGCGACCACACCGGGCCAGCGGGCGAAGCGCCGGGCCTGCTCGGCGGCGGAGCGCACGCAGGCCGCCGGGGCCGACGGCAGCCAGCCCTCGAGCTCGGCCAGGGGGCGGCGCGCCCGCACCGCGGCGAGCGTGGTGGCGAGCCGGAACCCGGCCGGCGTCGCGTAGTGCACGTTGTTGGTCGCCACGGCGTCGACGCTCCACTCGACGGCGAGATGCGCCAGCGCGTCGTTGCGCGCCGTGTCGAGCGGGTCCCCGTGGTCCCACAGCTCCAGCGCGACGTTGGCGCGGCCGAACGCGTCGACGAGGCGCCCCACCTCCCGGGAGGCCGCCCGGGGCCCGGCATCCATCAGCGCGGCGGGGACCGCCCCCTTCCGGCAGCCGCTCAGCACCAGCCAGTGGTCCCCCGCGGCGCGGGCCAGCGCGTCGAGGGTGAAGACGGGCTTCCCCTTCTCCCCGCCCTCGAGGTGCGCGTCGGCCAGCACCGTCGAGAGCCGCGCGTAGCCGTCGGGGTCACGGGCGAGCACGACGAGGTGCGTCCCGGTCGGGTCGGCCTCGCCGGTGCGCGGGCTCGCCGGGGCGAGCGTCACCTCGGTGCCGAAGACCGTCGGCAGCCCGCACACGCGCGCCGCCTCGGCGAAGCGCACCACGCCGTAGAAGCCGTGGTGGTCGGTCAGCGCCAGCGCGGCGAGCCCGAGCCGGTCCGCCTCGGCCACCAGCTCCTCGGGATCGCTGCTCCCGTCGAGGAAGCTGAACCCCGAGTGGGCGTGGAGCTCGGCATAGGCCTCAGTCATAGAGCGCCTCGACCCACCACTGCCCCCGCTCGGTGCACAGCAGGCGCGCCACGCCGTCCGCGGTGACCACCTGCAGGCGGGCGCGGCGCCGGCGCACCGACCACCAGCGCTCGGTCACCGGCCAGGGCCCGGCCCACCCGACGACCGGCTGCCAGGGACCGCCGTCGACCGACAGCTGCTCGATCCCCCCGGTGAGCAGCCCCCGTCCGCTGACCTCGACGGCGCGGCCGTCCGCGTCGGCCACCGCGGCGCGACGCGGCGTCCGCAGCACGTCGCTCGGCGCCGGTGGCGGCACCCGCCCCGGCCACGGCGCGCCGCCCGCCGCGCCCGCGTCGGTGTCGGGGCTGCCCCAGGGAACCAGCACCGACTGGCCGGCCGGATCCCGCCCGCCCTGGACGCGGCCCATCAGCACGGCGTCGGTGCCGAGGCGCTCCTGCACCCGGGCGAAGGAGCGGGCGGCGCGGGCGTCGGCCTCCGATGCGCCGCCGAAGAAGCCGGGCTGGGAGGGTCGGGGGGGCGCGTCGGCCCCGCGGTCGGGGTCCTCGCCCCGGGCCACGCGCAGCCGCCGTTCGATGGCGCGGTCGCGCAGCCCCACCAGCTCCCCGCTCTCCCCCCGGGCCACCGCATGGCAGGCGGCCGCGTCGGCCCCGAAGCGGTCCGAGACGTTCGCCGCGGGCAGGGCGGCGAACTGCCCCAGGGTGGTGACCCCCAGCCGCTGCAGGGTCACGGCCAGGTCGGGCCGCGCCAGCGTGGCCACCGACCAGGGCCCGAGGAAGTCCGCCGTCCCCCCCGCCGGGACGATCAGCCCGGAGCGGGCGGCCAGCAGGGCGGCGAAGAGCCCGTCGGCCACGCCGATCCCCGCCTCCTCGCCCACGGTCTCGGCCAGGCGCGCCACGACCACCTCCTCGCCGCCGAAGAAGCGGGCCGGGCCGCGCGCGGGCAGCGCGCCGACCCCGAGCCGGACCGGATGGACCCAGGGGCAGAGCTCGCCGGCCCGCGCCAGCACGCGGGCGAAGCGCCGGGCCTCCTCCCCTCTCGCCCCTTCTTCGAGGAGCTCCGGACACCAGATGACGACCAACCGTTCCACGTCTTCTTCTCCACCGTTTCGCTCAGGCCGCCTCCGGCCCGGCGCCGGGGCCGTCGCGCCCCTCCACCACCCCGGCCCCCGCGTCCCCGGCCCCCGCGTCCCCGGCTCCTGCGCCCCCGGTCCCCGCGTCCCCGGCTCCTCCGTCGTGGGCGAGGGCCACCGCGCCCGAGCCGGCGGGAAGCCACAGCGAGCACTCGGTGACCCGGCCGGCGGCGCGGCGCCCGCTGACGCGGACCTCGGCGCGGCGGCCCTGCAGATGCCCGTGGCCCCGGCCGACGCCCTCCCACTCGACCGCACCCACCGAGAGCGCGAGGTCGCCGCCCTCGGGCCAGCCGCCGGCGCCCTCGAGCAGCACCACCAGTGCCGCCTGGCGCTCGCGGGCCCGGGCGGTCAGATGGCGCGCCGCGGTCAGGCGGGCCCGGCCGGGCGGGCGCACGAGGACGCCGTCGACCCCGGAGAGGAGGTCACCGGCCGCCTCGGCCCAGCCGCTGCCGGGGTGGGGCACGAAGACGACCCGGCGCAGATCGAGTCCGAGCCCGGCCGCCGCCACCACCCCCGGGTCGGGCAGGCCGACGGCGGCGCACCAGCTGCCGGCCGTCGACGCCGCGGCGAGGAGCGCCAGCGCCAGCGTCGTCGCGCCGTGGCCGGGCTGCCCCGCCACGGTGGTGGTCGTCCCGCGGCGCAGGGAGCCCCCGGGGAAGAGCGGGGCCAGCGGCGGAGGCACCGGCAGCGTCCGCCCGGCCACGGGCGTCGCCGGGCGGACCCGGTCGGCCAGCCCGGCGGGGAGCTCCCGGGAACGGGGGGGCGGCGGGTCCTCTGCAGGGAAAGCGAACATATGTTCGCACCTTAGCCAGACCGTGTGCCGGCCGCTCGGGGAGGCAGAGTCCCAGCTCAGAGGCTGTAGTGCCCCCGGCAGGCCCGGTGGGTCACAATGCAGGCCGCATGTGCGGCCGCTTCGCCCTCTTCACCCCCCCGGCCCGGATGGCCCGCTACTTCGGGGCCTCGCTGGCCGAGGGGACCGACCCCGAGCACCGCCCCAGCTGGAACGTGGCGCCGACCGACGAGGTGCTCGGCGTCCGGGACCGCCCGCCGCGGCGCGAGGACGGGCCCGGGAAGGAAGGAGCGGCAACGGGCGAGCCCGAGCGGCTGCTCATGTCGTTCCGCTGGGGCCTCATCCCCTGGTGGTCCAAGGACACGACGTCGGGCAGCCGCCTCTTCAACGCGCGCGCCGAGACGGTGGCCACCAAGGCCTCGTTCCGCGAGGCGTTCCGCGAGCGGCGCATCATCGTCCCCGCCGACGGCTTCTACGAGTGGCGCAAGCCGGCGACCGGGGCGCGGCAGCCGTACTACTTCAGCCGGGGCGACGGCGAGCCGCTGGCCTTCGCCGGGCTGGCGGAGCGCTGGCGGCCCAAGGACTCGCCGCCGGGCACGCCGTACATCCTCAGCTGCACCGTCATCACCACGACCGCCGGCGCGGACATGGACGGCATCCACGACCGCATGCCGGTGATCCTCGACCCCGCCACCTTCGACCTGTGGCTCGACCCGGCCAACGAGGACACCGAGGAGCTGCGCGCGCTGCTCCTCCCGCCGCCGGCGGGGACCGTCGTGCACCACCCGGTCGGGCGCCAGGTCGGCAACGTCCGCAACAACGACCCGGCGCTGATAGAGCCCGCGTGACGCGGTTGGCCTACTTCCAGCCCTCCATGACGTGCTCGAACCACCACTGGGGCGCCGAGCTCACGAGAAGCGCCATGTCCCAGTAGTCGGTCCAGCGGGTGATCTTGCCGCCGCGCAGCTCGTGCACCGAGGCCACGGGCAGCGCCATCGTCTCGCCCGTCGGCCACTCCCAGACTTCGACGTGCTCGGTCATCACGGCGTCGTCGCCGGCCACGAGGTGCCGCCGCTCGTCGCGCATCCCCGCCAGCGGGCCCCAGCCGAGCGTCAGGCGCCGCACGATCTCGGCTGGCCCGCGGGCGACGTCGTCGCCGGGCGTGGCGACGTCGGTGTACTCGCCGTCGGCCGTGAAGCGGGCGGCAGCCGCCTCGAGGTCCTGGCGGTAGAGGTCCTCCCAGAACCCCTCGATCACCCTGCGGTTCTCGTCGGCTGTGGTCACCTCGGCGCCCCCGGTCCCCCGAGCGCCGCCCTGGCGCGGCGCTCTCCGGACGCGGAACCTACAGCGTCGGGCCGCCCCGGGGCGCAGGCCGGGCGGTCGGGTGCGGGCGACCGGCATCACCTATGGTGGCCGCGCATCCGAACCATGGATGGGTGAACCGGGGGGTTGACCGTGATTCTGCCCGAGAGGGTGTGGTGAACGGCGAGCCGGTCGCGTGTGGCGGCCCGTGACGGCTCGCGCGCCCCGCTTCGACCGCCGCCGCTTCCTCGCCGCCGCGCTGGCGGCCGGCGGGGCCGGTGTCCTGGCGGCGGCAGCCGGGGACCGCCGCGCCGGGGCGGCCGTAGCCCGGGCGGCGGCCTCGACCGCGCCGGCGGGTTCGGACCTCGGGGCGATCGAGCACGTCGTCTTCCTCATGCAGGAGAACCGCTCCTTCGACCACTACTACGGCACCTACCGCGGCGTGCGCGGCTTCGACGACCATCCGTCGGGCTCCCTCGGCGCGTTCGCCCAGACGTGGCCCGGTGGGCCGGACTCCACGCTGCTCCCGTTCCACCTCGACACGGCCTCGGGCATCGGCGAGTGCACCCACGACCTCGACCACAGCTGGGAGGGCGAGCACCTGAGCCGCGGCAGCGGCGACAACGGCAGCTTCGTCTCGACCCACACGCGCCCGGACTTCGAGGGGCCGCAGCAGGGCGTGCTCACCATGGGCTACTACCGCCGCCAGGACCTGCCGTTCTACTACGCGCTGGCCGACGCGTTCACGATCTGCGACAACTACCACTGCTCGGTCCTCGGGCCGACGCACCCCAACCGTCTCATGGCCCTGTCGGGCACGATCGACCCGACGGGCCGCGCCGGCGGCCCGGTGCTCATCACCAACGAGGACTCCGACGCCATCTACAGCGTCAGCTGGGACACCATGCCCGAGGTGCTCGAGGACGCCGGCGTCAGCTGGAAGGTGTACAACCCGCAGGGCACCGCGTACGCGCCCGCCTTCTTCGAGCAGCACGGCCTGCTGATCGGCGACGCCATCCTCCCCTACTTCTCGCAGTACAAGGATCCCGCCTCCGCGCTGTACCAGAAGGCGTTCCTGCCGCAGTATCCAGCCGACTTCGTGTCCGACGTCGCACGCGGCACGCTGCCGGCCGTGAGCTGGATCCTCCCGCCCCTCGGCTACGACGAGCACCCTTCCTCACCGCCGGCGTTGGGCGAGTGGTTCACCAGCCAGCTGCTCGCGACGCTCATGTCGAACCCCGCGGTGTGGTCGAAGACGGTCGTGTTCCACATGTACGACGAGAACGACGGCTTCTTCGACCACGTGCCGCCGCCCACGGCGCCCGCCGGCACCCCCGGCGAGACCCTGTCGAAGAACCTGCCCGCCGACGCCAAGGGGATCCCCGGGCCCATCGGCATGGGCTTCCGGGTGCCGATGCTCGTGCTCTCGCCGTTCAGCCGGGGCGGCCATGTCGCGTCCGGGGTCTTCGACCACACTTCGCAGCTGCGCTTCCTCGAGGAGCGCTTCGGCGTGCGCGCGCCCAACATCTCGGCGTGGCGACGCAGCCACGCCGGTGACCTCACGTCGACGCTGCACATGGGGCGCGCCGTGGTGTCCGCGCCGACACTGCCCGCCACCTCCGACGACCAGTCGGCCAACGTCATGGCGGAGGGGTGCACGCAGGCGGAGATCATCGAGGCCAGCAACGACCTGCCGCAGTATCCAGTCCCCGCCCACCAGTCGATGCCGCGCCAGGAGACGGCCTGAGCGCCGGGCTGCCTCCTACCCTGCGACCCCCGGCGCGCCGGGAACGGCAGGGGTGAGGCCGTGGCGGGCCATGACGCCGAAGAGGGCGCCGAGGTCGGGGGGGGCGTCGGGTGCGGCCGCCAGGACGTCGGCGATCTCGTGGAAGTACTGGGGCCCGAAGATGCCCGGTGTCGCCACCGACAGGAACACCCCATCTGTGCTTCCCGTGTTGTCGAAGCTGTGGACCTGCCCCCGGCCGACGAAGCCGGCCTCGCCGGCGCCGAGCTCGTGGGCCACGCCATCGATGACGAAGGTGAATTCCCCCTCGAGCACGTAGACGCTCTCGTCGAAGCCGTCGTGGCTGTGGGGAGGGGGGACGAAGGCGCCCGCGGGCACCCTGATCTCGAAGACGGTCGCCGCGCCAGCGGTGTCGACCTCGTCGAGGAGGAACGTCACCGTGAGTGCGTGACGGGCAGAGTTGTAAAGTAGCTTTATCATGCTGCGTGAGCCGGTGCAGGACGAGCCGCTGATGGGCGCACTCCTCCGGATGCCCGTGGACGCGATCCGGCACCGGATGCACGAGGACCTGCACGCGGCCGGTTTCACCGACCTGGTGCCGGCCCACGCCGCCGTCCTCCGCTACCCCGGGCCCCAGGGACGCCGCCCCTCTGATCTCGCCGCCGAGGCCGGCATGAGCAGGCAGGCGATGAACTACCTCCTCGGGGAGCTCGAGCAGCTGGGCTACCTCGAGCGCCGCGACGACCCGGACGACAGGCGCTCGCGCCGGATCGAGCTCACCACGCGGGGCCTGGCCGTCCGGCGCGTCCTGCGCAAGAGCGTGGCGGGCATAGAGAAGGAGCTCGAACGCCAGCTCGGTCGCGACGAGCTGGCGCAGCTTCGTCAGTCGCTCGTCGAGCTCAATGGCTCCGCGTTCGTGCGGGACTACCGGGAGCGCACCCGCCAGCCACAGGTCATCGCGGACGCGACCCGGTAGGGCACCTCCTGGCACACTCCTCGAGCGGTACTCGCTGCCGTCGGACCCGCGGTGGGGGCGGCTCGAGGAGAGCTCCCTGCCCGGCGGCGCCGGGCGCCGGGCCTCAGTCGGCCGTCGAGCGCGCCACCTCATCGAGGATCCGGGCCAGCTCCTCGATCTCGGGCTCGGCGAGCATGGCCAGTCCGGCCGGGAGCCGTTCCAGGATCTCGTTGGCCCGCCGGGCGGCCGCGGTGCCCCGCGCGGTCGTCGCCACCAGCTTGACGCGGCGGTCGGTCGGATGGCTGCGCCGCTCGACGAGCCCCTGGCGCTCCAGTTCGTCGACCACGATCGTGGCGTAGGGCTTCTCGGTCCCGAGGGCGGCCGCCAGCTCCCCCATCGTCATCGGAGACGCGGCGATCCGGCGCAAGGCCCGGACCCTCGCGAAGGGAAGGCCCAGGGCATCGCTCACCTCACGGCGCCGCTCGTTGTCGAGCACGAGGTCGCTCATGATCGACCAGGCCCGCGACGCGGCATCCTTCTGTGTGGTCGCCCGCCGGCGGCCGGCCGCCGTCACGCCGGCCTCTCGAGGAATTCGGGATTGAGCTCGCGTGCGGTGCGCTCGGCCGTCCGGTGCGCCCACTGCGTCGTCACCACCTGGCCGAGCACGAGGACGATGATGCCGCACCCGGCGAGGACCAGCCAGCCGGCATGCGTCGACACCGCGGCGTGCACCCCGGCGGAACGACCGAGGGCCGAGGCCAGCAGCGCACCGACGACCGCCACGCCGAGGGTCGCCCCGACCTGGCGTGACGTCGAGGCGACGGCGGAGGCGACACCGGCCTGCGCCCGTGGCATGCCGGAGACGGCGGCGTTGGTGATGGGTGCGTTGACGAACCCGAAGCCGATGCCGAACACGGCGTAGGCGGCGAAGAGCCAGGCGAACGACGTGGTGGCGCCGATCTGGCTGAGCATGACGCAGCTGACCGTGAGCGCGGTGCCGGCGGTCAGCAGCGGGATGCGCGATCCACGCGTCCCGACGATCCGGCCCGAGATCGGCGAGAGCACGATGGTCATGACCGCCATGGGCAAGGTGGCCAGGCCGGCCTCGAGCGGCGAGAGCCCCCGCACGTCCTGGAGATACAGCGTGTTGAGGAAGAGGAAGCCCCCGAGGGTGGCGAAGGCCGCCACGGCGATGACCGCCGCGCCGGAGAACGGCGCCGATCTGAAGAATCGGAGGTCGATGAGGGGCTCGTCGCACCGCCCCTCCCACCGGATCAGCGCGATCAGGGACATGAGGCAGACCACGAACGCGGTCACGATGACCGGTGAGCCCCAGCCCCGGTCCGGCGCCTCGATGATGCCGTAGGTCAACGAGGCCAGGAGCGCGATGACCAGGGCCTGCCCCACGCCGTCGATCCGGCGCGCCCTCGGTGCCCGCGACTCGGGGATGTAGCGCAGGGTCAGCACGATGGCAGCCACTCCGACCGGGATGTTGATCCAGAAGATGGAGCGCCACCCCACCGAGGTGACCAGCACGCCACCGATCACCGGGCCGAGGGCCATGCTGACGCCGACCACCGCCGCCCAGACGCCGACCGCCTGGGCGCGCTCCCTCGGGTTCGTGAAGGTGTTGGTGATGATCGACATCGCCACCGGGTTGAGCATGGAGCCCCCGATGGCCTGGATCATGCGGAACACCACCAGCGTCGTCTGGTCCGGGGCCAGGCTGCACAGGAGCGAGCCGACGGAGAAGATCACCAGCCCCATCACGAAGGTCCGCTTGCGCCCCAAGCGGTCCGCCGTCGAACCCGAGAGCATGAGCAGGCTGGCCAGCACCAGCGTGTAGGCGTCCACCGTCCACTGGAGACCCGACACCGAGGAGCCGAAGTCCCGCCCGATGGAGGGCAGCGCGACGTTCACGATCGTCACGTCGAGACCGACGATGAGCAGGCTCATGCAGCAGATGAGCAACACCCCGATGCGCCGGCCCCGGCTCAGTTCGATCTGCGGTATTTGTTGTAAAACCATAATAGTGAAGTTATTATAACTATTTCAGGGCGCAGGTCAACCGGGAGCCCCAGGGTGCGTGCCCTGACGGGAGGGCACCACACAGGTCGGAGCCTCGACGGGGCTCCTAAGATCGCTCGCGTGCAAGGGCCTGCCACCAGGTGCACAACCGTGCCCTGCCTGGCGCCCCGGACCGCGCGCTGAGGCCGTCGTCAGTGCGTCCGGCGCGAGGTGACCACACCCTGACCCTCCCCGACGGCCGCACCCTGGCCTACGCGATCTATGGCGACCCCGCCGGGCCGCCGGTGCTGAGCTGCCATGGCGGGCTGGTGAGCGGTCACGACGTGAGCCCCGCCGACGAGATCGCCCGCGCCCTGGGTCTGTGCGTGATCTCTCCCGACCGGCCCGGCATCCACGGTACGGACCGGCTGCCCGGTTACGGAGTGCTGCCCTGGGTGCGCGCCGACCTGCTGCCACTCCTCGAGCACCTCGAGGTCGGACGGATCGGCGTGATGGGCTGGTCCGAGGGCGGCCAGTACGCACTCGCCGCGGCGTTCGAACTGGGGGGACGGGTCAGCGGCTGTGCCGTGATCGCCGGCTGTCCACCACTCGACGACCCGGCCACGCTCACGCAGTCCAACCGGCTCGATCGTGCCCTGGCCGTCCTCGCCCGGAGGGCACCGGTGGCCGTGCGGGTGATGGCGGCCGGCACCCGCCTGCTCGCCAGGCACGCGCCGCGGGCGCTGCTGCGGGCCTCGCTCCACGGGCAGACCCGGGCCGAAGCCACGGCGGTCGGTGCACTGGGTGGGTGGCTGCCCACCGTCCTCGGTGAGGGGGCAGCACAGAGCCGCGGTGTCGTCGACGAGTACCTGGCCGCCGTGGCCCCCTGGGGATTCGCCCCCGAGGACCTGTCGGCGACGATCACCGTCTATCAAGGTACGGCCGACACACTGGTGCCCGAGGCGTGGGGTCGGACGCTCGCCGATCGCATACCCGGGGCGTCCCTCGTCCTCTACCCCGGCGAAGGCCACTTCATCGCCCTGACCCGACGTGAGGAGGTCCTGCGGTGGCTGGCCGGCCTCTGACGCGACCCGGCGAACTGACGGCTTCGAGGCCGACACTCGCCTCGGTGTCCTGAGCACGGTGTTCGAACGCTTCAGCGATCGGGCCCGGTCCGTGCTCACGCTGGCACAGGAGGAGGCGCGCCTGCTGAACCACAGCTACATCGGCACGGAGCACCTCCTCCTCGGCATCGTGCGCGAAGGACAAGGTGCCGGTGCCACCGTCCTGGCCAGCCTGGGGGCGAGCCCGGCGCGCGTGCGCCAGGAGGTCACCCGGCTCCTGGCCGAGGTGTCGGACCCGTCGGGCCCGGGAGGGACGGGCGCCCCCGCCGCGGGCCCGTCGGCGAAACCCTGCTGCCCGCGGTGCAGCGCGAGCGTCGCCGACGAGGCGCGATTCCGCACGATTGCGGTGCCGCGCGACGTCGACGACCCGGAGGGGGATTCCGTCACGATCGATGTCGTGTACCGCGGGCAGTGCGGCAGCACGCTGCACATGTTCGGGACGAGCTGACGACGGGCAGCCGAGCCGGAGCACCGGCGTCCGACCGGCGCCTCTCCGCCGCTCGGTCAGCTGATCAGTGGATGGTGGAGCTGATCAGTGGATGGTGGAACTGATCAGTGGATGGTGGAGAGGACCACCGCAAGCAGCGCTCCGGCCAGGACGGCCAGGACGAACCACGCCGTGCGCCTGCTCCACGCGGACCTCTCCACCAACTGCGTCTTCATCAGCTCGCGCATCGCGATGCCGGCGGGGCTGAACGGATCGACGCCCGCCCCGGACGGCTGTCTCGACTTGGTGGTGCCCCGCTCGCCCGTGTCGTCCGAACCAGGCTCTGGCGGCACCGACCCCTCTTCCGGTCGTTCCGCGACCACGACGGAATCATACGGCCGGGCCGTCAAAGAGGGCGCCTCAGGCGGCGGTCAGCGTCCGCTCGGTGGCCGTCTCGGTGGCCGTCCGCTCGGCGGCCGTCCGCTGTACCTTCTCGGCGACCGAGGGGGCGATCTCGATGATCTGGCGGAATTCCCTCGGTGAGCCGACGTAGATCACCGCGTCGGTCACGGTCGTCACGGTGGCGTTGCGCCGGCCACGGCCGTTCGCCTCGAGCAGAGCCATCTCACCCACGAGTCCGCCGCGACCGATCCGGGCGATCGTCCGGCCACCCTGGCGCACTTCCGCCTCGCCCTCGGAGATGATCATGAACTCGTCGCCGCGCTCACCCTCGCGGACCAGGACCTTGCCGGCCGGAACGGTCAGCATCGTGAGCTGCCGGGCGACGTCAGCCAGTTCCGAGCGGCTGGTGTCCGAGAAGAGATCCAGTTCCCGCAGGTCGTCTTTGGCCAAACGCATAGCAATCCTCTTTCCCATGTCTGACACCCAGGGTGGCGCCCTCGGTACTATCTGTCAACCAGCTAGAACAGATTGTTTGCATCCTTTATTCCGATGGACTCGCCCATTGAGCGCCGGGAGGGCCCTCCCGTGAGGTGCTCCGGCCCGACCCGGCCGACGGCCGATCGGGCGCTCGTGACGTCAGCCGGCGGTGGCGGCGTGGGCGAATTCCGACCAGGCCGCGACCCATTGCGGCCAGACCGCCTGTGGGTAGTCGTGCCCCATGCCGTCGATCTCCACGTACCGGGCCCCTGGAACGAGCTCCGCCGTGCGACGCCCACCGCTCGGGTCGATGAGGGTGTCCCTGCTGCCGTGGATCACCAGCACCGGCAGCTCGAGCTTCGCCAGCTCGTCGGAACGGGAGCCGTCGCGCCCCACCGCCTTCATCTGGCGGCCGATCCCCGCCGGGCAGAAGCAGCGGTCGTAGGCGGCGGCGGCCCGGGCCCGGATGGCGTCCTCGTCGAGCCACTCCGGCTTCGATCCGTACACCCGATGCGCGGCCACCTGGTGGTCGATGTAGGCCGACCTCGATTCGGCCGGGGGTGCCATCAGGAAGGCGAGGGCCGCATCGGAACTGTCGCCGTAGCCCGGCTCTCCGGTCCTCGACATCACCGACGTCATGGACAAGAGCCGATCGGCGTGGTCGATGGCCAGCCGTTGGACGATCATTCCGCCCATTGAGCAGCCCATCACGTGCGCCCTGTCCACGCCCACCGAATTGAGCACCGCGACGGCATCATCGGCCATATCGGCCAGCGCGTAGTCCACCCCGTCGAGCTTCGACGAGAGCCCGACGTCGCGGTTGTCGAACCTGACGACCCCGAAGCCTTCGGCACAGAAGAGGAGGCACCACTCCTCCGCATAGTTGATGCACTGCGACCCCAGCCCGTTGACCAGCAGCAGCGTCGGTGCGCTCGGATCACCGAACGTCTCGTAGTGGATCTCGACCTCACCGTTCCGCGTCGTGCTCATGTGCCCTCCCTCGGGCGGCGATCGTAACGGTGGACGGTGGACGGTGGCGCGGTGCGGAGCGGCATGGCGGCCGCCGTGGTCAGCGGGCGCGTCGGCGCAGTTCCTTGTCCGCGATGGCTGCCGGCACCCAGCCGACGTCGGTGTCGTTGAGGTCCGAGCCGGGCGGGACGATCTCGTCGATGCGGTCGAGCGCGTCCACCCCCAGGCGGAGCTCGAGCGCGGGGAGCTGCGACTCGAGGTGCTCCATGGTGCGGGGCCCGATGATGGGAGACGTCACGGCCGGGTGCTCGAGCACGAAACCGAGTGCGAGCTGAATGAG
>JBKQUM010000058.1:0-15818 GCA_052140165.1 Acidimicrobiales bacterium
TGTTCGAGACCGTTAGCTGGTCGGTAACGTCTGTGCCGGCGAGCGCAGACTCGCTGGGTGTCGCGGTCACACTGTCGCCGTCGTAGGAGGCGATGGACAGGCCCAGAGATCCACCGGTCGTGGAGCCCCCGGCTTGCCGCCCTCCCGGGACTCCCAGGGCCACGCCGGCGCAGAGCACTAGGCACGTCGCTCCGACACACGCGGCCAGCCGAAGGCGGATGCTGCCCCGGAGGATCGGCCCGGGGAATCCCGCAGTCACCCCTCGGGCGTGTCGCGGACGGCGGCGCTCCACGTGCCACATGGCGTTCCTCCTCGCAGACCTTCACGGCCCGCGCCCCCCGTTGCCTATCGATCATTATGTGGACCTCCCGCAGACGTTGTCTCTGGTAATTAAGTCCGATCACGAATTGTGCAAAACGTGCGGCAAACGCACGGCGCGGGCATACTCGGCAGGCGCCATCGCCCGCAGGAGGGTCCATCGGATGGTCCGGAACCAGCGTCCGGGCCGACATCGGAGACATTTTTGGGATGATCACTCACCGCGAACTCGGCCGGAACGGACAGCTCGGGAACCAGCCCTGGCAGATCGCCGGCACGCCCTGCCTTGGGCACACGGCAGGCGACACAGCGGCGGGGCTCGGCCACGGCCCGTTCGTCATGAAATTCGACGGGGGACCCGCCTTCAGGTCGACCGAGCCGCTGTCCAGCCCCGCGAAGTCGATCGTGATCGATGTCTCGCGCGACTCCGGGACCGTCGCCTGATGGACCTCGCCGGCACGAAGGTCCTGGTGACCGGGGGCACCGGTTTTCTCGGCAGGAACATCGTCCGCGAACTGACCGACGCCCACGCCAAGGTGGTGGGCGTCGGCAGCGCCGATCACGACCTTAGGTCCCGCGACGAAATCGACCAACTTCTGGACGAGGTCAGACCGGATGCGGTGGTGCACCTTGCCGCGGTGACAGGGGGCATCGGGGCGAACCGCGCCCAGCCGGGGACGTTCTTCTACGAGAACGCCATCATGGGCATTGAGCTGCTCGAGGCCTGCCGCACCCATGGCGTCGACAAGGTGGCGGTCGCGGGAACGGTGTGCGCCTACCCGAAGTACACGAACGTCCCTTTTCGCGAAGTGGACCTGTGGAACGGGTATCCCGAGGAGACGAACGCACCGTATGGACTGGCCAAGAAGATGCTCCTCGTCCAGTCCCAGGCCTACCGCGAGCAGTACGGCATGAACGCGATCCATCTACTGGTGGTCAACCTCTACGGCCCCGGGGACAATTTCGACCTCACGACGAGCCACGTGATCCCCGCCATGATCCGCCGCTTCGTCGAGGCGCAAACAGCGGGAGCGCCCGAGGTGGTCCTCTGGGGCGACGGCAGCCCCACCCGGGAGTTCATCCACGTCCGCGACGCCGCTATCGCGTTCCGGCTCGCCCTGGAGCGGTACGACGGCGGCGATCCGGTCAACGTCGGGTCGGGGTCCGAGATCTCCATCCGGGACCTCGCCGAGAAGGTGGCTCGCCTCGTCGGGTACGGCGGCGCCATCAGATGGGACGCCTCGAAGCCGAACGGTCAGCCGAGCCGCAGGCTGGACACCACACGGGCACGCGAGCTGTTCGGCTTCGAGGCCTCCATCGACTTCGATGCAGGCCTGGCCGAGACCATCACGTGGTATCGCGACCAATCCGGGTCCTGATGTCGAACGCCCTAACCTGAACGCCACCATGCCCGAGAGCCGCCCGACCATCCGCTCGACCCTGGCCGCGCACGCGCGGCGGCTGGTGGCCGGCGCGACGGACCGACGGTTCGACGCGGTGGAGGCGGAGCTGGGCCGGATTCTCACGCGCCTCGATGGCCTGGAGCAGGTCGTGAGGCGGAGCGAGACCGAGATCGCGGCCTTGCGCCAGCAGGCCGACGAAGCCCTCGACTTCCTGCGGGTCCAGCACGACATCGTGCGGGACGTGCTGGAGGAGCTGCGTCCGGTCCTCGACGGCCGACGGGGAGCCGATTGAGGGTGTCGTGCGACCCGGACCGGGAGCCGTCTCAGAGGTAGTGATGAAAGGAGACGGTGCGAAAGCTGGCACCGTAGCGGTTCCGCAGGACCTCGAGTCGCGCCAGCTCCGCCTTCGGTCGCGCCGCGTTGCTCCACCATCGACGGACTGTGCCGTCGTCATACGTGAGCTGGTAATTCCCGTAGAGCTCGTATTCGGAGAACCCCGAGATGGAGCTGTAGTCGCAGCAGTCCAGCACCGCCTGCCACCACGGGACTGACCGGGTCTCCTCCATCAGCGCCTTCACGCTCGCGAGCACCCGCCGGTTCATCAGCATGTGGTGTGTCGTGCACGACACCCGAGACGCCGGCTCCAACCCGGTCACGGCTCGATAGGCGTGAAAGTACGGCTCGTGGTACTCGGAGGAGTGGAACAGCACCGGTCTCCCGCTGCTCGTGAACGACTGGGGACGGACGAGCACCGTGTCGGCGTCGAGCACGAGGACCGTCTCCTGAGGGGAGATCGTATCGGCGCTGAGCTTCAAGAGCTGCTGGAAGAGCCAGCCGGATCGATCCAACGAGCCCACGCGGTAGTCGATGTCGGCGCGCACGATGGGCAGGATGCGGTCCTCGTCGACGACATGGCAGCCGAGCTCCTCGGCGATCCGGGCCGACTTGGACCCGAGTGCGGTGACGACCCAGATCGTCTCGACGGGGTGGGCCAGGTGCCGTTGCACCGCCTCGATCGCCACCCCCAGGACATCCCAGTCGTGCTCAGCTGCCGGGATGAAGACATCGAGCGGGAGGCCCGAGCGCGGGTCGGTGTGACGGGAGCCGATCCGGATCCTCGTCAGCTCGGCCACCCGGGCCACGTTGAACGCCCAGGACTGGCCGGGGACCCAGCCGGTCACCGGCGCCCGTGACGGACAGGCGGCACGTCACGGTGGCGCGTGGCGTGGCTCACCTCCCTGTGAAGACGCCTGAGACTGCCACCCGAGCAGTCTGCCCCGTCATGACACGCGGCGACCACTCACGTCCGCCGCGCCGTGTGTCCCAGCTTCCGCGCATCTATCCCGATGGTCCGAACCGCCCCGGGGTCAGGGACCGGCGCGGCCGTCACGGCCGCGGAACAGCTAGATCTCGAGCGTCCCGCCACCTGGCAGGCGATGGATCGTGAGGGCCGCCACCACGGCACCGGCGAGGATCAGGCAACCTGAGAGGACGAGTGCCTCGTGCAACCCGGAGCCGAACGCGTCGTAGGCCGCATTGACGACCTTGGTGGCGATCTTGGCGACGGCAGCATTCTTGGAGTGCTCGGCGCTGCCCGCCGCGCCGCTACTCGAGGCCCCGCCGGTCTGGATCGCGTGCTCGACGAGACTCTGGAAGTTCGGAGGGATGCCGATTGCCCTGAGCTTCGCGGCCAGGTCCCCGGTCAGCTTGGCGTTCACGATGGACCCCAAGATGGCCACTCCGAACACCGCGCCCATCTCCCTGCTGGTGTTGGTGGCGGACGCAGCCATGCCCGAACGCTCGGGGCGCACCACCGTGAGGGGGACGGAGGTCACCGGCACCAGCAGCATGCCCAGGCCGATCCCAGCGATCGGGAGGACCCAGCCCAACGTCCCGAAGCTGACGGTGGGATCGAGCACCACTGAGGCCAGGAGGATCCCCCCACCCGCCAGCAGGCACCCGAACGTCATTGGCCCCCTCGCCCCCACCCGCGCCACCAGCGGACCTGTGAGCGCGGAGACGATGATCAGGCTGGCCGCCATGGGTAGGAAATCGATGGCGGCCTGGTAGGCCGACGCGTTGACGACCACCTGAAGGTAGAGCGCGGTGAAGAAGAAGATGGAGAAGGTACCGAAATAGGCGACGAAGGCCACGAAGTTCGAACCGGCGAACGGCTTCAGCCGGAACAGTGTGAGGTCGAGCATGGGACTCTTGACACGGTGCTCGGTGATGACGAACGCGATGCCCGACAGGGCGCACAGGACGAACAGGGTCACGATCCAAGGCGCCGTATAGCCGGAGTCCTCCCCCTGGATCACCGCGATCGACATGAACGCCAAGAAGGCCGCGCCCAGCAAGAACCCGGCGACGTCGATGTTGCGCCCCTGGCGGTCCGACGACTCGGGCACGAAGACGGCGGCCAGGACGAACGCCACGACCCCGAAGCCCAGGTTGAACCAGAAGATGGCCCGCCAGCTGGAGAACCCGACCAGTGCGCCCCCGATGACCGGCCCCAGGGCAAGGGCCAGACCCGACACGGCTGCCCAGACCCCAAGTGCGTCGGCCCGGGTCTCCCGGTCGGGGTACACGTGCCGGATGATGGACAGCGTCCCGGGCTCGCTTGCGGCCGCGCCGACACCCATGATGACCCGGCCGGCGATCAACCAGTCGACGTTGCTCGCCAGAGCGGCCACGACGGACCCGGCGCAGAAGATCGCGACCCCGGCCAGCATGATGCGCTTGCGGCCCAGGATGTCGCCCAGCATCCCGGCCGCCAGCATGAAGCTGGCAAAGGTCAGGGCGTAGCCGTTGACCACCCACTGCAGGGACGTGACGCCGGCGTGCAGATCGCTCTGGACGTTGGCCAGACCCACGCTGACGATCGTGTTGTCAAGAAAGGTGAGGAACAGGACGGCGCACAGGGTCGCCAGTGCGACCGCCTGTGCCGGCGAGCCCAACCCCCCCTTCTTGACGTCGAACCCGGCGGGCGCCCCGCCGGCGCCCGCCGACTGCCCGATGCCCACGGTCACCTACGAGCGCCCGCTCGTTGTAATCGGGCTCCGGGCTGCCCTGCCACGCAGTTCACGCATAGGAGTTTTGCGTACCCACAAGGCGGGTACTGGAACCTCAACGGGGTGCCGCCGGGTGCGCGTGACAGCGGGCGCGCCCGAGCGCGGCACCCCTCGGACGTGCTCGGTGTGCTCGGGTTCGAGGCGTGGAGGCTCGCGTGGGATTCGGGACGGCGGATCGGGTCAGAGATCCCGGGAACATGTCGGGGTGGTTTCGGTGAGCGAGTCAGAGGACCTCGCCCCTTTCCTCGACCGCGTGGACTACCCGTTCTACGTGGTGACGGTCCGGGCCGCCGACGCCGACATGAGCGGCTGCCTGGCCGGCTTCGTGACCCAGTGCAGCATCGACCCGCCGAACTTCCTCGTGTGCGTCTCGAAGGTGAACCACACGCTCTCCGTGGCCGAGCGGTCTTCGGGCATGGGGCTGCACCTGCTCGGTGCGGACCAGGTTGACGTGGCGCGCCTCTTCGGCGAGGAGACCGGGGACCGGGTCGACAAGTTCGCGTCGGTCGACTGGCGCCTCGGCTCCACAGGGGCGCCCCTGCTCGTCGAGTCGGCCGTGAGCCTGGAGGGCCAGATCCTCGGGCACTTCTCGGTCGGCGACCACGAGGCGTTCCTGATGAGGGCCGTCCGGTCGGTCGCAGGCGGGCACGGAGGCATCCTTACCTACCGTACGGCGCCGCCGCTGCATCCCGGCCACCCCGCGTGACACGGCGGGCGTGCGGCACCGATCCTCATGTCCCCTCTACACCAACGCCACGAGCTCGGCGATCCGCTCCATGGAGTCGATGATCCCTTCCTCCATGCCGTTGGCGACGTGCATGTCCCGGCTTTCCAGTGAGTCGTGCCGCGTCGTTGTCGTCATCATCGTGCCGCCCTCGACCGCCTCGAGCACGAGGGTCTCGACGGCCTGATGCTCCGGAGCGCCCTCCCAGACGAACGTCCCCACCCGACGGTGTGGCGCGTCGAGCTCGAAGAACTCGCCGTAGAAGACGAACTCCGACCCGTCAGGAGCCCGGTGCACAATCCGCCAGGTGCCACCGACACGGAGATCGACAGCGCACTCGGACACCTCGAGGCGCCTGGGGCCGAACCAGCGTCGGAGGTACTCACACTCCGTGCAGACCTGCCAGACGAGCTCAGGCGGTGCGTTCAGGAAGCGCCGTACCTCGATGACCGGCTCGTCGGCCGGCAGGGTGATCTCGGTTTCGGTGTTGGTCGTGGTCACGTTCCTTCTCCTTCTCCTGTCTTGCCCGGTTGACGGTTGGATCCCTGTCGATGGCGCGGTTCCTGCTGACGACTCGATGCCGGTGCGGGCGCACCGGGCGATAGCGAGCCCGGCACCTGCAGCTCCTCGAGCAGCTCGTCGAGGCGCTCGAAGCTCGTCTCCCAGAACTCGCGGTACGAGCCAACCCAGTCCGAGAGTTGCTTGAGCCGCTGCGGCTCGAGGTGGCACATGCGATGGCGGGCCCGCCGGTGCCGGGAGATGAGGCCCGCGTCCTCGAGCACGCGCAGGTGCTTGGTGATGGCGGGCTGGCTCATCGGGAAGGGCCGGGCGACGTCGAGCACGCCGGCGTCGCCCTCGGACAGGCGGGCCAGGATCGCCCGGCGGGTGGGGTCCGCCAGCGCCCCGAAGGCCCGGTCCAGCTGGATCTCGGTGAGCGGGGCGGTGGCCGTCGTCCGCATAACCATATGGTTATACGAAACGTGGACGATGTCAAGACCCCCGCGAAGCGACGCGCCTAACCCGGAACGGAGGTGGGCACGTCGCTGGGCGCACGAACTTCGAGACTGCCGACCTGCGAGTTATCGAGCTCTTCACCAAATTCGGCAATGCGGCAATGCGGCATCAGAACGTTTAGCCGAGAAGGCCGAGTTCCATAGCCCGGCATGGCAATGTCGCAAGCGCCCGTCGTCCATGAGGGTGTCGACTACGACCTGGTCGTTGACACAAGCGACTCAAGACCAGAAGAGTGCGTGACGATGATCCTCGCCAGGCTGGCGGCCGTGGCATGAGTGTCGGAGCGCCCCACCGTCCCGATGGCGTACGGGGCACCCTCCAGGCGCGTAGGGCAGACCTTGCCCCGTCGAGGATCGACCGTCAGGCCCTTCACGTCTTGCTGTAATTCGTCGGGCTCCGTTTCGATCGCCGAGTAGAGGCTCTGATTCTCTGCCGACAGGGGCGCGGGACGAGCCGTGATCGCAAAAGCCCACGTGGCGCGGTCATGGACCCGATCGGTCTGTGGGCCACCTTTATCCCTTGTTGGGCAACGGCGTCCAGTTCTGCTCGACGACCCAACAGACTCCTGCCGGGGGTGACCCAACCGGGCCGTGCTTGCAGAGGCTCGTCGGTGGGTGATTGTCATGGACCTCGACCACCCGGTACTGCGTTGGCCCGTAGAACTTGTCCGGTCCGTAAGTCAGGACGGGAGAGTAACCGCCCGGAAAGTTGGTGATGCGCGACATTGCCTCTACGAAGGTCCGTCGATTGAGGTTCTTGCCCGCCATCGTGGCTGCATCGGCAAAGAGGCGAATCTCTTGACACCAGGCCTGAATCGGCCCTTGCTCTTCAATATCATCGTTGAGATTGCCGTTGGGAATCTGTGGGTAGGCCTTGTGCCAGACATCCCAGCAGCTCCGTACCCCCGGGTCGTATCCACCTTGTGACTCGGGGACCGGAAGGTCGATCCCACCGAGCGTCTCTGCCGTGACACCCTCCTGGCCGTTGAGGGCCTTGTCGTAGGGGATGGGGATGAGCCCGAGAGCAACCTCGATTTCGAACTGGTAATCACTGAGGAGGAGCTTGGGGAAGAAGCCCTGCGAAGTCTCAGCGCCGATGTAGGGGGTGAAGGCGTTGTCAGGCAGAAGGGGAATGACCGATTGGATCCCCGCCGCCTTGAGTCGTTCAACCGCCAGCGTGGCGTCCGAATCGGTGCTCGCGGTCGCGCTCGGGTCCCCCGCTATCGTCACCACCAGGGGGACAACGCCGATCTTCTTCAGGTCGGGCAAGAGGTAGGAAGTGAGCGCGCTCTGGTCGCTGGCCTGGTCCGAGACCACGACACCGACCTTCTTACCGTGGCCAAGGCGACCCGAGCTGAGGCCCCAGTTCACGATGGCCGCGAGGATTGGGGCATCATCGGCCCCCGTCCACCACAAGTACGGCGCGCCGAGATCGGTCCAGTTGGTGGTCGTCGTCCACTGGGAGAGCAACGGCGTATGACCTTCTTGGGTAATACAGAGCTGATTGACCCCTTCCAGTGTTCCGAGACCATCAAGGACGGCGAACACGGGCGGGTTGCCCTCGGTCCACTGCTTGCACAAAGATCGCTGCTCGGCCGCGTTCGTCGGGTCAAGACCCTCGATCAACGGATTGATCTTCCGACCGTGTATCCCCCCTGCATCGTTGATCTGGTTCACGAACAGGTGAATGGCCTTCGTCTGCTCGCCGTATTCGGCGTCCGACTCGATTTCGAACTGCCCCTCGATGCTAGAGAAGGAGATGAGCGGGAACACCACATTGATGGCACTTGCCGAGACACCCCGTGTGCTTGTGCTGGCCTTGGTGACGGGAGTCGGGGCACTGGTCGCACCCGACGGGGCTGCGACGCCCAGCGCCATCGTGCTCCCAAAGAAGGCGATGGTCCCCCCGGTTCTCAGCAGCCTTCGCCTTGCTCTCGATTTGCCCCAGCGTCGCATCGCCATCTCCCCTAGTGCGGCGTTCGAACCGGCACTCCCCGGAGAAGGGTATCGCTCACTCGTTGAGGCGTGCATACAGAACCTGGTTCCGTGAGCCGAAGCTGACTGGCAGCAGCCACCGTCCCGACGGCGGTATGGATGCTCAGGGGCACTTAATCGTCGCTTTTGCTCGTCGGCGCCGCCACGTTGATCTGGGCCGCACTCCTTCGGTTTCGTCGGCCGTCTGACGACTGATAGCTGCCGGGCAGCACTCGCCCCGAAATGCCGTTCGGCGGCACCCTGTCGCGGCGTATCCCGCCGCTATTACTAGAGCTTGTGCCGTCTGAGAAGCTCGACAGGGTCTTGCATGTGCACCATGCCGAGGTAGCCGCCGCCTCGAGGGATGCTGTCGTGCACGGCGTAGCCGAGCAGTTCTTGGGCTTGCCTCGGGAGCTCGGCAGCGATCGTCGGCGGGACCGCCAGGTAGTTGTTCTCTTCTGTCCGAAGCCATCCCAGGCAGTAGCTGAGGTGCGCACCACGCCGAGGGGCTTCGGTGGTATTGGACCCTCCCGCATGGATGGTCCCGCCCGTGTAGACCACCGCAGAGCCGGCAGGCATCTCCGCGTACGCAATCTGTTCGGCCAACGGAGGCGGCTGGGCGAATTGCTCTGCGGGCGACAGGCTCCGGTCCGGCCAGCGGTGGCTGCCGGGCACAATGCGTGTGCCGCCGTTCGCACGGGTGAAGTCGACAAAGGCGATCACGGTGGCCAGCTGCAGCTCAGGCGCCGGCCGAGGCACGTCGCTCCAGACGGCTTCGTCACGGTGCAGCAACTGCTCGTCAGCTCCGGGTCCGCGTTGGAGAAGATGGCCGAGGTTCAGTTGGTAGCGCGCGCACGAAGGGAGCAGGATTCGGTCGCACAAGGCCAAGAGCATCGGGTGGCACATCACCTCGGTGGCGAAAGTCGGTGAGAGTGCACAGACGCCCGAAACCTGTTTCGTGCACGGACCATGGAACGCCTTCATGATCGGGTTGAAGAGTTCAGCGTCGGGATCGGCGACGTCGAGAGCCGCCCCGACTTCGTCGTTGACTCGGGCGACGACTTCGGCGCTCAGCAGCCCTTCGAGGATCACCGCCCCATCTCGCTCGATGGTGGCGTGGACGGCTTCGGGCTCCGCTGTCGGCGCGTGAACATGCTCGATCCTGGCTGTGGCGGTCATGGGTACACGTATCCCTCTTTAGAGATGTTCCGACGCTAACGGATCGCCAGGAGCCGGCCGACGTGAGCCTGTCACTGCGTTGCGCTGCAATCTCGGGTGGCCACAGAGCCGGTGAACGGGGGCGGTCAATCCGCAGAGGGATGAGGTCCCCACAACGACGGACATGTCCACGTCGCCCAAGCAAACCAGGCTCCAACCGAGGCGAGCACCGCGAGTCCGAGACCCACGATTGCTCCCCAGTCGAAGCCCAATGTGGATGCCTCGTCGTAGGAGACCCGTACCACCAGTTCGGGGATGACAAGAACCATGAGGGCCAGGACACCGAGCAGTGCCGACCAGGCGACGAGCAGATGACCCCAGCTCTGAGTGCCCGGCACCGAACCTGTGTGAGCGTCTGGGGGTAGCGGAGTCACCGAGACCGCGCTGTGGTGGGGCTCTGGGTTGTCGCTTACGAAAGCTCCGAACCAAGGCAGATTCGTGGCGGCGACGAAGGCCATGGCGGCCCCAGCACAGATGCACAGCGGACCGACTTGAACGCGAACGTGAGTCCGACGATCCGGATCGGACACTTAGTTGGGCCACGGGTCGTCCAGAACCCCCAACTGAATGAAAAGGCCGAGCTTGTCGGCCCCAATCCATTCCCTGACGACCTTGTCGTCCACGAAGTGCATGATGGTGACCGCCCATTCATCCACGGCCCGCCCCGTCGGGGCTCGGCCCACGTATCCTCCGGTGTCTGTGCCGCGGAATGTGACCCTCAAGACGACCGTGTCGCCGCCAACAATCAGGTCCTCGACGTCGAGGCGGAGATCAGGAAACGCCTCGCGGTAGCGGCGGATCGGCTCGATTTTGGCCGACGGCCCCGTTCCGAACATATTGCTGTATTTCTCGCTGTAGAGATCAGCGGCCGCTTCGTAGTTTCCGCCATTCCAGACCTCGTCGACGAACCTCCGCACTTGCACTTCACGCTCGGCAACTCTCATCGCTGACCCCCCTTGCCGCTCAAGGTGGCGAGTCTATGAGGCCGCTCGGGTGCCCTGTTCCTATCCCGAGGCGGCACCCCGTCCCGGCGCCCGGCGGTCAGGACGGGTCAGCCGTTCGCCATGGCTGCGGGATCGAAGGCGAACGGCTGGGTCAGGCTGATCAGGTTGCCCGAGTCGTCGCGCAACGTCGCCTCAATCCCGTAGGGCCGCTCAGCGGGCTCGGCGAGGAAGGTGACGCCCTTGGCCATCAGCTCCTCGTAGGTCCGCTTGCAGTCGTCGGTGGACAGGACACCGACACCCATGGCCCCGCTGGCGACGAGGGCGCGCAGTTGCTCGGCCGCCTCGGGGGAGCGTCCCATCTCGCACGACGACAGGATGAGCTGCAGGTCGGGTTGGTCCTTGGCTCCCACCGTGAGCCAGCGGAAGCCGGCGCCAGCACCTTCGAACTCCTCCCCCATGGTGATGTCGTCGCGCAGTTCGAAGCCGAGCTTCTCGGTGTAGAAGGCCTTGGCCGAGTCCTGGTCGAGGACGAAGACGCTCGTGTGCGACAAATGGCTGATCATGGCTTGGTGCTTCCTTCCGTATCGGTGTGAATGGCGCCACGGATGGTCGCCGGCGGGAGCGCTGCTGCTGTGACGACCAGGGTACGGCGCGCCGCCGCGCTCAGGCTTCTCCGGGATTGCTCTCCTGGCGACCCGTCTCGGGCCGCGGCCGTGACCAGTCCATGACGAAGCAGCCGGGGATCGGCGGCGGTCCACCCCGCGCCACCGACGCGCGCTGGAAGGCGCTCGGTGTCATGCCGACCAGTTCCGAGAAGCGGGAGCTGAACGAGCCCAGGCTGGAGAACCCGACCAGCATGCACACCTCCGTCACCGTCAGGTTGGCCGAGCGCAACAGATCCTTGGCCCGCTCCACCCGCCGGCGGGTCAGGTAGTTCGCCGGCGTCTCGCCGTACGCGTCCTTGAAGGCGCGGGCGAAGTGGAACTTGGAGAAGCCGGCCTGCGCCGCCATCTGGTCCAGGTCGAGCGGGTCGGCGAAGCGCAGGTCCATCAGGTCCCGGGCGCGGCGCAGATGCGCGATCCGCTCGCTGTCGCTCACCACTGTCACGGTACCGCCATTGGGGCGGATCAGGCGTGGGCCTCCCAGAAGCCCCGGAGCAGGGGGACGAGGTCGGCCGCCCTCTCGTCGGGCCAGAACAGCATGGCGTCGGGAACGAGGGTGACGCGCTCGACGCCGGGGATCATGGCCCGCAGGCGTTCGGCCCACGACGGTTCGAAGAACAGGTCGGCCGTGCCCCAGGCCACCTGCGCCGGCACGTCCAGCTCGGCGAGCAACGGCTCGACCGCCATGAGCTCGGCCGCCGACGAGGAGGCGAGGAAGCGCTCGAGCCCCCTGCCCTGGTCGGGCACGAACGGGCCGAGATAGCTCGCCAGGAGCTCGTCGGGGAGCCGGTCCGGCCGGGCGTATCCCTGCGCGAACCCGATCTCGGAACGGGCCACCGTCAGGTCGCCGGCCATGGCCGCCACCATCGGACCCAACTCGCCCGCCTCGGCCAGTGCGACGAAGGGCTTGAACGGCTCGGGCGGGAAGTTGTCGTGCACGTCGCAGTTCGTCAGCGTCAGAGTGCGGATGCGCTGCGGGAAGCGGGCCGCGAAGACCTGCGCCACCGCACCACCGGTGTCGTTGGCGACCACATCGACCCGGTCCAGCCGGAGCCGCGCGCAGAGCTCGTCCAGCATGGCGGCGAGGCCGTTGAGCGACAGGTCGGTCGTGGCGCCATCCCCGTCCGGCGCCGGCGTCGCCCCGTGGGCGGGCAGATCGGGGGCGATGCAGCGGCGGGCGTCGCCGACGTCCCAGATCACGTTGCGCCACAGGTCGGCGTTGACGAGGACGCCATGGACGAAGAGGGCGGCCGGAGCCCGGCCGTCACCCTGGTCGACATAGGCGACGTCGCCCCGCTCGAGGCGGATCGGCTTGCGCGGCAGCAGCGTGGCCGCGGCGTCGGATGTGTGTGCGGTGGGTGTCTCGGTAGGGGAGGTCATGGTGAGACACCATACATACCAACAGTCTGTTTGTAAAGAGGGAGTAGGCTTCCGCCGTGCCCACGCAGGCAGAACGCACCGAGGCCACACGGGGCCGGCTGATCGCGACGGCCCGCCGCCTCTTCGCCGAGCGGGGCTTCGCGGCGACCTCGACCGAGGAGATCCTGGGCGCGGCCGGCGTCAGCCGCGGCGCCCTGTACCACCACTTCCCCTCCAAGACCGACCTGTTCCGGGCGACGTTCGAGGCGGTGGAGGACGACCTCACCGCCCAGGTGCTGGCGGTCGCGTCCAGCAGCGGCGAGACCGACCCGGTGCGGATCCTCGAGCTCGGCTTCGACGCCTTCCTGGACCAGTGCGTCAACCCCGAGGTGCAGCGGATCGTGATGCTCGACGGCCCCACCGTGCTGGGCTGGGACGTCTGGCACGAGCTCGACGAGCGCTACGCCTTCGGCACGATCAAGGCCGTGCTGGCGGTGGCGGCGCAGCTGGGCCGGATAGAGGAGGCCGAGGTCGACCCGCTGGCGAACCTGCTCCTCGGTGCGATCATGCAGGCGGGGATGGTCGTGGCACGCGCCGACGACCCCGTGGCGGCGAAAGGGGCCATGGCGGAGTCCTTCGGGCGGCTCGTGTCGTCGCTGTGACGGCCCCGCCGGAGCGGGGCGGCACTGCTAGGAGCCGTTCTCGAACCGCCTGACCCAGGCGGGGAGGCGGGCGGGCCGGCCCCGGCCGTCGACGCACCCGTGCACCGTCACCGCCGTGGCGCGCGCCTCGCCGCCGACCGAGAGCAGGTAGGCGATCTGGAAGGTCGTGCCCGTGACGGCGCCGATCAGGAGCGCCACGTCGACCTCGTCGTCGAAGTGCAGCGGCCGCCGGTACTCCACGGAGGCCTCGAGCACGGCGAAGTCCCGGCCATTGGCTTCACCAGAGGCGGCGTCGCCGGCACGCACCGAGTCGTACGGATGCCCGATGGACCGGAGATACTCGACCCGCGCCTCCTCGAGGTACGGCAGGTAGGCCGCATGGTGGATGATCCCCATGGCGTCCGTCTCGGCGAAGCGCGTCCGCACGCGGTGCGTGAAGGGGTAGTCGGCCGGATGCCGGGAGGGTTGCAACGACTGGCGCGCCACCGGCTGGCGCTACTCCCCCGTCGGTACCACGCCGCCGCTCTCGGCGTCGGCCGCGGCGCCACCTGCGGGCGTCGCGTCACGCCGGCTCCGGGCGGCCTCGGAGGATCGGCGCCGGCTCGACGCCATCCGGCTCACCGACTCCTGGTTGAAGATGGCGAACTCCCCCTCGGCCTCCACCGTGACGATCCCGTCCTGCACGATGCGACCCTTGCTGAAGACGCGACGATCCGTCACCTCGGTGACCCACCCCTCGAAGACGGCCTCCACGTCGGTCAGCGTCGGTCGCAGGTAGCGCAGGGCGAGGCGAACCGTCGGCCCCACCGAGCCCTCGAGCGCGTTCGCCGCGGTGAGGATGATGTCGAACGCCGCCGCCAGCACGGCACCGTGCACGCAGCCCGGCGCCCCCTCGTACGTCACGTCGAAGACGGCCCGGCCGAGCGCCTTGGGCGGCTCGAAATCGAGCACGACCGGCGGCGCGATCGGGTTGAACGGCCCGACGACGACGTCGTAGGGCATGGCGCCCCCGAGCGGCGGCTCCCGGGGCGGGCCGTCCTCCTCCGGCGGGATGAAGCGGGGCAACGGCACCTCGGGCCGGTACGTCTCGAGCTCGTCGGCCACGGCGGCCAGCTGCGCCGCCAACCGCGCCGTCGCCGAGGCCGGCGGTGCCGTGCTGACCGAGAGGCGGATCAGACGACGCAGGGCGTCGGCCAGCTCCCTCGCCTCGGGCTCGCGATCTCGCAGGCCGGGGTGGTGGCCGAAGGAGTTCGACGGGTCGTCAGGCATCGCCACGGCGCGAAGAGTACAGCGGGGTCTTTCGGCTCCGACATTCCGCTCCCCCGCGGGCGGCGCCCCCCGACCGTTCTCCGGCATGCCCTCATAACATGGCCGTGTGACCCCCGAGCACTCCGTCCAGTTCACCTCCGGCAGCCCCGAGACCGTCCTCGACCCCCTCGCACCCGAGCTGGCCGCCGCCCTCGACGCGGCCCGGTCCCTCCCGCCGGACCAGCGTCGGGCGGCGGTGGCCGCCGTGGCGGCGCAGGACCCGCGCTGCCTCCAGGCCTGGGCCGACCTGGCCGAGATCGCCACCGAGCCCATCGACCGGTACGCCTTCGCCCGCGTGGGCTACCACCGCGGTCTCGATGCGCTGCGGGCCGCCGGCTGGCGCGGCTCGGGGTATGTGCGCTGGCGCGACGAGCCGAACCGCGGCTTCCTGCGCTCTCTGCACGCCCTGCAGCTGGCCGCCGGCGCCATCGGGGAGACCGACGAGGAGCAACGCTGCGACCTGTTCCTGCGCCAGCTCGATCCCGAGTGGGGGTCCCATGGGGGGACGTGAGTGGATCGGGCCGCGGAAGGCGCCGGCCACCCCCACATAGTTAGCCTTTCTAACTGTAAGATGCTCGAAGTGTCTGTGACCTCGACCCCCTCCGCCGCCGCGGCGCCACGCCGGAAGCCGGGCGCCACCGCCTCGACCGGGACCAAGCCGGCCGGCGGCGCGCCCCCCGTCCTCGGGACCTACGGCCGCGTCGCGGCCTGGCTCTCGAAGCGGGTGGAGGTCGCCCTGGCCGGCATGGACCTCACCCTGCCCCAGTACCGGGTCCTCGGCATCCTGGCCGAGGGGTCCGCGGCCGCCTCGGGGCTGGCCGACCGGCTCGCGGTGCGGCGCCCCTCCATCACCGCCCTCATCGACGGCCTCGTCGCCCGCGACCTGGTCCACCGCCGCCAGGAGGACGCCGACCGCCGGCGGGTGGCACTGCGCCTGACCGACGAGGGCGTCCGCACGCTGGCCGAGGCCGACCGCGCCGTCGACGCCTACCTGATCTCCATCGCCGGCCACCTGCCCGACAAGGACGAGGCCATGGCCCTGCGCTCCCTCGAGCTGTGGGCGCGGGCGATGACCGCGTCCCGTCAGGGGCCGAAGCAGGTGGAGCAGTGAGCAAGACCGAGGACAGGCTGGACGAGACGGCCGGCGGGAACGGCCAGGTCG
>JBKQUM010000059.1:0-5895 GCA_052140165.1 Acidimicrobiales bacterium
ACCACGACGGTCCCGCCGACCACGACGACCACGACGACCACGACGACCACGACGACCACGAGCACGACGACGACGACGACCGTCCCGCCGACCACGACCACTACCACCGGGCCGTGATGACTCACGGTTGGGATAGGTGTCCTCAGCGCTTTTGCAGGGAGCGGCTCGGGTACTCGCTCGGCGACGGAGGTCTCGACAGGGTCGGGTAGGCTCGTCGGGTCTCCGGGGGTGTAGCTCAGCTGGTAGAGCGCTACGTTCGCAATGTAGAGGCCGAGGGTTCGAGTCCCTTCACCTCCACCGAAAGGCCCAGGTCAGAGGCCCAAAGTGGGATCCCCCAGAATTTTCATTTGGGTCGACATGACCTTACGTGACCTTATCGGCGAGAAAACCGCTGTGGCAGAATTGACGCAGGCAACATTGCCCGGCTGACGTTGGGCCGTCATTATAAAGAGACTTAATCCTCCTAGGGGTGCCGAGACAATGAAGCATTGGGCGGCGCGAGCGAGACCGGGGATGTCATTCTTCGGTCTGGCGCGGAGCCCAAGGGGTCCAACGGTGTCACGCCCGGCGGGAGTGAGCGGCAATCGCAGACGAAGTCACAGGCCGTCCTGCCATTCTCCGGAATTGGATGAGCGGCCAAGTGATCGGCGTGTCGGAGGTGGTCCCGGGGTGAGAGCCCTGCTTACCAGGGGGGTACACATCGTCTCACCCGTCGCACGGCCACCTGGTGGTGTCCGTCGAGTGCCGGAACCCTGATGGTGTTAACCGGGCGCCGGCGTGAGCGTGAGTACTTGAACGATCTGATCGAGGGAGTGCGGAGCGGACATAGCGCAGCGGTTGTGTTGCGCGGCGACATGGGTGTCGGTAAGACGGCCTTACTCGAGGACCTGATCCAGTCGGCAGCGGACTTCAGGGTGGCCCGAGCAGTCGGGGTCGAGTCCGAAATGGAACTCGCATTTGCCATGCTACAGCAGCTGGTAGCGCCCATGCTCGGTCACCTAGATAGGCTCCCGGCTCCTCAGTCCGATGCTTTGGCGACGGTATTCGGCCGGAAATCTGGCCCTGCCCCCGATAGCCTTCTGGCGGGGCTGGCGCTTTTGAGCTTGCTCTCTGACGCTGCCGAAGAACACCCGCTCGTCTGCGTGGTTGATGACGCGCAGTGGATGGACCGCGCGTCGGCGGTGGCGCTGGGGGTCGCGGCACGCCGGTTGATGGCGGAGTCCGTTCTGTTGGTGATCGCAGCTCGAGAATCGAACGATGACTTCATCGGACTTCCAGAACTCGTCGTGGAGGGTCTACCAGATCCAGATTCTCGGGAACTCCTCGACTCAGCGATCTCGTGGCCCCTAGACGACCGAGTGCGCGAGCAGATCCTGAGCGAAGCGCGGGGAAACCCGCTGGCCCTGTTGGAACTGCCGCGAGGACTCTCAGCGGTGGAGCTGGCGGGTGGATACGGGTTGCCCGACATCCCGCCGCTTGCAGGCAGGATCGAGGACAGCTTCCTGAGGCGAGTCGAACGTCTCCCCGACGATACCCGACTGTTGCTGACGGTTGCCGCTGCAGAACCTCTCGGTGACTCGGCTCTGCTCTGGAACGCAGCAAAGCTGATCGGAGTGAACATCGATGCTGCCGACCACCCCGACGTTGCTGGACTGGTCGACATCGGCCCACGAGTTGTATTTCGTCATCCGCTCGTTCGTTCGGTGGTGTACCGGGCTTCGCCACTCAGCCATCGGCAGAACGTTCATGCCGCACTAGCGGAAGTGACAGATGCAGAGGTCGATCCGGATCGCCGCGCCTGGCATCGGGCCAAGGCCACATTCGGTCCTGATGAAGAAGTTGCCTCAGAACTGGAGTGTTCGGCCGGTCGAGCCCAAGAACTTGGGGGACTGGCAGCTGCAGCGGCGTTCCTTGAGCGGTCGGTCGAGTTGACCGCCGATCCGGCGCTTAAGACGCAGCGGGCTCTGGCCGCGGCCCGCGCCAAGCACGAGAGCGGCGCTCAGGACGCGGCCCTCAGGCTGATCTCGCTGGCTCGGAGCGGACCAATCGGAGCCTTGGACCGTGCCAAGGCGGATCTGCTCCGCGCCCAGATTGCGTACGCCCAGAACCGAGGAAGCAACTCACCGCGCCTGCTCCTCAAGGCGGTCAATGGTCTTGTGCCGCTTGACGCCAATCTCGCACGCGAGGCCTGCTTGGACGCATTATGGGCAGCACTGTTCGCCGGGCGACTTGCCCGCGAGGGCGGACTACAGGAAGTGGCCCAGGCGGCACTGGCTCTACCACCTCCAGCTCGAGAACCACGAGCCTCCGATCTACTTCTGAAAGGTTTGGCCACCGCTGCTGTCGGCGGGTATGCCGCCGCCGCACCGATCTTGAAGCTGGCCGTCAGTGCGTTCCGTGGCAAGCAGATTTCTCATGACGAAGAACTCCGCTGGTTGTGGCATGCCGGAGTGGTCGCATGGATTCTCTTTGATGATGCGTCATGTGATGTTCTCACCGCTCGTCACGTGGCTCTCGCTCGCGATGCCGGGGCGCTCAGGGTGCTTCCGTTTGCGCTAACGGTACGGCTCTCGGCCTATACGAAGTTTGGGCAGCTCGTTCCTGCGATACAGGCTCTCGAGGAACTTCGAACCCTTAGTGAGGCGATCGGAACGCCCCCCCCGCCTTACGGCCCTGTCCTCGTCGCCGCGTGGCAAGGTCGGGAAACAGAGGCCTTGAGACTGATGGACGAAGCGCTCCAGCTCGTGCAGCAGACTGGCGAAGGCCAGGGGGTTGCCGTGACGCAGTATGCACGAGCGGTGTTGTTCAACGGGCTCGGCCGGTACGAAGAGGCATTTGAGGCAGCAACAGCCGCCGACCTGCCCGACGCAGAGGGTTTGGCAATGTCAAGCACGGTAATGGCCGAAATTGTTGAAGCGGCAGCTCGGATTGGACGGCCCGAAGAAGCCGCTCGGGCGCTCCAACAGATCGCTGAAATGGCACACGCCAGCGGCACGGACTGGATCGTCGGAATGGAGGCTCGGTCTCGAGCTCTGGTGATCGATGGCAATGACGCCGAACCCCTGTACAAACACGCGATCGAACGTCTTGACCGAACCTGTGTCAGGGGGGAACTCGCCAGGGCTCATCTGCTCTACGGAGAGTGGCTGCGCCGCCAGAACCGTCGGGTTGATGCACGCCAGCAACTCCGACAAGCCCACGAGATGTTGACATCCATGGGCATTGGAGCGTATTCCGAGCGCGCCCGACGGGAACTACTTGCGACTGGGGAAAAGGTGCGGGCTCGATCGGTTGAAATGTCGAGCAAACTGACAGCGCAAGAGGCACAGATCGCGTTGCTTGCCGGTGAAGGACGAACAAATCCAGAAATTGGCGTCCATATGTTCATCAGCACGCGCACCGTGGAGTGGCATTTACGCAAGGTTTTCATCAAGTTGGACTTGAGCTCACGAAGAGAGCTACGGAAGGCGTTGCCGCAGCTCGAGCAGCTAGTCCTTCAGTCCTAAACCCTTACGAGACCTCCTGCTCGCGTCGACGTCGTCGGCCGCGAGCTTGAGACGTTCTGGGTTGCGTGCGGCGAGTATCACCTCGGCTCCGTTCACCCGGGCAAGGCGGGCGGTTTCCAATCCGATACCCGAGCTCCCGCCTATGACGACGACCGTTTGGCCGAGCAGATCCCAATGGTGGCCCGAATCGGAAGCGGTTACCCCGGTCATGGTGCCTCCAGTGTCAGATCGGGGCAGAACACCACATCGCTGATGGTGGCGCCTTTGGTGACTGGTCGCGCCCGTGGGACACCCTGGTCGGGTACCCCCGTGCCGAAGGTCCGTGCGATCCCGCCCAGATTCAACGAACCACGAGTCAGCCTGCTCGGCGCGACTCCGGGCACACGTCCTAAGTGCTCCCGCGCCCACTCTGCCGAGGTGGCGATGCGGCCTTGAATCCTGGGGATCGAACACCAGCTTCGGGGAGAGTCCCCAACCGGCAAACGTTGAGCGGCCGAGGGCGGCATTGTCCGACCGTCGGAGCCAACCAGGGAATTACCCGGGCGCGAGGATCGGCCCCGCAGCGCCACCATTGGTCCACACACGAGATCCATGGAGGTCAACGATGAGCAGCACCGACGTACACAATCAAACCTCGGCGGAGGTCCCGGCTCCAGGAGTTGTAGACATGAACCTGGAGGTGATCGTCCTCGGCGTTGCCGATGTCGACAAGGCCAAGGCGTTCTACGCGAACCTTGGCTGGAGGCTCGACGCCGATGTCACCCGTGGCGAGGACTTCCGTTTGGTCCAGTTCACCCCTCCGGGCTCGGGGTGCTCGGTGCAGTTCGGCGTCAACCTGACGTCGGCCGCGCCCGGGTCAGGCCAGAGCCCGTACCTGATCGTCTCCGACGTTGAGGCTGCCCGTGGCGGCCTGGTGGCGCGCGGTGTGGACGTCAGCGAGGTGTTCCACGAGGGTTCGCCCGGCGCTCGATTCCACGAAGCCACCCGGGTGGCCGGCCCGTCGCCCGATCGCAGTAGCTATGGCTCGTACGCCACCTTCAGCGATCCGGACGGCAACGGCTGGTTGTTCCAAGAGGTCACGACACGGCTGCCCGGCCGCATCGACCCGACGACGACCACCTTCGCGTCGGCGAGCGACTTGGCTGGTGCGCTTCGGCGTGCGTCGGCCGCCCACGGCGAGCACGAGAAGCGGATAGGCGAGGCGGACGCCAACTGGCCGGATTGGTACGCCCAGTACATGGTGGCCGAGCAGGCGGGCAACGAACTGCCGACCTGACCCCAGACGACGCCGTGATCGGGGGCGTTGGTATGGGCCCCGGAATCCGTACCGTGGCCCCGCTAGTGCGAACGGGTTTGCATACCCGTGCGTTGCACGGGCGCCACAGGACGATCGAACAGCCACGATCGAAAAGGTGCTCATGGGGGGTGTTGGCGCACCAGCATGGACCTCACGAAAATAGAAGATGGAAAACAGAAAGGACTGTACAGTGCCATTCTTCAGTGCTGACGATGGAACCGAGATCTACTACAAAGATTGGGGCAAGGGAGCTCCGATCGTGTTCTCGCATGGTTGGCCGTTGAATGCCGACGCGTGGGACGCGCAGATGTTCTTCTTCGGTCAGCAGGGTTACCGTGTGATCGCGCACGATCGCCGTAGCCATGGGCGCTCCAGCCAGACGTGGTACCACAACGACTACGACACGTGGGCCGATGATCTGGCCGGCTTGATCGAGCAACTCGACCTGACGAACGTCACCCTGATCGCACACTCGATGGGTGGAGGTGAGATCGCACGGTACGTCGGGCGCTATGGCACGTCGCGTCTGGCGAAGATGGTTTTCATCGGCGCGGTGCCTCCACTCATGCTCCAGACCGACACGAATCCCGGTGGCCTGCCACTGTCGGTCTTCGACGGCCTTCGCGCCGGCCTCGTTGAGAATCGATCCCAGTTCTACAAGGACACGAGCGTCGCCTTCTTCGGCTATAACAGGCAAAACGCCAAGGTCTCCGAGGCCGTCCAAGATCAGTTCTGGCGCCTTGGCATGCAGTCGGGCATCAAGGCGTCCTACGACTGCATCGAGCAGTTCTCCGAAACCGACTTCAGCGACGACCTGAAGCAGATTGACGTTCCGGCACTGTTCATGCACGGAGAGGACGACCAGATCGTCCCCTATCAGGACACCTCCGTTCCTGCCGCGGAGCTCGTGCCGAACGGGACGCTGAAGATCTACCCCGGATTCTCACACGGCATGGCGATCACCGAAGCCGAGACGATCAATCCTGATCTGCTGGAGTTCATCCAGTCCTGACGGGCGTTCTTTCCCCGGTGCGGCCAGTCAGCTGTGCGTCAGGCATGCCCCAGATTGGTAGAAGTGCCGAGGAGCGGTGG
>JBKQUM010000060.1:0-29582 GCA_052140165.1 Acidimicrobiales bacterium
GTGGTCGTCGCGGCGCTCTTCCTCGTCTTCGGCGGCAACCTCACGGGGTGGAGCCTCCTGATCATCGTTATCGTGCTGGCGGTGTACCTCGGGTTGTTGCAGCTGATCGCCGCGTGGGCCCGCAGGATCTCCGAATCGGTCACGAGCTCGGACACAGTCAGCACGGCGTAGGCAGTTCGACCGGTTCCCGGAGTGGGCTGAGGCCCAGGTAGAAGGCAAATCGCGCCGAACGTCATGCGGGCACCCGCCCGCCGTGGCCGAGCGCGATCCACCCGGTACGGCCCGGTGCTGGTCGCCGCCATAAACCTGATGCCGTCGGTGGGGGACAAGGGGCCGATGCCCGGCGGATGCCTGACCCAGTGGCACGCCCACACCAACCTGTGCACCGATGGCCCGTCGGGGACGATCTCGGGCTTCTCCACCGATGGCGTGTGCCCCTCCGGTGAGAACCCGTTGCTGACACCCGAGATGCTGCACGTCTGGCAGGTACCGGTCCCCGGCGGTCCGCTCACAATGGACCCGACGGACCAGCAGGTGGTCGAAGCGGCCATCATGGCGCAGCAGTCCGGCCAGGCACCCATCACTCCGGCGGCGCAGGTCCCCGCCGTCTCCGGCGCCTTCGGCACGTAGAAGCGAATTGCGGGTGGATGTGACCTTCTTCCCTAGTTCGGGCCCGCACCGGGCCCCACACTGGGGGCAACGGAAGTAGGCACGCCGCGAGGCGGGCTCCGGTTGGCGCTGGCCGGCGCAGTTCACGGACTGGGGGATGTTCGAGATGGCAATGATCACGGTGATCGTCGGGTCGGTGGGACTCTTGGTGGCCGGCTCCGTGGCCTGGTACACGATCTGGCGCCACCGGGTGGCGGCGTCCTTCGAGCGGGTGCCGGTCCGGACCGGGCGCTCCGTCCGAGTCGAGCGCGAGGGCGACGCCCGCGACGGCATGGAGTAGAGGCTGAGCCCTCCTCGACACCCGGTTCTTATCCGGCACTTATCTGCGACCCGTAGCCTCTCTGTCATGCGCATGCGGTGGCGATTCGGTCTGGTGGCGATCATCGCCGCCGCGGTCGTCGGTGGCTTCATGCCGCATGGTGTGCTGCCGACTGCCGAGAGCACCGCGGCGCAAATGGTGCAGATCGCCGAGACCCCGGTCCCGACGCCCGTGCCGTGCCTGGACGCCACCTGCGGCAAGGGCAGCCCCGCACCGGCGGCACCGGCAGCGGCCGTCGCGCTCGCGGGCGTGCTGGCCGGGATCGCAGTCGCCGCTGCCGTCGTCGTGACCATCCGGCGCCGGCGCCCGCGGGCCGTCCTGCTGCCCGCGGGCGCACGCGACCCGCTCTTCCACCCACCCCGGTTCTCCTAGCTCGTCGCCGCGCCGACCCGCCCTGGCCCGTTCGAGCGGGTGCGGTCGTGCCGGCTCCATCAGCCAGGGAGGCCTCAGACGGCCTCCGCATCGAGCACCCGAGCGCGTGCACATCCCGCCTCGGTCACACACACCAAGGAGAACGAAATGTCGAAGTCGACCACCGGGTCGCGTCAGGCGCGGCCCACCACCAAGAACCCATCCACGAAGCGCCCCGCGAGAACCGGATCCCCGAATGCCGCCACCTTCCGATCCCGGCACCGCCGCCTGAGCGCCCTGGTCCCGGTCGCCCTGGTCGTGGCGGCCATCGCCACCATGGTGGTGATCAAGGCGGCCGCGGGGCCGTCATCGGCGACTGCGTCGCACCTGGCGGCCGGGAGCGCCGCGTCCGCGCCCGCGAGCACCGGCACCTCGGCGCTGCCGCAGAGCATCGTGGCGTCCCTGTCGGTGTCCCCGACGACGCTCGACTCGGTCGGCAGTCCCGGATCCGTGGTACCGCCCAGCAGCGTCGGCGGCAGCGGCGCGATCCTGCGGGCGGCGGGCGGGAAGCCCGAGGTCACGTACGTCGGCGCCGAGTACTGCCCGTACTGCGCCGCGGAGCGCTGGGCGCTGGCCGTGGCGCTCTCGCGCTTCGGCACGTTCGCGAACCTGTCGGGGACGCACTCATCGAGCGCCGACGTCTACCCGAACACGCAGACCCTCTCGTTCTACGGGTCGAGCTACTCGAGCACCTACCTCGACTTCCAGGCGGTCGAGGAGGCCACCAACCAGGTGGTCGGCGACACGTACCAGAGCCTTCAGGCGCCGACGGCCGCCGAGAGCTCGCTCCTTGCGAAGTACGACGCCCAGGGGAGCATCCCGTTCCTCGACATCGGCAACAAGTATGTGATCACGGGCGCCAGCTATTCGCCGCAGGTGCTCCAGGGCCTGTCGCGGGCGCAGATCGCAGCACAGCTGGGGAACGCCGCCAGCCCGGTGGCCCAGGCCATCGACGGGACCGCCAACAACATCACCGCTGCCATCTGCCGTGTCACGGGAAACCAGCCGAGCGCGGTGTGCACCTCGCCCGCCATCGCGGCGATCGCCAAGAACCTGGGTTCGTGACGATGGCGATCACATCCCCGCCGACCGGAGGACCTTTGCCCCTATTGGTCGCCCGCGCCGCTCTGCACAATGGATCGGGTGGTGGCCTGCGCACCGAGTTCGGACGCAGGTCCGGTGTGAGGGAGAGGTTGATGCGCAAGCGGGACCAGCAGTCGGGCAGCAGCATCCTGGCCACGGAGTGCGGGGCGTTTCTCGACGGCACCCTGGCCGAGTACTGGGACGAGCGGGGCGTGGTCGTGCCGGTCTGGGTCTGGACCAACCTGCTGGCGCACGGCAGCGAGGAGCTCATCGCGGAGAGCGTCGCCGGCCCCTCCCGCCCCCGCCGGGCGGCCCGCAGCTGGAGGATCGCCCGCTCCTACCTGGCCTATCAGATGCTCGATGTCACGGACGCCCGGTGCCCGCTCTCCGACCTGCAGCGGAACGTCCTGGTCCCGCTCGAGCTGGACATGGCGGCCCGGCCCGAGGTCAGCCGCTGGGGTCCGGCACGGTGGGTGGAGACGGTGAGCAGGGCGATTCGCAACCAGCATTCCTCCCTGGAGCAGTAGCGGCGGGCGGGCCGCCGGACATCTCGTCGGAGGCGGGGCACGAACGGCGTCTCCCGATCACGCGTCGCGGTCCACCCAGCGCTGTACCGCCCGCGCCAACGCGGGGAGGGGAAGGATTCCGGCTCGGAGCACGAGATCGTGGAACTCCCTGAGGTCGAATCGGGCACCGAAGTCGGCGGCCGCCCTCGAACGGAGCCGGACGATCTCACGCCGGCCCACCATGTAGGCGAGCGCCTGGCCGGGGTAGGAGATGTACCGGTCGACCTCGGACTCGACCTCAATGCGGGGCAACGGTGTGTGCTCGGACATCCAGTCGACGGCCTGCTGGCGCGACCAACCCATGGCGTGCAGGCCGGTGTCGACGACCAGGCGGCTCGCTCGCCACGAATCGGCGACGAAGAGTCCCATCCGGGCGAGGTCGTCGCTGTAGAGGCCCATCTCCTCGGCGAGCCGTTCGCTGTAGAGACCCCACCCCTCGGCGCACGCGGTGTCGTGGAGCACGCGTCGGGCCGCGGGCAGGTCTTGGGACTCCATGGCGATGGTGAGCTGGAAGTGGTGTCCCGGCACGGCCTCGTGGAACGCGATGTCCTCGGCGGCGTAGCGGTGGCGCTCCTGCGGATTGGACGTGTTGAGGAAGTAGGTCCCCTTGCGTGAGCCGTCGAGCGCTCCCGGCATGTAGTAGGCGGCGGCCATCCCGGCCTCCTCCGATTCGGGCACGGCCTCGACCGTGCAGGGCTCGTCGGGCACGGTGGCGAACCACCTGGGGGCCTCGGCCTCCGCGGCGGCGACGGCACGCCGGGCATGTTCGAGCATCTCCTGGCGACTCCGGTAGCGCAGCGCAGGGTCGTTCGACAGGCGGTCGAAGATCTCCGCCATGTCGGTGGTGTCCCAGAGGCGCGAGCCGGTCGCGACGAACTCCTCGCGGACCTCGTCGACGACCTCCCGGCCCATGGCATGCAGCTCGTCGGGGGAGTAGGCCGTCGATGTGTGGAGCCGGGCGAGGGCCAGGTACATCGCGTCGCCACCGGGCAGGAAGCAGATGCCGGGGTGGGCATCGTCACGGGCCGACGGCAGCACGTCGGCGCGCAGCACATCCCTGTAGGTGGTCAACGCCGGGCGGGCGTGCTGCTGAAGTACGGTGGCGACCTCTTCACCGAAGTCCCCGACGGCGGCGTCGGTCCTGGCGAGGCCGCCCAGGGTGGGATCGTCGATGATGAGGTCCAATTGGACGATGGCGCCTTGCACGAGTCCGCTGACGGCCGTCCGGCCGGCTGCGGTGCCCTCCCGGTGCCGCCGGGCCGCGGTCGCCAACATGTCGGGCAGGGCGCGCAGGCGGGCGAGGTAGCCGCCTCGTCGCTCCTCGGTGTCGAGCGGCACCTTGGGCAGCATGGTCAACACGCCGCAGACGGGTGCGGCGAACGTGTCGCTGATGGTGAACTCGACCGCGGGCACGGCGGCGGCGTCGGCCATCTCCCGGGCGAGGCAGCGGACGAAGTCGAGGGTCTGGAGCCCGGTCTCGTCCAGGCCTTCGTCCGACATCTGCTCCGCCCGCACGGCGACGGACGTGAGCCTGCCGGCCTGCTCCGTCTCGGCGGCTGCGCCGAAGTCGGGAAGGAGATCGTCGTAGCCGGGAATCCCGTAGAGCGATCCGGACAGCGGGTCAGCGTCGAGGACCGTCGTGAGCAACTCGGCGGCAAGGTCGTCTGCGGACATCGCCGGAGGCTACCGCGGGCGGGGCCCGCAGGTGCCTGGTCCGCACCATGCCCTCGTACGTCGCACCACCGCCGGTCACGCCGCCATCGGGAGCGCGGGCTCCTCGTCGTCGTGCTGCTCGGTCGCGGTGTCGACGGTCACCGTGGCCGTGTGGCGGTGATGCTTGCGGGACAGCGCGAGCAGGGGAACGACGGCGACCGCGACGGCTGCGATCATGAGTGGGACGCTGATGACGAAGAGTGCCATGTCAAATGTGAACGGGATGGTCGGGGATCCCGTTCTCTCCTTTCGGCTCCCATGGTGCGCCATCGGGGTCACAACGCGGTCAGCACTTCCTGGGTGGTCTCTGTGAGTACCGCCCCTGGGCACAACGTCGTGCCCATGACGTGCCCAGGCGACCGGCGCTCGAACAACCCGGACGTCACACTGCGGCTGCTCGGCCGTGTGCGGCACACGGGAACACGCGCGATCCCGCAGCGACGCGTGGTCAGGGCGCGAGTCTCAACGCCATCAGCTGCGCGGGGGAGCCGACCGGCACGCAGATTGCGTTGCCGACGACGGACATCCAGCCGTTCAGCCACTCATGCGGCGGTGAGAGGTCGCGAGTCGGCGGGTGGTCACGCCCGGAATGTCGAAGGCGGCATCCCTCGGATCGACCGGCCGAAGCTGTGTCGGCCACAGCGTTCGATCTGAAATGTCCCTACCATGGGTGCCGTGCCACCCGAGTTGATGCCAGCAGCCGTCTACGTCGGCGACGGCAGGATCGAGGTCGACGAGGTCCCCTGCCCGGAGCCGGGACCCGGAGAGGTGCTCGTCGAGATCGCCGAGTGCGGCATCTGCGGGTCCGACCTGCACATGGTGTTGGAGCGCTACGCCAAGCCGGGTGCCATTCTCGGCCACGAGTGGTCGGGCGTCGTGGCGTCCGCACCGAGCGGTTCCGGCTGGTCGCCCGGTGATCGGGTCGTGGACAATCCGTCCCCGGGGTGCGGCGTGTGCCGACCGTGTCGGCGGGGCCGCCCCTCGGTCTGCCTCAACCGTGCCCCGGCGAACTACCTCGGGTTTCGGGGTGCCTTCTGCCGGTACAAGACGGTGGCGGCGGACAGCCTCATCCGGATTCCCGATTCCCTGCCGACGAGGGTGGCGGCCCTGACCGAACCGACGGCCATCACCCTGCACGCGGTGCAGGTGGCCGGCGTCGGACCTGACGATCGCGTTCTCGTGACCGGGGCCGGACCGGTGGGGCTGCTCATTGCGGCGGTGCTGCGCGCGCAGGGGATCTCCGACATCACCGTGAGCGAGCCCTCAGCGGTCCGGCGCCAGCGCGCACTCGACGTCGGAGCCACCCGGGTGGTGATGCCGGACGCGCTGAAGGAGCCCGCGATGACCCTGCGGGTGGCGGAACCCTACGCAGTGGTCTTCGAATGCTCGGGACGGGCCGAAGCCATAGAGGCCGCGTTCGGCCAGCTTGACAAAGCGGGCACGCTGGTGATCGTCGGTACCGGGTTCGAACCGCCTCGGATCAACCAGAACCGCGTGATCATCTTCGAACTCGAGATCGTCGGGGCCTACAACTACAACGACGACGGCTTCCAGCCGGCGGTGGACCTGCTCGACAGCGGGACGCTGCCCGTCGAATCACTGATCGAACCCAACGACATCCCACTCAGCGAGGTGATGGTCTCCATGGAACGGCTCTCCCGGGGTGAGATCCCCGGCAAGGTGATGGTCCGACCGGGCCTGTCGTCATGAGCGGGACACCGTTTGCCCCCCGCATCAACCACGTGGCGATCAGCGTGGACGCCGGCGTCCTCAACGACGAGGGCCGCGCTGCGCTGCTCGACTTCTACTCCGAGATCTTCGGATGGACCGAGGGCGACAACAGCACGGAGAAGGGCAACCCCCTGATCCTCTACACCGGGTCGTTGGGCCAGTTCCTCTACTTGCTGCCCGCAAAAGACGAGTTCATGGTCACTCCGGACATGGACCACTTCGGGTTGGAGGTGTCCACCAAGGAAGAGTTGGTGGACATACTGGAACGGGTCAAGGTGTACCAGGGCAAGGACGACCGCGTCCGCCTCAGCGACATCGGGGCCATGGTCACCCGCTACCACGACAACGAGTACACGCTCACCAATGCCTACATCTGGTTCTTGATTCCGCTGTGGATCGAGCTGCAACACATCGAGCGACGATCCGGGGTCTGAGGAGCCACCCGGATCGCAGGTGGCGCGGCCCCTAGCCGGACGCCTCTGCCTTGGCGGCCACGATGTCTCCCAGGCGATTCCTGACCTCGCTCTCGCCCTGGTCGTCCGTGAACACGTAGCTGCGTTGGCGGCGGATGCCGTCGAGCACGCGCGCGGCGACCAGCTCGGCCGAGATCGTTCCGATGGGGTTCATGGCCGTCTTCACCATTCCCGGCATCACCACGCTCACGCCGATCGGCGCCCCGAGCGCCGCGAATTCGGCGCGCAGTACGTCGGAGATCCCGAGCACTCCGTGCTTGGCCACGGTGTAGGGGCCGAGCCGGTCCAAGGCCACGACAGCGGCCATCGACGCGGTGTTGACCACGTGGCCCTCCTGTCCCGACGCCAGGATGAGGGGGACGAAGGATCGGATGCCGTTGATGACGCCCCAGAGGTCGACGTCGATCACCCGGTGCCAGTCCTCGAGGCTGAGCTCCCAGGCGTACCCCGTCGAGACCACGCCGGCGTTGTTGACCGCCACGTTGAGCTGGCCGAACCGCTCGACGGTGGCTCGACCGAGCGCCTCCACGGCGTCGGGATCAGTGACATCGGCACGCACGGCGTGTACGTCAGCCCCCCGGTCGGCGAGCCTGGCGGCCTGCGACTGCAGGTTCACCTCGTCGACGTCGGCCATGACCACCTGCATGCCTTCGCCGACGAAGGCCTCGACGATGGCCAGGCCGATGCCGCTGGCGGCACCGGTCACGACGGCCGTGCGCCCCTCCAGCTGCTCCATGTCGCTGATGCTAGGTGCCCGCGGGCGACGTCGTCGGCCCGCCGTTGATCTGTACCTGGGCGCCGAATGGCCGTGAGCCGTCCAAGACGACGTCGGCATAGCCCTTCGGGTTGTCCCGGCGCATGTAGTGCTCTTCGTCGGCGTAGTACCGCTCCCAGAGCTCCGCGATCTCGTCACGAGTGCCCTGGGAGGCATCGCGCTCGATCCCTCGTCGCAGGCAGAGATCACGGGCCGCCGCGATGAACACACCTACGGTCATGTAGGCACGGAACTCTTCACGAAGGGCACTCACCCCTTCCACGATCATCACGGGCGTGACCGGTTGACCGACCACCGGCTGGGGGTCGTGGTCGGGCCACCACCGCGAGCGTGGATACGAGAGCGTCAGCGCCCCGCCGGCGATGGGTTCGAGGACCCGCTCGAGCAGGAGGGGCCACCAGTCCTTGGGGTTGTCCCAGCTCGCGAAGTCGTCCGTGTGGACGATCTCCGCACCGAGATGACGAGCCAGTAATTCGGCGAACGTGGACTTGCCGGCGCCCCCGTGACCGTCCACCCCGACGAGCTTCGTGGTGCCCGCCGTCGGTTGCCGAGACTCGAGGAGCTCCAGGATCGGTGTCGGACGCTGTCTCACCACGCCGTGCAATCGTCCCATGCTCGGGCGCATCACCCCACTGCGGGAGTCAGCCCCTTCTGGCAGACGATCTGGGCCGTGTTGCCGGCGCTGCTGCCCGCCAAGGTGGTGACCTGGCTGAACTCCTCGGCGGTGGCACCCGCTGCCACCGCCAGCTGAACGGGGCCGTAGTCGCCGAGCTGAGTCGAGCCTTGCAGCACGAGGACCTCGCAGGTGGCGAGCTGTGCCTGACCTGTCTTGTTCGTCACGCTCCATGTCACCTCGTCCCCGAGTTGGCTCGACGGGACGACCGAAACGACCTTCGTGCTCACAGCGGGTCCGGAGGTCGGACCAGCCGATGTGCTCGTTCCGCTTTGCGAGCTCCTCGAGCAGCCCGCGCACGCACACACCGCCGCGAGGACGAGGAACACCCTCGAGATCCGCACGAGTCGGGACGGTAGCAGTCGGGGGACGGTCGCCGAAATGCGATCGGGCTCACCAGCTGCTGTCGATGCCCTCCTCGGCCGCATCCGTCTCCGCTCGGGGATCGAACACCTGGCTCTCGGCGTCGTCGGCACGCTTGAGATCGTCGGCGCCGCCCACAGGAGCCACCACAATCCGCTCCATTTCCACCGTGATCGGCTTGTCCGGAGGCGGATCCTGCGATTCGATTCCTGCATCCCGAACGAGAGCAATAGGAGTCCCACCCGAGATCCAACGGGCTTCGTGCTGCCCGTAGGGGTCTTTGTACCAGCCTTCTTCGTTCACGAGGTCTTCTTTCCGGCGAACACTGCGTGCGTATCTCGCTCAGACTAACTGGCCATGGGCAGCAACACGGAGGAGGTCGATCAACTTGTAGACCTTCCGCCGTGCGCGTGCGGTATCCATGGCCTGCTGTGAAAATTTGTGGAGGCGATGGGACTTGAACCCACGAACCTCTTGACTGCCAGGCCCCTGGACATAGTGAGGTCCTGTGTGGTCTCGGGGGATTCTGGCAGGTCGTGTTGGTCGGCTGGACCCTCAATGTGAGGTCTGGTCAGGTCGGGTGAGGTCTCGCGATGTGGAGTTGCGTTGACAAATCCGTTGACAAGGCAATCCGATGGCGTGCAGAGCCTGACTCGGACACACGACCCTTAGAAGTCCCGTGTTCCCGATCGTCGGGTTGGTCGCTTGGGATCCGATGACGACGACTGAGGGCCTCTCAGACCGCCTGAAGGCGCAATCAAGCCCTTGGGTCACTTCGTGTCTGGCGCGGTCTCTTGGGCCACTCTTCAGCGTCCCGCTGACCGTCATGACCGTGCCGCAAGATGCTCACCGCCACGCCTTAACCGGATTTGGCTGACCGGCCTTCACGGATGGAAGCCCAGGACAGCAGGTGCGCCGCCCGGGGATGATCTCTCCCGCGATGTTGGAGGGCCGCCGGAGGATCTACGCCACGCGCGCGCTCTCGAGTATGTGCGGCTCCGAGGGGATGCCGTGCTGTCGCCAGGCATGCCGCTGTACAGCGTCGACCAGTCCTGTGTCGCTCGAGGCCCTCATGCTGGCCGAACAGACCGGGCATTTCACCGACAACTCGTGAGGGGCAGCCCCAGGCGGGACGGCCCCGACGCCATCCGCCACGGCCGGACCACCATGGGCACGGTCCCGGCGGTTGTGGTGAATCGAGCCCGCCAGTACGGGCGTCACGGCGATGACGACGCCGAGCGCCATGAGGGGTATGCATACAACGATCCACATGGTGGCCTCCCTAAACGGTCCAGGGCTCACCCCCCGGTGACCGTGTCTGCCGCCGAAGACCAGGACCTAATAGGTACGTTATTGACCGCGTTGCCCGTAAACCACGGTTCGAAGCGTTGATTTCCAGTCAACGCCCCCCTTCTCAAGACGAGAGGGATTCACCTAGCATTGAACAGATGTCTAGGTGGTGGCTGATATGCGCCGTCGTGGCGGGCGTCGGCCTCGTTCTCACCGTGCTGGTGATTATCGACCCGGCGCTCAGCTTCGCCTTCAACGCGCCGGAACTTCGGGCGGTTCTCGAGACGGCGGTCACCATCGTCGGCGGGCTGGTCGCGTTCCTCGCCTTCGGCCGATACCGGGCTAAACGTCAGGGCGGCGATCTGGCTATTGCGCTGGCTCTGGCCATTCTGGCCCTCGATTACCCATTGTTGAAGGCCCTTCCGGCGCTGCTCGACAACGACCTCGAGGACATGAGCGCGTGGCTTTACCTCATGGCGCACGCCTGCTCCGCTGGCCTCCTGTGCTGGGCGAGCGGGCAGCGGTACGAAGCGACGGAGTCGGGTGTGGCCATGGGCGACCGTGAGCCAGGTTGGCGGAGTAATCCGACTCCCATCTATTCGGCCGTGGCGGCTGGCCTCACCACCTTCGTCCTCCTCTGCTTCCTCGGTTTCGATCCCGACGCGACCAAGACCTCCCCAGCGGTGACGACCGCATCTCAGCTCTTTGTCAGCCCGGGCGTGTCCGCCGTCCGCTTGCTCTGTTTCGCGCTTTTCATCGTCGCTGCGGTCCGTTTCTCCATTCGGGCCCGAGCGGGTGCCGACGCTCTGATGGGATGGCTCAGCGTCGGGTGTGTGTTATTGGCGATCGGTGACCTCGAATACGGTCTCTTCCCGCCGCTCACACACAGCGAGATCCACCTGGGTGATGCCTTTCGTCTGGCCGCCGTTCTCGTGTTCGCCGTGGGCGCAACGGCCGAAATCCGTTGGTACTGGTACGAGAACCGCGAACTGGCCAAACTCGCCGAACGCAAGGCCGTCGCGATCGACCTGCACGACGGGATCGCTCAGGAGCTCGCTTTTCTTTCCAGTCTCGTCCATACCAACGTCGGGCCGACCGTGACGGATCAGTGGCTCCGCCAGCTCCGTGCCGCCGCGGACCGGGCGCTGGCAGAGTCCAGGCGAGCGATCTCTGCCCTCGCGGCCAATCACCCGATCGTCCTGAGGGGTGATCTCGACGACACCTTGAAGGAGATCACGTCAAAACAGTCCGTTCCTGTCGAGCTGGACATCCAGTCGTCGCGCCTCGAGGGAGCAGACCGTGAGGTCCTCATCCGGATCGTGCGCGAAGCGGTCCTCAATGCGGTACGCCACGGGAGGCCGAACCACATCCGGGTGAGCCTCTGCGACGATCGTTGGCCAACCCTCAAGGTGATGGATGACGGGTCTGGCTTTGACCCGTCAAACGTCAAGCATGGTGGGTTCGGCCTCGTGTCCATGCAAGAGCGTGCGAAATCGATCGGCGCGCATCTGAACGTGGAATCCGCTCCTGGCCGCGGCACCACTGTGGAGGTGTCCTGGGCTCCCCTAAGTGACGTGGCGAAATGACAGAGCTGGCGGAGCACCCGCGTATCGTCATCGCGGACGACCATCCCCCGACCCGAGCCGCCGTAAGGGGGGCACTCGCGGAGGGGGGCTTTCTCGTGACCGGCGAGGCTTCCGATGCGGCTGGTGCCGTTTCAATGGTGCAGGCGACGGCTCCGGACGTCGCGTTGCTCGACGTCCGGATGCCGGGCGGCGGCATCTCGGCGGCGGCAGCCATCGCTTCGCAGTCGCCACAGACGAGGGTCGTGATGTTCACCGTGTCCGAGGACGACGAGGATCTGTTCGCCGCACTCCGCGTCGGCGCGCTCGGCTATGTGCTGAAGGGAGGGAACCTGGCAGAACTGCCCGGCCAGCTGAGGACGGCGGTCTTGGGCGAGCCCGTCCTCCACGGTGCCACCCTTGCTCGAGTCCTAGTGGAATTCCGGGCGAGTGAGCGATCGCGCCTCTTCAACGAGTCGGAGCGAGTCCGACTCAGCGCACGCGAACGGGAGGTGCTGTCCTTGCTCGAGCGCGGTGCCACAACTGCCGAGATTGCCGAGAGCCTCTATATCGCCAAGGTCACCGTGCGCAGCCACATAGCGGCCATCTGCAGGAAGCTCCGTCTGCCGGATCGCGACGCTGCTCTGCAGGAGTTCCGGTTGGGTGACACCGCCCGTGACCACGGCTGGGGGTGTCATGCTTGATTCACATGCAACGCCTGGGGCCACGAACTCCCCATTCGACGATCCCGCGCCTTGGACTATGCCACCGGGCGGGATGACATGAGTCCAGCATGTACACGATGATGTCCAGCACGACATGATGATTGCGTGGTGGTGGTCGTGGTCTGGTTGTGGTGTGGTGAGTGGTGTTGGTGGAGGCGATGGGACTTGAACCCACGAACCTCTTGACTGCCAGTCAAGCGCTCTACCAGCTGAGCTACGCCCCCAGTGGCGGACGCCAACGCTAGCAGTCGGGGCAATGCGCTCCGGCCCGCCCGGAGGGCCGGAGCCGTCGCGGGTGGATGCGTGAAGGGTGCCCCGAGACCCCCTCGAACAGGATCAGGAGCGCCCGGGGCGTCGCCTACCCTTGTGACATGGCACGGGCCTACGACGTCCCGGAGGTGGAGCGCAAGTGGCAACGCCACTGGGCCGAGGCGGGCACCTACGAGATCGACAACGACGATCCGCGCGAGAAGTTCTACGCGCTGTGCATGTACCCGTATCCCTCCGGCCCGGCCCACCAGGGCCACGTGCGCAACTACACCTTCGGTGACCTGGTCGTTCGCTACCAGACCATGCTCGGCAAAGGGGTCCTCAGCCCGATCGGCTTCGACTCCTTCGGCCTCCCGGCAGAGAACGCGGCCATCAAGACCGGGACGCACCCCCGGATCTTCACCGACGCCCGGATCGCGGAGCTGACGGCGTCGCTGACCCGGCTCGGCGCCGTCTACGACTGGCGCCGGGAGGTGCACAGTCACGAGCCGGCGTACATCAGGTGGACCCAGCTGATCTTCCTGCGGCTCTGGGAGGCGGGCCTGGCCTACCGCGCCAAGGCCCCGGTGAACTGGTGCCCGGGGTGCCAGACGGTGCTGGCCAACGAACAGGTGCTCCCCGACGGCACCTGCGACCGCTCCGGCGACGTGGTCGAACGGCGCGATCTCGAGCAGTGGTTCTTCCGGATCACCCGTTATGCGGACGAGCTGCTCTTCGCCCTCGACGACCTGGAGTGGCCCGAGCGGGCCAAGGTCATGCAGCGCAACTGGATCGGGCGCTCCGAGGGTGCCGAGTTCGACCTCCCGGTCGAGGGCCGGCCCGATCTCACCGTGCGCGTCTTCACGACTCGTCCCGACACCAGCTTCGGCATGACCTACGCGGTCATGGCGCCCGAGCACCCGCTGGTGGACGAGCTCACGGTCGACGCGCAGCGCAGCGCCGTCGAGGAGCTGCGGAGCCGGGCGGCGGAGGAGACCGAGATCGAGCGCATGGCGGAGGGGGACCCCTCGGCCCTCGACAAGCGCGGCGCCTTCACCGGGAGCTCGGTCGTCAATCCCTTCACCGGCGCCCCGGTGCCCGTCTACGTGGCCGACTACGTCCTGATGGGGTACGGGACCGGGGCGATCATGGCCGTGCCGGCCGAGGACGAGCGCGACTGGGCCTTCGCCACCCTCCACGGCCTCCCCATTGTCCGCACGGTCCAGCCGCCCGAGGACTGGGACGCGAACGGCGGGGGCGCGTACACGGGGGACGGCATCAAGATCAACAGCGGCTTCCTCGACGGCCTCGACATCGCCACCGCCAAGGCGCGCGCCATCGAGTGGCTCGAGGAACAGGGCATCGGCGAGCGCAAGGTCAACTACCGGCTGCGTGACTGGCTCGTCTCGCGCCAGCGCTTCTGGGGCTGCCCCATCCCCGCCGTCTACTGCGAGGAGCACGGCGTGGTCCCGGTGCCCGAGGACCAGCTCCCCATCGTGGCCCCCGACGACGTCGAGTTCCTGCCCACCGGGCAGTCGCCGCTCTCGTTCCACGATGGGTTCTTGCACACCACCTGTCCCGTCTGCGGCGGGCCGGCCCGGCGCGAGACCGACACGATGGACACGTTCGTGGACTCGTCGTGGTACTTCCTGCGCTTCTGCGACCCCTGGAGCACCGACCGCCCCTTTGATCCCGAGGCCGCCCGGCACTTCATGCCGGTGGACCAGTACATCGGCGGGATCGAGCACGCCATCCTCCACCTGCTCTATGCGCGCTTCGTCACCCGGGCCCTCATCGACGTCGGCCTGGCGCCCGGCATCGACCGCGAGCCCTTCAAGCACTACCTCGCCCAGGGCATGATCCGCATGGACGGCACCAAGATGTCCAAGTCCAAGGGCAACCTCATCGCGCCGGAGCACTACTTCGATACCGTCGGAGCCGACGCGCTGCGCCTCTTCCACCTCTTCGTCGGTCCCCCCTTCGACGACATGGACTGGTCCGAGCAGACCGAGCAGGTCATTGAGGGTTGCGGCCGCTTCCTCGATCGGCTCTGGCGCACCTGCCTGTCCGAGCCTCACCTCCGCACCGGCGAACAGACGGACGAGGACCGCTCCGTCCGCCGGGCCGTCCACCGCACCGTCGCCGACGTCACCAAGGATCTGGAGCGCTGGTCCTACAACACGGCGGTCGCGCACTGCATGGAGCTGCTCAACACCCTGCAGCGTTACGCGCGCGGGAGCGAGAGCAACGGCGACTCGCCCAACGGTGATGCCCGAGCCGACAGCGACGGCGCCGGCTCGGGCGCCGGTGCGCACGCCGAGGTCTGGAACGAGGCGCTCGATGCACTCCTGAGCCTGCTCGCACCGCTATCGCCGCACGTGACGGCGGAGCTGTGGGAGCGCCGCCACCCGGGAGAGCCGTCGGTGCACCTCCAGTCCTGGCCGAGAGCCGACCCCGAGCTGCTCCGCCAGGAGACGGTGACCATGGTGGTGCAGGTCAACGGCAAGGTCCGGGACCGGATTCAGGTCGACGCCGGCATCTCCGAGGCCGATGCGCAACAGGTCGCGCTGGCGTCGGCCAAGGTGAGCGAGGTCCTGAAGGGCGCCACGCCCTCCCGGGTCGTGTCGCGGCCGCCCCGTCTCGTCAACGTCGTGATCTGAAGCGCCACCCACCCCTGGCCGCCACCCCTGGCCGCCACCGTCGACTGGCCGCCGCCCGCCGCCGCCCGGTTCAGCCGTGGAAGCCGGCGATGACGTCCTTCCACAGTCCGGGCTCGACCTTGTAGGGGGCGTAGAAGCTGAAGCGGTCGACCATGCCCTCGAAGCGGTCGCGCACCTCGGTGGCCACCTTGTCGAGCGGGCAGACCACGGCGAAGGCGTTGAGCACGTCGTCGTCGATCAGCTCGCCCATCTTCACCCACTCGCCCCGCTTGGACAGCGTGTTGAGCTCCGACTGCAGGTCACCCCAGCCGTGGAGGTCGAGGACCGGGCGGTAGGCGGGCGTCGAGCCGTAGAAGGCGATCTGCTGGCGCACGGCCGTCTCCGCCGCCGCGGTGCTCGCGTCGTCGATCCCGGTGACCACGAAGCCCGGGTACGACACGGTGAGGTCGTCACGGGTCTTGCCCGCCTTGGCCGCGCCGCGTTCGAGCGCGGGCAGGCTGACCTCGCGCAGGTAGCGCTCGGTCGTGAACCCGTGCACCAGGAACCCGTCACCGACCTCGCCCGCCACCTCGGTCATGTGCTCGCCGACCCCGGCGAGGAGGATCTTGGGGTTCCCGTAGGGGTTCTTGCCCGGGTCGAAGAAGGGGGTCATCAGCGTGTGCGTGTAGAACTCGCCCCGGAACTCGAGCTTCTCGCCGGTCTCCCACGTCTTCCAGATGGCCCGGATGGCGAGGATCATCTCGCGCATGCGCGGGGCGGGGTGGGACCACGGCATGGAGAAGCGCTTCGTGATGTGCGGCTTGATCTGGCTCCCCATGCCCAGCATGAAGCGGCCCTTGGTCAGGAGCTGCAGGTCGTTGGCCTGCACGGCGAGCGTCATCGGGTTGCGCGCGAAGGCCACGGTGATCCCCGTGCCGAACTCGAGCTTCTCCGTGGCGCCCGCGCCGATGGCGATCGGCAGGAACGGGTCGTGCGAGGTCTCGGCCGACCACACCCCGTCGTACCCGCTCGCCTCCGCCTTGGCCGCCTGCTCCGCGATGCCCGTCGGGTCGAACCCGATGCCCCCGTCGATCTTCATCTGCCGCGTCCCTTCTGTCTGTTCGGTTGCGCCCTGGTCGGTTGCGCCGCCCTCACTGCTCCTCACCCCGCAGGAAGCGTTCGAGCTCGGCCGCGATCTCGTCACCCGAGGGCACGGCGTCCACGCCCATCGCGTTGCCCTCCGAGGCGTCGATGCTCTCCTCGAGCTTGCGCACCATGGCCTGGTGCTCGGAGTTGTCCGAGATCAGCTGGTCCACCTGGCGCCGGGAGCTGTCGGCGGCCCGCCGGAGCGCCGAGGAGTCCAGCGACAGCCCGCCCACGCTGGCCAGTCCCTCGATCAGGGCTGCGCTGGCCTCGGGGAAGGGCATGCCCGCCACGTAGTGCGGGACCCGCGCCCACAGGCTGACCACTGGCGTGCCGATGTCGCCGAAGGCCAGCTCGAGCGCGGACTGCACGCCGGCCGGCACCTCGAGCTCGCCCTGCACGATGCCCACCCGCTCAATGAGGTCGGACGAGGAGGCGGGCGCGGTGGCGGCGAGCTTCACGGGGCGGGTGTGCGGCGCCGGCGCGGGGAAGGCACCCAGGCCGACCACCAGGCGAACCCGCCAGGAGCGGGCCAACCCGACGACGGCGTCGGTGAAGGCGCGCCAGTGGAAGTCCGGCTCGGGTCCCACGAGGTAGAGCATGTCGCGCCCCGACTCGTCCTCACCCAGGCGCACCACGGTGCGCGGCCACGTGAGCTCGGTGGTGACGCCGTTCACGATGTGCGCCACCGGCCGTCGCGCCCGCTGGTCGAGGAAGTGCTCGCCGTTGAAGGTGACCAGCTGCTCCGTGTGCGCCTGGCCCAGCAACGAGGCCACTGCCGTCGTCGCCCCGAGGCCGGCGTCGACCCACCCCTCGAGCGACACCACGAGCACGGGTTCGTTGAGGACGGGCTCCTGGTGCACCTCGAAGAGCTCGGTCAGTCCGGGTCCCTCGGGGCTCACGGCGCCGTCTCCAGGGCCTCGCCGGCCATTTCGAAGAGACGCCGCACCTGGGCCGGCATGCCGTCGACGCTGCCCTGGTCGCCCGCACCGGCGCCGGCGATGTAGCGGGCGTACACGCCCTGGAGGATGCAGGCCAGCTTCCAGTAGCCGAATGCCATGTAGTAGCCGACGCTGCTGATGTCGAGGTCCGAGACCTCTCCGTAGCGCTCGAGCACCTGGGCCCTGGTCGAGAACCCCGGCGCCGTGGTGGGCGAGAGCCCGAGCACGGCCATCGCGTCGGTGGGCTCGGCCCAGTAGACCATCAGGATCCCCAGGTCGGCGAGGGGGTCGCCGAGCGTGCAGATCTCCCAGTCGAGGATCGCCCGCACGCTCCCGTTGCCGGCGAGCACGACGTTGTCCATCCGGTAGTCCCCGTGGACCACCGAGGTCCGCTGCTGGGCGGGGATGCGCCGGGCCAGCTCGTCGCTCACGCGCCCGACGATCTCGCCGTGGTCCACCCCCTCGACCTGCATCTGCTCGTACTGCCCGCGCCAGCGCTTGAGCTGGCGCTCGATGTACCCCTCGTGGCGCCCGAGGTCCCCGAGCCCGACCGCGTCGGGGTCGACGTCGTGCAGCGCGGCCAGCGTCTCGGCCATGTAGTCCCCGACGTCACGACGCGTGGCCACGTCGAAGGCCGCCTCCGCCTCGGTCGCGGTGCGCAGGATGTGGCCCTCCACGAACTCCATGACGTAGAACGGGCACTCGTTGACCGACTCGTCCGTGCACAGCCCGACCGTCGCCGGCACGGGGATGCCGGCCGGGAACAGTGAGTGCATGAGCCGGTACTCGCGCGACATGTCGTGCGCGGTCGGGAGCACGTGGTGCAGGGGCGGGCGGCGCAGCGCCCACTGCCGCCCCTCGGCATCCTCGACCCGGAAGGTCAGGTTGGACCGTCCGCCCGCGATCAGGGTGAAGGCGAGGGGCGTCGAGATCTCCTCGATGTGGTCGGTCATCCACTTGGTGACCTCGGCCTCTTGGATCCCCTCCGGCGCCTGCGACATGCAGACCGACGCTAATCGGTGCTGCGCGGCCAATTCAGACCCGGGCCCACGGCGAGGGCCCGGGTCCCGCCCCGGGGGCCGGTCATCGTCCCTGGTGCGGGGCCACCCCGTCCGTCCCGGACGGGCGCAGCCATTAGCGTCAGGGCCGATGGACGTCACCGACGAGACCTTCCAGTCCGATGTCGTGGCCCGTAGCGCGACGGTGCCCGTGGTCGTGGACCTCTGGGCCCCGTGGTGCGGGCCGTGCACGACCCTGGGACCCATGCTCGAGAAGGCCGTGGCAGCCACCGACGGCGCGGTGGAGCTGGCCAAGGTCAACGTGGACGAGAACCCGCGGATCGCCCAGGCCTTCCAGGTGCAGTCGATCCCCGCCGTCTTCGCGCTGCGCGACGGCCAGGTGGTGGACCAGTTCATCGGCGCGCTGCCCGAGGCGCAGGTGACGGAGTTCGTGCAACGCCTCGCGCCGGCGCCCAGCGAGGCGGACACGCTCGTTGCGGCGGGCGACGAGGCCTCCCTGCAACGCGCGCTCGAGCTCGAGCCCGACCACGCCGCGGCCACCGAGGCGCTGGCCCGCATCCTGATCGACCGGGGCGAGCCGGCCGAGGCGCTGGCGTTGCTGGGCCGCCTGCCCGAGACCGAGTCCGGCCGTGTCCTCGCAGCCGAGGCCCGCCTGCTCCAGGCGGGTGTCGACCTCGCGGGCTCGGGTCGAGAGGAGATCGTGGCCAAGCTCGACGAGTTGCTCGGTCGCGTGCGCGACGACGACGCCGCCCGGCAGGAGTTCGTGGATCTCCTCGAGGCGATGGGTGCCGACGACCCCCGCACCAACGAGTACCGGCGGGCACTGGCAACGCGACTGTTCTGATGGCCGCCCTGGCCGCCCCGGCCGCCGTCGCCATGGCGCTCGACCTCGGAGGCCGCCGCTACGACCTCACGCACCGGGCGCTCGTGATGGGGATCCTGAACCGCACGCCCGACTCCTTCTACGACAAGGGAGCCACCTTCGAGCTCGACAAGCTGTACGCGCGGGCGGAGCAGCTGGTGGCCGACGGCGCCGACATCCTCGACATCGGCGGTGTCAAGGCGGGTCCCGGACCCGAGGTCACCGAGGCGGAGGAGCTCGACCGCGTCGTCCCCGTCGTCGCCGGACTGACCGCGCGCTTCGGGACACCGGTGTCCGTCGACACGTGGCGCGCCTCGGTCGCCCGCGCCTCCTATGCCGAGGGTGCGGTGATGGGCAACGACATCAGCGGTCTGGCCGACCCCGACTACGCGCCGGCCGCGGCCGAGCACGGTGCTGCGGTGGTGATCACGCACATCAGGCTCGCGCCCCGCGTCGCCGACCCCGACCCGCACTACGACGACGTCGTGCACGACGTGGCGAACTTCCTCTCCGACCGGGCGGCCGGCGCCCGCGCCGCCGGTGTCCCCGGCGAGCGCATCGTGCTCGATGCCGGTCTCGACCTCGGCAAGACGGCGGAGCAGTCGCTGACCCTTCTGCGCGCGTCGTCGACCCTCGCCGCGCTCGGGTACCCGCTGCTGCTCTCCGCGTCCAACAAGACATTCTTCGGCAAGGTCCTCGATCTGGGGCTCACCGAGCGGCGCGAGGCTTCCATCGGCGCGGCGGCCCTCGGCATCTCGTGGGGCTGCCGCATTGTGCGGGTGCACGACGTCAAGGGCACCTGCCGGGCCCGCGACGCGCTCGCTGCCGTCAGCGAGGCCCGGTGACCAAGACGGTCGCCTCGTCCTATCTCGTCAAGGGTGACGACGCCTCGGTGGTGGCCCAGGAGGTGCGCACACTGTTGGCCGAGGTGGTGGGCGACCTCGACCACGCGCTCGTCGTGGAGGAGATCGGCGGGGGCCCCGGCGACGAGCTCAGCGTCGGTGCCGTCGTCGACGCCTGCCTGACGCCGCCCTTCCTGGTGGACCGGCGCGTGGTGGTGGTGCGCGAGGCGGGGCGGCTGCTGACCGCCGACGTGCCGCGGCTGGTCGAGGTGGTCAAGGACCCGCTGCCCTCGACGGTGCTCGTGCTCGTGGGCGGGGGCGGGACGGTCCCGGCACCGCTCGTGAAGGCGGTCAACGCCGCCGGGCGCATCATCGACGTGACCACGAGCAAGGCGGGGGACCGCAAGGCGTGGCTCCACGAGCACCTGCGCGGGGCGCCGGTGAAGCTCGAGCCGGCGGCGGCCGACCTGCTGGCCGGCCACGTCGGCGAGGACCTCGGTCGCGTCGAGGGCCTGCTCGGCGCGCTGAGTGCCGCCTACGGCCAGGGCGCCCGCATCTCCGCCGAGGAGCTGGCGCCGTATCTCGGTGAAGCGGGCAACGTCCCGCGCTACGAGCTCACCGACGCCATCGACAAGGGCGACCCGGGGCGGGCGCTGCTGGTGCTCCACCGCATGCTCGATGCCGGCGGCCTCGTGCCCGTTCAGGTGCTGGCCACCCTGCACGGCCACTTCGCCAACATGCTGGCCCTCGACGGGGACGACGTCGGCGGCGAGCGCGATGCCGCGGCGCTGCTCGGCACCGCCCCGTTCGTGGCCAAGAAGGCGCTCGAGCAGTCGCGCCGGCTGGGGAGCGCCCGGATCGCCGAGGCGATCAACCTCATCGCCGCGGCGGACCTCGACGTGCGCGGGGCGAGCGGCCTCAACGCCGAGGTCGTGATCGAGATCCTGGTGGCCCGGCTCGCCCGCCAGACGCGTCCGGCCCGCCCGGCGCGCCAGCGCGCCCGCCGCTAGCGCGCGTCAGGGCAACGGGGACGAGAACCACCAGCGGTGGTTCTCCGGATCCCGGGCGCCGTACTCGCGTAACCCGTAGTCCTGGTCCGTCGGCTCGCTGTCGATCCGTGCCCCTGCGGCCTTGGCGCGGGCGTAGTGCGCGTCGACGTCGGGCACCACGACGGACAGGCCCCCGTACGAGGCGGTCGCCCCGCGCGGCGAGGCCATCTCGTGCTCGGCCGTCACCTGGTGCAACCAGATGGCGGCGTCCCCGTTGCGCACCTCGCCGTGCACGACCGTCCCGTCGTCGAGCCGGTGGAGGCCCCCCGACGTGAACCCGAACGTGCCGACGAGGTACTCGTGGGCCGCCTCGATGTCCTCGTAGACGAGCACGGGGATGACGGCGGCCCTGGTGGTGTCGTTGGTTGTCGTCATGACCTCACTCTGCGCGACCCGGAGCCCCGGCGTCTTGGACAAACCTGACCTCGGGGACGAGGGCGGCCGCCGCGGCATGGGCGCCGGGGGTCATCCCCGCCAGCGCGACGAAGTCGCGCGTGAGGTGGGACTGGTCGTAGTAGCCGGCCTCCGTCGCGACGTCGGCCAGGGTGCGGTCCCGCAGGGGCCGGGACAGCAGCGAGGCGGCGTGCTCGAAGCGGAGCAGGCGTGCGTAGGCCTTGGGGGCGATGCCCAACTGCCGCCGGAAGCCCTCCGTGACGTGCCGTCGGCTCCATCCCGTCGCGTCCATGAGCGGCTCCACGCGGGCCTGCCCGTTGGACGCAACCAGCTGCCGGCGCAGCCAGGCCACCTCCGGTGTGAGCGCGGGGACGGCGTCGGGGACGCCCAGGGTCCGGTCGAGGAGCCCCAGCCGCCCCTCCCACGTCGGCGTCTCGGCCAACCGCTCGACCAGGCGCGCCCCACGCCCGCCCAGGGCCTCGTCGAGCGGCACCACCGCGTCGTTGAACGCGGCCGGCTCACCGAGCAGCGCCAGCGCGCCGGCAGGGGTCAGTTCCACCTGCACGCCCAGTTGGTGGCCGCCCACCCCGGTCATGCTCGAACGCGACTGATTGCCCACGACGAACGCGCCCAGGGTGCGGGCGGCGCTGCCCACCTCGCCGTCGAAGACCTCCATGGCGTCGCCGAAGCCCAGGATCAGGGCGACGCCGTGGCGGGCCACCTCCCGACGAAGGAAGCCCGCCTCGGGCCACTCCTCGTAGCCGACGTAGTGGCGCACGACCCCTGCGCCCGACGCCCGCCCGGCGCGCTGTGCCGTCTCGTGGACGCCCCGCTCGGACAGCCGGCGGGTGAGGACGAGTCCGTCCGCCATCGCCCCCAGCTTCCCACGCGACCGGCGCCGGGCGAGCAGCCGGGTGCTGGACTCGGAACATGCTCGAGACACCAGAAGAACTCCAACGCCTCCAGGCCCTGCTCGACGCCTCCATGGACTCCGCCGGGCCGCACCTGCGCGGCATCATCGGCGACGAGCGGCGCCTCGCCGCGCGCGAACTGGTCGACCGGCTCGAGGGGATGCGCCTCCTCGTGCTGGCCACCGTCACCGCCGACGGGCGCCCGCTGGCCGGCCCGGTCGACGGCTACTTCCTCCACGGCACCTTCTGGTTCAGCTCGGGCCGCGACGCGGTCCGCATGCGGCACCTGCGTGCCCGCCCCGCCGTGAGCGCCACCCACCTGCCGGGGGAGGAGCTGGCCGTGACGGTGCACGGCAGGGCGGAGCTGTTCGCCCTCGACGACCCGGGGTTCGGCGAGCTGCGCCAGGCCATGCTCGACGAGTACCTGCCGAAGCAGGGGCCGTCCTTCGAGGCGTGGCTCGACGACGCGGACGCCGTGGGGGCCCGGATCGTGCCGGAGAAGATGTTCACCTTCCACCCGGCCGGGTAGCGCACGGGGCCGGCGGCCGCGGCACCGCGCCGTCGCGGTGAAGGGAGCCGCGGAGGGAAGGGGGGAGCGGGAGGGGAGCGGAAGACGAAGAGGAAGCGAGCGAAGCGATCCGGCGGGCTACTCGGCCGCCGCCTCGATGGCGGCGATCCGCCGCACCAGGCGCGACTTGTGGTTCGCCGCCGTGTTCTTGTGGATGACGCCCTTGGACGCGGCCTTGTCGATCCGCTTGACCGCCAGGCGCAGGACCTCGGCGCTGTCCTCGGACCCGGTCTCGGCGGCCGCCACGGCGCTCTTGGAGCGTGTGCGCAGCTCGGCGCGGACCGACTTGTTGCGCAGCCGGCGCTTCTCGTTCTGGCGGTTCCGCTTTATCTGGCTCTGGATGTTGGCCACGTGTCGATCCTCGGTTGCGTTCGAAAGGGGGCGGCGGCGGGCGCGTGGTCCACCGGTGCGGAGGACAACTGTAGCAGGTGGTGGCCCGATTTCGGCAGCCGGCATCTCCGGCGGCCACCACCGAGTTCCCAGGCCAGGCGACCAGGGGCGACGACGTGGACCGGTACGATCGACTGACTGTGCCTCCCTCCGCAACCTCCACCGGACCCGTCGCGGTCGAGCGCATCCGCAACTTCTCCATCATCAGCCACGTCGACCACGGCAAGTCGACCCTGTCGGACCGCATTCTCGAGATCACCGGAGCCGTCGACCCCCGGCTCATGCGGGAGCAGTACCTCGACTCCATGGACATCGAGCGGGAGCGCGGCATCACCATCAAGGCCCAGAACGTGCGGGTCCACCACAGCGGCCATATCCTCCACCTGATCGACACCCCGGGCCACGTCGACTTCGGCTACGAGGTCTCCCGCTCGCTGGCCGCCTGCGAGGGTGCCGTCCTCCTGGTGGACGCCTCGCAGGGGATCCAGGCCCAGACGCTGGCCAACTGCTACCAGGCCCTCGAGAACGACCTCGAGATCGTGCCGGTCCTGAACAAGATCGACCTGCCGGCGGCGGACCCGGTGCGCTGCGCCCTCGAGATCGAGCACGTGCTCGGCCTGCCGGCCGAGGACATCCTGCGCATCTCGGCCAAGACGGGCGAGGGGGTGCCCGAGCTGCTCGACGCGATCATCGCCCGCATCCCGCCGCCCCAGGGCGACCCCGAGGCGCCGCTGCGCGCCCTGATCTTCGACTCCTCCTACGACCAGTACCGCGGCGTCGTGAGCTCCCTCCGGATCGTCGACGGGACGCTGCACTCGGGTGCCCGCCTGCGCTTCATGCAGGCCAACGCGGTGCACGACATCGAGGAGGTCGGTGTGCGCACGCCGACGGCGCTCCCGGTGCAGCAGCTGGGCCCCGGCGAGGTCGGCTACCTCATCGCCGGGATCAAGGACGTCGGCGAGGCCCGGTCCGGCGAGACCGTCACGACGGCCCAGCACGGGGCCACCGATGCGCTGGCCGGCTATCGGGACCCCAAGCCCATGGTGTTCTGCGGCCTCTACCCGGTGGACGGGGACGAGCTCCCCGACCTGCGCGACGCGCTCGAGAAGCTCAAGCTCAACGACGCCAGCTTCACCTTCGAGCCGGAGTCCTCCCACGCCCTGGGCATCGGCTTCCGCTGCGGCTTCCTCGGCCTGCTCCACATGGAGATCGTGCGCGAGCGCCTGGAGCGCGAGTTCGACCTCTCGCTGATCGCCACGGCGCCGAGCGTGGCCTACCGGGCCTTCCTCACCGACGGCAGCGAGCTCGACGTCGACAACCCGACCGAGCTGCCCGACGCCAGCCGCATCGACCACATCGACGAGCCGATCCTCACCGCGACCATCATCACGCCGAGCGAGTACACCGGCACGGTCATGGAGCTGTGCCAGAGCCGCCGGGCCGAGATGTCCCGGATGGAGTACCTCTCGCCCGAGCGCGTCGAGCTCGTCTACTCCATCCCGCTGGCCGAGGTGGTGATCGACTTCTTCGACCAGCTGAAGAGCCGCACCAAGGGCTACGCCAGCCTCGACTACGAGCCGGCCGCCTACGCCACCGCCAACCTCGTGCGGGTCGACATCCTGATCAACCACGCGCCGTGCGACGCCTTCTCGACCATCGTCCACAAGGGCTCGGCCGACGTCTACGGCCGCAAGATGGCCGAGAAGCTGCGGGAGCTGATTCCGCGCCAGCTCTTCGACGTCCCCATCCAGGCCGCCATCGGCGGGCGCATCGTGGCCCGCGAGACGGTCAAGGCCAAGCGCAAGGACGTCCTGGCCAAGTGCTATGGCGGTGACATCACCCGCAAGCGCAAGCTCCTCGAGAAGCAGAAGGAGGGCAAGAAGCGGATGAAGAACATCGGCCGGGTCGAGGTGCCCCAGGAGGCCTTCATCTCGGCGCTCCGCCTGGGCGACGACTGACCCGGACGAACCCGCAGCGTGGCGTCGGGCGCGGGCCGCCGACCGGGCCGCTCACCGGCCGTTGCGGCCTGCCCGGGGCCGGACCCCTGGCACTCGGTAGACTTGAGTGCCAGGCACGCCAATGACATCCCACGCCGACACCGCCCCGACCTCCGATGCCGGTGACGAGCGCGACCTGAACGCCCGCCGGGCCGCCATCCTCGAAGCGGTGGTCACCGAGTACATCGGGACCGCGGAGCCGGTCGGCTCCTCCCACGTGGCCACTGCACCGGGGGTGCAGGTGTCCCCGGCGACCGTGCGCTCCGAGATGGTGGCGCTCGAGCGTGAGGGCTACCTCGTGCAGCCCCACACCAGCGCCGGGCGCATCCCGACCGACAAGGGCTACCGCTTCTTCGTGGACCACCTGACCGCGCCGGGTGTGCTCGGCCCGACGCAGCGGCGCCAGGTGACCCAGTTCTTCGCCCAGGTGCACGGCGAAATGGAGACCGTCCTCGAGCGGGCGACCGGTCTGCTGACGGAGCTCACCTCCTATGCCGCCGTCGTGGTCGGGCCCTCCCACGAGACCGCCACCATTCGCTCGGTCCAGCTCGTGGGCCTCTCGCCCCAGCACGCGCTCCTCGTCGTGGTGCTCTCCGACGGCGCCGTCGAGAAGCGGACCATCGACCTCGCCGACGGGACCTCCGAGGAGGCCCTCGGGAGCGCCGGCGCGCTGCTGTGCGCTCATCTCGTGGGGCAGACCCTCTCGGGGCCCTGGACCGTGCCGGCCAGCGGGTCCAAGGAGGTCGACTCGCTCATCACGGCCGGCCGGACCGCCGTCGGCTCCATGGAGTCGATGGAGTCCGACCAGGTGTTCGTGGGCGGCTCGCCGCGCCTGGCCGAGTCCTTCGAGGCCGTCGAGACCGTGCGCTCGGTGCTCGCCATCCTGGAGCAGCAACTGGTCGTCGTGAACCTCCTGCGCGACGTCCTCGACCGCGGGCTTTCGGTCGCCATCGGCACCGAGCACGGCTTCGAGCCGCTGTCGTCGTGCGCCGTCGTCGTGGCGCCGGTGTCCCTCGACGGCCACGCCCTCGGCGCGGTCGGGCTGCTCGGCCCCACCCGCATGGACTACCCGCGGGCGATGGCGGCGGCCCACGTGGTCGGCGAACGGCTCGGCGAGCGGCTGGGCGGAGGACACGATGGCCGTCACTGACGGGCTCGGTGACCTGTACGCGCTGCTCGGCGTCCGCCCGGACGCCAGCGACGAGGAGATCAAGCGCGCCTACCGGGCGCGCGCCCGCGAGCTGCATCCCGACACCAACCAGGGCGACCCCGAGTCCGAGGCCCGCTTCAAGCAGGTGACCGTCGCCTACGAGGTCCTGCGCGACCCCGAGCGCCGGGCCCGCTACGACCGCCTGGGGCCCGAGGGCGTCTTCGGCGCGCAGGCCGGCGGCGTGGGTGGCTTCGGCTTCGACGGCGGGCTGGGCGACATCTTCGAGGCCTTCTTCGGGCAGATGGCCGGGGGCGGCAGTCGCCGCCGGGGGCCCCAGACCGGTGCCGACGCAGAGGTGCGCCTCGACCTGGAATTCGCCGAGGCCGTCTTCGGCTGCCGCAAGGAGATCTCGGTCCGGTTGCCGGCCCTGTGCGCGACCTGCGCCGGCCGGGGCACCGCGCCGGGGACCGATCCGGCGACCTGCGTCGACTGCCAGGGCAGCGGCGAGCTGCGGCGCGTGCGCCAGTCGCTGCTCGGGCAGGTGGTCACCAGCGCCGCCTGCGCGCGCTGCAGCGGCACCGGCGAAATGATCCCGAACCCGTGCGCGGACTGCCGCGGCGAGGGCCGGCGCATGCAGGAGAGCACGTTCACCGTCGAGGTGCCGGCCGGCGTCGAGGACGGCCTGACCCTGCGCCTGGCCGACCGCGGCGCGGCCGGCCAGCGGGGTGGCCCGAGCGGCTCGCTCTTCGTGCACCTCTCCGTGACGCCCGACCCGCGCTACGAGCGCCAGGGCGACAACCTCCACACCACGCTCACCGTCGGGGTGGCCCAGGCCGCCCTCGGCACCGAGGCCGACGTCGAGTCGCTCGACGGGCCCCAGCACCTGACGGTCGGGCCGGGCACCCAGCACGGCCACGTGGAGCGGGTCCGCGGCCTCGGCGTGCCGCACCTGCACGGCCGCGGCCGGGGCGACCTCTTCGTCCACGTGCTGGTCGAGACGCCCGGCGACCTCACGCCCGAGCAGGACGAGCTCCTGCGCCAGTACGCTGCCCTGCGGGGCGAGGGCGTCTCTCCCCCGGGCGCCGGCGGCGGCGAGGGTGTCTTCTCCCGCATCCGCTCCGCCTTTGGCTAGCACCGCCCAGCCCGCCTACGCCGCCATCGCGGTGCGGGCCGCCGCGGCGGCGCAGGTCCTCGTGCGCGATCCCGCCCACCCGACCCTCGACGAGGAGGACGTGCACCACCTCGGGCGGGTGCTGCGCCTGCGCCCGGGCGAGGAGGTCATCGCGGCGGACGGGCTCGGCCGGTGGGCCCGCACCGTCTGGCGCGGCGAGCCCGACCTCGAGCCGCTCTCCGCCGGGACCGGCGTCGGGGGCGACGGCACCGTGCAGTTCGAGCCCCGGGCCGAGCCGTCCCTCACGGTGGCCTTCGCGCCCGTCAAGGGGGAGCGCCCCGAATGGGTGGTGCAGAAGCTGACCGAGCTGGGCATCGACCGCATCGTGCCGCTGCTCAGCGAGCGCAGCGTGGTGCGCTGGACCGGCACGCGCGGGAAGGCGACGGTGGAGCGGCTGCGCAGGGTGGCGCGCGAGGCGTCGGCCCAGTGCCGGCGCGTCTGGCTGCCCGAGGTCTCCGACACCGTGTCCTTCGCCGACCTCGGTGACCTCGGCGGACCCGGCGAGGTCGTGCTGGCCCAGCTGAGCGGCGACCGGCCGACCGTGTCCCAGCGCGTGGTGGCCGTGGGCCCCGAGGGTGGCTGGAGCTCGGGTGAGCTGGCCTCCGGGCTGCCCACCGTGGGGTTCGGCCTGAGCGTGCTGCGAGCCGAGACGGCCGCCGTCACCGCGGGCGCGCTCCTGGCCTCCCTGCGTACGGGCACCGTGGCCGCGGTGGACGGATCACCGGGGTCCGGCCCGGCGCGGGGGTGACGAGGTGACGGCCCGGCATGGTCACGAGGACGCCCCGGCGGCCGGTAAGTTCGGGCGAGTGATCGGTCCGGAGGAGAAGGACGGCGAACCCCGGGCATGACCGACTGCCTCTTCTGCCGCATCGTGGCGGGCGACATCCCCTCCGACAGGGTGCACGAGACGGAGACCACCGTCGCCTTCAAGGACATCAACCCGGCGGCGCCCCTCCACGTGCTCGTGGTGCCGCGCCGTCACATCGAGGATGCCGCGGCCGTGACCGCCGAGGACGGTCCGGTGCTGGCCGACATGCTCGTGACGGCCCGGGCGGTGGCGGAGGCGGCCGGTGTGGCCGTACCGGACCGCGGCTACCGGCTCGTCCTCAACGTCGGGCCGGACGCCATGAACTCTGTCCCGCACCTGCACCTGCACGTGCTCGGGGGCGAACCACTGAAAGGACACTTTGCCAGCGCATGACCGCCTCATGACCACGACCCTGCGCGCCGAGTGCTTCGTCCCCGGCAACCACCTGATGGCCGGGCTGCTCGGCACCCGCGACGAGCACCTCCGCCAGATCGAACAGGCCTTCCCCGACGACCAGATCGTGGTGCAGGGGAACCGGATCTCGGTCGAGGGCCCCGCGGCGGAAGTCGTGGTGCGGCTCTTCGACGAGCTCATCCTCATGGCCCAGTCCGGGCGGGACCTCGACTCGTCGACGCTGGCCCGCACGATCGACATGGTCCGCGAGGACATCCGCCCCAGCGAGGTGCTGCGCTCCGAGGTGGTGCGGGCCGCCGGCGGCAAGACGGTGCGCCCCAACACCGCCGGGCAGAAGCGCTACGTCGACGCCATCTCGCAGAACATCATCACCTTCGGGATCGGCCCCGCCGGCACGGGCAAGTCGTACCTGGCCGTGGCCCAGGCGGTGCACGCGCTGCAGTCCCGGCAGGTGGCGCGCATCATCCTCACCCGGCCCGCGGTCGAGGCGGGTGAGCGGCTCGGCTTCCTGCCCGGCGACCTGATGGCCAAGGTCGACCCGTACCTGCGGCCGCTCTACGACGCGCTCTACGACCTGCTCGAGCCCGAGGGCGCGCAGCGCCTCCTCGACCGCGGGACCATAGAGGTCGCGCCGCTCGCCTTCATGCGGGGCCGGACGCTCAACAGCTCCTTCATCATCCTCG
>JBKQUM010000061.1:0-14203 GCA_052140165.1 Acidimicrobiales bacterium
GGTACCGGCCCGCCGCCAAGAAGTGACCGGGTGTCGACCACGCGTCGGTCGGCGAACGCAGCCGGGTCAGGCGGGTGCTCATCGCCGGTGGACACCACGATCACGGTCGGATCGCAATCCTGGATCGCCCGGGCAAGCCGGGCGGGAGGGTCGTCCATCGACAGCGGGACAAAGGGTGCCCCGAGCCAAAGGCACCCGAGGGCCGTGACCAGGAAGTCGGCGGAATTCGGCAGCCAAAGAGCGACACGGTCAGCTGGTTCGACACCGAGGGAAACCAGCCCCGCCGCAGTCGCCGCTACCCGCTCCACCAGCTCGGCATAGCTGCAAGAGCCCTTCTCGTCCTTCAGGGCCAGGGCATCCGGTCGGTCCGCGGCATGCCGGAGCATCAGATCGAGTGCGCCCGTGGGATCGCCCGGCTCCGGCGGAGGATTCACCTTCACCAGGAGGTGCCCACGTCCCCGACAGATACTCGGCCGCCGCCACCACGTAACAGCGAGAACCAGAGCCAACTCCTCATTCGGTGGACAGCATGCCAGGCGGGGCAGCGGGGCCCGACCCGAGGGCTTGATCGAGATCCTCAATGATGTCGTCGATGTGTTCGATCCCGACGGACAGGCGGATCATATCGGGAGGAATTCCCGCCAGGCGGAGCTCTTCTGCATTCAACTGACGATGGGTCGTAGAGGCCGGGTGGCTGACGAGTGACTTGGCATCGCCGAGATTGACCAGCCGCTTGAACAACTTCACCCGATTGAACAGTTCGATGCTCGCGGCGTAGCCACCGGCCGCGCCGAAGGTGACGATCGACGGGTGGCACCCTCCGAACAACTGCTGGGCCCGTTCATGCTGTGGATCGTCGTCGAACCCCGACCACCTGACCCACGCGACGCGGCGGTCTTGCCTGAGCCAACGTGCAACCGCCGCCGCGTTGACCTGGTGCCGCTCATAGCGGAGATGAAGCGTCTCGAGACCCTGCAGCAACAAGAAGGCATTGAAGGGCGACAGCGCGGCGCCTCCGTTGCGCATGCCGACGGTGCGGCACCGGACGATGTACGCGTTCTCGGGGAAGTCCCTGGCATAAACGACACCATGGAAACTCGGCTCAGGAGTCGCGAACATCGGAAAGCGCTCCGCGTTCTCGGACCAGGGAAAATGGCCACCATCTACGATCAGTCCTCCGAGGGTCGTGCCGTGACCACCGACGAACTTGGTGAGCGAGTGGACCACGATGTCGGCCCCGTGGAGAATCGGCTTGAAGAGCACCGGGCTCGCCACCGTGTTGTCGACGATCACCGGGACCCCGTGGGAGTGGGCCATCTCGCAGACGGCCGGAACGTCCACGATGTTGCCCCCGGGATTACCGATCGTCTCGCAAAAGACCGCTCTCGTCGTCCGATCGATGAGGCGCTCAATTGACTCCGGCCGTTCGTCGGTCGCAAAGCGAACCTCGACGCCCTCCTCAGGGAGGAGATGGGCGAACATCGTGTAGGTCGCCCCGTACAGCTGTGGAGTGGCCACCACGCTCGTGCCCAAGCTCGTCAGGTTCCGCACTGCGTACCGAACGGCTGCAGCGCCGGAGGCAAGGGCAAGCGCACCCACCCCCTGCTCGAGGGCTGCCATCCGGCTCTCGAGGACCCCGACGGTGGGGTTGCTTATCCGGCTGTAGTGGAACCCGGGGACAGCAAGATCGAACACATCAGCCGCATGGTCGGCATCGATAAAATCATGCGCCACGGTCTGATAGATGGGCACGGCGACCGCTCGCGTCCCGTCGGAGTCATAGCCACCGTGTATGGCGATGGTTTCGTCACGCACGTGCGCGTCCGACGGTGAGCGGTCGAGAGCAAGCACGAGCTCGAGCATCTTCCAACCAATTGGCGAAAAGCACAACAGCGGAATCCACCCAGGAGGCCATCAGGTGATCGGCCACCGCGTCCATGGGAAAGGCATGGATCCATTCGTCCGGAGCTAGGCGCTCGGCCGAAGCGCTCCACGCCCGGAGGAGTTCCTCTCCCGCCTCGTCGACATAGCTCGTCGGGATCCGAGGAGGGGCCGGAACGGTGCCCTCGATGTACCTTCGCATGTCCCGACGATATTCCCGCAACAGCAGGGTCGGTGCGTATTCGGGATGCCCCTGCACCAATACGAGCATGCGCCCGGCGCGCTCGCGGGCGGCCACCGTCCACTCCCCTGCTGCCGTGCCGATCACGATTTCGTACCCGACAGACTGCACGCAGCCACCCGGCACCTCGTTCCAGCGGGAGTGAGGGACGGCAGTCATGCCACCGAGTCCCCGACCGAGGGGATGCGACTGGTTCACGGGTTGGGGAAAGACACCGCTGCGCTTGACGGACAGCCGAACGCGATCGGTCTGATCCAGTGCCCGCAGTGCGCAGTGTGCAGCGAGGCACGACAACCAGGTTGACGGTACGGTGGCCTCGGCCCAGTTCAGTAACGTCGCCAAGTCGGCCCAGTACCGCTCGTCGGTGAGCTCGGGCATGACCGGCTCGGTGCCCGTCACGACCAGTGCGTCTGGTGGGTCTCGATAGAGATCCTCGATATCCCCATAGAGTGACGGGGCCGCGTCCGAGATGGCTGGTTCGGGGGACAGCGCCCGAATTCGATAGCACCGCAGCTCGATCTCCATCCCTGCGGCACCAGCGAGCAAACGTCCCGCAAACGAGTCATGCGTCTCCTCGAAGGCCGGCTCTGACATGTTGTTGACAAGGCCTACTCGAAGCACCCGCGGTCCTGGCGCTGCAGCCACTTGGGGCTCGGCACCCGCGACTCTTCGGTCCATCTCCCCCCAGATCGGGACTGCGACCTTCGCTCTTTCACCCATACACACCCGCTCCGGACATCCGACCGCAGCTCCACCCGGGGTTCGGAATCTCGAAAGAAGTCCTCTAGACCAAGAGGCAGATGCGGCTATCAAGATACGCCATAACCTGGGAAATCAATCAACTTCGGCGTTCACCGAGGGTGCAAACCGAGACGCCTGTCTACACGCTCACTCCCGGCCCTCCGGGTATCTGCTCCGCCGAAATCGGCTCTTGTAACCCATGGCGTATCTGCGCGAGCGAGGACCCAGACGGATCGGTCTGCTGCTCGGGACCTCGCCCCACGGATCTGCACCGGCGGGCGACGGAAAAAGTTCCCCAGCGAGGGTGCTCGAACGCGAAGGGGACCGATGACCAGCACTACGGGGCCGATGATCACCCCAGCCGCAGACTCGCCCCGCCGTTCAACAGAAGTCAAGCCGATCTGGTTCGGATCTAAGGAGCGACCGCTGTTCGGGATGTTTCACGTCCCCGAATCGCGATCCGCTCGGGCCGGTGTTGTCGTCTGCCCTCCATTCGGCCGCGACTACCAGAACGCCAACTACACATTGCGGTGCCTCGGTGACGAGATGACGGCGGGCGGCGTTTGCACGCTCCGGTTCGACTACGACGGCACGGGAGACTCGGCAGGTACGGGCAATGAACCGCAGCGAGTGAGGTCTTGGCTTGATTCCATTGCTGCAGCCGTGGCCACCATGCGAGCATCTGGTGTTGGATCGGTTTTCGTGGTCGGCATGGGACTGGGAGCCACCCTCGCGGCTCTGGTGAGCGAGGCCGACGGGGATATCGACGGACTCGTGCTCTGGGATCCGGAACCCAGTGGCAAGGCCTATCTTTCCTGGCAAAGGGCCCTAAGCGCCATGTCCTTCAACGTGCCGACGACGACAACGGATGGCTCTGTTGACGCTCCCGGAATATTTTTCGACGCCCTCACCGCCGCAGACCTACGTAAGTTGGATCTGTCGAACCTGGGTGAGAGCCAAACCCGGATGCTGGTCCTCGTCCGCCCAGACCGAGACGCCACCCCTCTTCAGAATCGATTGCGCGGCGAGCTCGTTGAGTGGGGGGAGGCGATCGGACATTCACGCATGATCGATGACGTTACACACCCGGCCGTCGCAAGAGAGGCGGTCGATCGGATCGTGAAGTGGGTCGGCGCCCACGCCCAGCATGAGCCTCAGCCCATTTCGGTGCCCGGCTGGACCGGGCCTATGTCCATTCCCGGGCCGAGCGGCCGTTCGAGCATCGTCGAGACGCCAGTGTGGGTCGGCGAGACAGGCCTCTTCGGAATCGTGACCGAGTCGCCTGTGCGCAACGCGGGCCCGACAGCTATCTTTCTCAGTGTTGCCAACGGCTATCGGGTCGGGCCTGCTCGGACGTGGGTTGACCTAGCCCGGAGGTGGGCCGAGACAGGGCTGCGTTCGATACGCATCGACTTCAGCGGGCTAGGTGACAGCCCTCTGCGCCACAAGTTGCAACGGGACTTCGACTGGGGTGCGCCGGAAGCCTTCGATGATGTGGAAGAGGTCGCCCGATGGTGTTCTCCCTCCGACCCATCCGACGTAATCCTCGTCGGCCTCTGCGCAGCGGGTTATCAGGCCATCGACAGCGCCTTCCATCTGATGCCCAGAGGCGTGGTTGCGATCAACCCCAACTTGTCGTTCGTACCGCCTGAGGTACGCGACGGAGGGTTGCCGGATCCCCGCCGGCGGGTAGTGATGGGTTCGAGCCAGCTCCAAGAGCGGTTCCGAAGCGATTCGCCCTTGGTTCGCGTCCGCCGAATGTTCCCGCGGTTGCTCTGGCGGGCAAAGATTTGGAGAACAGCGCCGCCACAGCGTAGCGCGGCTTGGCTCCCAGAACTGGACGCAGTCGGCTCCGATGTCCTGATTGTCAGTGGCAAAGGGTCGTACCTGCCGATCCGGTATGGAGCCTCTCCGCGACAACTCAATGAGCTCGAGCGTCGAGGGCGATTCCGCTTGGCGTATCTACCCGAGTTGGAGCATGGTCTTCTGATCGCACGCCAGCGCCTCGAAGTCCAGGATCTGGTGACCGAGCATGTGCGGATGCGATTCGGTTGCAAGGAGCCAGAGGCCGGTACTGGAAACTCTTGGCCGTGACTGGTCACGTTTGATCAGCCAGTGGTCGTATCTCAATGGACAGGGACCGACGTTGTCGCTTGCCGATCTTCCCTGTGCTCACGCAGTAGCAAGGTCGTGCTCGGTCACAAGCGCGCAACGGCGGCTGGTCGAGCACGGCGCAGGAAGTCTCCCGACGCAGGAATGTTTGGCGATTCACTTCGGACTGTCCGATTCGGACACCAGCGTGACGGGATAAAGAAGGTCCGGTACCCGAATCGATCGGAGCACACACCTCCGATCGAGCGGAGAGCATCCAAGTCGAGAAGTCCCTTGGCCTCAGGTTCGCCCTGAGAGCATTTGTGAGGGTGTCATAATGGACGGCCAAGGCAGGCATCGCCCCGCTAGAGTCCCCACATTCATGGACATGCAACAAATCCGCTGGCGGATGGCTCCGCTAGTTCACCGATTCCACCGCAAAGTCCAGATTGGGGCGTGGGACTGCCTTGCGGCTCTGCAATCGTCCAAGCCGTTGGAATCGAGTTTCAAGCTCTGGACTACGCCGGGCGATGCATCCCGCAGGGCACCAGACTCTCCGCTGAAGCCATACCTGTGTCAGCTCCAGCGGAACGTGCTTATTGAGCCACGATTCGGATTTGCCATCGCCGACTATGGCCTGCTCATCGAGACCTCTGTCAGCAATGCCTATGCGGCACGGGACTCCGTCTTGTGGCAAGTGGGTGGTCTTCCGTCTCCGGCGAGATACTTCCAGGCCAGGATCCTTGGGCGTCACCGCTCCGACCTTGAGTCGGTTATATCGCTGGGTACCCTCTGGTGCTCGAACTACTTTCACTTCTACCGCGACTTCTTGCCGAAGATGCTGCTTTTGGAGGAGGCGAGCATCGACCCGGCCCTTCCAGTGATAGTGGAGGACAGGCTATTCGACCAACCGTTCTTCCGAGAGGCGATTCAGTCGAAGCGGTTGTCCCGATGGAACTTCATGTCACCCCGAGGGCAATTCATCAAAGCCAAGAGCGTTGTGTTCTGCTCCGCCAACCAGTACTTCCTGCCGGACCGCTCCGTCTCCCCGGAATCCGAACTTCTGAGCCGCGCCTCAGCTGGGACCAAGTTTCTGGAGTCCCCCGGCGAGGTTCTCGCCCTCCTCGATTTCGACGATGGTCGTCTACAGACAAGTGCGGAGCGACGCATCTTTCTCACCCGTTCGGCGGGGCGGGGAAGGACCCTCAGCAACTACGAAGAAATCGAAGCTCTCCTGCGCGAGTGGAACTTCGAGACCGTGGACACGGATGGGATGTCTCTCCGCGAACAGGCGCAACTCTTCCGCGAATGCCGGTACGTGATCGGGATCCACGGAGCCGGACTCACCAACATCATCCATGCCTACGACCACGATCTGAGCCTGCTGGAACTTCGCCCACCCGGCGAAGAGCACCTGATTACCGACTACGCCCAGATGTGCCATTCGTTCGGATTCGTCCATCAGGAAATCTTTGGCGCGTCAGAGCATGGACACCGGGATGCGTCCTTCCGCATCGACGTAGCCGACCTTCGGGCTGCCATCAACAGGATGCCCATTCCACCGCTGTCCGACTGACAGAGAAAGCCCGACACCCAGTGGGAATCCGACCTCTGGCCAGCACTGCAAATGTCCTACCGACCTCGCCCAATGGACCACGTCGTAGCAGGCATTGAGAAGCCGTAAGAGCTGTCGACACGGCAGGGTGGCGTTCGTAGCCCGCTTGGCCACGTCTTCGTCGGTGCGCACTGCTCGAGGAGATCACTCTCTTCCATGAGACAGCGGACCTGCTCGTTTACCCTTCGCTGGATGAGGCCATTGGATTGCCGATCCTCGAGAAAATGGCCTTTGCGTTTCCGGTCGTCACATCCAATATAAGCGTCACATCCAATAGGAGGTCTATGCCTGAAACTGGAGCTCGACGCGAGTTGGCATGGTCTGTGGGAACTGCCGGCTGAGAACGCACAGTGCCAGCGGGTGACGCCGTCGGGATCGGGCCCGACATGGCAGGCCAGATGCCGGCGCGCTCCTTGGTTGAACTGGGCCTCGTAGAACCTTTGTCCTCTTCTGTGGGCCCACGTAGCGGCAGGGTGCAAGGGTTGTTCCAGCACGGGAAGATCACAAGGAGAGAGGTTTCGTCGCTGCTTGGTCGCTGCGCGGCGGGGTTGTGGTCCCCATGACGAAGTGAAACAGACGAGCGGCGACTTTGTCGGCATCGAAGTCACGATGGAATCGCTCGGTTGCCGACCTGGCGGCTTGCAGACGCTCCGGCTCGGAGTCGAGAAGATCCATTACTTCCGCCGCCGCCCGGACCGGATCGTCGAGAGGCCAATACCGCCCTTCGACGCCGTGGTCGAAGAGCTCTGGAATTGGCCCGAAGTTTCCCGCCACGACGGGAAGGCCTGCCGCCATCGCTTCGATGATCGCTAACGGGAGCGCCTCGGAGTACGAACCGTGGACGTAGGCCCGATAGCCTGGAAGAAGGGCCCGAACGTCGCTGCGAAATCCCCGTAAGCGGACCTGATCGTCTAAGCCCAGTGAACTGATTTTCCGTTCCAGATTACTTCGGAGTGGTCCCTCACCGAAGATGTCCAGAGTGAGGACCTGCCCCGACTTCTTGGTCTCTGCGAGGACGTCGAGTAAGTAACTGTGGTTCTTGACGTGAACGAGGTTTCCAACCGTAACAAGGTCTCCCGTCGCCTCGGGCATGCTCGGCGCGCAGCGCAGTGGAGCCACGAAGTTAAAGATGACCTCGGAAGACACCGCTGCCGCCTCCGGGAGCCAACCCAATAGTGCATCTCGGGCCCATCGGGACACGTACACGATGCCGTCGACTCGCGGGATCACCTCACGTTCAGCTTCCCGGATTCCCCGGAACACGGCCCCGTCACGCTTGATCCCCTCCGTCACGACCCACTCCTCGGATGTCGAGATGCTGTAGTGGATTGCCAGGATGACACGTTGGTGTGGTCCGCGCCGTGCCCGCAATGCAGCGTGGGCAGCCAGCGGCTCGTGGGCGTAGATGATGCATTCATTCAGTTTGGCGAGTCGCCGCCGTAATGCGTGGTAGAGGAATACCTCATGCCAATGTCGGAACCAGAGAACGCTGGCGGCCTTGCTGCACGGCCTGATCGCCCTCCGCAGCCCGAAGACGGGATACGTCAGGGTCCGATTCCACGAGAATGAGGTGACTAGCGGGGCATCTACCTTCACTTTGTCAAGATACTGACGAAACTGTCGAATGTGTGTGTGAACGCCGGTGATGCCCTCCTCCCGATGTATGGACGCGATGACCAGGGAAGGCTCGCACTGAACGGCGGCGCCACTCGCTTCGCCTGCCATCGAGTCGGCGCGTCTCACTCTCTCGGCCTTGTGTTTCACGAGTTGTTCCCCGCCTCTCAGGGCCTGCCTGTCACTTGGTAGTTTGCCCCCTGCGAGGCGTTGCGCACCAGTCGCAGGGAAAGCATCCGCAGGAGGCACTGCTCCGACGGCATGAAGTTCGAGCGACCGGAACCCCGCACGTAGACGACCAGCCGTCCCTCGTCAGGAGGGTTCGGTGGATTCGATGATCTGAGAGCGGAACTCGGGATACGACTTCAGCATGGAGAAGTCAGTCGTCTCGGGACAGAGGAAGTCGTCCTGCCGTCGAGTAGGTGGATGGCGGCTCGACCAGGCCGAACTCCCGGGCCACGTCGGCGAGCGTGCGGTGCTGGTCGATCACCAGGGCGGCCGTCTCGGCGGAACTCCTTTGGGTACCTGCCCCGACGCCTGGTCGGCTCAGGCTGCTGCACGGTCACCGTACACATGACTACCTGCTATTCGAGGTGTCCGACCAGCGGGGGAATGGTCAAACTCCAGGTATCTGTCCTGCGGAAAGCTGCTCTTACAGGTTGTGGCGTTTTTGCGCGAGCGTGGACTCGGACGGATCAGTCCGCCGCTCGGGGCCTCGCCCCACGGACCTGCGCCAGCGGACGACAGCACAACATCCTCAGCGGCGGTGCTCGGACGCGATGGGCAGCCTTGTCCATCAAGCCCCCGCCCGGGCGTTCTGCTCGATCGGGACGGGACGATCATCGTCGATCACGGCCACGTCGGGTCGGTCGACCGCGTCGAATTCATTGACGGCGCCGCCGAAGCAATCGCCCGATTCAACCGGGCCGGGGTGCCGGTGGCGGTCGTGACCAACCAGGCTGGTGTCGCCCGAGGGCTCTACGACATCAGTGACGTGGAAGAGGTCCACCGCTACATCGCCGAGAGGCTCGCAGAGCACGGGGCCTACGTCGACCGATTCTTCTACTGCCCGTACCACCCTGACGGGTCTGTGCCCGAGTTCGCACGCACGAGCGACGACCGAAAGCCGATGCCGGGAATGGCACGAGCCGCCGCAGAGGCGCTCAACCTCGACCTCACCTCCTCATGGGTGGTCGGGGACAGTCCGGAGGACATCGGACTGGCCGAAGCGGTGGGAGCGTCCGCCATTCACGTGGGACCCGGTCCATGTATTCACCCGAGTGTCCGGACGTTCCCCGACCTCTCCCTCGCCACCCAATTCATCCTGGAACGGATCGCGGCATGACCACGACGTCCCGTCCCACAGACGCGCGACCCCGGGCGGTGCCGTTCCCGGCGGTGCCGTACTACACAGCGGCTTCTTTCACGGGCGCCTACCTCGACGAGCTCGCCCAAGCCGCCGCCAGCATCGACCCGGTCTCGCTCGATCGCGCCACCGACACCCTCCTAGAGGCCTACACGCGTGGCAACCTCGTCTTCTCGTGCGGCAACGGTGGTTCCGCCGCAGTTGCCAACCACCTGCAGTGCGACCACCTGAAGGGAGTGAGAACGGGTACGGACCTTGAGCCGCGCGTCATCAGCCTCTGCAGCAATGTCGAACTTCTCACCGCCATCGCCAACGATCTGGGCTACGACGACTCGTTCGCTTATCAGCTCCGTGCTCAGTCCAAACCGGGTGACGCGCTCATCGCCATCTCCTCGTCGGGACGGTCCCCCAACATCCTCCGCGCATTGCAATGGGCGCGAGACAACGGTGTGCGGACCATTGCCCTGACGGGGTTCGGCGGCGGAGAAGCTCGGGAGATCGCCGAGATCGCCATCCATGTCGACAGCAGCAACTACGGCGTAGTCGAAGACCTTCATCAGTCCGTCATGCACGCGATGGCCCAGTACATCCGGCAGACGCGCATGAGCACGGACGCCATAGCCTCGAGCACCTTTTGATGGCCATCCGCGCCGGAACTGCTCTTCCGACATCCTCCGGCCCTTCCGTGCCTTCGGAGTCCGCCGGCAAGGATGCCCGTCTCCGCGTGGCCATCAACCTGCTCACCGAGAACCCCAGCCATCCCTCTGGGGCTCACTGGTTCTGGACGCGAATGGTGCCCGAGATGGCGAATCGCCTTCAGTCGGGCGAAGAGCTCCACCTGATGCTCAGTCCCTCGGCCCGACGCCTTCACGGCGACTACGGGGAGGCCGTCCGTTGCATCACGTTTCCCTGGTCGAATGAACATCGGCTCCTGCGGACGGCGAGCGAGCACTTCTTCGCGCCGATTCGCCTTCCCCTCAGTCATATCGACGTGCTGAACACGGGCATCGCCCCCGTATTGAACCCCTCCTGGTCCCTGGTCATCCACATGAAGACAATGCACGCATTTACGACGCCGGGCGCGATCAGCCCAGGTGTCCGGGCCTATCGCCGTTTGAACTACCAGCGATCGGCTCGGCGCGCTGAAGCCATCATTATCAACTCCAACAGCTTGCGCGAAGAGATCGACCATTACTTGGAAGTGGACCAAGAGAAGGTCAGATTGATTTACGAAGCGGTTGATCATGACACCTTCAAGCCCGGCAATCGGGAGGATGCTCGGGCGCACGTGGCTTCGTTCGGAGTCACACGGCCGTTCGTATTGTTCGTGTCTTCCGTCTGGCGTTATAAGAACTGCGACGGCCTCCTCCGTGCCTGGAAGCTGGTGCGGCACGAACTCGCAGGCCGTCAGCTTGTCATCGTGGGCGCCCTCCGTGACGAGAAGTACGTGGCCGAATTGCACGCGCTCGTTGCCGAGCTCGGCATCGCCGACGACGTCGTTTTCATCGGCGCCGTGCCGCTCGAGGAGACAGCCCTCTTCTATCAGGCAGCGGACCTGCTTGTGTATCCCTCGCTCAACGAGACATTCGGTCTGCCGATCCTCGAGGCGATGGCGTGCGCCTGTCCGGTCGTGACGTCCGACATAAGCGCGATGCCCGAGACCGCCGGCGGCGCGGCTGTGCTTGCTGACCCTCACGACCCGGCATCGCTGGCCCGCGCCATCCTTGACGGCACCGGGTCTGGGGCGGACGACCTGCGAACCCTCGGGCTCCGTCGGGCCAAGCAGTTCACCTGGGGTGCAACCGCCGAGGCGACTCTGGACGTCTATCGGGAGGCCGCTGAGAGGCGGCGGCGGCGATGAAGATCCTCGTCACCGGCGGCGCGGGCTTCATTGGCTCGCACACCTCTGATCGACTCCTCCAGCTCGGTCACGACGTCGTGGTACTCGACGCGCTGACACCACCGGTCCACCGGGGTGGACCGCCCCCCTATCTGAACCCTGAGGTCGAATTCTACGAGGGTGACGTCCGTAACGAGGACCTCCTCCGAAACCTCCTGCGCCGGGTCGACGCCGTCTACCACTTCGCCGCCTACCAGGACTACCTGCCGGATTTCGCCCGTTTCTCCGATGTCAACGTCGTGTCAACCGCGCTCCTGTACCAGATCATCGTGGCCGAGCGGCTCGATCTCGCACGGGTTGTCGTGGCGTCCTCGCAAGCGGCGATGGGAGAAGGGCTCTACCGGTGCCCTCTCGACGGCGAGCAGCTGCCGGGAATGCGTCCCGAGTCGGCCCTGGCTGCCGGTGAGTGGGATATTCCGTGCCCGCAGTGCGGCGGACCCCTGACGATGCAGGCGACGCCCGAGCGCGTTTCCAACCCCCAGAACGCGTACGGCATGTCCAAGCTTGGCCAGGAGATGGTTGCGGTGCACCTGGGAAGGAGGTACGGGGTGCCCACCGCGGCCTTGCGCTACAGCATTGTGCAGGGCCCGCGCCAGTCCGTCTTCAACGCCTACTCCGGCGCCTGCCGCATCTTCTGCCTCCACTACCGCCAGAACCGCGCCCCGACTCTGTACGAGGACGGCGAGGCAATCCGGGACTACGTCAATATCGAAGACGTCGTGGACGCGAACGTCCTGGTACTTCAGGACGTTCGCGCGATCGGCAGTGTCTTCAATGTCGGCGGTGGCACATCGGTGACCACGCGGGAACTCGCCAATATCGTCATGCGTCAGTACGGCTCCGACCGTCCCGGAACCGCTCCCGGAGAGTTCCGTTTCGGCGACACTCGCCACATCCTCTCCGACATCAACGCACTCAGCATGCTCGGCTGGTCGCCCAAGCGGACACCGACTGACTCAGTCGCTTCCTATGCGGACTGGCTCGACGGCATCGACGGACTCGACGGAGTACTCGACGAGGCGAACGCAAGCATGCGGTCATTGGGGGTCGTACGGAGAGTGACCTCGTGAAGGCGTTTCTGTTGGCGGCGGGAACGGGCAGTCGGCTGCGGCCGATCACAGATCACATTCCGAAGTGCATGCTGCCCATCGGCGGGACACCGCTTCTCGATCTCTGGCTCGATGCACTTCATCGTGCGGAGGTAGACGAGGTGCTGATCAACCTGCACCATCTGCCCGACATGGTGCTGGAGCATCTGCAGGCCCGCAAGCTACCGCCGGCCGTCCACACGGCCTTCGAGCCAGAGCTGTTAGGCAGTGCAGGCACACTCCGCCAGCATCGATCTTGGGTGGAGGACGAGGAGTTTTTCCTCGCGCTCAACGCTGACAACCTGACGGATTTCGACCTGCGACGCCTGATCGACTTCCACCGCAGTGGCGATGCGGTGGCAACCCTGACAGTGTTCCCTGCCGAAGACCCGTCGCGCTACGGTGTGGTCGATATCGACCAGTCCGGTCTCGTTACCGGCTTCAGCGAGAAGCCGCCAGAGCCGATCGGCAATTTGGCCAACGCCGGCATGTACGCCTTCAGTCCCAGTCTGCTTCTCGAGATCCACGACACGCCTCCTAGCGACATCGGGTATCAGCTTCTCCCGCGATTGGTTGGACGGGCACGCGCGCTGACCGTGGACGGATTCTTCTGCGACATCGGAACTCCCGCCTCCTACAGCCAGGCCATCGATGAATGGCAACCCAAGGTGCTGTCATGATCGTCACCCAGACCCCGCTCCGCATCGGCCTCGTCGGGGGCGGCACCGATCTCCCCGATTACTACACCGAGCACGGAGGACGCGTTCTCAATTGTGCTATCGACAAGTACGTGTACGTCATTGTCAAGCAGCGGTTCGACGATGAAATCTACGTCAACTACTCCAAGAAGGAAATCGTTTCGAGCGTAGAGGACCTCGATCACGAGTTGGTGCGTGAGGCGATGCTCATGACAGGCGTGAAGCACGGGGTCGAGATCACCATGCTAGCCGACATCCCATCATCCGGTTCTGGACTGGGTTCCTCATCGTCGGTCACGGTGGGCCTCCTGCACGCGCTCTCGGCTTACCAGGGTCGGCAGTTCTCCGGCGAAGAGCTCGCTGAGCAGGCCTGCACGATCGAAATCGACCTTTGCGGCAAGCCCATCGGCAAACAGGACCAGTACATCGCCGCGCTCGGGGGCATCCGCGATCTCCATTTCGGCCCTGGTCCCGATGTGGTGGCCAAGGAGATCGAGCTCTCTTCGATCGACCGGCGGGCGCTTCAAGCGCAGATCATGCTCTTCTACACGGGCATCACCAGGAGCGCTGACACGATCCTGCGTGCGCAGTCAGCAAATATCGCGGCCACCCTCCCTCAACTGAACTGCTTACGCGACCTCGCGGCGGCCACGAGCGAGCGATTGCGCAGCGGCGACGTGGAGGCAGTGGGCAGCGCCATCCGGCAGGGTTGGGAGACGAAGCGACAGCTTGCGTCGGGTGTGTCGAACGAGCAGATAGACCGAGCGGTTGATCAGGCACTCGAGGCGGGCGCGACCGGGGTGAAGGTGACTGGTGCCGGCGGGGGCGGCTTTCTACTGGTCATCTGTCCTCCCGAGCACCAGCGTGCCGTCCGGCAGAGCTTGAGCACTTTGAAGGAACTTCCCATAAGGCTCGATCGACTGGGCTCGCGTGTGGTGCTGAACGTCATGCGCGACATCTGGAGCTGA
>JBKQUM010000062.1:0-9942 GCA_052140165.1 Acidimicrobiales bacterium
GGGTGACCCCCGACCCGGTCCCGCCGGAGCTCGACCTCTCACGCGTCCCGGTCCACGTGGCCTGCGTCATGGACGGGAACGGCCGCTGGGCCAGCGCCCGCGGGCTGGCGAGGACCGAGGGGCACGCCGCCGGTGAGGAGGCGCTCCTCGACGTGGTCAACGGCGCCCTCGAGATCGGCGTCAAGTGGATCACCCTCTACGCCTTCTCCACCGAGAATTGGCGCCGGCCCCCCGACGAGGTGCGCTACCTCATGAACTTCAACCGGTCGCTGCTGGCGCGCCGCCGCGACGAGCTCAACGAGAAGGGCGTCCAGATCCGCTTCGCCGGCCGGCGGGACTGGCGGGTGCCCCGCGGGGTGCTCAGGAGCATGGACGAGTCGATTCAGCTGACCAAGCACAACCGGCGCATGGTGATGACGATGGCCTTCAACTACGGCGGCCGCGCCGAGATCGTCGACGCCGTGCGCGCCCTCGTCGCCGGGGGGACCCCGGCCAACAAGATCGACGAGAAGGCTCTCCGGCGCCACCTCTACTTCCCCGACATGCCCGACCCCGACCTGGTGATCCGGACCTCGGGCGAGACCCGGATCTCGAACTTCCTGCTCTGGGAGATCGCCTACAGCGAGCTCGTCTTCCCCGAGACCCTCTGGCCCGACATGCGCCGGGGGCACCTCTACGAGGCGGTCATCGACTACCAGCGCCGGGTCCGCCGCTTCGGCGCCGTCAACCCCTGACGGGACGGCCGCCCGGGATCCCCCGACCGAGCACCCCTGGATGGGGCGCCGACGACGGGCCGACCCGGCGCGGCCCGCCCAGCTGCGAAACTGGAGGGGCATGTCCATCACCACCCGGATCGCCGTCGCCGCCGGGATCGTGTTCCTGACCGCCGTCGTCATCGTCGTCGTGCTCGCCGCGCACGCCGGGCTGGTCCTCGTCGCGTTCGTCGCCGTGGCGGCGCTCGTCGCCGGGGGCAACCTGCTCTACGGCCGCCATTCGCACGGTGCCGCCGCCGTCGAACGCGTCCGGGCCGCCCAGGAGGCGCACGACCGGGCCGCCGACGCGGCCGCCGAGGCCCGCCGCGCCGTGGCCGAGGCAGAACGGCGCGGCGAGCGCTACTGCCCCCTCGACCCCGCCCACCCCCGGCCCGGCGCCGAGCGGTGAGCCTGTTCCGTGACCGCGGCGTGGTCCTGCGGACCTACCGCCTCGGCGAGGCCGACAAGATCGTCGTCTTCCTGACCGAGCGCCACGGCAAGGTGCGCGCCGTGGCCAAGGGGGTGCGGCGGACCACCTCGAAGTTCGGCGGCCGCCTCGAGCCGCTCACCCACGTGGACCTCCTCCTGTGGCAGGGGAGGAGCGATCTCGACATCGTGAACCAGGTCGAGGTGCTCAATGCGTTCCGGCCCATCCGCGAGGACCTCGAGCGCCTGCCCCCCGGCATGGCGCTCGTCGAGGTGTCCGACCAGATGGCCCAGGAGCGCCACCCCGACCCCCAGCTCTACGCCATGCTGGTGGGCGCGCTCGGCGCGCTGGCCGACGTGCGGGCCGCCCCCGCGCTGGTGGCGCCGGCGTTCTTCCTCAAGGCGCTGGTGCTCGAGGGTGCGGGGCCCGTCCTGGGCGAGTGCGCCGCCTGCGGCGAGCCCGACGGCACGGTGGAGCTCGTGGCCTTCGACCTCGTGGCCGGCGGCACGCTGTGCCGGGCGCACCGCAGCGGCCGGTCGGTGAGCGCCGCCGGGCTGGTGCTGCTCGGCCGCATCCTCGGCGGCGACCTGGGCGCGGTGCTGGCGGGGCCGCCGCCGCCCGCCACCGACGAGGTGGCCGAGCTGGCCACCGAGGCGATGGAGGTCCACCTCGACCGCCGCATCCGCTCGGTGCGCTCCACCGCCAGCCTTTGAGCGCCTTCGGCGTCTACGTCCACGTCCCGTTCTGCCGGGAGCGCTGCGACTACTGCGCGTTCGCCACCTACACCGACCGCGACCACCTCATGGAACGCTACGCGGAGGCCTGCGTCAGCGAGCTGCGGCGCGCCGGGGAGGCGGGTGACCTCGCGCCCGCCACCTCCGTCTTCTTCGGGGGAGGGACCCCGTCCCGCCTCCACCCCGACACCCTGTGCCGCATCCTCGACGCCGTCCCGCGCGCGCCCGGCGCCGAGGTCACCGTCGAGTGCAACCCCGAGGACGCCGACGGGGCGCACCTCGACGCGTATCGCCGCGCCGGCGTGACCCGGGTCTCCTTCGGGCTGCAGTCGACGCAGGACCACGTCCTCGCCGGCCTCGGCCGGCGCCGGGTGCCCCAGGCGGCCGAGACCGCGTCCGCCGCGGTGGCCGCGGCCGGGTTCGCCACCTGGAACCTCGACCTCATCTTCGGCGCCGCCACCGAGAGCGACGCCGACTGGGCCGCCACCCTCGACCACGTGCTCGGCCTCGATCACCCGCCGCCGCACCTCTCGGCCTACGGGCTGACCGTCGAGCCCGGCACGCCGCTGGCCCGCGACCGGGCCCGCCATCCCGACGACGACGCCCAGGCCCGGCGCTACGAGCACGCCGAGGCGGTGCTCGCCGGGGCCGGCTACGCCTGGGAGGAGATCTCCAACTGGGCCCGGCCCGGGCACGAGTGCCGCCACAACCACCTCTACTGGGAACAGGGCGACTACCGCGGCATCGGGTCGGCGGCACACTCGCACCGCGACGGGGAGCGCTGGTGGAACGTGCGGACGCCCGACCGCTACATCGACGCCGTGGCGGGTGGCCGCTCGCCCGAGGGCGGCCGCGAGGTGCTGACCGCCGCCCAGCGCGACTTCGAGGCGCTCTCCCTCTCGCTGCGCACGCCGCGCGGGGTGCCGTGGGACCGCCTGGAGCGCCCCGAGGAGCTCGAGGGCCTCGTGACCCGCGCCGGCGGGCGGGCGGTGCTCACCGTGCGCGGCCGGTTGCTGGCCAACGAGGTCGGGGCCAGAATCCGCTCCGGTATCCTGCTCCGATGACCGAGACCGCCGGTGCCCCCGCTGACGACCTGATGGAGAAGGTCGTGCGCCTGTGCCGGACCCGGGGCTTCATCTTCCCCTCGGCCGAGATCTACGGCGGCTTCCGCTCCACCTACGACTACGGGCCGCTGGGCGTCAACATGCTGCGCAACCTCAAGAACGCCTGGTGGCGCGCCATGGTCCAGCTGCGTGACGACGTGGTCGGGCTCGACGCCGCCATCCTCGGCCCGCCCGCCGTCTGGGAGGCCTCGGGGCACCTGGCCACCTTCACCGACCCCCTGGTCGACTGCAAGAGCTGCCACGAGCGCTGGCGGGCGGACAAGATCGACGGGGTCTGCCCCAACTGCGGCTCGCACGACCTCACCGAGGCGCGCGCCTTCAACCTCATGTTCAAGACCCACGCCGGCCCCGTCGAGGACGAGGGCCACGTGGCCTACCTCCGGCCCGAGACGGCGCAGGGCATGTTCACCAACTTCGCCCACGTGCTGGGCACGACGCGCAAGAAGCCGCCCTTCGGCATCGCGCAGGTGGGCAAGTCCTTCCGCAACGAGATCACCCCGCAGAATTTCGTGTTCCGCACCCGCGAATTCGAGCAGATGGAGATGGAGTACTTCGTCCCGCCCGCCGACGCCCAGACGTGGTTCGACTACTGGCTGGCCGAGCGCATGCAGTGGTATCTCGACCTGGGCATGCCGGCCGACAGGCTCCGCCTGCGCCACCACGAGGCGAGCGAGCTCTCGCACTACTCGCGGGGCACCGCCGACGTGGAGTTCGAGTTCCCCTGGGGCTGGGACGAGCTCGAGGGCATCGCCAACCGCGGTGACTTCGACCTCACCGCGCACGCCGCCCGGTCGGGCGTCGCCCTGGACTACTTCGACCCCCAGACCAACGAGCGCTACACGCCGTACGTGATCGAGCCGGCCGCCGGCGCGACCCGGACGATGATGGCCTTCCTGCTGGCGGCCTACAGCGAGGACGAGGTGGGGGGCGAGGCGCGCACGGTGCTGCGCCTGCACTGGCGGCTGGCGCCCTACCAGGTGGCCGTGCTGCCGCTCTCCAAGAAGGACACGCTCGAGCCCGTGGCCCGCAAGGTCCTGGCGACCCTGCAGCCGCACTTCATGTGCGACTACGACGTCACCCAGAGCATCGGCCGGCGCTACCGCCGCCAGGACGAGGTCGGGACGCCGTGGTGCGTGACGGTCGACTTCGACTCCCTCGAGGACGACGCCGTCACGGTGCGCGACCGCGACACGACCGAGCAGGTGCGCGTCCCGATCGCCGACCTGGTGTCCGAGTTGCGCCGGCGCACCGGCGAGGGGTAGGGCCCCCGCCGGGCGTCCACAGGCGGTCGACCAGGAATCGGCCGGACCGACCGCACGGAATCTGCTCAGGCCACCTTGCGGTACTTGCGCACCGCGGCGGGCGCAAGGACCACCAGCAGGCCGGCGCACCACAGCAGCGCCGCTTCCACCGCGCCGGTGTCGTGCAGGACGCCGCCGACCATGAGCGACCGCGCCGCGTTGACCACCTGGGTCACGGGTTGGTGATAGGCGAAGGCCTGCAGCCAGCCCGGCATGAAGGCGACGGGGACGAAGGCCGACGAGGCGAAGAGCAAGGGGAAGATCAGCGGGAAGACCATGACCTGGGCCGTCTCCGCGTTGGGTGCGGACAGGCCGATGTAGGCGAACCCCCAGCTCAGCGCGTAGGCGAAGAACAGGATCAGCAGCACGCCGCAGGCGAAGTACGCGACGTTGGTCCCGATGCGGAAGCCCACGGCGTAGCCGACGGCCGTGATCAGCACGACCACGAAGACGTTGCGGACCACGTCCGCGGTCGTGCGCCCGGCCAGCACCGCGGCGCGGCTCATCGGCAGGGCGCGGAACCGCTCGATCAAGCCCTTGTGGAGGTCCTCGGAGAGCCCCGCCGCCGTGCTCATGGCGCCGAAGATGACCGTCTGCACGAAGATGCCCGGCATGAGGAACTGGATGTAGTGGCCGCCCGGGACGTGAATGGCCCCACCGAAGACGTAGGTGAAGAGCAGCACGAACATGATGGGCTGCAACGTGGTGAAGAAGAGCGCCTCGGGCGTCCGGGTGAGCGCCAGCAGGTTGCGCCACGTGATCGTCATGACGTCGGACACGGCCCACGACAGGCGGTTGCCCTGGCTCGGCTGGCTGAGGCGCACCGGTGCGGTGATGGCGGTCGTCGTCATGCGGCATCCTTCCCGTCGGCCACGCCGCTCTTGCGGGACCGGCCCAGGCCCCGCCTCGGCTTCGCGGTCTCTTCCACCTCGTCGTCGATCGTCGTCTTGTGGCCGGTCAGGTTGAGGAACACGTCGTCGAGGCTGGGCTCGCGCAGGGCCAGTCCGGCGATGGGGATCCGCGCCGCGTCGAGCGCACGCAGCACGTCGGCGCCCGCCTTGGGGCCGTCGGAGACCGTCAGCTCGACCACGACGTCCTCGATCACCGGCGCCTTCTCCGAGAACGGTGCGAGCAGCGCGACCGCCTGGTCCATTGCATCCCGGTCGCCCAGCGTCACGGAGACCACCGACGTCCCCAGGTCGGCCTTGAGCTGTGCCGGCGTCCCCTCGGCGATGACGCGCCCGTGGTCGATCAGCACGATGTCGCGGGCGAGCCGGTCGGCCTCTTCGAGGTACTGCGTGGTCAGCAGGACCGTGGTGCCCTCGCGGACGAGGTCCTCGATGGCGGCCCAGAGCGACTGGCGGCTCTGGGGGTCCAAGCCCGTCGTCGGCTCGTCGAGGAAGAGGACGGGCGGATTGGCCACCAGCGCGGCGGCCAGGTCCAGGCGGCGGCGCATGCCGCCGGAATAGGTCTTGAGCACGCGGTCGCCGGCACCGGACAGCCCGAAGTCCTCGAGCAGCTCGTCGGCCCGCTGCGACGACACCTTGCGGCTCAGGTGGGAGAGGCGCCCCACCATGAAGATGTTCTCCCGGCCCGTCAGGTTCTCGTCCACCGCGGCATACTGGCCGGCCAGCCCGACGGTGCGGCGGACGGCGTCGGCCTGCGAGACCACGTCGTAGCCGAGCACCGAGGCGCGTCCGGAGTCGGGGCCGAGGATGGTGGAGAGGATGCGCACCACGGTGGTCTTGCCGGCGCCGTTCGGGCCGAGCAGCCCGAGCACCGTGCCGGCCTCCACCTCGAGCGAGACCCCGTCGAGGGCCCGCACGTTGGCGGGCGGGAAGACCTTCACGAGGTCGTGCGCCTCGACGGCGAGTGAGCGAACGAAAGAATTAGCCATTGATAAAGAAACTTAGTGATAAAGTTACTTACGTGTCAAGACAATGGTCACGCGCCGAGCTGGCCCAGCAGCTGCGCAACGAGATCATGGGGTACCTCGGCGCGGCGAGCGACTTCAACGAGGGGCTGGCCAAGAAGCTGAGGCTGAGCAGGACGGACATGCGATGCCTGGACCTTATTGGTCGCCTCGGCCCCATGACCGCGGGCCGGCTCGCCGAGGAGAGCGGGCTGACCACCGGGGCGGTCACGTTCATTCTCGACCGGCTCGAGGGGGCGGGCATGGTGACGCGGCGCCGGGACACCGAGGACCGGCGCCGGGTCTGGGTCGAGATCGTCCCCGAGGCCCGGCAGCGGCTCCAGGTGCTGCAGCAGCCGGTCGCCGAGGAGATGCGCGAGGTGGCCCAGCGCTTCAAGGCCGACGAGCTGGCCGTCGTGCGCGACTTCATGCGCCAGGCCAAGGAGGTCTTCTTGCACCACGTCGCCGGTGGCGCGGCCGCTTCGGAGGAGGCCCCGGAGGGAAAGTAGGCTGAGCATCCCCGTCCCAGGTTGGGAGGGGTTCCCAGTGACCGCGCTCGCCATCGCGGTCCGCGGTTCGCCCGCCCAGGGCAAGGAGGCCCGATGCCGTACGTCTTCGACTTCGACCACACGCACCCCCGCCCGCCGATGGAGCTGAAGGACCTCCTCGGTGGCAAGGGCGCCAACCTGGCCGAGATGACGTCGGTACTCGAGCTCCCCGTGCCCCCGGGGTTCACGATCTCGACCGACGCCTGCCGCGACTACATGGCCGGTGGCTGGCCCAAGGCCCTCGACGCCGAGGTGGCGTCGGCCCAGGGCCGGCTCGAGGCCGCCATGGGCAAGGCCATCGGCGACGCCAAGGACCCCCTGCTGGTCTCGGTGCGCTCGGGGGCCAAGTTCTCCATGCCCGGCATGATGGACACCGTCCTGAACCTGGGCCTCAACGACCGCTCCGTCGAGGGGCTGGCGAAGCAGACCGGTGACGAGCGCTTCGCCTTCGACTCGTACCGGCGCTTCATCGCCATGTACGCCCGCATCGTCCTCGAGCTGCCCGGCGAGGAGTTCGACTCGCTCTTCGACGCGGCCAAGGAGCTGGCCGGGACGACGTCGGACGCCAAGGTCCCCGTCGAGCTGCTGCGCTATCTCGTCGACTCCTACCAGCAGATCGTCGAGCGCCACACCGGCAAGCCGTTCCCCCAGGCGCCCGCCGAGCAGCTGCGTGGGGCCATCGAGGCGGTGTTCCGCAGCTGGAACGGGCCGCGCGCCATCGCGTACCGCGAGCGCGAGCACATCGCGCACGACCTCGGCACCGCCGTCAACGTCCAGGCCATGGTCTTCGGCAACCGCGACGACAACTCGGGCACGGGCGTCGGCTTCACCCGCGACCCCGCCACGGGTGCCAAGGGCGCCTACGGCGACTTCCTGGTCAACGCGCAGGGTGAGGACGTCGTCGCCGGCATCCGCAACACCGAGCCGATCTCGGAGCTGAAGAAGCAGTTCCCCAAGGTCCACGCCGAGCTGCTCAAGATCTTCGACCGCCTCGAAGCGCACTACCGCGACATGTGCGACACCGAGTTCACCATCGAGCAGGGCAAGCTCTGGATGCTCCAGACCCGGGTCGGCAAGCGCACCGGCGCGGCGGCCCTCAAGATGGCCGTCGACATGGTGCGCCCGGGCGACCTCGGGATCTCCAAGGCCGAGGCCGTGGCGCGCCTCACCGAGGACCACCTCGACGCCGTGCTGCACCCCCAATTCGCCGGTTCGGGCTACGCCACGTGGGCCAAGGGCCTCGGGGCGAGCCCCGGGGCGGCCGTGGGTCGGATCTACTTCAGCGCCGACGACGCCGCCGAGGCGGCCGGGCGCGGCGAGCAGGTCATCCTGGTGCGCAACGAGACCTCGCCCGAGGACGTGCACGGCATGCTGGCCGCCGAGGGGATCCTGACCGCGCGGGGCGGTCTGGTGAGCCATGCGGCGGTCGTGGCGCGGGGCTGGGGCAAGCCGGCCGTCGTCGGCGCCGAGGTGCTGCGCCTGGGCGACCACCAGGTGAGCGCGAACGACGTCACCCTCTTCGAGGGCGACTGGGTGTCCCTCGACGGCGGGGCCGGGATCGTCGTGGCGGGCCAGGTGCCGCTGACGGCGGCCAAGCCCCCGGCCGCCTTCGACGTCGTCCTCTCGTGGGCCGACGACATCCGCAAGGGCCACCTGGCCGTCCGGGCCAACGCGGACACCGGCGAGGACGCCGCCAACGCGCGCAAGCTCGGCGCCGAGGGCATCGGGCTGTGCCGCACCGAGCACATGTTCCTGGGCGAGGACCGCCTGCCGGTGGTGCGCCGCATGATCCTGGCCCACTCGCCTTCCGAGGAGGCCGACGCGCTCGAGGAGCTGCGCCTCGTCCAGCGCGAGGACTTCATCTCCATCCTCACCGCCATGGACGGGCTGCCGGTCACGGTGCGCCTGCTCGACCCGCCCCTGCACGAGTTCCTGCCCTCCACCGAGGAGCTGGCCCACAAGGACGCCACCGTCGGGCTCAACCCCGAGGAGCGGCGCCTCTACGAGGCCGCGCTGTCCTGGCAGGAGTCCAACCCGATGCTCGGGACGCGCGGCGTGCGGCTCGGGGTGATCAAGCCCGGCCTCTACGCCATGCAGGTGCGCGCGCTCATGGAGGCGGCCCGCCAGCGGGTGGCCGACGGCGGGCACCCCATCGTCGAGATCATGATCCCGCTGACCGTGAGCCGGGCCGAGCTCGCCCTCGCCCGGGGCTGGGTCGAGGACGCGGTGGCCGACGTCAACAAGGAGCGCGCCCCGCGGCCGTCCAAGGGGGCCAAGGCGGCCGCCGCCAAGGCGGGCAAGCTCGAGGTGACGATCGGGACGATGATCGAGACGCCGCGGGCCGCCCTGCGCGCCGAGGAGATCGCCGAGGTGGCCGACTTCTTCTCCTTCGGGACCAACGACCTGACCCAGATGACCTTCGGGTTCTCGCGCGACGACGTCGAGGGCCGGATGATGGACGCCTATCTCGAGCTCGGACTGCTGCCGCGCAACCCCTTCGAGGTCGTCGACTTCGACGGCGTCGGCGAGCTGGTGCGGCTCGGGACGGCGCGGGGCCGGGCGACCAAGCCGGACCTCAAGGTCGGCGTCTGCGGCGAGCACGGGGGCGACCCCGCCTCCATCGGCCTCTTCTACGACGCCGGGCTCGACTACGTGAGCTGCTCGCCCTTCCGGGTGCCGGTGGCCCGCCTGGCCGCCGCGCAGGCGGTGCTGGCGGAGGCGGAGGAGAAGAAGGCGGCCGCCAAGGGCAAGTAGCTAGGCTAGGCCGGCTCGCCGGGGCGGCCGGCGACGACGTAGCGCCGGAGCGCGATGACGGTCCAGACGGCCTCGACGACGCCGAAGGGCCAGGCGCCCGAGAGGAAGCCGTAGGAGCTCGAGAGGGCGCACCCGACGGCGAAGGCCAGGACGAACACCCTGCCGCGGGCCTCCAGGGCGTACATGCCCATCATGAAGGTCAGGGCGCAGACGCCGTAGACGGTCACCGCCATCGGCCAACCGTAGGCCAGTCACGGGGGGCGCACATCGCCGCGGTACCGTCAGGGTGTGGGGATACCGGACGAGGAAGTCGCCCAGGTCCGGGCGGCCACCGACATCGTGGCCCTCATCAGCGAGCACGCGCTGCTGAAGAAGGTGGGCCGGCGCTGG
>JBKQUM010000063.1:0-5664 GCA_052140165.1 Acidimicrobiales bacterium
CCGACGCCGCCTCGATGCGCGTCTTGACCTCGGCGACCACCTCGACCTTGTGGGCCATCTGTGCGTTCTGCGTTGCCATCGTCGTCCTCCACCGGGTTCGACCGGCCGGATGTGGCCAGGATCTCCGCTGTGCGACGGCCCACGCCGGACGGGCCGGCGTGCACGGTGTCGCCTCGTCGGGCCGGCCCTTGTGGGCCGCTTCGGCACCCTGAGGTGCACCGGAGGTCTCTGGCGTTCGGATTCAGTGCCCGCGCGCCCGGGGGCGGCGAACTGTTCGGGAAAGCGTAGTACGTCTGCGGGGCGGGCTCAGGCCGGGACGGCCAGCTCCTCCTCGCTGAAGCGGGCCTTGACGGGGTCGATGTGCGCCCCGGGGCCCATCGTCGTCGACACGGTGATGGAGTGGAAGTAGCGCCCCTTGGCGGAGGCGGGCTTGGCCCGCTGGAGTTCGTCGATGACCGCACGGATGTTGGTGACGAGCTGGTCGCGGGTGAACGAGGCCTTGCCGACGCGGATGTGGACATTGCCCACCTTGTCGGTCCTGTACTCGACCCGGCCTCCCTTGAACTCGCCCACCGCCTTGGCCACGTCGGTGGTGACGGTGCCCGTCTTCGGGTTCGGCATCAGGCCACGTGGCCCGAGGACCCGGCCCAGCGTGCCCACCTGCCCCATCAGGTCCGGCGTGGCAATGGCGACGTCGAAGTCGAGGAAGCCGCCGTTGATCTTCGCCACCAGGTCGTCCGCACCCACCACGTCCGCTCCGGCGGCGCGGGCATCGGCGGCCGCCTCGCCGGCGGCGAACACCGCCACCCGGACGGTGCGTCCGGTGCCCGACGGGAGCGAGATCGTGCCGCGCACGATCTGGTCCGCCTTGCGGGGGTCCACCCCCAGACGAACCGCCAGCTCGACCGTCTCGTCGAACTTGGCGCTCGCCAGAGACTTCACAAGGTCGACCGCCTCGGCCACCCCGTAGAGCTCCTCCCGGTCCACCTTGCTCAGGCTCTCCTTGTACTTCTTCCCGTGCTTGGTCATTTCCTTCTCCTCTACGCGTCCGTCGGGCCTAGCCGGCGACCTTGATCCCCATGGACCGTGCCGTGCCGGCGACCTGCTTCTTGGCCGCCTCGAGGTCGTTGGTGTTCAGGTCCTTGAGCTTGGTGGTGGCTATCTCGGCCAGTTGGGCATCGGTGATGGTGCCGATCTGCTCGCGACCGGTGGTCGCGGCGCCCTTCTCGAGCCCAGCCGCCTGGCGCAGCAGCACCGGGGTGGGCGACGTCTTCAGGACGAAGCTGAACGAGCGGTCCTCGTAGATCGTGATGTCCACGGGCACCACCGTGCCCCGCATGCTCTCCGTGGCCGCGTTGTACTGCTTGCAGAACTCCATCGTCTGGACGCCGTGCGGCCCCAGCGCTGTGCCCACCGGGGGCGCGGGGGTGGCCGATCCCGCCTCGAGCTGGATCTTGACCACGGCCAGCACCTTCTTCTTCGGCGCCATTATCTGTGTTCTCCTTCTTCCGTATCTGTGTCCGGGCGCCTAGAGCTTGGCGACCTGGCTGAACTCGAGTTCGACCGGCGTTTCCCGGCCGAAGATGTTGACCAGCACCTTGAGCTTGAGCTGGTCCTCGTTGATCTCGGCGATCTGGCCGGAGAAGTCCGCGAAGGGACCCTCCTTGACCCGGACCGTCTCGTCCACCTCGTACTCGAGCCGGGGACGGCTGCGCTTGGTGGCGGTCTCGGTACCTTCGACCTTCACCTGCAAGATGTTCTCGACCTCGCGGCGGGACAGCGGTGTCGGCTTGGTCCCAGGTCCCACGAAGCCGGTCACGCCCGGGGTGTTGCGGATCGCCCCCCACGTGTCGTCATCGAGATCGCAGCGGACGAGCAAGTACCCCGGGAAGACCTTCTTCTGGACGGTGACCTTCTTGCCGCCCTTGAATTCGACGACGTCCTCCATCGGGATGACGACCTCGAAGACGCGGTCCTCGATGCCGCGGGAGGCCACGACGTTGCCCATGTTCGAGCGCACCTTGTTCTCGTAACCCGAGTAGGTGTGCACCACGTACCAACGGCCCGGGCGGTCGTACGGGCTCTCGACGGGGACGATCTCCTCTTCCTCGCCGTCCTCGCCCCACCCCCCGAGCTCGACCTCGCCGTCCGCCTCTTGTCCGGCGGTGGCGTCGAGCACCAGGTCCGGCACGCCCGCCTGGGCGGCCGTCTCCTCGGCGATCTCCTCGACCACAGCCTCGGCGATCTCCTCGACGACAGCCTCCTCGATCGCCTCGAGCACGGCTTCCTCGACGATCTCTTCCACGATCTCCTCTGCGATCTCTTCCACGATCTCCTCTGCGGCCTCTTCGGCCGCCACCTCGGACACGGCTTCCGCGACCTCCTCGACGACTTCCTCTTCTGAAACGGCCTCGAGGATCGCCTCGTCCTCGGCCGCGACCTCCTCGATCACGTCCTGGGTCGAGCTCATTGCGGCCTCCTCGGGGGGGCCCTCGGTCTCTTCTCGCTCGGCGGCCAGCGCCTCCGCGACGTCTTCCTCGTCGCCGGTCACCAGTGCCTCCTCCGCCTCTGAATGCGTCATGTCGCTCATCAGGGCCTACTTCGTGAAGAGAAGCGTGATCAGCTTCCCGAAGGCGAGGTTCAGCACGAAGATCAGGCTGATCATGATGATCAGCGTGGTCAGGACGACCGACGTGTAGTTGATGAGCTCCGAGCGAGACGGCCAGGCGACCTGGCGCATCTCGTCCCGCACCTCGCGGACGAATTGAACCGGCGTGGTCCGCTTGCGTCCCGACGGGCCCTTCTTCGCCCGCGGGTCCCTCGTCTGTGTGCCCGCGGGCGCGCGCCGGGTGGCGGGAGACCCATCGGCCTCCATCTGCCCTTGGCGCTGCATCATGCGCTTGGTCTCGCGGTTCACGGGTCTCGCCTCACATACTTCGTCGTCGGCTGAATACGTCCGGGGCAGGGCAGGAGGGACTCGAACCCCCAACCGCCGGTTTTGGAGACCGGTGCTCTACCAGTTGAGCTACTGCCCTCGGTGGGTGCCTTCGGTTGCCCTCAAGCAGGTGGTTCTTCCCCCTGACCTGGGGATCGACCTGCCAGAGTAGCACCGGCAGGCTGGGCATCGCTCAGCGGGTCTCCTTGTGCAGCGTGTGCTGGCGGTCCCAGCGACAGAACTTCTTCATTTCGATCCGCTCGCGGTCGTTGAGCTTGTTCTTGGTCGTGATGTAGTTGCGCCGCTTGCACACCTCACAGGCCAGCGTGACCTGGACCCTCTTCTCGTTCTTCGGCATGTCCAATCCTTCCTGGTCGCTGCCCGGGGCTCTGGTCCCGGGCCTGGTAGCGGCGGCGGGACTCGAACCCGCGACAACACGATTATGAGCCGTGTGCTCTGACCAACTGAGCTACGCCGCCATGGGCGAGCCCCCGGTGGGGATTGAACCCACGACCCCCTCCTTACCATGGAGGTGCTCTGCCACTGAGCTACAGGGGCGCCGCGGGAACCTTCCGCGAGCGTTCAATGATAGCCAGGGCTCGGCACAGGTTGCCTCCGCTCGCCCGGTTTCGGCACGTCAACAGTACCATCGACGGATGCGGATCCGACTGGCGGAGCTGGCCGACGCCGAAGCCATCCGGGCCATCTACAACGTCGAGGTCCTCGGGAGCACGAACACCTTCGACATGGTGCCCCGGACCCGGGCGGAGCAGGAAGCCTGGATCCTCGAGCACAGCGGGGTGCACCCGGCGCTCGTGGCCACCGAGCCCCGCGGGACGGCCGAGTCCGGCCGGGTCGGGGCGAACGGCGAGATCGTCCTCGGGTTCGGCTCCCTGTCCCCGTTCCGCGAGCGCTCGGGCTACTCGGCCACGGCGGAGAACTCCGTCTACGTCGACCGGTCCCAGCGAGGCAAGGGGGTGGGGCGGGACCTTCTGGCCGAGCTCCTGGTCCTGGCCTCCGCCCACGGCTTCCATTCGGTGATCGCCCGGATCGCGGGGCACAACGAGACGTCCATCGGGCTGCACCAGGCGGCCGGCTTCGAGCTGGTCGGCGTGGAGCGCGAGGTCGGGCGCAAGCACCGCCAGTGGCTCGACGTGGTGGAGCTGCAGCGCCTGCTGTGACCAGGGTCCCGGGGTCGGGCCCCCGGCCTCAGGACTCGAGCACGGCCCCCTGGCCGTGCGCCACGAGCGCCGGCAGCCGGGACCGGTCGAGCCGCCACGAGGTCGTCCAGTTGCCGAGCGGGACGATCGCCACGGCCCACAGGACCATGACCGCCAGGACCATGCTCGCCGGGTCGGTGTGGATCAACTGGTTCAGGAGGTCGGCGCCCCCGGTCAGCCCGATGAAGGGCGTCACGATCGAGAGGCCGAGCACCACGTAGAGCATCCGGCCCGTGACGACCGGCGCCAGGATGATGATGCCCCATGTGAGGTACCAGGGCTGCACGACGGGGCCCAGCAGAACGAAGGCCAGCATGGTGATGCCGAGCGCGCTCAGCACGCCGAGCCGCTCCCGGTTGACCAGGCAGTACAGCGCGACGACGGCCGCGGCCAGCAGCCCGATGGCCCTGGTCAGCGTCAACACGCCCCCCAGGCCGACACCGATGCCGACGACGTGCGCCGACCCGCTGATGAGGAGCCCGACGGCGGTGGCCGGGGCCATCCAGGAGCGCACGGTGCCGGGCGTGCCCAGGTTGGCGATCCATCCCCAGCCCAGACCGGACACCAGGGAGAGCGCTCCCATGACCGCCACGGTGATGAGGCCGGAGCGGATGACCGTGCGGGCACGGCGCCGCCAGTCGGCCAACGGACCCGCCCAGTCCCACGCGACGTAGACGATGCCCATGGCGGCAGGCACCTTGATGGAGGCGGCCAGCGCGCACAGCACGACGCCCCAGACCGGGTGGCGGCATCGCGCCGCGGTGATGCCGGCGAGCAGCAGGCCCACCATGATCGCGTCGTTGTGCGCCCCGCCCACGAGGGCGAGCAGGGTCAACGGGTTGAGCACGGCCAGCACGAACGCGGGTCCGGCGTCGTGGCCGAACGAGCGGGCCAGCTTGGGAATGCAGTAGGCGATCAGTGCGATGCCGGCGACCGACTGCAACCGCAGCAGCGCGACGGTGACCAACGCGTGGTGCAGGCTCAGGGAGGCCGACCATCCGGCCAGCATCAAGAAGAGCGGGCCGTAGGGGGCCGCGGTGTTTGCCCAGAGGGGATCCACCCCCGACGTGTACGGACCGTAACCGAGCGTGCCCGGCCCGTAGTGGTACGGGTTGATGTGGTGGCTCATCATCTCGCCCTGGGCGGCGTAGGAGAACACGTCGCGGCTGAACAGCGGCGCCACCGCGAGGAGCGGGAGGATACAGAGCACCAGCATCCACGCCAGTGGCCGTATCGGCACGCCCGGACGGGCCCGCAGGGTCTGGAACAGACCGAACCAGACGCGGACGAAGAGGACCATGCCGCCGTAGACGGCGACGACGCCGGGCAGCATGAGCGTGGTGGAGGGCCAGTCGCTCACTCCGAAGAACCAGGTCCCCCCCATCTCGAGCTTGAAGGGCGAGCTCGGCAACGAGGCACCGAGGCAGATGGAGAGGACGGCCACGAAACCGAGGAGTGCGGGCCGGCGCAGGAACGTCCAGTCCTCGGTCTGACGCGACCCGGCCTCGA
>JBKQUM010000064.1:0-9682 GCA_052140165.1 Acidimicrobiales bacterium
GGACCTGGCCCGGGTCGCCCCGCCAGAAGCGGCGCACGCAGTCGCGGAACGCCCCGTTCCACTCCGACCACCCGGTGGGGAAACGGCCCAGATGATAGCCGTCGGGGCTGGCATCCCAAGGCTCGGCGATCAGCTTGACCTTTGAAAGCACGGGGTCCTGCTGGATGATCTCGAAGAAGGCACTGGGCTGTCCCGCCTCGTAGCCCCGCACCAGCACCGGAGCGAGGTCGAAGCGGAAGCCGTCAACGTGCATGTCGGTCACCCAGTAGCGCAGGCTGTCGGTGAGGAGACCCATGGCCCGGGGGTGGAGCACGTTGAGGCTGTTGCCGGTCCCCGTGTAGTCGACGTAGTAGCGGGGGTTCTCAGGCGAGAGCCGGTAGTAGACGGCGTTGTCGATGCCCTTGAGCGACAGCGTCGGACCGAGATGGTTCCCTTCGCCGGTGTGGTTGTAGACGACATCGAGGATGACCTCCATGCCCGCCCGGTGCAGGGTCCGCACCATCGACTTGAACTCGCTGACCTGCTCACCGAGGGACCCGGTCGCATAGCCCACGTGAGGGGCGAAGAAGGCGATGGAGTTGTAGCCCCAGTAGTTGGTCAGGCCGCGTTCGACCAGCGTGCGGTCGGCCACGAAATGGTGGGTGGGCATCAGCTCGACCGCCGTGACGCCCAGGCCGAGCAGATGGTCGACGATCGGGTCCGAGGCCAGCCCGAGGAACGTGCCCCGCAGGTGGGCCGGGACGCCCGGGTGCTGCATCGTCATCCCCCGGACATGGGTCTCGTAGATCACGGTGCGGTTCCACGGGGTGCGGGGCGGCCGGTCGTCCTGCCACGTGAAGGATGGATCGACCACGACGGACTTGGGGAGGGCCGCGGCGGAGTCCCGGCCGTCGAAGGACAGGTCCTCGCGTTCGTCGCCGACGGTGTACCCGAAGAGGTCGTCACTCCAGTCGATGGGTCCGCTGACGGCCCTGGCGTAGGGGTCGATGAGGAGCTTGGACGGGTTGAAGCGGTGGCCTCGCTCGGGCTCGTAGGGGCCGTCCACCTTGTAGCCGTAGAGCGTCCCCGGCCGTACGTCCGGCAGATAGGCGTGCCAGACCTGGTCGGTCGTCTCGTTGAGCGTGATCACCGTGGACGGGACCCCCGCCCGGGGGTCGTCGAAGAGGAGCAGCCGGACCGCCGTGGCGTGTTCGGAAAACAGCGCGAAGTTCACCCCCTCTCCGTCCCATGTCGCCCCGAGCGGGTACGGAGAGCCGGGCCAGACCCTCACCCCTGGTCTCCGTCGCGATCGGTCCCGGTCCGGAACACCCGGAACCCCCAGGGGCCCAGCGTCACCGCCGCGCCGTCGGGCGCCGCTGTCGGATCGGGTACCAGCAATTCCGTCCAGCAGACCCCGCCCGGCAGCGTGGCGTCGCGGTCGGACGCGGAGAGGTTGAAGAGCGCGGCGATCTTGGCCTCCCCGTGCGTCCGTTCCAGCGTCACGACGGGACCCACCGCGTGCGCCACGGTGCATTCGCGGGCCGAACGACGCAGCGGTGTCTCCGCGGCTCGCAGCGACACCAGCGCCCGGTAGAGCTGCCACAGGTCGCGCTGCTCGCCCTGGTGGCGGGCGCCCCGGTCCAGTACGGCGCGGGAGAAGGTCTCCGGGTCGGCGGGGTCCGGGACGTCACCGGGCACGGGCAGGTGCTCGGTCAGCCTGCCGCGCCGCACCGCCTCGAGGAGTCGGGGGTCACCGTGATCGACGAAGTAGGGGAACGGGGCGGTCTCGCCGTACTCCTCACCCATGAAGAGGAGGGGGATGCCGGGCGACAGCAGCAGCAACGCTGCGGCGAGCCGGAGCCGGGGGATGGGCACGAGTGAGGCGAGGCGTGCGCCGCCGGGCCGGTTTCCCACTTGGTCGTGGTTCTGATCGAAGACCACGAAGCGGTCGGGGTCGAGCCCGACGGAGGGTGCGCCGTGACGCCGCCGCCGGAACCCCGAGAACTGGCCCTGGTAGACGAAGCCCTGGCTCATGGCGCGGGCCACGGGGCCGGCACCGCCGAAGTCGCCGAAGTAGCCCTGCCTCTCGCCGGTGAGGGCGGCGTGCACGCCATGGTGGAAATCGTCGTTCCATTGGGCGTCGAGTCCGAGCCCGCCGGCCTGGACCGGCGTGACGACCCGGGGGTCGTTGTCCGCGCTCTCGGCGATGAGCCAGTGTGGGCGGCCCGAGCTCTCGGAGAGCTCCCGGACGGCATGGGCCAGTTCGGCGAGGAGCGGGCGGGCGCTGCGGTCGACGAGCTCGTGCACCGCATCGAGCCGGAGCGCGTCCACATGGAAGTCCTCGAGCCATGCCACGGCGTTGGCGACGAAGTAGTCCCGAACCGGGTCCGACCACGGTCCGTCGAAGTTCACGGCCTCACCCCAGGGCGTGCGGTAGCGATCGGTCAGGTAGGGGCCGAAGGCGGGGAGGATGTTCCCCTCCGGGCCCAGGTGGTTGTAGACCACGTCGAGGACGACGCCGAGCTCGCGGCGGTGGCATTCCTCGACGAAGGATTGCAGGCCGTCGGGTCCCCCGTAGGTGTTCTGCACGGCGTAGGGGAAGACGCCGTCATAGCCCCAGTTGCGCGACCCGGGGAACTGGGCCACCGGCATGACCTCGACGGTGGTGATGCCCAACTGCACCAGGTCGTCGAGCCCGTCGACCGCGGAGGAAAAGGTGCCGCCGGCGGTGAAGGTCCCGATGTGCAGCTCGTAGATCACCGCGTCGCGCAGCGGGACGGCCAGGAACGCGGCGTCGTCCCACCGGTGCGCCGAGAGGTCCACCACCTCGGAGGGGCCGTGGACACCCTCGGGCTGTGAGCGCGATGCGGGGTCGGCCAGCTCTGCGCCGCCGTCGAGCACGTAGCGGTACAGCGTGCCGGGTCCACAGGGGGCGACTCCGCTGAAGTACCCGTGCCCGGACGCCCGGAGGGTCACCCGATCACCGGTCTCGACGAGACGCACGTCGACCGAGCGGGCTCGTGGGGCCCACACGGTGAACCTGGTCCCGGCCGCACCGTGGGGCACGGCGCCGACGCGGACGGTCACCGTTGCGGCTGCAGGTAGATGCTCGCCAGCGGCGGCACGGTCAGCGTGATCGTATGGGGCATGCCGTGGTTCGGCAGCGGGTGGGAGGCGACGCCGCCCAGGTTCCCCACGCCACCGCCGCCGTACTCGACGGCGTCGCTGTTCAACAGCTCGCGCCAGTAGCCGTCCACGGGCACCCCGGCGAGCACGTTGTCGCGGACGACAGGGGTGAAGTTGCAGATCACCAGGACGAGGTCACCTGCGGCCGACTGCCGGACGAAGCTCAAGAGGCCGGCATCGGGGTCGTTCGGCTGAGTCCAGAGGAACCCCCGGGGGTCGCTGTCGAGCTCGTGCAGGGCCGGCTCGGTGCGGTGCAGCCGGTTGAGGTCGGCGACCAGCGCGAGCACGCCGTCGTGCGCCGGCACGCCCAGCAGGGCCCAGTCGAGCTCGCCGTCATGCTCCCACTCGCGCCATTGCGCGAGCTCGTTGCCCATGAAGAGGAGCTTCTTGCCCGGCTGGGCGAACTGGTAGCAGTACAAGAGGCGGAGGTTGGCGAAGCGCTGCCAGTCGTCACCGGGCATCTTGCCCAGCATCGACCCCTTGCCGTGGACCACCTCGTCGTGCGAGAGGGGGAGGACGAAGTTCTCGCTGAAGGCGTACACGCTGCGGAAGGTGAGCTCGCCGTGGTGGAAGCGCCGGTGCACCGGTTCTCGGGCGAAGTACTGGAGGGTGTCGTGCATCCAACCCATGTCCCATTTGAGGCCGAAGCCGATGCCGCCGTGGTGGACCGGCCGCGACACGCCGGGGAAGGCCGTGGACTCCTCGGCGAAGACCTGGACGTCGGGGTGGGTCTCGTAGATCCCGGTGTTCAACTGGCGGAGGAACGAGATGGCCTCGAGGTTCTCCCGTCCACCCTCGGCATTGGGCAGCCACTCTCCGGGCTCTCTCGAGTAGTCGAGGTACAGCATGGAGGCGACCGCGTCGACACGAAGCCCGTCAACGTGGTACGCCGACAGCCAGTGCTCGGCCGAGGAGGCGAGGAAGCTGCGCACCTCGTGTCGCCCGTAGTTGAAGATGAGACTCTTCCAGTCGGGATGGAAGCCGAGCCGTGGGTCGGCATGCTCGAAGAGGTGCGTGCCGTCGAACTCGGCGAGGGCGAAGGCGTCCGAGGGGAAGTGTGACGGGACCCAGTCGAAGATCACGCCGATACCGGACCGGTGGAGCCGGTCGATGAGCGTCATGAGGTCCTGCGGGTCGCCGTAGCGTCGGGTCGGGGCGAAATAGCCGGTCGTCTGGTACCCCCATGATCCGTAGAAGGGGTGCTCCATCAGGGGCATGAACTCGACGTGCGTGAAGCCGCAACGGCGCACGTGCTCAATCAGCGGGTCGGCCATGGCGGCATAGCTCAGGTAGGCCGCCGGATCGCACCGATCGCGCAGCCAACTCCCCGCGTGCACCTCGTAGATCGACATGGGCGCGTCGAGTGCCATGTGCCGGTGTCGGCCCGCCATCCATTCCCCGTCGCCCCACTCGAAGCCGAGGTCCCACACGACGGAGCCGGTGCGCGGGGGAACCTCGGTGCAAAGGGCGAAAGGATCGGCCTTCTGGAGAACGCTGCCCTGCGTGGTGGTGATGGCGAACTTGTAGACCTGGCCGACGGTCGCCGAGGCCACGCGGCCCTCCCAGATCCCCGAGACGCCGCGGGGACACAGGGGGTCGGCGCCGGCAGCCCAGGCGTTGAAGTCCCCGATGACGCTGACGCGGGACGCGTTGGGAGCCCACACCGCGAACCGGGCACCCCCGTCGGGCAGGGGGTGCGCCCCGAGCTTCCGGGCCAGGGCGCGGTGCGTCCCCTCGTTGAAGAGATAGACGTCCTCGTCGGTGAGCGCCTCGGCGGCCGGCAGCGGACGGAGCGACCTCACGAGGCGCGTTCCCGCTCCACGGTCGCCAGGACGTCGCCGACGGACGGGTCGTGGCTGATCTCCTCGATGGTGCGGGCGCTGCGCCGCCTCCAGTTCCCGGCCTCGGGCCCGGTGCCCGGGACGTTCTGCGGCTGCCGCTCGTCCCACAGTTCCTCGAGGTCGACGAGGACGATGGCGGCGTCGCTGCGGGCCAGATGGGCGAGGCAGCCCCGGAGCGCGGCCGCGGTCACCGCCGCTTCGGACGCGCCCTCCGAGGACGTCCCCAGCACCCTCAAGAGGCGGCCCCGCCACTCGGCGCGCGCCGCCAGCTCGTCCGCGGACTGATCAGGCGTGAGCGCCCCGAGCCGCTCCCTCGCAGCGATGTCATCGCCCCACAGGTAGGCACCGAACCGCGGGAGATCGTGGGTGCTCAATGTGGCCAGGCAATTGGCGGGCGGCGAGGGGAGGGGAACTTCGGGCGTGGACTCGAACTGGAACACCCACGTCCGCAGCATGCGGTCCCGGGCCATGCGCCGGCGGACCCCAGCGGGGACTGTCCCGAGGTCTTCTCCGACCACGACCGATCCGGCGCGATGGGCCTCGAGGGCCACGAGAGCATGCAGCTCGTCGGCCCTGTACGAGACGTAGGCACCGTGCCCGCCGCAGCCGTCGGGGATCATGAAGAGCCGCTGCAGGCCCATCACGTGGTCGATGCGCACGCAGTCCGCGTGGCGGAACGCGCGGGCCAGGGCGGCGGACACGAATCGGTACCCGTCCTCGCGGATCCTCTCCGGATGGAGGGGGTGAAACCCCCAGTCCTGGCCCGACGCGAAGAAGTGGTCGGGTGGGGCCCCGCCGTGCACACCGGGCACGAAGGACACGGGTGACCATTCCGGGTCGAAGCCGCGGGGATGCGATCCGATGGGGAAGTCGGCGTATCGACCGACGGGCCCGGTTGCCGCGGTGAGCTGCTCGAATGCCGCCCACTGGCAGTAGAGGTGGTAGCCGACCAGGTTCGGATCGGGTTCGCCGACCGTCCCTGGTCGGTCGAGTCCGGCCCGGAAGCGCGCATACTGCTCGAGCTCCGGGTGTCGGCGGCCGAAGTCGCGCAGCGCCCGGCCGCGCTCGGGCAGCTCACGGACCGTTCGGGCCATCGCTTCGAGCACGCGGCGCTTCATCCGGGCGACCTCGTCGTAGTCGACCAGGGGCGCGCTGCGAAGGGCAGCGAGCGTCTCCACGAACGCCGCCGAGCCGGCCAGGGAACGAGCGTCCTCGGAGGCGGCGAACTCCGGAAGCGCGACCGGGTCCACGTAGAGCTCGTTGTAGGCGAGCCGGCTCAGCGGGAGATAGGGGCTCGGGTCCATGGGCGTGCCCGGGAAGGGCGGGTACAGCGGCAGCGTCCCGAGAAGGCCGGCGCCGCGGGGCGCGAGGGACTCACCGAGAAGCGCCAGGTCGCCATAGGTGCCGATTCCCCAGTCGAACTCCGATCGCACCGCGTGGAGCGGCAGGAAGGCTCCCCACTGGCGTCGGGCCGGCGGGCAGTCCGGGGCGACGAGCAGGAGGGCGTCCTCGGGGGGCCCGGCCCCTTCGAGGGAGAGACGGTGGCGCCCGATGGGCACCGGGCCGCCTGCGAGCGACTGGAGGTCGAGCTGCACCTGGGCGGAGCACACGCCGTTCACCTGCTGGGCGGCGACGAAGCCGGTCACCCCTGTGCTCAGCCGCTCCCGCGTCGTGGTGCCGTCCTCGAGGTCGAGCGTGACCCAGAGCTCTGCGGGGTCGGTCCCCTCGGGCAGCCTCGCAGTGATCGGGTCCGTGCGCCCGATGCGGTGGACCACGACGGGCTCGAGTCGGCGACGCGCCGTTGCCAGGCGCTGCTCATGCAGCACGGACACGGCGTCGTCGACCCGGTCGACGGGCACACCGAGCGCCCGCAGCAGCGAGAGCACCACGTCGTCGTCCGGGCTGTGCGGGACGCCGCCGACATCGGCGTACGACGTGTGCACGCCGTGGAACTCGGCCAGCGCCGCGAGCCCTGCGTCCAGGATCGTCACGGCTCGGATCCCAGGATGTCGAGGATCCCGCGGGCGGGGATGTCCACCCAGGCGGGGCGGCTGTTGACCTCGTAGCTGAGCTCGTACATGGCCTTCTCGAGGCGGAAGAAGTCGAGCAGCTGCGCGACCTCGGCCCGGCTCGACGGCAGGTAGGGCCCGGCTGCGGCCACGTCGAGGTAGGCGTCGAGGAAGCGGCCGGAGACGCACCGGTGCCAGAAGGCGAGCCAGTCGTCGTAGCGCTGCCGCAGGCTGGACTCCACGGAGGTGCCGAATTCGAGGTCGACCCGTAGCGCCGCGGCCTGGCCGGCGTAGTGCAGGGAGCGGATCATGCCGGCCAGGTCGAAGGCGGCAGGGCGCTTGAGCCGCCGCCAGCCGAGCGACCGGCTCGGCTCTCCCTCGAAGTCGATGATGAAGAAGTCCTTCCCGGTCCACAGCACCTGCCCGAGGTGGAAGTCGCCGTGGCAGCGGATGCGGAACGCCTCGACCGGCGCCGAGCTCAGGAGACGGAGGCGCTCGATGATCTCGTTCTCCCGGCTCAGCACCTGCTGCACGAAGGGGGAGGAGATCTCTCGCGAGACGACGTCGCGCAGCACCTGGCGCGTCAGGCTGCGGGCCCCGTGGAACAGCGCCTGGCGGTCCAGCGCGGTCAGCGGCTCGGGGGCGAACTGCGGGTCGTTGAGGTCAGCGGAGAGAGCGACGTGCAGCTCGGCGGTCCGCCGGCCGAGCAGGGAGGCCCACTCCATGTGCGGTCCGACCAGCGGGTGTGCCGGCTCGAGCTCCCACGGGTCGCCCGAGGCGACGCCGGACGGCGGCTCGGCGCGCAGATCGGAGTCGCCGATTGCCGCCAGTGCGTCCTCGAGGCCGCGGGTGAGCGCGTCGACCACGTAGCGCCACCCGTCGCCCTCGTTGGGGACGAATTCCTCGAGCACGGCGACGGTCGCCGGTGCAGTGCCGAGCCCCCGGCCCCGGTACTCGATGCTGCCCCCCACTCGAGGGGCGTGGGGGAAGTGGGCGCGCTCGCTCAGGTAGCGCCCCAGCTCCACCCCCGGGTTCACGCCCTCTTCGAAGCGCCGGATGAATTTCATGATGGCCTCGTCACCGAGCAGGACCGAGGAGTTCGACTGTTCCCCCGAGATCGGTGTGGTCGGGCAATCCGGCTTGAGGCAGCTGCTGAACCGCCGTAGTCCCGGAGCGGGAAGACCGGTCACCTGCCCGTGCGCACCTGCGAGCACCCGCCGCCGGGCCAGGACATCGGCCATCCCCGTCACGAAGGCGGGCGCGTGCACGCCGTCCACGAGCACACCGTCGCCCGAGCCGGTACGCAGGTCGGCCACGACCGCCTCGCCGTGCCACTTCTTCATGTCGTCGGCTTCCCGCCCCTCCACGAACGCGAGAGGGATGACGTAGCGCTCCGGCGCCCCGAACTCGAGCTCGAGCTGCACGATCAGGAGCTGCGCCACCGGGGCGGACGGATCCCGCCCGGCGACGTTGCCCGGCTGCCCCGGGACGGCGGGGACCGGCACGGCGTCGACCAACGTGGCGGAGGTGATCGTGCGTGTCTTCTGGGCGAACCAGCGACGTTCCTTGACGTAGGTGGGGAGCCATGCCTCGACCCGCTGCCGGCTCCACCCCTCGAAGACAGAGTCCCAGCGGCCGGACGTCGAGAAGACGGGGCGCTCACGCGGGAGGTTCTCGGGCTCGCATTCGAGCGAGAACCAGTAGAACCCGTGCGGGCCGAGGGTGATGAAGTAGGGCAGGTCGCCGACCGCCGGGAACTCCTGGTTCCCCGAGAGCTCCACCGGCACGGCGCCGCAGAACGCCGAAAGGTCGAGCTCCGCGCACTGCACATGCCGGGACAGGTTGAAGACGCAGAGGATGCGCTCGTCCTCGAAGCGCCGGATGAACGCGAAGACCTTGCGGTTCTCGGGGAGCAGGATCTCGATGCTGCCCCGACCGAAGGCCTTGTAGCGCTGCCGGAGGGCGACCATGCGTTTCATCCACCACAGGAGCGAGTTGGGGTTGTGCGCCTGCGCCTCGACGTTGACGGCTTGCGAGTGGTACTCGGGGTCGATGATGACCGGGAGGTAGAGGCGCTGGGGGTTGGCATCGGAGAAGCCCGCGTTGCGGTCGCCGTTCCACTGCATGGGGGTGCGCACCGAGTTGCGATCGCCCAGGTAGATGTTGTCGCCCATCCCGATCTCGTCGCCGTAGTAGATGATCGGCGTTCCCGGCAGCGAGAAGAGCAGGCCGTTCATCATCTCGATCAGATTGCGGTCATTGCCGAGCAGTGGAGCAAGCCGACGTCGAATCCCGACGTTCACCCGAGCCTGCGGATCCTCGGCGTAGACGCGGTACATGTAGTCACGTTCCTCGTCGGTCACCATCTCGAGGGTCAGCTCGTCGTGGTTCCGCAGGAAGATGCCCCACTGGCAGCCCTCGGGCAGCTCGGGCGTCCGGGCCAGGATCTCGGTGATCGGGTAGCGCTGCTCGCGCCGCACGGCCATGAACATCCGGGGCATGAGGGGGAAGTGGAAGCACATGTGGCACTCGTCGCCGTTGCCGAAGTAGTCGACGAGGTCGGCGGGCCACTGGTTGGCTTCGGCCAACAGCACCCGGTCGGGGTGCGCGGCGTCCACCTCTTTGCGGAGCTGGCGGAGCAGCGCATGGGTCTCGGGGAGGTTCTCC
>JBKQUM010000065.1:0-8087 GCA_052140165.1 Acidimicrobiales bacterium
CTTCCGCGACACCCTGGGCGCGGCGCCCCGGTTGGTCGGCGCCATTGAGCCGGGCGACGCCGAGCGGGTGGCGCTGATCGCGAACTACTACGACAACATCCTGTCCTTCCTGGAGTCGCACCACGGCGGCGAGGAGGAGCTCGTGTTCCCGCTCCTGAGGGAGCGCTGCGCCGGCGAGGGCGCGCTGGTCGAGCACATGGCCGAGCAGCACGAGGAGGCGCTCCGCCTGCTCGAGGAGGCGCGGGCCTCGCTGGCCGCGTGGCCGGCGGGTGACGCGGCGTCGCAGCAGGCGGCCGAGGACGCCCTCGCGGCGCTGCACGCGCAGCTGGTCACCCACCTCGACGAAGAGGAGGCGAAGATGCTGCCCCTGGCCGAGGCCAATCTCTCCGCCGAGGAATGGAACGCGCTCCCCGGCCACGGCATGGCCAACTTCCAAGGCGACAAGATCTGGCTGATCCTGGGTCTCATCCGGGAACGAATGAGCGACGAGCAACGTGCTGCGATGCTCGAGGACATGCCGCCGCCCGCCGTCGAGATGTGGACCGGGTTCGGCGAGCAGGCGTACACGGACTACTGCGACGTGGTCGTCGTAGAGGTCTCCAGCCGCTGACCGCCCCGACGGGGCGAGGCGCTCACTCGCCCCCGAGGACGGCCGACGCCACCCTGCGGACGCGCTCGGGGTCGGCGAACACGTCGATCTCGGCGATCCGGTCCCCGGCGACCGTGAAGGCCATGACGACGTGCGCCCGCCCGGCGAGCGTGATCACGACGCCCGCGGCACCGTTCACGAGCGCCGGGTGGAGCTCTGCCGCCGGGTTGGCGCCGAGGCGTGCCTGGCGTGCGACGGCGTCGGCGCCGCGGACGATCCTGGACGCGGAGGGGCGGCCGGGGCCGTAGTCGGCCCGCAGGACGACGTCGGGGTGGAGCAGGGCGACCAGCGCGTCGAAGTCGCCGGCCCGGGCGGCCGAGAAGAAGGCGTCGACCACGGCGCGCTGGCGGGTGAGGTCCGGGTCCGGCGGAGCGACGGTGGCGTCCTTGACCCGGCGGCGGGCCCTGCTGGCCAGCTGCCTGGCCGCGGCCGGTGACCGACCGACCATGGGGGCGATCTCGTCGAAGGGGAGATCGAACATGTCGTGGAGGACGAAGGCCAGCCGCTCCGCCGGCGCCAGCGCATCGAGCACGACCTGGAGCGCCAGGCCGACCGAGTCGGCGAGCAGCGCCTCCTCCTCCGGTCCGAGCTGGCCCGCGCGGCTGATGACCGGATCAGGGAGGTGCACCTCGTCCAGGGACTCCTCGCGCCGGACATTGCGCGACCGCAGCATGTTGAGGCAGACCCGGGCGACGATCGTGGTCAACCATCCACCGAGGTTCTCGACCTCGCTCACGCCGGCCCGGCTCACTCGCACCCAGGCCTCCTGGACGGCGTCGTCGGCCTCCGAGAGGGAGCCCAGCATCCGGTAGGCGACCGCGCCCAGGTGCGCCCTCTGCTCCTCGAAGCGCTCCGCCAGCCACTCGTCCTCGTCCATCACTCGCATCCTCGCTGAAGGTGGTACCACCATGACCCCGCAGCGGCCTCCGATGTGACAGCGAGCCGAACGACCTCGATACCGCAGGCCAACGAACTGCATGCGTCCCGCGGTCACATTCCCCGCTCCCGAGGTGTCAAGGAGGCAGACGAACCAGCCAACCGATGCGAAAAGGAGCAACCCATGCAATCCCGGATCAGCAACCCCGCCCTCAGCGTCACCGGCGTCCTCGACGCGCTCCAGAAGGTCAGCCACGCGGCCAGCCGGGCGGCGAGTCAGGCCGGTCTGGCGCAGACGACCATAGAGCTCGTGAACCTGCGCGCCAGCCAGATCAATGGCTGTGCCGTCTGCCTGGACATGCACGGCCGCGGCGCGAGGAAGGCCGGCGAGACCGACGAGCGCCTCTTCACCCTGGCCGCCTGGCGCGACACCCCGTACTTCACCGACGCCGAACGGGCGGCGCTGGCCCTGACCGAAGCGGGGACCCGGCTGGCCGACCAGGCCGACGCGGTGCCCGACGCGGTCTTCGACGAGGCCGCCAGGCACTACGACGAGCCGGCCCTCGCCGCCCTCGTCGTCTGCATCGCAGCCATCAACACCTGGAACCGGCTCAACGTCATCTCGGGCCAGGTTGCCGGGGAGTGGACGGCGCAATGGGCCAGCTGAGCTCCGAGGGCCCCGGGGTCGGCGCCCGCGGGTGTCGCCGCCCGCGGGCATGATCGGTGCATGGACGAGAGCTGGGACGAGCCCGAGCCCGACTTCGACCCCGATGGCCTGGGCGGGCCCGACGAGCTGGACGAGCTCGACGAGCTCGACGTCTTCGGCTCCCAAGGAGGGTCGGTCGAGGACGCCCGCCAGGCCGGCGACGACGGCGTCGCCGGCCTCGACAAGATCACGGCCCAGATGCCGGGGGGCGAGCACCGGCCCGAGCAGCAGGAGATGTGCCGGGCCGTGGCCGAGGCCCTGGTCACGGGCACCCACCTCGTCGTCCAGGCCGGCACGGGGACGGGCAAGTCGCTGGCCTACCTGATCCCCGCCGCGCTCAGCGGCAAGAAGGTGGTCGTCGCCACGGCCACCAAGGCGCTCCAGGACCAGCTGGCCGAGAAGGACCTGCCCCTGATGGAGTCGGGTCTCGGGCTCCCGGTCCCGCTGGAGTACGCGGTCCTCAAGGGCCGCAGCAACTACATCTGCCGCCAGCGGGTGGCCGAGGTGGGCTCGGGAGGGATTCAGCCCGAGCTCGGCGACGCGGCGGACCCGCCCGCCGACGAGCGCGAGGTGGAGCGCGCCGAGACCGAGGAGCGTGGCGCGCCGGCGCCCGAGGGCCTCGTCGAGGAGGTGCGCACGCTGGTGGCCTGGTCGCAGACCTCGGCGTCGGGCGATCGCGGCGACCTGAGCTTCGAGCCGTCCGACCGGGCCTGGAACATGGTGAGCGTCGGGCCCCGGGAGTGCCCGGGACGGTTCAACTGCCCGTCGGGCGAGCGCTGCTTCGCCGAGGCGGCCCGCGACCGCGCGGCAGGGGCCGACGTGGTCGTCGTGAACACCCATCTCTACGGCGCCCACCTGGCCAGCGGCGGCGTGGTCCTGCCCGAGCACGACGCGGTGGTCTTCGACGAGGCCCACGAGCTCGAGGAGGTCATGACCTCGAGCCTCGGCGTCGAGCTCACCCCGGGCCGCTTCCGCGCCCTGGTGACCGCCGCCCGCCCGCTGGTCGAGGCGCGCGACGCGGAGCTGCTCGACTCCCTCGGCTCGCTGGGCGACCAGCTCGGCGCGCTCCTCGTCGATCGCGTCGGGACGCGCGTCCTCCACGACGGCTCCCGCCCGCCGGTGGACGACCGCGAGCTGGCCGAGCTGCTCGTGCGCGCCGGCGAGGTGGCGCGCCGGGTCACCGACGCGCTGCGCCGCGGCGGCGCGCAGCGGACGCTGCTGTCCGACGGGGGCGACGCGGCCGACCCCGACCGGGCCAGCCGCAAGACCCGCGCCCTGTCGGCCGCCGCCAGCCTGACCGAGGACCTGCACCGTCTGGTGGGGCGCGGTGACGGCGAGGTGGCCTGGGTCGACGGCACCCGGCGCAACGCCCGGCTCCGGCTCTCCCCCATTGACGTCGGGCCGGCGCTGGCGGGGATGCTCTGGGGCGAGGTGACGGCCGTGCTGACCAGCGCCACCATCCCGCCGCGCATCGTGGAGCGGGTCGGGCTCGACGGCTTCCCCACCGAGGAGCTCAACGTGGGCAGCCCCTTCGACTACCGCTCCCACGCGTTGCTCTACGTGGCGCGCCACCTGCCCGACCGCCGCGCCCCGGGGGCCGAGGAGGCGCTGCACGAGGAGCTGGCCCATCTGCTCGAGGCGGCCGGCGGGCGCACCCTCGCCCTCTTCACCAGCCGGCGCGCCACCGAGGCCGCGGCGGACGCGTTGGCGCCCGAGCTGCCCTACACCCTCCTCCGGCAGGGCGACCTCCCCAAGGGCCGGCTGCTCGAGGAGTTCGCGCGCGACGAGACCTCCTGCCTCTTCGCCACGCTCGGCTTCTGGCAGGGGGTCGACGTCCCAGGCCGCGCCCTGTCGCTCGTGACCATCGACCGCCTCCCCTTCCCCCGCCCCGACGACCCGTTGCTCCAGGCGCGCCGCGACCGCGCCGGCGGGCGCGCCTTCCAGCTGGTCGACCTGCCGCGGGCGGCCACGCTGCTGGCGCAGGGCGCGGGCCGTCTCATCCGCAACGCCGACGACCGCGGCGTGGTCGCCGTCCTCGACCCCCGGCTCGCCACGTCGTCGTACCGCGGCGTCCTGCTCTCCACGCTGCCCCCCATGCGGCGCTCGGTGGATCGCGCGGAGGTGGAGTCGTTCCTGCGGCACGCGCTTGAGGACGGCGCCGCGTAGGCGCTACTCGGCGAAGTCGAAGGCCAAGGTGCCCTGCGCGTCGACGGTGCGCTCGGTCGCCACCCGCATGACCCAGCGGCCGGCCACGCGGCGCAACTGCTCGCGGTCGAGGGCGTAGACGCGCGCGTTCGGGCGCACGTCGCAGACGAGCAGCCCGGCCTCGCTGAGGAGACGGAGGTGCCGCGAGACGCCCTGCCACGGGATGTCGAAGCGCCGCGCGATGTCGTGCGAGCTCATGGGACCGTGGTGGTCGTGCAGCACGGCGAGGATGCCGCGCCGGGTCTCGTTGCCCAGCGCCCTGAAGACCCGGTCGAGCGTGGCGGCGTCGGCCACGTCACGCAGCGTGGGCGGGTCCGGTCGCCCCGCCGGGAAGGCGGGGTCACGGGGCCGGGCGGTGGGCACCCCGAAACACTAAACGGTGGTGCTTAGAGTCGCCCGGGGCGCGCGTCAGTACCCGAGGCGGTCGAGCATCTCGGCGCGGTTCTGCCAGCGGCGCTCGACCTTCACGTGCAGGTCGAGATAGGTGCCCTCGGGCAGCTCCTCGCGCGCCGCGATGCCGACCGCCTTGAGGACCTCACCCCCCTTGCCGATGACGATGGCCTTCTGGGAGTCGCGCTCGACGATGATTTCGACGCGGATGTGCGGCCACTCCCACTCGGTCACCCGGCAGGTGATGGCGTGTGGCAGCTCGTCGCGGGTCTTGGCCAGCAGCTGCTCGCGCACGAGCTCGGCCACCCAGAGCGCCTCGGGCGTGTCGGTGACGACATCGGGCGGGAAGAAGGGCGGGCCCTCGGCGAGCCGGGCGACGACGTGGTCGGTCAGCGCCTCGACGCCGCGGCCGGTGCGCGCCGACACCGGGAAGTACTCCACGCCGGGGAGGTCGCCCAGCGCGTCGACGGCCGCCTTGGCCTCGGCCAGGCGCTCCAGGACCTGGGCGCTGTTCGCCCGGTCCACCTTGTTGACCACGACCACCAGGCTCGGCACCGGGTCGGCGTCGTCACCGTCGTCGTCGTCACCGTCGTCGTCGTCACCGTCGTCGTCGCCGTCGTCGGCCCGGCCGCTGACCGCCGCACCGGCACGCTGCACCTGGCGCGCCGCGCGCTCGAGCACCGTCCGGTCCCCCGGGCCGATCTTCGCGGTGGCGTCGACCACCGCGAGGATCACGTCGACGTCGTTCAGCGCGTCCGTCGCCGTCTCGTTCAGCCGGGTCCCGAGCGCGGTCTTGGGCCGGTGGATCCCCGGCGTGTCGACGAAGACCACCTGCGCGTCGGCCTCGGTGTCGTGGAGCACGCCGAGGATGCGGTGGCGCGTCGTGTTGGGCCGCGACGACGTGATCGCCACTTTCGTCCCCACCATCTGGTTCACCAAGGTGGACTTGCCCACGTTGGGACGGCCGACCACCGCCACGAAGCCCGAGCGCATCAGGCTCAGTTCCCGTTGTGGTTGGCGCCACCCGGCCGCTCGCCGTCGCCACCGGCGTGGTCGGCGCCGGCGTGGGCGCCCGTCGCCTCGATGCGGACCCGGCCGATGCGCCGCCCGCGCACGTCCAACGCGGTGAGGCGGAAGCCGTCCACCTCGACGGAGTCGCCGGCATCGGGCACCCGCCCGACGAGGTCGAGCATGAGGCCGCCCACGGTGTCCCACGTGCCGCGCGGCAGCTCGGCGCCCAGCAGCTCGTCCGCGTCGTCCACCGAATAGAGCGCGCTGACGAGCACCGAGCCGTCGTCAAGGCGCTCCACGGTGGGCTCCTCCACGTCGAACTCGTCGACGATGTCGCCCACCAGCTCCTCGAGGAGGTCCTCGAGCGTGATCAGCCCCGCCGTGCCGCCGTACTCGTCGACGACGATGGCCATGTGGTACTTCTCCTCCTGCATCTCGCGCAGCAGGTCCGAGACCTCCTTGGACTCGGGGACGAACTTGGCCGGCCGCACGCTGTCACGGACCATCTGCGCCGCCTTGCCGACCCGCTCGGCGCGCACCAGGTCCTTGGTGTACGCGATGCCGATGATGTCGTCGATCCCCTCGCCCTCGACGGGGATGCGGCTGTATCCGGCGGCCAGCGCGGACTCGAGCGCATCGCGCACCGTCACGTCCGACTCGACGATCACCATGTCCGGACGCGGCGTCATGACCTCGCGCGCCACGGTGTCGCCGAAGTCGATGATGGAGTGGATGAACGTCCGCTCGTCGCGCTCGATCACGTTCTCCTCGTGCGCCACGTCGGCCATGGCCTTGAGCTCGGAGTCGGTGATGTAGGAGTGGCGCATGCCGCCCCGGTCGTCACCGGTCGCGCCGATGATCCGGTTGGCCAGGCCGATGAGGAGGGCCGAGAGCCAGCGGATCGGGGGGAAGCGGATGAGAGCGCTGACGATCGGCGCGCTGAGCAGCGCGGCCCGCTCGGAGTTCCGCACCGCCCAGTTCTTCGGCACCGCCTCGAAGAACACGAAGATGACGACGATCTCGAACACGATGCCGAGGAGCACGCCGAGGCCGCCGAAGAGATGCTCGGCGACGATGCCGACCAGGGTGGCGGAGACCAGCTGGCAGATCAGGACGAGCAAGAGGATCGGGTTGAGGAAGTTGGCCGGGTTGTCGATGAGGCGGGCCAGCTGCCGCGCCCCGCGCTTGTGCTCGTCGACCAGGGACTTGGCCTTGATCCGGTTCATGCGGACCAGGCTCGTCTCGGCCATCGCCAGCACACCCGACCCGGCGAGCAGCACCACGATCACCACGATCAGGATCACGTCCTGGGCATGGAATCCCGATGTGGCCAACAGGGTCCCCATCCTCACGCCCCGTGACCCACCCGGTAGAAGCGTTTGAGCAGCTGCTGTTCGAGGGCCTCCATCCGCTCCGCCTCGGCGTCGTTCTGGTGGTCCATGCCGAGGAGGTGCAACAACCCGTGGACGACCAGCAGCGCCACCTCGTCCTCGAAGGGCACCTCGTGCTCCTCGGCGTTGCGGGCCGCCACGACGGGGCAGATGACGACGTCGCCGAGCAGCATCAGCGCGCCCTGCTCGGACGAGGTCCCCGGCCCGGTCCCGCCGAAGTCGGGCGAGCGTCCGGTCGGGCCCGGCTCGTCCTCGATGGGGAACGACAGCACGTCGGTCGGGCCGCTCTTGCCGAGGAACTGCTCGTTCAACGCCGCGATGGCGTCCTCGTCGACGAAGAGCAGCGACACCTCGGTCTCCCCCTTGACCCCCCGTGCCAACAGCACCTGGCGCGCCAACTCGGCCCAGCGGGCCACGTCCATCGGATGAGCCTGCTGCTCATCGGCGGCGAACACGTCGATCGTCACTGCGTGGTTCCCGCCCGCCCTTCTGCCACGTCGTAGGCGTCGACGATGTCGGCCACGATCTTGTGGCGGACCACGTCACGGCGGGTGAGGTGGACGAACGCGATGTCGTCGATCCCGCCGAGCACGGGCTCGAGCCCCACCAGGCCCGAGCGCCCGCCCGGCACGTCGATCTGGGTCACGTCACCCGTCACCACGCACTTGGAGCCGAAGCCGATGCGGGTCAAGAACATCTTCATCTGCTCGGGCGTCGTGTTCTGCGCCTCGTCGAGGATGATGAAGGAGCTGTTGAGCGTCCGGCCCCGCATGAAGGCGAGCGGCGCGACCTCTATGGTCCCGCGGTCGAGGAGGCGCTGCGCGCCCTCGGGCTCGAGCAGGTCGTAGAGCGCGTCGTA
>JBKQUM010000066.1:0-41674 GCA_052140165.1 Acidimicrobiales bacterium
GCGCTCACCGGCCCGGCCCGGGCCGGCCGAGGCCCACCCGTCGCCGCCCGGGAAGGGCGCCGGCATCGAGGCGGTAACCTCGGGCATGGAATTTCGACGGATCAACGGGCTGCCTCCCTACGTCTTCGCGCACATCGACGCGCTGAAGCTCGGCGCCCGCCGAGCCGGCCAGGACGTGATCGATCTCGCTTTCGGCAACCCGGACATCCCCTCGCCCGACGTGGCCGTCGACAAGCTGACCGAGGCGGCCCACAACCCGCGTAACCACCGGTACTCCGCGTCCCGGGGCATCCCGAAGCTCCGCAGCGCCATCACCGACCTCTACCTGCGCAAGTTCGGAGTCGAGCTCGACCCAGAGACCGAGGTGGTGACGACCATCGGCGCCAAGGAAGGGTTCTCGCACCTGATGTGGGTGCTGGTCGCTCCGGGGGACACCGCGCTGGTGCCCTCGCCCTCGTACCCGATCCTCATCTGGGGGCCGCTGTTCGCCGGCGCGGACGTGCGGCAGGTCCCCCTGGCGGGCCCCGCCGCCCCCAGCGAGGCAGAGGGTGCGCCGGACCCGGGCGACGCCTTCTTCGACGGGCTGATGAGCGCCTGGGAGGAGTCGTGGCCCAAGCCACGGGTCATCGTGCTCTCGTTCCCGCACAACCCGACGACCGCGTGCGTCGATCTCTCCTTCATGGAGCGCCTGGTGGCCTTCGCCCGCGAGCACGAGGTGGTGCTGGTGCACGACTTCGCCTACGCGGACCTGGGCTTCGACGGGTACGAGCCGCCCTCCATCCTCCAGGTACCCGGCGCCAAAGACGTCGCGGTCGAGATCTACACCATGACCAAGTCGTTCTCCATGGCGGGGTGGCGGGTGGGCTTCGTCATCGGCAACCGCGAGATCGTCCAGGCGCTGACCAAGCTCAAGACGTACCTCGACTACGGGACGTTCCAGCCCATTCAGATCGCCGCCATCGTGGCCATGAACGAGGCGCCGGACTACCCCAAGGAGATCAACGCGATCTACCGGTCGCGCCGCGACACCCTGTGCGACGGGCTCAACCGCATCGGGTGGCACCTGGTGCCGCCCAAGGGGACCATGTTCGTGTGGGCCCCGATCCCGGAGCCCTACCGTGAAATGGGCTCGCTCGAGTTCTCGAAGTACCTGGTCAACGAGGCGGATGTCGCCACGTCGCCCGGTGTCGGGTTCGGCCCCGGCGGTGACGGCCACATCCGCTTCGCCCTCATTGAGAACGAGCAGCGCATCGGCCAGGCCGTGCGCCACCTGCGCGGCGCGCTCACCAAGCTGGGGTAGCCGCCCTCAGGGGAGGCCGGCTCCCGGCACCGTCGTCCGCACCTTCTCCAGCGCGCCGTTGCGGGCCGCCCGCGCCACGGCGGCATTGCTGTTTGCCGCGGTGACCATGTAGAGGGTGCGCCGGTCGTCGTCCCCCAGCATGCAGGCGTAGCAATTCATGGAGGTGACGACGCGCTCTTGCACCTCCCCGCCCTCGGCCACGCGGACGCACTCGTGTGCGAGGGCATTGGACACCCAGACGGAGCCGTCCGCGCACAGACAGATGCCGTCAGGCGCGACGCCCTCCAGCGCCGCCCACTGGCGCCGGTTCGTCAAGGTGCCGTCCGCCCCACGGTCGAACGCGGTCAACTTGCCGCCGAAGCTCTCGGCGATGATGAGGGTGCCTCCGTCCTCGGTGATGACCGTGCCGTTGGGAAAGGCAATGTCCGCCGCGGCCTCGGAACTGGTGCCGTCCGGGTCTACCCGCACGAGGGAGGCCGATGCGATGGCGCTCGCTTGCACCGAGCCGTCGTACAGGCCGTCGAGGTCGAAACCGAAGTTGCCCGCGTAGGCCTGCCCGTCGGCGGCCACCACCATGTCGTTGGCGTGCCAGGTGGCCCACGGCGTGAGGTCGCCGTGGCGCACGAGGGTCCCGTCCTCCTCGCGGCGGAAGATGGCGCGGTCGAGGCGGGAGTTGATCAGCAGCCGGCCGTCGGGGAGCCAGCCCAGGCCCGCCGGCTCGCCGTCGAAGGCCACCTCGACGCGGCGCTCCCCGTCGGGCGACGCCGAGAACACCGCGTGGTCGAAGAAGTCCGAGTACCAGAGCCGGCCGTCGTGCCAGCGCGGGCACTCCCCGAAGAACAGGCCGGACAGGAACGGCTCTGCAGACAGCGTGTCACTCACGGTGCTCCCTCCCCGGGGCTCGGCTGGTCCGGCGGCCCGCAGTTCAGCACAGACCGGACACCGGTGCGGCGCCAGCGGCCGAGGGCTACCTTTGAAGCGTGACGTACTGGGTGCTCAAGGCGGTGCTGACCCCGATCTTCTTCCTCCTCTACCGCGTGAAGGTGGAGGGGAGGGAGCACGTCCCCGCCCACGGTCCCGCGGTCCTGGCCGCCAACCACCAGTCGTTCTGCGACTCGTTCTTCATCCCCCTCGTGGTGCGGCGCAAGGTGACCTTCCTCGCCAAGGCGGAGTACTTCGACTCGTGGAAGACCGCCTGGTTCTTCCGGGCCGCCGGCCAGATCCCGATCCGGCGTGGAGGGGGCAGCGTCTCGGAGCGGGCGCTCGACACCGCCCGCAACGACGTGCTCGGCAAGGGGCGGATCCTCGGCCTCTACCCCGAGGGGACGCGGAGCCTCGACCAGTACGTGCACAAGGGGCGGACGGGGGTGACGAGGCTGTCGCGCGAGTGCGGTGTGCCGGTGATCCCCGTGGGCGTGGTCGGCACGACCGAGGTGCAGCCGCTCGACTCCAAGTGGATGCGCCCCTTCAAGACCGTGATCATCCGCTTCGGGGAGCCCATGCAGATGGACCCGCCCGAGAACCCCGAGGACCCGCTCGAGAACCACGACCACACCGAGTGCCGGGCCTTCACGGACCGGCTGATGCACGAGATCGCCCGCCTGTCGGGGCGCGAGTACGTCGACGAATACGTGCCCGCACGCACGAGAGCGGCCGCCGCCTGAGCCGAATTCAGGCTCCCGGGGGATTCCGTAAACAATCTGAAACAGTCAGTTCACATTGACCGCCTAGCGTCTGGTGGATGGCTGGCTATGTGGTGAGGATCGCACTGCCCGATCGGCCCGGCGCCCTCGGCCTGGTGGCCAGCCGGATCGGGGCCGTCGGTGGGGACATCGTGGCTATCAACATCTTGGACCGCGACGGCGGGCAGGCCGTCGACGAGTTCGTCGTCGAGATCAGCGGGCACCACCTCATCGAGCTCCTGCAGAGCGAGATCCACGAGGTGGACGGCGCTTCGGTCCTCGAGATCAGGGCGGCGGACTCGACGACGCCGGCGGGCTGACGACGTAGGCGCACACGTGCGCGCCGTCCATGAGGTGCGCCACCCGGCGCACCGTTGCCCCCGGGAGCGCGTCGCGGATGAAGGCCAGCTCGCTCGTGCACGCCTGTGAGAACCCGTGGGCGACGGTGAGGATGGCGCAGTTGTGCTCGGTGATCCGCCAGCTGCCGTCGGCCAGCCGCTCGGCCTCGGCCAGGTAGCCGTCCTCGTCGAGGATCGCGGTGAGCGCGGCGACCTGCTCGTCGAAGGGCAGGTCGGCCGTGCGGGGCAGCGCGCCGGCGACGCGCCGCCGCCGGCGCTGCTCGAAGAGCTCGTCGACCTGGGCCGCGTCCGGGCCGCCCAGGTACCCGAGCAGCTCGGTGGTGAGGTCGCCGTAGCGCTTGGGGTAGAGCGACTCGGCCGCCGACGTCAGCTCGTAGACGTGGCGCGGTCGTCCCCGGCCCGCAGCGCCGGGCACCTCGTCGTGGTGCGCCAGCAGCCCGTCCTCCTCCAGACGCGTCAGCTGCAACCGGATGGCGGCGGGAGTGAGGGAGAGGGCGCCGGCCACGGCCGACGCGTCGAGCGGCCCCTCGCGCTTGAGCAGGTTGAGGATGGCCCGCCGCGTCGTCGGCAGCTGCTGGAGCGGCGACTCGGGCGCGCGGCCGCCGGCGGTCGGCCCGGCCCCCGTCACGGCAGTATCAGGTGGACGTCGCCGAACTCGTGCCAGAGGTAGCCCTGGGCCAGCGCGGCGTCGTAGGACGCCCGGAGGAGGGGGCGCCCGGCGATCGCCTCGAGCATGGCGAGGTGCGAGGCCTCGGGCTCGTGCCAGCCGGTGAGGAACCCGTCGACGGAGCGGACGGGCCGCTCGGGCGACACCACCGTCTCGGTCCATCCCTCGCTCGGGTGCACGTGCCCATGTTCGTCGACCACGGACTCGAGCGCGCGCACCACCGTCGTCCCGACGGCGATGACGCGCCCGCCCGAACGGCGCGTGTCGTCGATGTGGTGCGCGGTGGCGAGCGACACCCGGAAGTACTCGGCGTACGGTGGCTCGCTCGCCTCCAACGAGGCGACGCCGGTGTGCAGCAGGAGCGGGGCCACGCCCACGCCTTTGGCCACCAGGCGCGTCAGGACCTCGGGCGTGAACGGGCGCCCCGCGCTCGGCATCTCGGCCGACCCGGGCTCGGTGGCGTACACGTTCTGGTACGCCGTGATCGGGTAGCTGCCGCGCACGTACCCGTAGCGGATGGGTCGCCCGTGGCGAGCGAGGAAGCTGTGCAGGCGCTCGGGCGTCTCTATCCGGGAGACCCACAGGCGCACCCCGGCCCCGCCGGGGCCGGGGGAGTAGGGGGCGAGCAGCGCGACGTGCCCGCCGCCCGGGAGGTCGATCGTGTCGCCGGGCGCGCCGTCGAGGTGGGCCCGGCCGTCCCGGCGCACCTCGACGGTCCAGAGGCCGGCGGGCAGCCGGGTCGAGAGGTGCACCTGCACGGCCGATCCGTCCGGTGCCGTCCCGTCGACCTCGGCGGCCAGCGTCCCCGACGTGTTGATCACGACCAGGTCGCCTTCGTCGAGGAAGCGCGGCAGCTCGGAGAAGTGGGAGTGCACGAGCGAGCCGTCCGACCTCGTCGCCACCAGCATCCGCACGGCGTCGCGCGTCATGCCGCGGTACTCGGGTGGGGACGGTGCCTCGAGCTCGGGAGGCAGCGCGAACGAGAAGGGGTGCAGCTCGGGCAGGCGGGCCGCGGCCTCGCGGTCGAGGGCGGGGGCCATGGCGCTCATGTCACCGCTCCCGCGCTGGCGAGCTCGGCGGCCCGGTAGCGCCCGCTCGGGCGGTCGCCGGTGATGAGCTCCATGAAGGCGGGTACGACGGTGGCCGGCTCGGGCCGGTCGGAGATGTCCTCGCCGGGGAAGGCCGCCTGGTGCATCGCCGTGCGCAGGTCCCCGGGGTCGACGGTCCACACCGTCAGCGCCGGGAACTCGACGGCCAGCACCGCGCCGAGATGCTCGAGTGCCGCCTTGCCGGCCCCGTAGCCGCCCCACCCCTCGTAGGCCTCCACCGCGGCGTCCGACGTCACGTTGAGCACGCGTGGGTGCGGGGCGTCGAGGAGGAGGGGGAGCGCGTCCTGCATGAGGCCGAGAGGCGCGACGACGTTGACCTCGAAGGCCACGCGCAGGTCGCCCAGCGGGTAGTCGGCCAGCGACGGCAGGGGCGAGGCCCCGAGCGTCCCGGCGTTGTTGACGACGAGGTCGAGCCCGCCGAGCTCGAACGCCTCGGCGACGAGGTCGTGGCGGTGGTCGGCGTCGGTGACGTCACCGGCCACGGCCACGATGCGCGCCCCCGGCGTCGCCTGCGCGCGCAGCACGTCGGCCGCCGAACAGAGCGCCGTCACGTCGCGCCCGTCGACCACCAGCGACCAGCCGGCTCCCGCCAGTCCGGTCGCCAACGCCTGCCCGAGTCCCCGGGATGCCCCTGTCACGATGGCCACGCTCATGGCTGCCCACCCTTCCGAGCGGAGGCTCCGCTCCTTTGGCTCAATATAACAAGGATTCCCTTGTTATATGTCGCCCGGGACCCCGCCTGGGGGCTCAGGGTCGGGTGAAGGCTCCGTTCTCGAGGTCACAGACCCCGGACCCGGCATGACGCCACACGATGCGAAGAAGGACTTCGATCGCTTCTGGCGCGCCGAGGCCAGCCGGACCCGTCCGGGCAGTGGCCTCGGCCTCAATCGTGGCCGGCATCGTCGCCGCATCCGGCGGCGACGTCACGCTGGCTTCGGACCCAGTGCGTGGCATTCGAGTCCGCGTGGTGCTGCCTTCGACACAGGGAGCCTGACTGAGCCAGATCGAAGCTCTTCACAGCAAGTCCGCGATCAATGTGTAGGGGATTGCCAGACCGACCTGCCAAGGTGACGACGGTAACGGATCAGCCCATCACCCCGACTGAGGAGTTCATGATGAGAAATTCGCAACGTTTGACCGGATTCGCTAGTACGCCTGTCAAAGCCACAGGGTCTGCCCGTCGGCGCACGCGGATTGCCGTCGCTGTCGCTGCGCTTGGGGTCGCCGCGGCTCCAGTTGCTCTTTTTGCATCCTCAGCGGGTGCATCGACTTCAGTATCGACTGGCTATTGGATTGCAAAGGGTGACGGGGCAATCTTCGAGGTCGGATCGGCCACCGCCAATGGGAGTGCGCTCGGAACGAGCTCGTCAGCCATCGTTGGCGTGGCGTCGACGCCAGACGGGAATGGCTACACCGAGGTCGCGGCCGATGGGGGAGTGTTTGCCTACGGTGACGCCCAGTACTACGGATCCCTCGGAGGCACCACGCTTTCGTCGCCGATCGTCGGCATCGTCTCGACCGCAGACGGCAAGGGGTACTTGCTCGTCGGCGCTGATGGCGGCGTCTTCGCCTTCGGCGACGCCGTTTACTACGGCTCCCTCGGGGGCCAAACACTCAGCGCGCACATCACCGGAATCGCCCTGACGCCGAGCGGGAAAGGGTATTGGCTGGTCGGTGCAGACGGGGGCGTCTATGCCTTCGGTGACGCGACGTTCTCCGGCTCGTACTACAGCACCTTCGGGGTCGCATCGACCAGCCCGATTGTCGGCATCACGTCCAGTCCATCGGGAGGCTACGCGTTGCTCTCGCAATCTGGTGGTGTCTTCACCTATGGAGGGGCGAACTTCTACTCGTCGCCGACCGGGAGGGGGGCCACGGGGAAGGATGTGGCAATCGAGTACACATCCGACGGCCTTGGCTACTGGGTCTTGCAGAGTGACGGAGGGGTCTATGCCTTTGGCGACGCCACTGGGCTGACGGGGTCGGTCACGTACCCCACCGGCGGGTCCTCCAACTTCACGAGTTCAGCAGCCGTGGGCTTCGCGTCACAGTTGTAAGCCCCGGACTGCCTGATCGCACTGGGTCAAGCGAACCCGGGAGCGTGCAGGCGGCAGACGGTGCCCCAGCGTTGTTGACGTGAGGCGGTGGTAACGCCTGAGACCTTCCAGCCGGCAGGTCTCAGGCGTCCACCAGGACATCCCGCACAGGGAGGGGACCCACCGCGAAGGGGTAGCTGTGATGCGCGTCGGCCGCCGGGCTGGTCGTCATGCACCCGATGACGGCGGCCCGAGTGCTCCGGATGCCGCGGGCACCGAGATCGAGCTCGGCACCTGGGGATCGACGAGCCATTTGTCAAAGGCTGCCATGTCGAGGACGTACGACACATTGCCGATTCCCTCGGGGAGCCCGGAGGGGAAGGATGCCGGAGTCAGGCGGGAGAAGCCCCCAGCGACTCGCACACCCTGTCATTTGGCGTCGAGGTCGGCCCAGCCCATGGACTTCTCGACCGCGCGGCGCCAGACGCCGTGGACGGCGTCGGTGAGCTCGGCCGGCAGCTGCGGTTCGAAGATCACCTCGGCCTCCCACAGAGCGGCCAGCTCGTCCAGCGAGGACCACACACCCTCGGCCAGGCCGGCGACGGTGGCGGCGCCGAGCGCGGTCGACTCGAGCGAGCGCGGGCGCGCCACCGGCATGCGGCTCTGCTCGGCCTGTAGCTGTAGGAGGAGGTCCATGGCGGCGGCGCCCCCGTCCACCCGCAGCGCGGACAGCGGGTGGGAAGAGGCGGCGGCCATGGCATCGGTCATGTCGCGCACCTGGAATGCCATCGCCTCGACACACGCCCGGGCGATCTGGGCCCGGCCGGCGCCGCGGGTCAGGCCGGTCACGATGCCGCGCGCCTGCGGGTCCCACCACGGGCTGCCGAGACCGGTGAGGGCCGGCACGAACGTGACGCCGCCGCTGTCGGGGACCGACGCCGCCAGAGGCCCGACCTCCGCGGCCGAGGCGATGATGCCGAGCCCGTCGCGCAGCCACTGGATGGCCGCGCCGGACACGAACGCCGAGCCCTCGAGCGCGTAAGCGACGCGCGCGTGCGCAGCCGGCGCGTGCGCGCCGAGATCCCAGGCGCAGCTGACCGTGAGACCGTCCGGCGCGGGCGGGCGTCCGGGGCCCACGTTGGCCAGAGCGAAGCTGCCGGTGCCGTAGGTGACCTTGACCAGGCCCGGCTCGAAGCAGGCCTGCCCGAAGAGCGCCGCCTGCTGGTCGCCGAGCACGCCCGAGACCGGGACACCGTCGAGGGCGGCGGACGCGGGGCCGAGGTCCACCAGCGCGGCGGTGCCCAAGCGGCCGGCCGACGGGCGCACCTCGGGCAGCGTGTGCGCGGGCACGCCGAAGAGGTCGCACAACTCGCCGGACCAGGCGAGCGCGGACGTATCGAGCAGGAGGGTGCGGCTGGCGTTGGAGGGATCGGTGGCGTAGACGCCACCGGCGGGCCCCCCGGTGAGGTTCCACAGCACCCAGGTGTCGACCGTGCAGAACGAGAGGCCCGGGTCGGACGCCGCCAGCGGCAGGTCGCCCTCGCGCAGCAGCCAGGCGGCCTTCGTGGCGCTGAAGTAGGGGTCGAGGACGAGGCCGGTGGTGGCGCGCACGAACGGCAGGTGGCCCGCGTCGGTGAGCGCCGCGCACAGGGGCGCGGTCCGGCGGTCCTGCCAGACGATCGCCCGGTGCAGGGGCCGCCCGGTCGAGCGGTCGAACGCCACCAGGGTCTCGCGTTGGTTGGTGATGCCGATGGCCGCCACGGCCTCGCCCGCCTCGGCGAGGCGGCCCCCGACCTCGGCCAGCGTGGCCCGGACGGAGTCCCAGATCTCGGCGGGGTCGTGCTCGACCCAGCCCGGCCGCGGGAAGTACTGGGTCAGCTCCCGGTAGGCGACGTCGGCCACCCGGGCGTGCTCGTCGACCACCAGGGCGCGGACGCCGGTCGTGCCCGCATCGACGGCGACGACCTTGGCCATGGGGGGCCGACGCTACCGGGGATGTCACCGTTCGCGGGTAATCGGCGTGGCCGGGGAGGCGTCGGGAGGCCCTCTCGCGCAAACAATCGCGAACGGCCCGTGACCTGCATGGATGGCGCGCGTCGTTGGTTGACAAGGGCGTAACTACAGTGCTGTAATAACACAGCATCTCGTGTCTCGGGGGAGGGTCAGCCACAATATGTTGTGGTGAGGCGACTCAGGGCCTCGCCCGGGGCACTGGAACCGAGCACAGGCCGTGAGACACCTCCCCGCTGCAATAGGGGGGTGGGGTGACGGCTTCGACGAGCAGGCACCGCAGGCAAGCAGTGACCCCCAGGACACGAATCAACGAGGAGGACCCCAGCGCCATGGCCATCGCCCCCCAGCGATCCGAGATCGGCATCCGCCGGCACTTCACCACCGAAGGCGTGCATCCCTACGACGAGGTGCGCTGGGAGCGGCGCGACGCCCGCATCACGAACTTCCGGGACGGCACGGTCGCCTTCGAGCAGCTGGGTGTCGAGGTGCCCGAGTCCTGGAGCGTCAATGCCACCAACATCCTGTCGCAGAAGTACTTCCGCGGGACCCTCGGCACCGAGGAGCGCGAGTGGTCGCTGCGCCAGGTGGCCGACCGCGTGGCCGACACGCTGACGGCGTGGGGGATCAAGGACGGCTACTTCGTCGACGACGAGGAGGCCCAGGTCTTCAACCACGAGCTCAAGTACCTCATCATCCACCAGAAGGCGGCCTTCAACTCGCCGGTGTGGTTCAACATCGGCGTCCACGGCGTCCCGCAGCAGGGGAGCGCATGCTTCATCCGCTCCGTCGAGGACACGTTGGACTCGATCCTCAACTGGTACACCGAGGAGGGCGTCATCTTCAAGGGCGGGTCGGGCGCCGGGGTCAACCTGTCGCGCATCCGCTCGTCGCACGAGCTCCTCAAGGGCGGCGGCACGGCGTCGGGCCCCGTGAGCTTCATGCGGGGCGCGGACGCGTCGGCGGGCACGATCAAGTCCGGCGGCAAGACGAGACGCGCTGCCAAGATGGTCATCCTCGACGCCGACCACCCCGACGTGGAGGACTTCGTCTGGTGCAAGGCGATCGAGGAGCGCAAGGCCCGCGTCCTGCGTGACGCCGGCTTCGACATGGACCTCGACGGCGCCGACAGCCACTCGACGCAGTACCAGAACGCCAACAACTCGGTGCGGGTGACCGACGAGTTCATGGAGGCGGTGCTCGACGGGCGCGACTGGCAGCTCGTCGCCCGCACGGACGGCTCGGTCGTCCGCACGCTCCCGGCGCGGGACCTGTTCCGCCAGACCGCTCACTCGGCCTGGGAGTGCGCCGACCCGGGCCTGCAGTACGACACCACGATCAACCGCTGGCACACGGCGCCCAACACGGGCCGGATCAACGGCTCCAACCCATGCTCGGAGTACGTCCACCTCGACAACTCGGCCTGCAACCTCGCCTCCATGAACCTGTTGACGTTCCTCGACGAGAACGACGAGTTCGACGTGGAGGGCTTCAAGGCGGCGGTGTCCGTGGTGTTCACCGGGCAGGAGATCATCGTGGGCAACGCCGACTACCCGACCGACAAGATCGGCGAGACGACGCGCGCCTTCCGCGAGCTCGGCATCGGCTACGCCAACCTGGGTGCGCTGCTGATGGCGCAGGGCCTGCCCTACGACTCTGACGCCGGGCGGGCCTGGGCGGCCGCTATCACGGCGCTGCTGACGGGGCACGCGTACGCCACCTCGGCCCGCACCGCGGCCCGCATGGGGCCCTTCGCCGGCTACCACGAGAACGGCGAGGCCATGCTCAACGTGCTGCGGATGCACCAGGGGGAGGCGGCCCGCATCGACGAGGACGTCGTGCCGCCCGAGCTGCTCTCGGCCGCGCAGGAGGCCTGGGACCAGGCGGTCGACCTGGCCGAGGCCTACGGCGTGCGCAACTCGCAGGCCTCGGTGCTGGCGCCGACGGGCACCATCGGCCTGCTGATGGACTGCGACACCACCGGCGTCGAGCCCGACCTCGGTCTGGTCAAGACCAAGAAGCTGGTGGGCGGCGGCACCATGTCGATCGTCAACCAGACGGTGCCCCGCGCCCTGACCAAGCTGGGCTACGGCCCCGACCAGGTCGTCGAGATCGTCGCCTACGTCAACGAGCACATGTCGATCCTCGGCGCGCCGCACCTGGCCCCCGAGCACCTGCCGGTGTTCGCCTGCTCCATGGGTGACAACACCATCCACTACTCGGGTCACATCCGCATGATGGGGGCGGTCCAGCCCTTCATCAGCGGGGCGATCTCCAAGACGGTCAACATGCCCGAGGACGTGACGGTCGAGGACGTCGAGCAGCTGCACATCGACGCCTGGCGCCTGGGGATCAAGGCCGTGGCCATCTACCGCGACAACTGCAAGGTGGCCCAGCCGCTGTCGACGACGAAGAAGGAGGGTGCGGCGGAGGTCGTCGAGGGTGGCGACACCGCACCGGCCGGCTCGGAGGCCGAGGCCCGCGCCCGCGACATCGCGGCGCACATCGCCGAGCTCGAGGCGGCGCTGGCCCACGAACGGCAGCGGGTGGCATCGCCGCTGGTGGTCGGCGCCGTGCGTGAGCGCCTGCCCCGCAAGCGCAACTCGAAGACGTTCTCGTTCCGGGTCGCCGACTGCGAGGGCTACGTGACCGTGGGCGAGTACGAGGACGGGCGGCCGGGCGAGGTGTTCATCAAGGTCTCCAAGCAGGGCTCCACCCTGGCGGGGATCATGGACGCCTTCTCCATCTCGCTGAGCCTCGGGCTCCAGCACGGCGTGCCGCTGGCGACCTTCGTGCGCAAGTTCGCCAACATGAAGTTCGAGCCGGCGGGCATCACCGACGACCCCGAGCTGCGGATCGCCACCAGCCTCATCGACTACATCTCGCGCCGGCTGGCCCTGGACTACCTGTCGACCCAGGACCGGACCGATCTCGGGATCCTCTCGACGCAGGAGCGCACCCAGCCGACGCTGCCCGGTGTGGAGGAGATGTCGACCCCCAACGCGGGGCTCGTCGACGACGGGCTCAGCCGCGGTGTGACGACCCAGATCCCGACGAGCTCGTCGGAGCCGGCGGAACGGCCGATGGCCCGTGCGGAGCAGCTCGACGCGCCGCTCTGCTACAACTGCGGCAACACCATGCAGCGGGCCGGGTCGTGCTACGTGTGCGGGAGCTGCGGGTCGACCAGCGGGTGCTCGTAGCGTCGACGGTCATTTCAATGTCCTGCGTGATCGGTCACGAATGTCCAAACTTCTGTCCGGAATGTCTGGAGGTCGGTCACCGGGCCATTCGAAAGCCCTGACATGGCGCGGGTCAAGCACGAGGCGCGGATGCGTGAGCGCTTCGACCGGCGCGCTCGTATAACAGTCACGGTCTGTCGCGCGAGCGTCACGCACCGGTCACACGTGCACCCGCCAGCGAAAGAGTGGCGAGGAGGATCCGACATGGGCGCCGTCGGGCGGCTATCGTGCCGCGTCAGGGGGCCAACGAAGGGAGTCCTTCATGCCGGGCGCCTATCCGCTGACTGTCGATACACCGCCGGGACCTGAGAAGATCCCGCCGGTCAAGGTCCTGACCAACTGGCTGATCTTCATCCCGCAGTTCATCTGGGCGTACATCCTCAGCATCGTGGCCTTCCTCGCCGCCATCGTGTGCTGGTTCTCCATCGTGTTCACCGGCACGGCACCGGAGAGCCTGAGCGTGTTCATCGCCGGTGTCATTCGCTATCAGTGGCGGGTGATCACCGGCCTCTTCGAGTGGGCCGAACCGTATCCGCCCTTCGCACCGATCCCGCAAGGGTTCGCCGATCCGGGTGGCTACCCGGCAGAGTTGAGCCTCACTCCCGTGAGCGGCGAACGCAACCGGGTCACCGTGCTGCTGCGGATCATCCTGTGCATACCGCAGTTCATCGTGCTCTACTTCCTCCACATCGTCAACGAAATCTGTCTCATCATCTCGTGGTTCATCGCCCTGTTCACCGGGGAATGGAACCCGTCACTGAAGAACTTCTGCATTGGCGTGTTCCGGTGGCAGCTTCGGGTGGGGTCTTACCTGCTGTTGCTGCACGACGAGTATCCGCCGTTCAGCCTGGAGCCTTAGGGGCGGACAGAGCCCGGACGGACCCCGGCTCTTCCGATTCCGCGCTTCTCGTGCCGGCGTAGGGCTGCGGTACGCCGGCGTCACATGAATGTCCGGCTGATCGTTGGAACGGACATTGACTGACCGTTGACACGTGATGAGAATTCGAAGGGCTATCCCTTTCACTGCGCGACCCACAAGATGTTGGGGTTGAGGGCTCGTGACGAGGGAGAGGCCTCTGGAACGAGGGTCTCGTTGAGGCCCCTCGACTGCATTGGGGCCTGTTGAGTGGGCTGTCTCACAGGGAGTGAGGTTTATTGGTGGAGAGGGGGGACGAGTGTGGCCGATGTGGAAGAGGTGGAGGTTGAAGTCGTCGTCGCCCATAACGAGCGCGCGACCCTGCGTGTCGGCGACGTCTTCCTGAAGATCGACGCTGATCAGATGCACACCGACGTCGAGGTCGAGGCGATGGCCATGGCGCCGATCCCGACTCCGAAAGTCCTGTGGCGGAAGCCGCCTGTGCTCGCGCTCGCCGCCCTCTCAGGGACGGCACTCGGCCGCCTCGGCGAACCGTCGACCGCGTCGGCGGCAGCGTGGGCCGCGGCGGGTGCCGCCGTCCGGATGCTGCACGACACGCCGCTGCCGCCATGGCCCGGTCAGAGCCTGGACGAGATCGCTTCGCACCTCGACGGTGAATGCGAGTGGCTCGTCACGAACGGTGTCCTTCCCACCGACTTGGTCGCGCGCAACCGCCGGATTGCCGAGACTGCACTCCGGCCGTGGACACTGGTGTTCACCCACGGCGACCTGCAGGTCGACCACGTCTTCGTCGCCGGTGACGAGGTCACCGGCGTCATCGACTGGTCCGAGGCGTCCCAGGGCGATGCCCTGTACGACCTCGCCACCTTGACGCTCGGACACGTGGAGCACCTTGGCGACGTCGTCGCCGGCTATGGCACTGACGTCGACCGCGACCTCATCCGCGCGTGGTGGTCGCTGCGATGCCTGCTCAACGTCCGCTGGCTGATGGAGCACGGCTTCGACCCGTCCTCGCCGGGCTGCGAGTTCGCCGTGCTGAGGTCCCAGCTGTGAAGCTGCACGAGTCCGACAGCTACGGGTGCCGTTCTGCCGCATCGACTCTGGACTCGTCGACCACGTTCCCGCTCATGACCGGCGACCTGTCTCACAACATCTTGTGGATCGCGCAGTAAGAGGGACAGCCCTTCGAATTCACACGTGAGAATTCGCGTTGCCGCACCCGGGGGACCAATGACCCTGGTCGCGCAACCGTGGAGCCAGCACAATCCCCGGTATGGACGAGCCGCACGAGCTGCAGTACAACGGGCACTGGAGGATGGCCGTCTGGGCCCTCCGAGTGGGGTACGCCGGGCTCGCCGTCGTCATTGCGGGCCTCATCGTGATGGCGTCGGGATCCACGCCGTGGATCCTGGCCGTCGGGGAGATCATCTGGCTCGCCGTCGCCGTCGTCACGTTGACCGGGTTCTTGTGGGCTCGGCACGAGCTTCCCGAGCCGCGACCTGGGTGCTGGTCGATGCGGTTCATGCTCATCCACGACACCGTCCACGCCCGGTCGTCGGCCCAGCGGTCCTGACAGCCCCTCCCGTCGCGGCTGCGTCGCCGTGGCCGGCGTCCTCACGCTCGCTCGGCGTGACGGCGGCGGGGACAGGGGGCGGCACCGCGGCGTCTCTCTGGCCGCGTAGTTTGCTCTCTGTCGTGCGCACCAAGCTCAAGGTCATCGCGGTGTCGTGCCTGTTCATGACCGCGGTCTTGGCCTCGGTGGTGGCGCACAGCCGCGCCCCGTACGGGTTCGAGGACCCCGTGCTCAATTGGCTGGGGCCCTCTTCGGCCGCCAACACCTGAGGCGATCTGGTGGACTTCCTCGGCGCCCCGTCATTGGTGCCGTCTTCGTCGTCTTCTTCTGCTGGGGCCCCGCCAAGCGAAGTGGCTCGCGTGTCGTGGTCTTCGCGGCGATTGCCGCCGCGACCCTGCTGATCAACGAGCACGTCGCCAATCCGCTGGTCCAGCGGAGCCTCTATGGCGCGCTCACCTTCCCCTCCGGGCGAGTCACCGCCGTCACCGCGACGGTCTTGGCGATGTGGCTGGCGCTGTACCCGTTGCTCGGCACGCAGGCCCGCAGGATCACCCTCGCGCTGGGCGTTGCCTGGGTAGTGCTGATGGCCCTGGCCGTGGTCGGGGCACACTGGCACACCCCGATCGACGACGTCGGATCGATTTTGCTGTCCGTCGGCCTCGTCAGCGCGGGAGCGGTGGCCTTCGACCGGGCTGCGATCCGCCCGCGGTATGAGTCCCGGGCGAAGGCCTGAGAGGGTCACGTGTCCGTCTCTTTTCGGGTGGCCCGCCACCGGAGATGCCGACGGATCACGCAGCAATTTACGAGAGATCAGCCGGCCAATGGTGTCTTTTGCGGGCCCCTCAGGGCGCCGGCCGGGCCCGGGACAGCCGCGGGAACAGCCGGCCCCCGAGGTGCATCGCGAAGTCGATGGCCAGGGTGGGGGACACGGTGGGGTCGACGTCGGGAGGGTCCGGGAGATCCTTGTCGTGGCGCGCGTGCTCGTACAGACCGTGGCACATATGCCGCCCGAGGGTGCCCAGCGCCTGCATGGCGTCCACGCGCTCCACCTGGAAGGCGGGCACCGGCTGCGGGTGGACGTCGGGCCAGGCCTCCGGTGGTCGGGGCGTGTCCAGGCTGAACACCCCCTCGAAGGTGCGCGCCGCCGCGTCGCGGGCCGTGAAGGGCTCGCCGAGGTCCCACACCGACCGCAGCGTCGCCAGCAGCGAAGTGTGCCGGTGCTCCTCGGTGCACACGGTCCCCTCCGGGACCCAGGGGGACACCACGACAGCGGGAACCCGGTAGCCCGAGCGGTCGAAGGCGAACCCGAGCTGTCCGGGCGGCGCGCCGGGATGGGGGGGCGGCACGGGTCCCGGGGGGACGTGGTCGTAGGTGCCGCCGGGCTCGTCGAATCCCACGAAGAGCATGGTGTTGAGCGCGTTCGAGCCTGACGGTGACGCGGCGGACCGCACGGCGCGGTAGATCCGGCCCAGGAAGTCCTCTCCGGCGAGGATGGACGATGGCGCGTCCATGAGGACGTCGAGGCCAGGGATGAGGGCCCGCCCGAAGGCGGGGTGGTAGTCGCCGTGGCCGGCCATGAGGTTGGGCTCAATCAGCGAGAAGTCGGGCAGGGTGCCCTCGGCGGCGTCGCGCTCGAACTCGGTGAAGGGCACGAAGTGGGTGGCGAAGCGATCGCGCAGGCGCGGCATGTGGATGAAGCCGGTGAACGACAGCGGGCCCGGTTCGAGGACGTAGACCTTCCAGGTCCGGCCGCAGCGCTCCAGGCGGTCGAAGATCGTCTCTGCCGCGTGGTGCCGCATGAAGTTGGTCACGGGCCGGTTCACCACGAAGCCGGAGGACGTCGCCGAGGTCCAGAACGACCGGTTCGGCAGCGTCTGCGACGGGACCTCGCTGAACCAGTGGTCGAACACGCCGAACCCCCGGGCGAGCGCGCTGATCACGGGCACCTGCTCGGGCGTGTACCCGGTCATGATCTGGCCGTACTCCTCGTAGGTCGGCTGCCGGCCGAGCTCGACGGTGAGGAAGCTGATGTAGTCGGTGACGAAGCCGTCCATGGTCGCCGGCCGACCCTCCGGCGGCGCGTTGTAGGGCGCCACCATCTCGGTGGCGTCCTTGCAGCGATTGGCCTCGTCGAGCACGTTGAAGAGCTGCGTGTTGGTGTGCGGGTACTCCTCGCCGGGGTCCGGGTCCGGCACGTCCATCCCGGCCGCGATCCCGTAGGGCACGACGCCGCCCGCAGGGGCGTGCTCGGCCCAGTCCGGCACCGGGTTGTGGAGGTCCTTGCCGACGACCCCGTCGAACGCCTCCACCTCCCCCGGCGCATACAGGCGCCCGAGGAGGTTGTCGAACGACCGGTTCTCGAAGAGCACGAGCACCACGTGATCCATCGCGTGCACACGACTCGGGTTCATGGGCTCCTCTCCTCCGGGTGCAGCGGGCGACCGTACGCCAAGATGGCTCGGTCGACGATCTCGGTCGGGAGTCGGGCCCGGGGGCCGTCGGCGGGGGGGCTCAGGACTTGGGGGTGAACTGGTAGCTGAACGGCGCCGAGAGCGGCGTCAGGGTGGCGGACCGCTTGCCGGACGTGACGACCACCTTCGTCCCACCGGCGCCCACGTCGACCTGGGACGGCCCGAGGAGGATCTCGTGCTGGCTCGAGGCCGGAGCCAGGATGCCCGCGAAGATCGGCTTCTGGCCCACGATGCCGATGCTCACCCAGGACCGGCCGGTCGTGGTGGTCACGGTGACCTGGTACGCCGGGATGGCGATCGTGTAGCTGGCGCTTCCCGGCCCGGTTCCGGCGGCGGTGAGCAGTGGCGCCTTGGTGGACGGGGCGACCGGGTGCGTCGTCGTGGGCGTCCCGCTCGAGCTTGGCCCGCCGCCGCTCCCGGTCCCGATGACTCCGGCCTTCACGAGCCCGAGGGCCGCTCCGGCGGCGAGCACGACGAGCGCCACCAGCACCACGGCCACCCGGAGCCACCGGCCCGACCCGGAGCGGCCGGGGGCACGACCCCTGCCCGCGGCGGGGATCTTGTCCGTGTCGGCGTAGGTCGGGTAGGCGAGCGCCTCGGAGAAGAGCTGGCCCTGCCCGGCCGGGTCGGACCGCTCGTAGGCCGCGGTCACGGATGGGTCCGCCGCCGGGACGGCCGGATTGACCGCTGTCATCCCCACTTCGTCGGCATGCACGTCCATGGCCGGATTCTCGACCTCCCACGCCCCGAACTTGACCACGCCAATTATCGCCAATTCTGTGGCCCCGGTCAGGGGCTTCCGTCACATCACGGTACCGCCCGTGACTGCCACCAGGATCTCACGTCGCAGGGCCGGAATGGGGGCAGGGCCCGACGGAGCCTCCCGGGAGGCCGAGATCGGGGATCAGGCCGATGCCGGGGATGGAAACCGGCCGCACGGACGCGGCGGACGTCACCCGGACCGCTCAGCGGCCGGTGCTCCCGTCGAGCAGCTCGCGGGTGACGTCCATGTGGCCGACGTGCCGGGCCGTCTCCTCTATGAGATGGCACACCGCCCAGCGCAACGTCGTGGGGCGGAGGTCGCCGGCCGAGGGGAGGTCGAAGGTCTCGGCCCCGTCCAGGACGGCGTCGGCCAGCGCGCACTCGGCCCGGTAGAAGCCGACGACGTCGCCGAGACCCCAGCCGTCGGGAAGCTCGAACATGCGGCTGCGCCAGCCCATGTCCATGGGCTGGCCGGCGAAGATGGCACGCAGCCAGAGCCGTTCGGCGTAGCCCAGGTGGACGACGATCACGCCCAGCGAGTTGGCGGTGGGCGCGGGACGCCACCGCAGCTGCTCCGGCGTCAGGCCCTCGACCTTGAAGATGGCGCTGTCCCGCAGGTGCTGCAGCCATGCCCGCGCCATCGGCATCTCGTCGAGCGGCACCGCCTCGTCGGGCCGGGCGACGTGCAGCTCCGGGGGCTTCTCGGGCATGGAGGTCCGCCCCCAGGGGGACCGTTACGGGAGGCTGGTCGTCGTCGTCGTGATGAGGCTGCCGCCGCACACCGAGGTGTACCAGTTGGCGATGGTGGTGCCGTCGGTCACGAGCTGCTGGTTCTGGCCCAGGCTCTCGAAGGACGTGACCAGCCCCTGCAGGCTCGACGCGTTCTGGATGTCGGTCTTGATCTGCTGCACGAAGGTCAGCAGGTTCTTGAACGCCGACTGGACGTTGGAGGGCGCGGTCTTGATCACGGCCAGCGCCTTCTGCACGTTGCCGGCGTCGGTGTCGTAGGCGCTGAGCATGGCCGCCTTGGCCTGAGCGAAGTTGCCCGACTCCATGGCCTTCTCGATGGCCAGGCTGACCGAGCTCGAGCCGGTCTGCTCCGTCTTGACCTTCCGGCACATGGCGCTGTTGGGGGCCGAGCCCTTGGTGCTGGCACTGGCACCCGAATGGTGCTTGGGCTTGCTGTGGGCGGACGCTGCGCTCATCGGAGCGAGCGTCAGCGCGAGGCCCATCATGCCGATGCAGATCCCCTGCCACGTACGACGCTGCTTCACGGGCCACCTCCCGGTCTCGGACTGCCGCCACGACGCTACAGCACCCGTTGCGGTGGATCGGGCATACGTGGCCCCGGTCATCGGATGTTCGGCCGGGAGCCGACGACCCAGCGCCGGGTCGGGGTTATGGTGGGCCCCTGACGGGGCGTCAGAAACACGGGGACGACAAATTTGGATGATCTGAACGGCAAGGTGGCCGTGGTCACCGGGGGAGCGGGCGGCATCGGCCGCGGCATCACCGAGGCGCTGCTCGAGGAGGGGGCCCGCGTCGTGGTCGCCGACGTCGAGGCGCCCGTGCTCGAGCTCGCCATGAAGGAGCTGGCCGACGCGGGGGAGGTGCGCGGCGTCCTCACCGACGTCTCGTCGGCCGAGTCGGTGGAGGCGCTCGCGGCGGACGTCTTCACCCGGGAGGGCGCCTGCCACCTCCTCTTCAACAACGCGGGTGTGACATCGGGCGGCGGCGGTCGCCCCTGGGAGCAGGAGGCCAACGACTGGGCCTGGTGCTTCTCGGTCAACGTGTTCGGTGTGGCCAACGGCATGCTGTCGTTCGTGCCCCGCATGATCGCCTCGGGGGAGCCCGGCGTCGTGGTCAACACGTCGAGCATGGACGGCGGCATCGCCCCCGTGCCCTACGCGTCGGTCTACGCGTCGAGCAAGGCCGCCATCTCCTGCCTCACCGAGGCGCTGGCGCACCAGCTGATCGCAGCGGGCACCGATGTCAGGGCGGCGGTCTTCTACCCCTCGGGTGGGCTGCTCGACACGGGCCTGTGGACCGCCCAACGAAACCGGCCGACCGAGCTCGCCCGTACCAAGCCGAGGCCTCCCGCGCCGGGCACGACGTTCGAGGAGTTCAAGGCGCAGCTCGAGGCTGCGGGCCGCTCGGTGGACGTCATGGATCTCCACGACCTCGGCCGCTTCTGCGTGGAGGGCGTGAAGCGGGGTGACTTCATCATCGGCCACGGGCTCGAGGAATGCGCCGAGACGCTGCACCGACGGGCCGACGCGATCGGGGCCGGGATGCTCCCCCCGGCGGCCTTGAGCTGATGACCGCTACGGCGCCGGAGCGCTACACGGTCGTCTCGGCCGACGGCCATGCCGGCGGCGACATCGGCGACTACCGCCCGTACCTGCCCAAGCAGTGGCACGACGAGTTCGACGCCTGGGCCGCCGAGTACGTGAACCCCTACGCCGATCTGCTCGCACCGATCGCCTACCGCAGCTGGGACAGCGACCGCCGCCTGGCCGAGACCGAGGCCGACGGCATCGCGGCCGAGGTGCTCTTCCCCAACACCGTCCCGCCCTTCTTCGCCGAGGGCAACCTCGTCGCGCTGCCGCCGACGCCCGAGGACTACGAGCGGCGCTGGGCCGGGGTCCAGGCCCACAACCGCTGGCTGGCCGACTTCTGCGCCCGCACGCCGGGCCGGCGGGCGGGCATCGTGCAGGTCTTCGCCAACGACATCGACGACGCCCTCGCCGAGGTGCGCTGGGCCGCGGCCACCTTCGATCCCTTCGGCGGCATCCTCCTGCCGTCCATCCCGCCTAACTCCCACCTGCCGCCACTGTGGGAGGACCACTACGAACCACTGTGGCGTGTCTGCGCCGAGCTCGACGTCCCCATCAACATCCACGGTGGCAGCGCCCTGCCCGACTACGGCGAGCACGAGGCGGCCCGGGCGATGATGCTGATCGAGATCCCGTGGTTCAGCCACCGCTCCGTGTGGCACCTCATCTTCTCGGGTGTGTTGGAGCGTCACCCGACGCTGCGCTTCGCCGTGACGGAGCAGGGTGTGGCCTGGCTGCCCCGCGGCCTGCAGACGTTGGACTGGTTCTACGGCCGCATGACGACCGCCAACGCGGCCGAGGCGAACTTCTTCGGGGCGGCCGCGGCGAAGATGACGATGACCCCCACGGAGTACTTCGCACGCAACTTCTGGATCGGTGCCAGCTTCCTGCGCCCGAGCGAGGCTCCCCTCTGCCGCGACCTCGGCGTCGGGCACGTGATGTGGGGCGCCGACTACCCGCACTCCGAGGGCAGCTACCCGTACACCACCGAGGCGCTGCGGGTGGCGTTCGCCGACTACGGCGAACCCGAGGTCCGTTCCATGGTGGAGTCGACGGCGGCCTCGTTCTACGGCTTCGACCTCGACCTGCTGCGCCCGGTCGGCGACCGCATCGGGCCGCGGGTGAGCGACGTCGCCCGGCCGCTGCCCCCGGGGGAGTGGCCGACCGACACGACCTGCAACGCGTTCGACCCGACCCAGATTCTGCGGGCCTGGTGACGGCGAACCAGATGGGAGGAGACATGCAGACAGTCAGGTACGGCGCGCGCGCCGAACAGGTCAACCGGGAGATCGAGGCCAAGAAGGCGGACATCTGGTCGGAGGCCGTCACGGCCGTCTACGAGACGGATCCCGAGATCATCGCGGCCGTGCTGCCGCCGCCCCTGGTGCCCGGACCAGAGCCGCTGGTCCGCATCACGATCACCCGGGTCGAGATGCCCGGCCTGCCCGTCTTCGGCGCCGGCTGGATCGGCGTCCAGGCGCGCCACGAGGACAGGCTGGGGGAGTACCCGATCCTGATGCCGATGACGACCGAGCAGTCCCTGATCGGGGGCCGCGAGGTCAACGGCGAGCCCAAGAAGCTGGCCGAGGTCGAGGTGCACCGCGACGGGGACCGGGTCTCGGCGCACATCGCCCGCATGGGATCGGTCATCTGTGAGATCACGGGGCGGATCAGCGAGACCCGGGAGAACTACGAGCTGGCCAAGACGGACTTCTGGTTCAAGCTGTCGCCCTCCTGCGAGGCGGCCGGCGAGCTCGACCAGGATCCGCTCCTCGTCTATGGCGAGAAGACCGAGCGCACCCGGCTCCACGAGGGCATCGACGGCGAGCTCATCCTCAAGGAGGCCCCCCTCGACCCGGTGGCCGACCTCGTCGTCCGCCGCATGGTGGACCTGAACTGGACGGAGCGGGCCTCGACCCAGGTCGGCCGGGTCATCGGCCCGGTGCCGCGCGCCGGGCTCGAGCCCTTCATCCACCAGCGCTACGACGACCTCTCGGTGCTCGGGGCGAAGCGATGAGCGAGCGCTACACGATCATTTCGGCCGACGCCCACGCCGGGCTGCACTGTGAGGAGTACCGGCCCTACCTCGACGCCAGGTACCACCGGCAGTTCGACGAGTACCTGGCCGAGCGCCACGCCAACCGGGACCAGCAGCTCCAGATGAATTACGACTACATCATGGGATGGGAGACGGACAACGAGGAGGGTCTCCGCGGCGCTTGGGACATCGAGCAGCGCGACAAGGAGCTGGACGCGGACGGCGTCACGGCCGAGGTCATGTTCGCCGATGCCGACGCCATCACCGGCATGGCGTCCCCGCCCTTCGGGGCCGGGCTGTCCGCCGGCGCCATCGACGACCCCGAGCTCGCGTTCGCCGGCGCCCGGGCGCACAACCGGTTCCTGGCCGAGATGTGCGCCCGCAGTCCGGAGCGCCATGGTGGCATCGCGCTGGTGCCCATCACGCACGGCGTCGAGCGCTCCGTGGCCGAGATCGAGTGGCTGGTGGAGCAGCCGGGCATCCGTGGGATCATGGTGCCGACGATGTGGCACGACCTCGTGCCCTACAACCACCCCGACTACGACCCCGTGTGGGCCGCCTGCCAGGAGGCCGGGTTCCCCGTGCACACCCACTCGGGGGAAGCGCCCCAGGAAGAGTACAACGACAACATCGGCATCTACCTGGCCGAGGTGGTGTGGTGGGCCGCCCGCCCCATGTGGCACCTGCTGTTCTCGGGCGTCTTCGAGCGCTACCCGCGCCTCAAGTACGTGGTCACCGAGGCGGCGGCCTTCTGGGCCGCCGACCTGATGTGGAAGTGGGACCAGTACATGGGCGGCGGGCACACGACCAAGAAGATGGCGGCGCTGCTCAAGGGGAAGATCTCGAAGCTGCCGTCTGACTACTTCGGCGAGAACCTCTTCATCGGCGCGTCGACCATGTCGCGCGAGGAGATCCGCCGCCGCCACGTGCTCGGCTGCGACGTCGTGATGTGGGGGACCGACTACCCGCACCCCGAGGGCACCTGGCCCCACACCCAGGAGCGCCTGCGCAGCGACTTCGGCGGCATCCCCGTCGAGGACGCCCGCCAGCTGCTGGGCGAGACGGCGGCGCGGTGCTACGGATTCGACCTCGACGCGCTGCGGCCGATCGCCGAGCGCGTCGGACCGACGCCTGCGGACCTGGGCCAGGACCCGTCCCTGCGCACCGACCCCGAGGAGGTGCGGACCGCGCGCTGGTGGAAGGACGAGTACCAGCTGCGGCCGCCCGGCTGACGGCCATGAACGAGGGGCACATGCGGTTTTGTGCCAGCGACGAGTGGCGCAGCATCGTCCACGAGTCGATCCTCCCGGTGGCGTTGCGCGACGTCGAGCTGGGGGACGAGGCCATCGAGATCGGGCCCGGGCCGGGCTTCACGACCGACATCCTGCGCACCCGGACCGCGCACCTCACGGCGGTCGAGCTTGACGAAGGCCTGGCGGCCGCGCTGGCGGAGCGCCTGGCCGGCGGCAACGTCGACGTCGTGGTCGGCGACGCCACCGCCCTGGACTTCGGGGCGGGGCGCTTCACCGGTGCGGCCTCCTTCCACATGCTCCACCACATCGCGCCCGCGGGGGCGCAGGACCGGGCCTTCGCCGAGCTCGCCCGCGTGCTCGTCCCGGGCGGTGTGCTGGTGGCGGCGGACGGCGTCTACAGCGAGGGCAGCGCCGTCTTCCACGAGAACGACACCTACAACCCGATCGCCCCCGAGGAGCTGGAGGGACGGCTGGCCGCGGCGGGCTTCGGCTCCGTGCGCGTGCGCACCCACGACCTCGGGTGGGTGTGCACGGCCCGGGCCGGCTGAGCCGGCCTACATCTCCCCTTCGGGGAAGAAGTGAGGCCAGTTCGTCTGCATGGACGCCCCGTCGGCGATGATCGTGGCGCCGCACACGTAGCGCGCCGCGGGGGAGCACAGGAAGAGCACGATGGCGGCCATCTCGTCGACGGTGCCCATGCGGACGGTCGTCCCCCTGGCCACCAGCTCGTCGGTGAAGCCTGCCTCCGTGCGCCCGACCGTGGCCAGTTCCGAGGTGACCATGCCCGGTGTCGAGAACACCCCCGGGGCGAAGGCGTTGATGGTGACGCCACAGCGCATCAGGTAGGGCGCGAGCGTCTTGACCATGTTGACCACGCCGGCCCGGGCGGCGCCCGAGTGCACGAACATCGGCGCCCCCCGCTCGAAGGAGAAGGTGTGCACGACGTTCACGATGGAGCCCGAGCCAGCGTTGGCCATCGGCCCCATGAAGCGGCTCGTCATGTTCCAGGTGCCGTTCAGGTTGAGGTCCACCACTGCCCGCCACCCGTTGTCGGAGATCGTGCTGGGCAGGCCCGGGAACTGCCCGCCCGCGTTGTTCACGAGGAAGTCGACGCGGCCGAAGCGGTCGTACACCGCGTCGCGCAGCGCGTCGACCTGCGCGGGCTCGCGGATGTTGGTCGGCACCGCGATGCAGCTGCCCCCGCTCGCCGCGATGGAGCTCGCCACCTCGTCGAGCCGCGCCGCGGTCCGCCCCGCGATGACGACGTGACCACCCAGGCGGGCGAAGGCGTGGGCGACCTCGCGTCCGAGCCCGGTGCCCCCGCCCGTGACGACGGCCACCGTCCCTTCGAACAGGCCGTCGGAGAAGGTGGCCACCCCCGGGCCCGCTTCCCAGGTCACCGTGGGGTCACCCGGCGAAGTCCCAGCTCTCGCCCTTCTCGTAGTGGTGGAGGACGTTCTTGGCGATGAGGATGCGGTGGACCTCGTCGGGCCCGTCGGCCAGGCGCAGCGTGCGCGCGCCCAGGTACATCTGGGCCAGCGGCAGGTCGTTGGTGACCCCGGCGGCGCCCCAGACCTGAATGGCGCGGTCCACGACGCGGCTGTAGGCGGCCGGGACGAAGACCTTGATGGCGCTGATTTCGGTGCGGGCCTGTGGATCACCCTTGTCTACCTTCTCGGCGGCGTGGATCGTCATCAGCCGTGCCGCCTGCAGGTCCAGGTAGCTGTCGGCCACGAAGCCCTGCATGAACTGCTTGTCCCTCAGCAGGCCGCCGTGGACCTCACGGGTCAGCATGCGCTCGACCATCAGGTCGAAGGCGCGCCACATCTGTCCGACCGAGTTCATGCAGTGGAAGATCCGCCCCGCGCCGAGGCGGTCCTGGGCGGCCCGGTGGCCGTCACCGACCTGTCCCAGCAGGTTGTCCAGCGGCACCCGGACGTTGTCGTAGCGCACCTCGCAGTGGTCCGACTTCGGGATGCCCCAGATACCGATGCCGCGCTCGATGATCACCCCCGGGTTCGACGTGGGCACGATGATCTGGGCCATCCGTCCGGGGCCCTCCTCGTCCTTGGACTCCTTGACCCGGCACATCACGATGAAGAAGTCCGCCGCCAGCCCGTTGGACGTGAACCACTTGTGCCCGTTGATCACCCACTCGTCGCCCTCGCGGATGGCGGTGGTCTGAATGGAGCGCGGGTCGGACCCCGCGTTCTCCGGCTCGGTCATGGAGAAGCCCGACTGCATCGTCCCCTCGACGAGGGGGAGCAGCCACTTCTTCTTCTGCTCCTCGGTGCCGTACTTGACCAGGATGGTCTGGTTACCCGAGTTCGGTGCCACCACGCCGAACAGCGACGCCGCCCCCACCGCATAGGCCAGGATCTCGTTCATGTAGGCGTGCGCCATGAAGTCGATGCCCATGCCGCCGTACTCGGGGGGCAGGTGGGGTGCCCACAGTCCCTCGGCCTTCACCTTCGCCTGGATCTCGGCGCGCAGCGCCTTGGCTTCGGCCCGCTCGGGCTCGGTGACGTCGCTGCCCCGTGCGTGCCAGAGCAGGGACTCGTTGGGCAGGATCTTCTCGTTGACGATGCGGGCGGTGCGCAGCCGGACGTCGTTGATGTCGTCGCTGAGCCCTGCAATGGGCGTCACGGTGATGGGCATTGGTCGATCCCCCCTGTGGGTCTGCGTCGTCTCCTGGCCCGAACCTTACGCAGAATCGTCGGTCGGTCCCGTGCCGGCCACCCAGCGGCCGGTCAACGCCCGCTCGTAGCGCCCGCGCCCGACGAAGCTGATCGCCCAACGGGTCAGCGCGCCGAACCGGTTCTTGAAGCCGGTGAGGAAGGTGACGTGCACCACCAGCCAGAGGAGCCACCCGACGAGGCCCCCGACCCGCAGCGGCCCGATCTTGGCCACCGCCCGGAACCGGGAGATGACGGCCAGGGTGCCCAGGTCGTGGTAGCGGAAGGGCTTGGGGTGCTCGCCCTTCAGGCGGCGCACGATCGTGTGCGCCGCGTGCGCCCCCGACTGCATGGCCACCTCGGCCACCCCGGGCAGGTCCTCGAGCGCCATGAGGTCGCCCACGACGAAGACCTCGGGGTACCGGGGCAGCGAGCAGTCCGGCGCCACCACGACCCGGCCGGCCTTGTCGACCTCGGCCCCCGCGGCTTCGGCGAGGTCCGTCCCCAGCCCCGAGGCGCGGGTCCCGGCCGCCCACACCTTGGTGGCGGCCGGGATCCACTCGGTCGTGGTGTCCTGCTTCGTGACCTCGACGCCCTCGTCGTCCATGTCGGTCACCATGGCGCCCAGGTGGATCTCGACGCCCATGCCGGTGAGGTCGCGCGCCGTGAGCCGGGACAGACGCCGGCCCATGGTCCCGACCAGCCGGTCGGTCCCCTCGACCAGGACGACCCGGGTGTCGTGGGGGTCGATCATCCGGTAGTTGCGCCGGAGCGCCCGCCGCGACAGCTCCTTCAGCTGGCCCGCCATCTCGACGCCGGTCGGACCCCCGCCCACGACGACGAAGGTCATCAGCCGGCGGCGTGCCACGTCGTCGGCCTCGGCCTCGGCCAGCTCGAAGGCGCCGAAGATCTGGCCGCGCAGGGCCAGGGCGTCGTCGAGCGACTTCATGCCCGACGCGGCGGCACGGAATTCGTCGTGCCCGAAGTACGAGGTGGCTGCGCCGCCGGCGACGATCAGGCTGTCGTAGCCGATGGCCAGGCTCTTCCCGAACTCGTCGACGTGGACGACGCGGGCGTCGACGTCAATGCGCTCCACCTCGCCCAGCACGACGCGCAGCGACGGGTAGTTGCGGAAGATGTCGCGGATCGCGGGCGCGATCTGGCCCTCCGACAGGATGCCGGTGGCCACCTGGTAGAGCAGGGGTTGGAAGAGATGGTGGTTCGTGCGGTCGATCAGCGTCACGCGGACCGGCTCGCGCTTGAGAGCCCGAGCCGCGAAGAGCCCGCCGAAGCCGCACCCGATGATCACGACGTGGTGCGGACGGCCCGTCTGCTCCGGCGTCGTCACAGGCCCTTCTGCAGGACGGTCTGGACGTAGTGCGCGAGTGGCATGTCCCGCGCCTCCTCGGGGGTGAACCACCCGACGGCGTCGGTCGTGCCGCCGACCTCGGGCCGCAGGGTACCCTCCCACGAGTCCACGCGGTACACGAGGCGGACGGAGTGGAGGCTGACCCCGTCGGGGAGCGTGCGCACGTCGGAGAGGACGTCGAGGAGCGGGCCGACGGCGATCGTCAACCCGGACTCCTCCTCCATCTCGCGGCGCAGCGAGTCGGGCGGGCTCTCACCGTGCTTGACGCCGCCTCCCGGGAGGAACCAGCGCCCGTGCAGCGTGAGGGAGGGTGCGGCGCGGGCCAGCAGCAGGCGACCCTCGGGGTCGCGGGCCACGCCGTAGGCGGCAATCCGCTGGCGCTTGCTGGCGTTGGGCACTGGGTGAAGCTTGTCGGCTCCCGGGCCCCCCGCCAACTCCGCCGGAAAGTACCCTGGCCGCGGCCGTCGGTGACCGCACCGGAGGCCGGACCGAAAGGGGTGCGCACATGGACACGGCGGCCGACTTGGAGGCCATTCGTCGCCTCAAGTACGCGTACTTCCGTACGCTCGACTTGAAGCAGTTCGAGGACCTCGGCACGCTGCTGACCGAGGACGCCACCGCCTCCTACGAGGACGGCAAGACGGTGCTCGAGGGGCGGGCCGCCATTGTGTCCTGGCTGGCCGCCGTCCTGGGCGACCCCGGCATGGTCACCGAGCACCACGGTCATCACCCCGAGATCACCTTCACCTCGGACACGTCGGCCGAGGGGACGTGGTACCTGCAGGACCGCGTGATCATCCCGGCCGCCGACCTCGAGATCGACGGCACCGCGTTCTACGCCGACGAGTACCGGCGGACGGGCGAGGGGTGGCGCATCGCACACACTGGGTATACCCGTGTCTTCGAGGAGCAGCGCACGCACTCCACCTTCGAGGTGCGCTCGTTCAGCTCGAGGTTCGGCCGGACCGGCTGATCCTGCCCGGTCAGGCCTCCGCCCGGCTGGCCGGGCTGAGGGTGAATCCCGGGTCGAACAAGGTGGAGGGCGCCAGCGCCTTCTCTATCGCGTCGACGAAATCGGGCTCGAGCACCACGTCGAGGGCCTTGACGTTCTCGACGATCTGCTCGGGCCGGCTCGCGCCCACGATGGCGCTGCTCACGTTCTGGTTCTGGAGCACCCAAGCGAGGGCCACCGACGCCGGCGTGTAGCCCGCCTCCCGGCAGAGCGCGGCGTAGGCCTGCACGGGCTCGAGGACCTCGTCGCGCAGGAGCCAGCTCATCTCCCCGCCCTCGGGCCCGGTCGCCCGCGTGCCCTCGGGCGGTGTCGCACCGGGGAGGTACTTGCCGGTCAGGATGCCCTGGGCGAGCGGCGACCACACGATCTGGCCCACGCCCTCCCTCTGGCACAGCGGGACGACCTCGGCCTCGATCACCCGCCAGATCAGGGAGTACTGCGGTTGGTTGGACACGATGCGGTCGAAGCCCATGTCGTCGGCCAGGCGGAGCGCGTCCTCTATCTGCTCCGCCGTCCACTCGGACACGCCCACGTAGTGGACCTTGCCCTGGCGCACGAGGTCGTCGAAGGCGCGCAGCGTCTCCTCGAGCGGGGCCTCGTAGTCGTAGCGGTGGGCCTGGAGCAGGTCGACGTGGTCGGTCTGGAGACGCCCGAGCGAGGCGTGCAGCGACTCCACGATGTGCTTGCGCGACAGGCCGCGGTCGTTGGGGTTGGGACCGGTCGGCCAGTAGACCTTGGTGAAGATCTCGACGGATTCCCGGCGCACGCCCTTGAGGGCCCGCCCCAGCACCGATTCGGCCGCACCCATGGCGTAGACGTCTGCCGTGTCGAAGGTGGTGATGCCGGCGTCGAGCGCGGCCCGCACGCACGCCACCGCGGCGGCCTCCTCCACCTGGCTGCCGTGGGTGATCCAGTTCCCGTAGGAGAGGGCCGAGACTTCCATGCCCGAGCGGCCGAGGTGGCGGTAGTCCATGCACCGGAGCGTAACCGGGTCCCCGTACGCTCGTCGGGTGGCCGGACCGGAGGTGCTGCACGTGCGCCGGGGGCTCGACGTGCCCCTGTCGGAGGTCACCTGGCGCGCCACGACGTCGGGGGGTCCCGGCGGGCAGCACGCCAACCGCACGCTCAGCCGGGTCGAGGTGCAGTTCGACGTCGCCGCCTCGGCCGTGCTCGGCCCGCGTCAGCGGGCCCGGCTGCTGCAGCGCCTCGGACCGGTGGTGCGGGCCAGTGCCTCGGAGTCCCGGTCCCAGGCACGCAACCGCCAGCTGGCGCTCGACCGGTTGGCGGCCAAGCTGAACGAGGGGCTGCGCGACGAGCCCACCCGCCGCCCCACCCGGCCCACGAAGAGCTCGCAGGTGCGCCGGGTGGAGGAGAAGCGCCGTCGCTCCCAGACCAAGCAGGCTCGCCGTCGGCCGGGCGAGGACGACTGACGGCCTGCGCTCAGTCGGCGAACTCGAAACCCTCGAGCGCCGCTCCCAGCCCGGAGTCGAGTCGGGCCAGCAGCTCGGCGTCCTCGTCGGCCCGCGGGCCGCGCAGGGCGGTGAGGGCGGCGTAGCCCTGGGCCACGAGCGTGGCGTCCTCGGCTCCCGCGTCGGCCAGGCCGAGGTCGCTGGAATGGGGGAACGGGGATCCCACGGTCAGGACGATCTGTCCCTTCTCCTCCGGCTCACCCTCCATGATGGAGCGCGCCGCCTCCGCCGCCGCGGGGCCCTCGATCTCCTCACGGTTCGGGGCCTCCCAGGACCCCGAGCCGCGGGCGGACTTGATCAGACCCGCCCCGCTCACCCGAGCCCAGCGGACGCCGCGGACCTCGGCGGGTGGCAGGTGCGGCACGTTGAGGTTCAGCACCGTGCGGGGCGGGGCGCCCGCCAGGAGCGAGATGAGCGCCACGGCCAGGTCCGCCGCCGACTCCCACGGATCGGGCTCCACGCCCACCCGCAGTGAGACCGCCAGGGCGCTGATGCCGAGCTGGCTCGCGGTCAGGGCGGCGCCGACCGTGCCCGAATGGAGCACCGATCGCCCGACGTTCACGCCGTGGTTGATGCCGGAGAGCACGAGGTCGGGCTTGGGCCCGACCGCGCCGAGCGCACCGGCGATCACCGAGAGGGCCGGGGAGGCGTCGAGCCCGTATGCCTCCACGGCCTCGGCACCTTCGACGAAGGCACGCTGGTAGCCGATGGTCGTCCGGTCGCTCACGGAGCCGACGGCTGCCGATGCGCCGCTGTAGTTGGAGCTGGGCGCCACGACGATGATCTCGTGCGGAAGACCCGGCCCGTCGGTGCCCGCCCGCTCTGCCCACCCGACCAATGCCCTCGTCAGCGCCGCGAGCCCCGGGGCTCCCACCCCGTCGTCGTTGGTGACGAGAATCCTCACGTGCACCCACCCTACCGGCCGGCGGTGCGGGCCGCCGGTGCCCGTCACCGGACGGTCGTGCCCCGGACACCGGGACGTCACTGGCCGCCCGCAGGAGCCCCTCACCCATGCCGAGGCCCTGGTCTGCTTCAATTCACTCGCAATGACGGCCCGAACGCCCAGGATCTCCGTCGCCTCGCCCACCGGCCAGCAGTGGCGCATCGGGCACGATCGCCAGGAGATCGTCGTCTGCGAGGTCGGTGCCACCCTGCGCACGTACTCGGTCGGCGAACACCCCGTGATCGACGGCTTCGGCCCCGACGAGTGGTCCCACTCGGGCCGTGGTCAGGTGCTCGCCCCCTGGCCCAACCGCCTGGCCGACGGCCGCTACGAGTACAACGGGGTGCGCGCCCAGGCCGCCCTCGACGAGCCGGAGCGCCGCAACGCCATCCACGGTCTCGTCCGCTGGCTGCCCTGGACGCTCCAGACCCGCCACCAGAACCAGCTCTCGCTCCGCCTGCAGCTCCATCCCTCGCCCGGCTATCCGTTCTCCCTCCTGCTCGAGATCGAGTACCACGTGGGCCGGGACGGCCTGACCGTCACGACGAGGGCCCAGTCGCTCGACGAGGGCTCGATCCCCTTCGGGCTCGGCTTCCATCCGTACCTGACGGCGGGACCCGGGACGGTCGACGGGGCGATCCTGCACGTGCCCGCGCACCACACCCTCGAGCTCGACGACCGCGGGCTACCGACCGGAGCGCTCGCTCCCGTCGAGGGCACCGAGCGCGACTTCACGACCTCGCGTTTCGTGGGTCCCGCCGTGCTCGACACGGCCTACACCTCACTGGAGCGCGACGCCGACGGGAAGGCCCGGGCCAGCCTCGATGCCCCCGGCGGTGCCGCGGGAGCCACGCTGTGGGTCGACCCCGGCTTCCCGTATCTCATGGTGTACACGGGGGACACCCTGCCCGAGTTGACACGTCGCCGCCGGGCGGTGGCCCTTGAGCCGATGACCTGCCCCCCCAACGCGCTGCGCACGGGCAAGGACGTCATCGACCTCCAGCCCTCGCAGGAGTGGACGGCCCGCTGGGGGATCGTTCCCCGGTGACGGCGCGGGCGACGGGCGGTGCGCCACTCGACGGTCACGTCGTCGCGGTGACGGGCTCGTCGAGCGGGATCGGCGCCGCCACGGCGCGTGCCTTCGCCGCGGTGGGGGCCTCCGTGCTCGTCAACTCGGCGCGCTCGGTCGCCGAGGGCGAGGCGGTCGCCGCCTCGTTGCCGGACGCGGTCTACGTGCAGGGCGACATCACGGATCCGGCGTTCGGCGAGCGGCTCGTGGGCGCCGCGCTGGAACGCTGGGGGCGCCTCGACACCCTCGTGAACAATGCGGGGACCACCGCCGTGATCCCGCACCACGACCTGGCGGCGGCATCCGTCGACGTGTGGCGGCAGATCTTCGAGGTCAATGTCTTCGGCACGTGGGCCATGACGGTGGCGGCCATCCCCGCGCTGCGCGAGGCGCGAGGGTCGGTGGTGAACGTCGCCTCGGTGGCGGGCGTGCGGCCCACCGGCTCCTCCATCCCGTACGCGGCGAGCAAGGCGGCGCTCAACCACATGACGGCGCTGGTGGCCAAGGTGGTCGGACCCGAGGTCCGGGTCAACGCGGTGGCGCCCGGTCTCATCGACACGCCCTGGACCGAGGACTGGGACGTGGTGCGCGACGCCGTCCGGCAGGTGGCCCCGCTCAAGCGCTCGGGACGGCCCGAGGACGTCGCCGACGTCATCGTGTCGCTGGCGGGGGCCGCCTACGTGACGGGCCAGGTCGTGGTCGTCGACGGCGGGCTCAACCTGGCCCTCTGAGCTCCGCTCAGCCCGGCGGGGTCACCATCCAGCGCACCGCGGCGGAGAGCCCCCTGGTGAGCGGTGCCACCGCCGCGGTGTCGACCAGCAGGTCGAGGGGTCCCACCAGCGACAGTCCGAGCTCCCGGCGCGCCCATCCGGGCAGGATGCCGATGGCGGCCGCCAGCACCAGGGCGTAGACGGCCCGCTCGCCCGGGCGGCGGGCGACGCCGCGCAGGAGCCAGTCCCGCGCCTCGCGGGCCTGCGGCCCGGCGTAGAGCTCGGGTCGCACCCGCAGCAGGTAGCTCTCGACCTCGACCGCCGAGCGCGGGGCCCAGGTGGCGCCGAGGGCGAACGCCACGGATGCCACCTCCTCGTAGTAGCGATCGCACTGCTCCGGCCCGAGCGGCCGGGGGCCGTAGCGCCGTGAGGACGCCAGGAAGCTCGAGACCTCGGCCACGTGGATGAAGGTCACCAGCTCGGGGTCGTCCGCGGCGTAGGGCCTGCCGTCGGGAGCCGTCCCCCTGACGCGGCGGTGGACCCGGTGCACCTGCGCGATGGCCGCCTCGGCCTGCGCGGTGGTCCCGAACGTCGTCGTGCCCACGAAGCTCGCGGTCCGCCGCAGCCGGCCGAGCGGATCCTCCCGGTACCCCGAGTGCTCGGCGACACCGGCCATGGCGAGCGGGTGCAGCATCTGGAGCAGCAGCGCGCTGACGCCGCCGACGAGCATGACCGGCAGGTCGGCGTGCACGAACCGTGCCATCCCGCCCGGCGGCAGGTAGGCCTCGTCGGGATCGGTGGCGATCGGGGCCGGTTCCTCTCTCATCCCGATGGCGCGGCGCACGTTGCGCGCCATGCCAACCCGGGACGGCGCGGCCAGCCCGCCCACCAGGCGCAGCGGGGCGCCGGCGACTGCGCCGCCGAGGCTGGCCGCCCGCTCGACTGGGTTCAACGAGACCACGCTGAGAGCTTCGCACGTGGCAAAGTGCCCTTCATGCGCTTCGTCGTCCTGGGGGCCGGTGCCATCGGCGGCGCCGTCGGTGCCCGGCTGTTCCAGAGTGGCTACGACGTCACGTTGGTTGCACGGGGTGAGCACGGCCGCGCCCTGCAGTCGGGCCTCGTCCTCGAGGCCCCGGGCGAAACGGTCACCCTGCCCATCCCCACGGTGTCGGACCCCGCGTCCGTCGAGTGGGACGAGGACGCACCGGGTGGCACCGTCGTGCTGCTGGCGGTGAAGGGCCAGCACACGGACCACGCGCTGGTGCAGCTCGCCGTGGCGCCCACGGCCACGCCGGTGGTCTGCATGCAGAACGGCGTGGAGAACGAGCGCCGGGTGCTGCGCCACTTCCCCAACACCTACGGCATGTGCGTCATGTGCCCCGCCACGCAGCTTCGTCCGGGCGTGGTGCAGGTGCACTCGGCCCCTGTCTCGGGGTTGCTCGACCTCGGGCGCTTCCCCTCGGGCACGGACGACCCGGGCCAGGCCATCGCGGACGCCATCGACGCCACGACGTTCCAGTCGGTCGCACGCCCCGACATCATGCGCTGGAAGTACCGCAAGCTCTTGATGAACCTGGCCAATGCCGTCGAGGCGCTCAGCGGGCCCGAGGGGAGGTTCGGCGCGCTGGCCCGGGAGGCCCAGCGCGAGGGCAAGGAGGCCCTCGCCGCGGCGGGCATCGCCGTGGCCAGCTCCGAGGAGGACCGAGAGCGCCGGGGTGATTACCTGCAGCTGTCACCGACGCGTTCGGGGGAATGGCAGGGGGGCTCGAGTTGGCAGAGCCTCGCCCGCGGCGCGGGGTCGATCGAGGCCGAGTTCCTCAACGGGGAGATCGTGCTGCTCGGCGCGCTCCACGGCGTGCCGACCCCCGTGAACGCGTTGCTGCAGCGGCTGGCCGTCCGTGCCGCAGCGGCGGGGGCGCCGCCGGGCTCGTGGACGATCGAGGACCTGAGCCGGGCGGCGGGCGTCCGACATGGGGAGTGAGCGCGCCACGGCGCTGGACCGCACGGCGCCGTTCGGACCTGCACGTGGGCGGGAGCTGGCGACGGTGGACTGGCGGCGGTGGCGGCGCGCCACACGCGCGAGCACCTCGCGCACGCGGTCGGGGCGGTGGGCCGGCCCCGCTGAGCCGGCCCGCTCAGTCGCTGTGGAGGGCGGCGCGCACCTCGTCGGCCGCCTCGGGTTGCAGCGAGCCCGGGGCGTCGATCCGCAGCTGGTGCACCGTGCCCGTGAATGGCGCGGGCGGCGCGTAGGCGGGGGACACGGGGAAGCCGGTGTCGTGTCCGAGCCGGAGGCCCGCGCCGCCGTGCTGCATGGCGAGCGGCAGTGGGCCCTCCACGGCGATCTCGTCCATCACCGCCGGTCCGAGCAGGAGCACCATGCGGCCGGGCGCGCCGGCGGCACCCACCTCGTAGAAGACCCCCAGCTCGTGGCGGCCGGCGGGGAGGGCGGACGGCGCGGCGAGCTCGAGCACGTCGATCGCGCGGGCGAAGGTGAAGCGGGGGACGCCGCCGACGACATAGAGGGCGTAGCCCCCGAACCAGTCGCCGATCGCGAAGACCACACCCTCGGCGGTCCCCGGTCCGGTCTCGACGTCAGCGGTCATCCGGAAGCCTCCCCACAGCAGGGGGAGCGACTCGTCCGCCACCGCGCCGCCGCCGGGCACGTACGTGCGTGAGGGTCCGGCGGGCCAGGTCGGCGGGATGAAGCCGCCGAAGCGGTCGGCCAGGCCGTCCGAAATCGGCAGGACGTTGTTCCGTCGGGCCTCGTTCGTCCACAACTCGGTCATCCGGCTCAGGCGCTCCGGCTCGACGCCGGCGCGGTCGGTCGCCTCGGAGAAGTCCGCCGACAGGTCGAAGAGCTCCCAGCGGTCCTCGTCGAAGTTGCGGCTGCCGACGGCGAGCTCCTCCTCGTCGAGGACGCCCGTGGCGATGTGGTTGGTCGTCGCCTTCCAGCCCTCGTGGTAGATGGAGCGCGAGCCCATCATCTCGAAGTACTGCGTGTGGTGGAGCTCGGGCGCCCCGGGGTCCTCGAAGGCCGAGAGCAGGCTGACGCCGTCGACGGGCTGCTGGGCCACGCCGTCCACCTCGTCGGGCACCTCGAGCCCGGCGGCGGCCATGATGGTGGGCATCAGGTCGATGGCGTGCGCGAACTGAGCCCGCACCTGGCCCTCGAGGGCGATGCGCCCAGGCCAGCGCACGATCAGCGGCGTGCGGGTCCCGCCCAGCCAGGTGTAGCGCTTCCAGAGCTTGTGCGGGGTGTTGCCGGCCCACGCCCATGCCCACGAGTAGTGGTTGTAGGTGCTGAATCCGCCCCAGTCGTCGTAGTGCTCGAGGTTCTCGGCGACCGACTCGCGCACGTGGGCGGTGAAGCGGTGCTCGTTGAAGCTGCCCTCCTTGCCCCCCTCGGCGCTTGCGCCGTTGTCGGAGAAGACCATCACGAGCGTGTTGTCCATGACCCCGAGGCTCTCGAGCGACGTCAGCACCCGCCCGATCTGGGCGTCGGTGTGGGTGAGGAAACCGGCGAAGACCTCCTGCTGGCGCGTGTGCATGCGGCGCTCGTCGGACGACAGGTCGCTCCAGGCCCGCACCCATTCGGGCCGCCGTGTGAGAACGGTCCCCTCCGGTACCACGCCGGCGGAGACCTGGCGGGCGAACAGCTCGTCGCGCCAGGCGTCCCATCCCTTGTCGAACACGCCGCGGTACGGATCGACCCACTCGGGCGCGACGTGGTGCGGCGCGTGCATGGCCCCGAGTGCGAAGTAGAGGAAGAAGGGCTTGCCGGGCGCGCCCTGCTGCTGGTCCTGGACCATGCGGACCGCCTGATCGGCCAGGTCCTCGCTGAGGTGGTACCCGTCTTCGGGGCGGCTGGGCGCGTCGATGTAGTGGTTGTCGCACACGAGGTTCGGCGCCCAGTGGTTGGTGTCACCCTGGAGGAACCCGTAGTGGCGCTCGAATCCGAGGCCGAGCGGCCAGCTGTCGAACGGCCCGGCCGCCGAGCGCTGCCAGCGCGGCGTCAGGTGCCACTTGCCGACGGCCAGCGTGGAGTAGCCGGCATCGCGCAGCAGACGGGGGAGCGCGGCGGCCGTCCTCGGCAGGCGCGCGTGGTAGCCGGGGAAGGCGAGGGGGATATCGGCCAGAAAGCCCATCCCGACCGCGTGGTGGTTCCGGCCCGTGAAGAACGAGGCCCTGGTCGGCGAGCACAGAGAGGTCACGTGGAACCGGTTGAACGGGGCACCCCCCGCTGCAAGCGAGTCCATGTGCGGCGTCCCGATGTCCGAGCCGAACGCGCCCAGGTGGCCGAAGCCGGTGTCGTCGAGCACGATGACGACGACGTTCGGCGCGCCGGCGGGGGGCTTCGGGTCGTCAGGGAAGCGGGGGGTCGACTCGGCCGCGGTGAAGCCGATCTGCTGGGGCTCGTCCATGGCCCCGAGGGTAGACGGTGGGCTCCCGACAGAACGGGGGGGCGGGGCTAACCTGGCACCCGATGCTGGGCCATGTTCCCGGACCGCCCCAGCCCTCCTTCCCGGTGGGCCTCGGGCCGTTGATCGGCTACGTGGCCACCCGCGAGCCCCGTCCGCCCGGCGACGGGCCTCCACGGGAGCCCGCCTGGGCGGAGAGCGACGACGACACGCTCGACCAGTTCGCCGACGTGGGCGAGTGGGAGCCCATGCACCGCCCACTGATCAAGGTGACCGCGGTCGTCCTGTCGATCTCGCTCGTCGTGGCCGGCGTCGGCACCGTGCTGGAGTTGCTGCTCTCCGCTCACTGACGGCGCCGCCGCTGCCGCACCAGGAGCCAGACCAGGCCGGCCACGACGACGAGGCCACCGATGACAGCGGCGACGATCGCGCCGGTGTTCGATCCGCCCGCTGGCTCGGGTGCCGAGGTCGTGGTGGCGGGCACCGTGGTGGTGGTCCGCGCTGCCGTCGTGGAGGTGGTCGTCGGGGAGGTGGTCGTCGGGGAGGTGGTCGTCGACGCGCCCGCCGACGGTGCCGAGAAGGCCACCACCCGGTCCGCGACGGGGGCCAGGAGGAGCCCGGCACCCACCGCCGGGGTCGGGAAGTGGTTGGCCTCCGCGCCGACGCTCGTGTGCTCCTCGACGGCACCTGTGGTCGCGTCGAGGCCGTAGAGGTCGCCGTTCTGGCCGATGGTCCAGATCAGGCCGGCGGCGACGATGGGTGGACCGCCGCCCACGGACGAGCTCCACAGCAGGTGGAGCCTTGCGGGGGCCGACGAGGCCTGCACCGCGATGGTACCGCTGAGGCAGGGCAGGTAGACCGTCGTGCCCTCCACGGCGACGCCGCCGTCGATGTCGTCACCGCACGCATCGCCCAGGGACGCCTGCTGGCCTCCGATCCCCCCGAGGGAGGACCCGTTCAACAGGTAGACGATCCGTGCCTTGCCGGCCCCCACCACCTGCCCGTCGGCGAGGAGGGCGGGAGCGGTGGACATGTCGAGGTCGTGGGCGTTGTTGGTGGGCCACGAAGACGGAGCGAAGTACTGCAGAAGGGTGAGCGACGGGGAGAGCTCGAGCACCGAGTCGCTGTCGTCGTAGGCATGGCTCGACGAGTACACCGAGCCGTTGCCCGCCTCCACCCAGATGTCGCCCTGCGGGTCGATGACCGGGGCGGCGCCGCCCATCCAGATCGCGCCCTGGCTCTCCCCGGATGCGGAGTCGACCGCGAATTCGGCCGGGGTGCCACCCGTCTCCGGCACCGAGATCACCCAGCCCCGGTATGTGGAGCAGTCGCCGTAGTTCCCGCCGTAGCCGAAGACGACCCGGCCGGCGTCGAGCGTCAGGCCCGTCCGCTGCAGGAGCGCCGACGGCGTGGAGCCCGCCGGGTCGACGTCCTGGGTCAGCTCGGTCTTCCCGGTCGCCGCGCTCAGCCCGATGAGCATGTGCGCCGGGCTGCCCTTGACGAGCTCGTCGGCCACCACGAAGATCTCGGAGCGCGTCGGGTCGATCACGGGCGTGCCGGTGATGCCGACGGTCGGGGAGATGTCGCCGCACGGGAGCGACCCGGCGGGCACCGGTGTGGCGAGGTGGCTGGACCACTCGATGGCACCGGTCGTGGCCGACAGTGCGTCGACCGTGTCGTTCTCGGTGGCGACGAACACGTGCCCGTCCCACACCAGGGGCTCGCCGTAGAGCTCCCCGTCGAGGGCGGGGGAGGTCCACGCCGCCGAGGAGAGGCTGACGGAGGACGCGGCGGCGGCCACACCGCTCCCCTCGGGGTCTCCGTGGTAGACGGTCCACGACGGGGTGCTCGTCGACGGTGCAGACGTGCTCGTCGACGGCGCAGTCGTGGTCGTCGTGTCCGCCAGCGCAGGACCACCGGCGGCAGCGAGTACGAGCAGCACCGCCGATGCCGCCACCGCGGCGCCGTGGCGTGCGGCGCGGATCCCCCTCATGCCGCCGAGAGGACGTGCAGCCGCGGCGTCAGCCGGCGCCGCCGGTGCGGCCGCGTCGCCGCAGGGTGGAGTCGACGGCCACCGCCACGATGAGGACCACGGCCGTGGCGATGTCGGTCCCCGCCGTGCTGATGTTGAGCAGGGCCAGGCCGTTGGTGAGCGTGGCGATGACGAGGCCGCCGAGCAACGGGTGGATCGGCTTCCCGTAGCCACCGAAGAGGCTCGCCCCGCCGATCACCGCGGCCGCGACCGCATAGAGCACATACGTGCCGCCGTCGAACCCGACGGAAATGGAACCGAGACGTGACGCGTACACCACCGCCGCCAGGCCGGCCGTGAAGCTGCACAGCGCGAACGCGACGGTCCGGATCCGCGCCACCTTGATGCCGGCCCGCCGGGCAGCTTCGGGGCTGGCACCGATGGCGTAGATGTAGCGACCGAGGCGCGTCCGGGCGAGCAGGAAGGACTGGGCGACGAGGATCAGCACGACGACGGGGATGACCCACGGAACACCTCGGACGGGGGCGGTGACGATGCCCCGGTTCAGGTTGCAGACGTACACCAGCACGACCCCGGCGATGCCGGTCGCGCCCACCGTCAGGAGCGTGATCCCTAGCGGGGGCACGCTCAACCCCTGTGCCCGGCGCCGTGCGGTGCGCAGGATCGAGGTCAGCGCGTAGAGTCCCACGACCACGAGGAGCAGGATCCAACCTGCCGCCGGCGTCATGGTGCCGCTCACGAGGTCGTCGATGACGCTGTTGGAGACCGTGATGACCCCGCCGACGGCGCCCTTGTCGACGTCGAAGACGTAGATCAGGACGCCCTGCCAGCCCAGGAGGCCGGCCAGGGTGACGACGAAGGAGGGGATCCTGAGCCTTGTGATGATCGTTCCCTGGAGGGCGCCGATGACGGCGCACGCGGCCATGCCCACGATGAGCGCGGCCCACCAGGGCCAATTCTGCGGCGACCCCATCAGTGCCATCGCGATGGCGGCGCCGACCGCGCCGACGAAGCCCACCGAGAGGTCGATCTCGCTGAGGAGCAGGGCGTAGAGCTCGGCCATGCCGAGCAGGATGATGAAGGTCGCCTGCACGAACAGATTGACGATGTTGGTCGCCGACAGGAAGGCGCTCGACTGCACCTCGAAGAAGATGCAGATGACGATGAGCCCGATGATGATGGGGAGCGCCCCGCTCTCGCCGCCGCGGATGCGCTTCCACCACGCTCGTAGGTAGTCGCCGAGGGAGCCCGCCAGGACGTCGGGCGCCAGGACGACGAGCTCGTCGGGTGCGATGGCGCTGCTGGGGGTGCCGGCCGCGTCCGCCGGCTGGCCGTCCGCGCTCCCCCCCGAGGCCACCGGGTCGTCGATCGTGTCGGTCATCGCCCCGTCACCCTGCCGCGGCCCGGGTCGACGCGCCCGAGGTCATGTAGTCGACGACCACCTCGCGGTCGAACTGCTCCGCCGGGCCCGATGCCACCATGCGGCCCAGGTAGAGGACGGCGATGATGTCGGCCACTTCGAAGACGTCGTTGAGGTTGTGCGAAATGAGGATCACCGCGGTGCCCTGGCTCGATAGGCGTTTGATCAGCTCGAGCACCATCTCTGTCTGCGCCACGCCGAGGGCGGCGGTGGGCTCGTCCATGATCACGAGCTTGGCGGATTGCATGACCGCCTTCGCCACGGCCACCGACTGGCGCTGGCCGCCGGACAGCGATGCGACGGGCTGGCGGATGGAGCGGACCGTCGTCACGTGGAGGTCGTCCAGGGTCTGGCGGGCCGCCAGTTCCATGGAGGGCTCGTCGAGCAGGCCGTAGCGCATGGTCTCGTGCCCGAGGAACATGTTCTGCACGATGTCGAGGTTGTCGCACAGCGCCAGGTCCTGGTAGATCGTGGTGATCCCGCGCGCCTCGGCGTCGGTGGGGCTGTGGAAATGGATCGGCGATCCTTCCCATAGGATCTCCCCCTCCGCGGGCTCCCACAGGCCCGACACGGTCTTGATCAGCACGGACTTGCCGGCGCCGTTGTCACCGGCCAGGGCGGTGACCTTGCCGTCCGGCACCGTGAAGTCGACGCCGTCGAGGGCCCTGACCGCCCCGAAGACCTTGCTCACGCCCCGCAGCTCCAGCAGCGGCGCACCCTCGGTCATGTTTGGCACCCCCTGTGGCGACGGCTCCCGACCCGGTGATCTCCCAGTCACCGACCCCCGCCCCGGATCGGACGGGGGTCGGTGTGGAAGTCGTTCGATGGATCGACACTACCCAGCCGGGCAGGCCGAACCAATCACCGTTACGGCGTGATGCCCG
>JBKQUM010000067.1:0-27907 GCA_052140165.1 Acidimicrobiales bacterium
GTCGGCGAAGCGCTCGTGGACGGGGATGCGCAGCTCCCCCGCGACGGGCTCGGCGCAGCGCCGGCAGATCCCGGTCCACGGCGCCGTGACCGTCCCGACGACGTCGATCCCCCCCTCGAAGGGGGTGAGGGTCACGTCGACCTCTATTTCGGCGCCGGCGGGCACCACGCTGCGCCCGGGGTCGATCCCGGCCTCGTCGATCGGGCCGGCCTGGGCCACCTCGCCCCGCCGCACCTCGTGCACGGCCTGCCCGGGCGAGCGGCGCAGCCGCGCCACGTGGACGACGAAGGGGTCGGCGCCCACTACCGCTGGTCCTGGTCGAAGAAGCCGTCCTCCTCCGTCCTGGCTCCCTCGTCCTCGGCCGCGGCCTCCACCAGCGGGGCAGCCAGCCGCGCCCGGCCGGCCTGCACCGTCCGGGTGAGGCGGTCCAGCACGATCTCCATGCCCGCCAACTTGGTGTCGACGAAGTCCTCAGCCTGGTGGCGCAGCGCACGCGCCTCCTCGTTGGCGTCGTCGAGGATGCGTTGGGCCACCGAGTTGGCCTGGCGCACGATCTCGGTCCGCTGCACCATGTGCTCGGCCTGCGCCCGGACCTCGTCCATCAGCGCCTCGGCCTCGCGGCTCCGCTCGGCCATGAACTCCTCCCGCTCGCGCAGCAGCCAGCGCGCCTGGCGGAGCTCGTCGGGCAGGCACTCGAGCGCCGACTGCACGAGCGAGGTCACCTCCTCCCTCGAGACCATCACCGAGGACGACAGCGGCATCGACTTGGCCGTCGCCATGAGGTCCAGCAGCCGGTGGAGGATCGACTCGATCCCGACCTCCTCGACCGGCTGCTCCTCGTCGACATCGAGGAACTGGTCGCTCACCCGTCCCCACCCCCCTCTGTCTGCTCCGGCTCGTACTTGGCCACCAGGTGCTCGGCCACCACTGGCGGCACGAACGCCGACACGTCACCACCGAAACGCGCCACCTCGCGGACGAGCTTCGACGCGACGAAGGAGTACTTCGAGCTCGTCGGGATGAAGATCGTTTCGACGCCCGAGAGGTGGTTGTTCATCTGGGCCATCTGCATCTCGGTCTCGAAGTCCGACACGGCGCGCAGGCCCCGCACGATCGCCGAGGCGCCCACGTCGCGCGCCACGTTGACCAGCAGCGTCGACACCGAGACGATGCGCACCGACGGCAGGTGCGCCACCACCTCCTTGAGCATGGCCTCGCGCTCCTCGAGATCGAAGAGCGGCTTGCCTTTCTGGGGGTTGCGCAACGCCGCGACGACGACCTCGTCGAAGAGGCGACTGGCGCGCTCGACGATCTCGAGGTGCCCGTTGTGGAAGGGGTCGAACGACCCTGGGAAGAGGCCGACCTTCACGAGCCGGCACCGCTGCGATGAGCCACGGTGACGAGCGTACCGCCGTACCGGCGTTCTCTCGCGACCACCCAGTCCCCGGCGAGCACGACCGGTGATGACGACTCCATGACGACGACGTCGGCCCGCAACGCGCCGAGGAGTGCCGGCCACTCCTCGAAGTTGTACGGGGGGTCGCAGAGCGCGAGGTCGAACGACCCGGCGGAACCGCCCTCCAGCCAGCCGGGCAACGACGCCCGCACGAGTGTGGCGGGCTCGTCGCTCAGGCCCACCGCGTCGAGGTTCTGGCGCACGGCGGCGAGCGCGGCGGGGTCGAGGTCCACGAAGGTGGCCGAGACAGCTCCCCGCGACAGGGCCTCGACGCCGAGCGCGCCGCTACCGCAGAACAGGTCGACCACCCGCAGGCCCTCCACACCGCCCTGCGAGCCGAGGATGTCGAAGATGGACTCACGCACCCGGTCCGACGTGGGCCGCACCGACGGCGGCAGCTTGGCGGCCAGCCGGCGCCCGCGGCTCCGGCCTCCGATGACCCGCATCCGCACCACCCTACGGGCGGGAGCCGTCCCTCCCCTGCAGCGGCTCACCACTCTGCTCGGCCTCTCCCCGTGTTGGCCATCGGGCCATGTCTCCCAGAACTATCCACAGATATGTTTATAGTTCTGGGAGACATCCGCCTCCCCCGCGCTCCGGGGTCCGCCCTTGTCGAGCACCGCTAACTCTTGAAGAGGTACTCGCCTTCGTCCTCGCTCAGCAGCAGGCGGACCTCGTCGGCCAGGTCGGCATGCGCCCCCAGTTGGGGGTCCTCGTCGACGAGCGCCTCGGCCACCCGGCGCGCCTCGGCGAGGAGGACGACGTCGCCCGGGTCGCTCAGCGAAGCCAGCCGGAGGTCGCTCTGGCCCTTCTGGCGGGCGCCCAGGAGCGTGCCCTCGCCCCGCAGCCGCAGGTCCGCCTCCGCCAGCGCGAACCCGTCCGTCGACCCCGCCACGGCGGCCAGCCGCTCGTTCTCCTCCTCGCCCCCGAGCAGGTAGCACCAGCTGGCTGCGGAGCCGCGCCCCACGCGGCCGCGCAGCTGGTGCAGCTGGGCGATCCCGAATCGGTCCGCGCTCTCCACGACCATGACGGTCGCCTCGGGCACGTCGACCCCGACCTCAACGACTGTCGTGGCCACCAGCACCTGGAGGTCGCCCGGGCGGAAGCGGTCCATGACCTCCTCGCGTGCCGCGGCCGCCATCTGCCCGTGCATGAGCCCCACCCGGAGGCCGGCGAGCTCCGTCGCCGCCAGCCGCTCGAACTCCTCGGTGGCCGACGTGGCCTCCACACGCACCGACTCCGAGACGAGGGGGCACACGACGAAGGCCCGGTGGCCGGCCGCCACCTCCTCCCGCACGCGCTGCCAGGCCTCCCCCTGGCCGGCGTGCTCCTCACCCGGCAGCCACACCGTCGTCACCGGAATCCGGCCGGGCGGCAGCTCGTCGAGCGTCGTCAGGTCGAGGTCGCCGAAGATCACCATGGCGGCCGTGCGGGGGATCGGCGTAGCCGTCATCACCAGCAGGTCGGGGTCGCCGTCGGCCCCCTTGGACCGCAGCGTCGCCCGCTGCTCCACACCGAAGCGGTGCTGCTCGTCGATCACGACCGCACCCAACGACGCGAACCCGACCTCCTCGGTCAGCAGCGCATGGGTCCCCACCACCATGTCCACGTCGCCCGACGCCAGCCCCGCCAGGACGGCGGTGCGCGCCTTCCCCTTGACCCGGCTGGTCAGCAGCTCCACCCGCACCTCCCCGCCGGCCATCCCCCCGGGGCCCTCCAGGTCGCCCAGCAGGGCGCGCACGGCCGAGAAGTTCTGCTCCGCCAACACCTCGGTCGGCACCATCAGCGCGCCCTGGTGCCCGCTCTGCACCGCGCCCAGCAGCGCAGCCAGCGCGACGACGGTCTTGCCGGACCCCACGTCGCCCTGCAGGAGGCGGTGCATGGGGAACGGGCCGGCCATGTCGGCCACGATCACCGCCAGCGCCTGGCGCTGGGCCGTCGTCAGCTCGTAGGGCAGGCGGGCCAGGAAGCGCGCCACGAGCGTGTCAGTCACGGCACCCGTGATCTCGCGCGGCGACACGTCGTGGTGCAGGGCACGGGCGTTGACCTCGAAGGCCCGCCGCCGCAGCACCAGGGCGAGCTGCAGTCGGAAGAGCTCGTCGAAGACCTGCCGGCGCCGGGCCGGCGCGACGACGTCGAGCGACTCGGGGAGGTGGATGGCCCCGAAGGACTCGGTCCGGCCCCAGAGGTCGAGTGACGACCGCCATTCTGCGGGCAGCGGGTCCACGAACTCGCCGGCCCGCCGGAGCGCCTCCTCGACGCACTCGCCGATCTCCCATGACGTCAACCCCGCCTTGGCCGACGCCGGGTACACCGGGAGGATGCGCAGCGTCCGCCGCCCCGGGGTCACGCCGGCCACCACGTCGACCACCGGGTTCACCATCTGGCGCGTCCCCCGGTACTCGCCGACCTTCCCGAAGAAGATCGCCTCGGTGCCCGCCTCGAGCTGCTTGGCCCGCCACGGTTGGTTGAAGAAGACGACGGCCAGCCGGCCGGTCTCGTCCCGCACCACGAGGTCGACCACGGCGCGGCCGTTGCGGGCCCGCCGGGACCGCGCGGACTGCACAGACGCAAGCACGGCGGCCTCGTCGCCCACCTGGAGCCCCGAGACGTCGGCCTGGCGGGTGCGGTCGATGTAGCGGCGGGGGTAGGTGGTCACCAGGTCGAGGACGGTCTCGACGCCGAACTCCGCCATGCGCCCGGCCCTGCGCTCCGACACCGACTCGAGCACCGACACGGGCCGCATGCTCAGGTCGCGGAGTGTGCGGCCGCTACTCAATCCCCAGCAGGTACGGGTAGAGGGGCTGGCCGCCCTGGTGCACCTCCAGCGCGACGTCGGGGTACTCCTCGGAGAGCCATTCCTCAATCCGCCTCGTGTCGGCGACACGCGCGCCCTCCCCCTCAATGAGCGTCACCAGCTCGTGCGTCGGCTCGAGCAGGCGGCTCAGCAGCAGGCGGGTGCACACGACTGGGTTGTCGGCGATGGCGACCACGCCATCGCGCGAGATGCCGATGAAGTCGCCCTCGTGCACCTCGCCGGCGTCGGTCAACGAGTCCCGCACCGCCCGGGTGACCTCGGCCGGCACGACCCGGGCCGCCGACTCGGTCATGGAGGTCACGTTCGCATCGGCTCCGGCCTCAGGATCGTAGGCGAGTAGGGCGGCGAACCCCTCGACGATGGAGCCGGTCGCCACCACCCGCACTGTCTTGGAGCACAGGGCGTCGACCTGCTCGGCCACCGGTCGGATGTTCTTGTTGTTGGGCAGGATCACCACCTCGTCGGAGGGGACGGCCTCGACGGCCTTGACCAGGTCGGCGGTGGCGGGGTTCATCGTCTGCCCACCGACCACCTGATGGTGGACGCCCAGGGAGCGGAAGATGCGGCCGATTCCGTCGCCCGAGACCACGGCCACGACGCCCGTCGTCGGCACCGGGCCCACGCCCTCCACGCTGGGCCCCGCGCCGGGCGAACCGGCGGCCTCGCGGACCCAACGCTCCTCCTCGACCTGCTCGTCGAGGTCCGTGACCCGGATGCGCTCGGGCTTGCCTGCGAGCACGCCGGCCTCGACGGCCGCGCCGATGTCGTTCGTGTGGATGTGGCAGTTCCACAGGCCGTCGCCGCCGACCACGACGATGGAGTCGCCGATGCCGGCCCAGACGTCCTTGAACGCCTCGATGGAGTCGTCGGGCGCAGCCAGGAGGTACATGACCTCGTAACGGAGGTCGCCGACCGCATGCGTCTCGCCGGCGTCCCCCGCGCTCCCGCCCTCCGGGCCGCTCGCCGAGCCACCGCTCAGCGCAGAGAGGTCCGGTGCCGCAATTCCCGAGGGCTCGGGCAGCGGACGGCCGTCGAGCACGAGGAGGAAGGCGTCGAGGAGAAGGAGGAAGCCGGCACCACCGGCGTCCACCACGTTCGCCTGGGCCAGCACGGGGAGCATCTCGGGCGTCCGCGCCAGCGTGTCGGCGGCCTGGCCCTTGGCTCCCTCCACGACACCGACCAGGCCGGCTCCGTCCGCGGTGCCCGCCGCCTCGGCCGCTCCGGCGGCGGCGGCCGAGGCCACGGTCAGGATCGTCCCCTCCACGGGCCGGACGACGGCCCGGCGCGCCAGGTCGGCGGCGTGGCCGAACGCGTCGACCAGGAGCTCGGGGTCGACGCCGGCATCCCCGGCCGGTGCCATCCGCTCGCTCATGCCGCGGAGCAGCTGCGAGAGGATCACGCCCGAATTCCCCCGGGCCCCCATCAGCGACCCGTGCCCGATGGCCTTGCACACGGCGGCCAGACCGGCACCCGCCTCGGTCCCCTCCAGCTCGCTGACCACGGCTTCCAGGGTCAGCGCCATGTTCGTGCCCGTGTCCCCGTCCGGCACGGGGTAGACGTTCAACCGGTTGATGTCCGTCTGATGCAGGCGCAGCGCATCGCGGTAACCCCCCATCACGGCACGCAGGTCGTCGGCGCCCAGGGTCGCCGGGGAGGTCATGGCAGGGGATGCTAACCTTTGACCCGTTCGTGAAGGCCTGCGTGGTCCGTCGACCGCGGCCTCCCCTCAGGAAGGTTCACCCCATGGCAGCTGTGTGCGACATCTGTGGCAAGAAGCCCTCGTTCGGCATGAACGTGAGTCACTCGCACCGGCGCACCAAGCGGCGGTGGAACCCCAACGTGCAGCGGGTCCGCGCGCTGGTCGACGGCGCACCGAAGCGCCTGCACGTGTGCACCTCGTGCATCCGGGCCGGCAAGGTGACCAAGCCGCTGCGGCGGAACTACGAGCCGACGGCCTGACCCCGCCCCGAGAGGGTCTCGCCACCGGGCGAGGGATTGACGAGCGAGAGATCGATATCACTGCCCGTTCACTGACCGTTCGTCATATGGCCCCGAGCGCGAGGTCACGAGCGCCACGTGGGCGCTCGTGACCTCGGTGGTTCTCGCTGGTCGGAACGTTCCCTAGATCGAGGAACGCAGGCGCCGGTGCCAGGCGAAGAACCCGCCGCCGACGGCCGCCGCTGCTGCGATCGGAAGCAATGGCACCCACGGAGCCTCGGGCAGCGCATCAGCCGGCTGTGTGGTCGGCACGAACGCCACGCCCCGGATCACCTGCCCGTAGGTGGGCGCCATCAGCGTCGAGAAGCTCTCGCCCACAGGCAGCGACGTGGCGGCCAGGTTGTCGGTGATCGAGACGAGGGCGTTCGGGTCCGCGCCCTGGTCACCGCCCCCGCTCACCGTCGAGGTCGCCGCGTACAGCGACACCGTGCCGTCGGCGTTGACCTGCCCGGTGAGATTGCGCAGGCCGTCGACTGCGGGCGCCCACGGCAGCGAGGTGACCGAGTTCGTGCCGGTCGGGTAGCTGGGCACCGTGTACGGCACGCCGAGGTTCAGGCCGTTCTGGAGCGTGTAGGCGAGCTGCCAGCTGCCGGACGAAGCGTTGAAGACCCACTTCTGCAGACCGGCGGTCGTCGAAGCTGCCGCCGCCGTGTAGGTGTCCGACGAGGTCGAGTAGGTGTTGTCGCCCGCACCCTCGTCCGCCACGTAGAGAACCGTCGGGCTGGCGAACCAGATGCCGAAGGGGTAGTCCGTGCTATCGCTCGCGCCGCTGGCCGGCGCGGTGGGGAACCCCTTCAGGATGCACATGTTCGTCGGGGCCAGACCGGGGTTGGAGGTGGTGAGCCCGAGGGACGCGTTGCTGGTGCTGTACGCCGGAGGGGTCCACGTGCCCGCCGACGGCAAGGTCGGGCTCGAGCTGGGCAGACCGGAACCACCACTCGGGCACGCGGAGCCTGAGGTGTCGAGGAAGTAGACCGTGTCGACGCCGTTGCTCCCGCTGCCCTTCGTGTAATAGACGACGTTGTTGGAGACGGTCAGGCCGCGGAAGTTGGTGTCCTTGGCCGCCGTGTCGGCCGCGGCACCGGTCTGGACGATGTTGAAGACCCCCATCGGGGTGGTTGCGCCGGGGCTCTGGCCCGACTCGGGCCCATTGTTCGTCGGGAGAATCTGCGAGCCGGTCCCCGTGACGACGCCCTGGGGCTCCGGCTTCTTACCGTTGCCGGCGTTGCCCGCCATGTAGATGGTGTTGGCCGCGGTGTTGAGGATGGCCGCCCGGCCGTTGTCGCCGCTGTAGGCGTTGGTCTCGGTGAACTGGACGTTCCCGTACTGGTCCATTTGGCCGACGGACCGGTACGTGGGTGTCGCGCTGTCGGCGTTGGTGGTGTCGATGGCACCGGGCGAGTCGGAGTTCGAGATGTCGAGGGCGCCCGATGGGGAGGTATAGCCCATGAAGTCGACGTACTGGTTGTCAGTGGAGTCGTTCAGCGCCAGCTCCGACTTCGACGAGAAGCTCGTGGTCATCTGGTCGCTGCCCGACGTGACGCCGGACATCGTGCTGTTGGGAACCTCGACCTGGCTCACCGGCGTGCCCGATGGCGTGATCTCATCGATCCAGATCGGCTGTTGCACGGCGAAGCTGCCGTCGACGGTGGCGTTGTTGAAGACCTGGGGGTAGGTGCCGTTGGCAATGGCCGTGACGCACTTGGCCTTCGTGTAGACCGTGCCGCCGCAGTTGGGGGGCAGCTGGGTGGAACCGGACGTGACGTTGGCGTTGGTCGCCCACACACTGGTCGAGACCACCAGGTTCCCGGGCGTAAAGGTGTTTTCGCCGTAGGCAGCGCCGATCGGTACTGCCAGCACGCTCGTCGATGTCACGACGATGCCCACCATCAGTAGGACGGCACGGCTTGGCACCTTCGAGACCGCGCGACGCAACATACTCGTCTCCTTCTTTTGGTTGGAGTAGCCGCGATCGACGAACGGCAACCCGGTGTGCGCCGCAGCCTAAGAAAGAGGTATGAACCAATCGCGATCAACCTTCGAACAGCCGGTTATCTCTTCGTGTCGTATATGCAACGCCAACAACGAAGCCAACGAGATCGGGTAGCCAGGCGCCATCTGCATCGCGGACGGATGTTGCAGTCGCAATGGACGCGCATACGCGCGCCGGGCATTTCGTCGAGCTAACCCACGCGGTGCTGCCACCCCAGGCGCGCCAAGGGTTCGTCTCGGAACAGACGCACCGCCGGGTCGGCGACCAATGAACCCAGCCGCAACGGACGGCGCAGCCCTGCGGCGACGAACTCGGTGCACAGGTGGTCCGACACCTCCTCGTCGGCGACGAGCAGGAGTTCGTAGTCCTCACCGCCCCCGAGTGCGTCGTCGAGCGTCGCCCCCTCGGCGACGGGGATCGACTCCAGCACGAACCCGACCCCCGAGGCGTCGGCCAGCCGGTGCAGGTCCAACGCCAGGCCGTCGGAGACGTCGATCATCGCCCGCACCCCGCTCCGGCGCGCCAGCGCGCCTTCGTCCAATCGGGCCACCGGTCGCGTGTAGGCGCTGCCGCTGCCGCTGCCCGCCCGCAGCGCGCGGAGGCCGGCGGCCGACCCGCCGCAGGGCCCGGTCACGAGCACCACGTCCTCGGGCTGCCCACCCGAACGCGGGACGGGGGACGGGCCGATGCTCTCGACGGTTCCCAGCACGGTGACGGCGACCACCAGCTCCCCCGCTTCGGAGACGTCGCCCCCCACGACCGGGCAGCCGCTCGCCGCCGCCGCCTCGGACACGCCCGCCATGACGGCGAGTGCCGTGTCACCCTCGCCCGAACCGCCCGGCAGGCACAGCGCCACGAGTGCCCCGAGCGGCGCCGCGCCCATGGCGGCCAGGTCGCTCAGGGCGCCCATCAGCGCCTTCCACCCCACGTCACCTGGGCTGCAGACGGAGAGGTCGACGTGGACGTCCTCGACCACGCTGTCGACCGAGGCGACGAGCGGGCCACGACCGTGAACCTCCAGCACGGCGGCGTCGTCGCGCAGCCCGAACGCCTCGATTCCGGTTCCGAGCGTCGCCCGAATATGCTGGAGGACCTCGTCTTCGCGGGCGAGAGGAGTCATGTGCCGAGGTTTGGGGGATCCCACGTCACATGCCTAGCATTGGACCTCACCGAAACCGGCCGGACGAAGGAGCAGATCCCCCCGAAATGGCGCCTACCAAGAACGCGAAACTCCTCGCTTGGGTCGAGGAGGTCGCTGCGTTGACCACCCCGGACCGCATCGAGTGGTGTGACGGGTCCGCCGACGAGTACGACCGGCTCTGCCAGGAGCTCGTCGACGCCGGCACCTTCACCAAGCTCTCGGACGCCAAGCGGCCGAACAGCTACTGGGCCCACTCGGACCCGGGCGACGTGGCCCGCGTCGAAGACCGCACCTTCATCTGCTCGGCGAAGGAGATCGACGCCGGGCCGACCAACAACTGGTGTGAGCCGGCCGAGATGCGCCAGACCCTCGACGGCCTCCTCAAGGGCGCCATGAAGGGCCGCACCATGTACGTGGTCCCCTTCTCCATGGGCCCGCTCGGCTCGGACATCGCGCACATCGGCGTCCAGCTGACGGACTCCGCCTATGTGGCGGTCTCCATGCGCATCATGACCCGCATGGGCACCGGTGCCCTCGAGGTACTCGGCGAGGCCGGGATCTTCGTGCCCTGCCTGCACTCCGTGGGTGCACCGCTCGAGCCCGGCGAGGCCGACGTCCCGTGGCCCTGCAACGCCGACAACAAGTACATCGTCCACTTCCCCGAGACCCGCGAGATCGTGTCGTTCGGCTCGGGCTACGGAGGCAACGCACTGCTGGGCAAGAAGTGCTTCGCGCTCCGCATCGCCTCGGTGATGGCCCGCGACGCCGGCTGGATGGCCGAGCACATGCTCATCCTGAAGCTCACCTCCCCCGAAGGCGAGACCCGCTACGTCACCGGCGCCTTCCCGTCCGCCTGCGGCAAGACGAACCTGGCCATGCTGATCCCCTCGATCGAGGGCTGGAAGGTCGAGACCATCGGTGACGACATCTGCTGGATGAAGTTCGGCGCCGACGGCCGCCTCTACGCCATCAACCCCGAGGCCGGCTTCTTCGGCGTCGCGCCGGGCACCAACACCCACACGAACCCGAACGCGATCCTCATGCTCGACGGCAACTGCATCTTCACCAACACGGCCCTCACCGACGACGGCGACATCTGGTGGGAGGGCATGACGGACGAGCCCCCGGCCCACATGACGGACTGGAAGGGTGAGGACTGGTCGCCGGAGAAGGGCACGACGGCGGCCCACCCGAACGCCCGCTTCACCACCCCGGCCGCGCAGGACCCGGCCATCGCCCCCGAGTGGGAGGACCCGAAGGGCGTTCCCATCAGCGCCATCCTGTTCGGCGGCCGCCGTGCCTCGGTCGTCCCGCTCGTCTTCCAGTCCCACGACTGGGAGCACGGGGTGTTCCTCGGCTCGATCATGGCCTCCGAGACGACCGCCGCCGCCGCCGGCGCCGTGGGCAACCTGCGCCGCGACCCCTTCGCCATGCTGCCCTTCTGCGGGTACAACATGGCGGATTACTTCGCGCACTGGCTCCGCATCGGAGCGGAAGCCCCCGACCGCGACGCCCTGCCGAAGATCTTCTACGTCAACTGGTTCCGCAAGGATGCCGACGGCAAGTGGCTGTGGCCCGGCTACGGCGAGAATTCCCGGGTGCTCGAGTGGATCTTCCACCGCATCACGGACAAGGCCGACGCGGTCGAGACGCCCATCGGCGCCGTTCCCACCGTCGACGCCATCGACACCACGGGCATCGACGTCCCGACCCGGGACATGGAGGAGCTCCTGCGTGTCGATGACGAGGGATGGAAGGCGGAGGTGCCGCTCATCCGTGAGTACTACGCCCAGTTTGGCGACCGGCTCCCGCAGGCGCTCTCCGACCAGGCCGACACGCTCGAGAGGCGCCTGGGCTGACCGGCGGGCGCCCCGGCGGTCAGCCCCCGGGCTGACCCATGTCCCCCAGGTCGCGGATGTCACGGACGCTCCTCGCGATGCGAGGGGCATGTGCGGCACGGCGTCCCGAGACGTAGGAGAGACCGCCGAGTGCAGCCAGCACGGCCATCGTCGCGTCGCCCTGCGGCAGTGTGAACGCGATGATCACCGGGATCAGCGAGCCGACCACCCAGACGAGCTGCTGGCGCATGCCGAACCGGGCGAACGCCCTCCCCTGCGCGGAGAGAGGGATGTAGCGCTGCGTCATGGAGTCGAAGGACGGCTGCGCCACCGCACCGCACAAGCCGACCATGAAGGCGAGCACGACCTGCGCCAGCAGCGTGCCCCAGACGGCGCACCCGGCCGCGGTGGCTGCGATGAGCCAGAGGGAGCACAGCAACAACTGCTGCTCGGTGAGGTGCTTGCGTAACCGTCCCACCAGGACGAGCCCGATGATGGCCCCCACGCCGCTGGCGGCCAGGACGAGGCCGTACCAGAACAGGCCGACGCCCTTCATGCGGCGCAGCCCGAACGCAAGCATGAAGGTCATGAAGCCGGTGAGCCCGCGCACGATGCACATGGCACTCAGTCCGAGCATCACCTCGGGGTTCGCGATCGGCTGCAGCCGTATGAGGTCCTCCTCGCGAGCGTGCGCCTCTCCGGGCTGGCCGTACTCGCGCACCCGGGTCGCTTCGTCGGTCCACAGTCGCTCGCCGGTCCGCCCCGAGAGGACCGGCAGCCGGGCACCCGCGACCGCTGCCGCCACGAACACGATCGTGGCCAGGACGAGCACGGCCGGGGAGCCGCCCAGCTTGTAGAGGATCACTGCCGGCACGGAGACGACGAAGCCGGCCAGCGTGCCGAGCAGCGTCAGACGGGCGTTGAGCGGCGCGTAGCCGGCCTGCTCACCGTGCTCGTCGGGCGCGGTGAGCTCGGCCATCTCAGGGACCAGGGCGCCCTTGGTCACCAGGTAGAGCTTCTGGCACACCAGCACGAGAAAGGCGAGCGGGAACAGCAGCAGGCTGTGGATGTGGGTGGCCATGAGGGGACACAGCACTGCCTGTCCGATTGCGGAGGACACCACCATGAGGCGTCGGGCACCGCGGCTGCGGTCGATGAGCGGGCCGAGCAGCGGCGAGACGATCGCGAAGGGCGCGAGCGTGAAGAGCAGGTAGAGGAGCACCTTGTGGTCGGCGGCGGTCGGGGAGATGGAGAAGAAGAGCGAGCCCGCCAGGGAGATGGTCACCACGGTGCCGCCGGCGAGCATCGCGCATTGCACCAGCGAGAGCCGACCGATCGGCTGGCTCTGGTCGAACAAGTCCTGCTGGGCCTGCCGGGCCATGACCTTGAACTGCTCGATCTTCGGCGACATCGCCACCACGCCAATGTACGGTGTGCCGTGACCGTCCATGCGTACGTCCTGATCCAAACCGACGTCGGCAAGGCGGCCCAGGTGGCCCAGCAGGTCAATGCCGTCGACGGCGTCGCCGTGGCCGAGGGCGTGACCGGGCCCTATGACGTCATCGCCCGCGCCGAAGCCGGCTCCATGAACGACCTCGGTCGTATGGTCGTGCGGGACATCCAGCAGATCGAGGGGATCACCCGCACCATCACCTGCCCCGTCGTCAAGATCTGATCGTCGGACTCCGGAGACGCGCGACGACTACGCACGGAAGCCTTCGATCCGAGCAGTCGGTATCCCTGGGGCGTCGTCTCGATCGCGTCGTCGGGGAGGATCTTGCGCAGGTCCTCGATGTAGTGCTGCAGCGCCTTGCGGGCCCTATCGGGCTCGCGGTCGCCCCGCAAGGCCCACTCGAGGTCGAGGACCGAGACGGGCGATCCGATCCGGATGGCGAGCAGGGCCACCGCTGCACGTGCCTTGGGGGCCGTCATGGGAAGCTCCTCCCGCTTCAGAGGAGCCTGCCCGTCCTCGGCGGTGATCGCCATCGCGGTTCCCTGCCCTGCGGCCTACATGAACGAGGCGTCCAATTCGTGGGTCTTGGTCGGTGCGTCGGATGCCCCGATCGACCCCTACGGGCCGTGCCCTAGCTGAGGGCCCCCGACTGGCGGAGCTTCGAGACCACGTCCACGGAGACACCCCACTCGACGAGCCCCGACACCGTGTCGGCACCCGGGGGTGACGGTGGCTTGGAGACGACCGATGGCGTGCGCGAGAACCGTGGCGCCGGCGCGGGCTGGACCGCCCCGTCCACCTCGATGTACGTGGACCGGGCGACGTTGTGCGGATGCCGGTGGGCCTCCCACGGGGACAGCACCGGTGCCACGCAGGCATCGGTCCCGTCGAAGATCGATGTCCACTCGTCCCGCGTCTTCGCCCGGAACAACGCGGCGAACCGCTCCTTCATGGCCGGCCAGTCCGCCCGCGACATCTGCGCCGGCATCGACGCATCGCCGGTCAGCCCCAAGCCCTCCAACAGCGCCGCGTAGAACTGCGACTCAATGGCACCGACCGCCATCCACTGCCCGTCGGACGTCTCGTAGACCTCGTAGAAGGGGGCGCCCGTGTCGAGCATGTTCGCTCCCCGCTGCTCGTTCCAGAGCCCGTTCAGCCGGAAGGCGTGGATCATCGTCATCAGGGAGGCCGAGCCGTCGACCATGGCGGCGTCCACGACCTGACCCTCGCCCGAGCGCGCCGCCTCGAGCAGTGCAGCCACCATGCCGAAGGCGAGCAGCATGCCGCCGCCGCCGAAGTCGCCCACCAGGTTCAGGGGCGGCACGGGTGCCGAGTCGGCCCGACCGAGCGACCAGAGCGCGCCCCCGATCGCGATGTAGTCGATGTCGTGCCCGGCCATCGGGGCCATGGGGCCATCCTGCCCCCACCCCGTCATGCGGCCGTAGACGAGACGCCGGTTCCGAGAGAGGCACGCCCCGGGACCTACACCGAGCCGCTCGGCCACGCCGGGCCGGAAGCCCTCGATCAGCCCGTCCGCCTGCTCGACCAGTCCCAGCACGAGCTCGACGGCGTCCGGGTTCTTGAGGTTGACCCCCACTGACGGCCGGGACCGGTTCAGCAGGTCCCAGTAGGGCCCGGCGCCGGACGAACGGTACTCCTCTCCCCGCTCGACGGCCCCCGGTGCGGCACGCTCCAGCCGGAGGACCTGGGCCCCGGCGTCGGCCAGCATCATGCACGTGTAGGGAGCCGGCCCGATGCCCGCCAGCTCAATGATCTTGATCCCGCTCAGCGGTCCACCCGGGTCGGCCATCGCAGGATCGTGTCCCGTCCTGCCCTCGACGGTCAAGCCCGGCCCACCTGCGCAAAGCTGGGCCCATGCCCACGGCCCGCGCCCCCGGACGCGTCACCATCATCGGCGACCACACGGACTACAACGGCGGCCTGTCGCTGCCCATGGCCATCGACCTCGCCACGGAGGTCACCTTCACCTCCAGGCCCGGAAGCTTCCTCGTGGGGATCGACTCGGACCAGTTCCCGGACCATCCGCTGGAGATCGCCCTGGGGAGTGGCGCCCCTGTTCCCCCCGAAGCCCTCCTGGCGGCGGCACTGCTGAGGTTGGCGGCACCGGCCTCGGGTGGCACCATCGGGGTCACGAGCACCCTGCCGGTCGGCGCGGGGCTGGCCTCGAGCGCGGCCTTCTCGGTCGCGCTGCTCCTCGCCCTCGGCCACGATCCCGATCCGGTCTCGCTGGCCCGCGACTGCCAGGAGGCCGAGCGCGGCGCCGGGGCCAACGTGGGCCTGCTCGATCCGCTGGCCATCGCCGCCGCCCGTTCCGGCCACGGGCTGCTCATCGACTTCAGCTCGCTGGAGACTCGTCATGTCCCGGTTCCCGACGACGCTGCGTTCGTGATCGTGCACAGCGAGACACCCCGGCTCCTGACCACGACGCCCTACGCCACCAGGCGCGCCGAGTGCGAGCGGGCGGCGCACATCCTCGGGCGGCCACTCGGCGCCAGCGAGCTCGGTGACCTCAGCGAGCTCGCCGATCCCGTCCTGCGCCGGCGGGCCCGCCATGTGATCACCGAGTGCGCCCGGGTGCGCGACGCCGAGCAATTGCTCGCCCGGGGCAACATGGCCGGCCTCGGCGAGGTGATGACCGAGGGTCACCGCAGCCTGGCGGCTGACTACAGGGTCTCGGTGCCCGCCGTCGACGAGCTGGTCGAGCACCTCGTCGCCCAGCCCGGCGTGCTCGGGGCCCGCATGACCGGCGGTGGCTTCGGCGGCTGCGTCATCACGCTCTGCCGGCCCGACTCGCCGGCCCTCGACCCGGCGGCCCATGCGCCCCGCCGCGCCTGGCGGGTCAGTCCGTCTGCCGGAGCAGCGCTTCTTGCGACGTCGTGACGAGCGCATCGAGCACGCCGACCGCCCGGCCGCTGTCGATCGACTCGGCCGCCAGCTCCACACCGCTCTCCAGTTCCTCGACGCGGCCGGCGACGACGAGCGCCGCCGCCGCGTTGAGGAGCCCGATGTCGCGCCGGGCGCCCTGCTCACCCTCGAGCACTGTGCGGATGATCCGCGCGTTGAAGGCCGCATCGCCGCCCCGGAGGTCCGCCATCGTGGCCGGAGCGAATCCCAGCGCGGCCGGGTCGATCCGCCAGTCGCGCACCTCGAACTCCCCCGCTCCGTCGCCCCGCACCTCGAGCACGCTCGACGGCGACGTCACGCTCAACTCATCCAGGCCGTCGTCTGCGTGCACGATCATGGCGCGGCGGCTGCCCGTCGCTCCGAGGACGCCGGCCATGATCGGAGCCATCGTGGCGTCGCTGACCCCGACGAGCTGGTACCTGGTCCGCGCCGGGTTGGTGAGCGGCCCCAGGTAGTTGAAGACGGTTGGCACCCCCAGCTCCTTGCGCACCGGCCCGACAAAGCGCATGGCGGGGTGGAAGCGCTGCGCGAAGCAGAAACCCATGCCCGCCTCCGTGACGCAGCGGGCGACGCCCTCGGGCCCGATCTCAATGGCCACGCCCAGCGCCTCGAGCACGTCCGCCGTGCCCACCGACGACGAGGCGGCCCGGTTGCCGTGCTTGCACACCGCTACGCCAGAGCCCGCCGTGATGAAGGCGGCCAGCGTCGTCACGTTGATGCTCGCCAGCCGATCGCCGCCCGTGCCCACCAGGTCCACCACCATGCCGCCGGCGGGATCGAGCGGGCAGGGCACGGCGGCATCGACCATGGCACGGGCCAGCCCGGTCACCTCGTCGGCGGTCTCCCCCTTGGCGTGCAGCAGCGCGAGGAAGGCCCCCACCTGCACCGGTGTGGCGTCGCCGGCCAGGACCACACCCAGCGCGTCCTCGGCCTCCGCCGCGGTCAGGGACTCACGGCTCGACAGCCGGGTCAGGACGTCGGGCCAGCTCAGTCCCACCACAGGTCCCGGTCCAGGACCCCGCGGGCGATGAGTCCCAGTTGGACCTGCGACGTGCCCTCGACGATCGTGAGCTGTTTGGCGTCGCGGTACCACTGCTCGGTCGGGTGGTCCTCCATGTAGCCGGCTGCGCCGAGCAGCTGCACGGCGAGCGACGAGGCCCGCACCGCCAACTCCGTGGCGTGGTATTTGGCCATGGAGAGGTACGGGACGTACTCCTTGGTGAATTGGCCCGCATCCGCGAGCACTGCCGCCCGGTAGGTGAGCAGGCGGGCCGCCTCGATGTCGACGGCGCACTTGGCGATCTCCCATTGGATCCCCTGGAAGTCCGCGATGGTCTTGCCGAAGGCCGCCCGCTGCTGCACGTACTCGGTGGCGTACATCAGCGCACCCTCTGCCAGCCCGATGCCGCGGGCGGCCACGATCGGGCGCATGGCATTGAGGCCGAGCATGGCCAGACGGAAGCCTCCGACCTCGCCGATCACGTTCTCGGCAGGAACGTGGACGTCGGTGAGGACGAGCTCCCCGGTGTCGACCCCGCGCACACCCATCTTGTGGTCGGCGCGCCCGACCTCCACGCCGTCCCACGCTCGCTCGACGATGAATGCCGTCACGGAGTCGTGGGCCCGGCTGGCGGGGTCGCTCGTCTTGGCGAACACCGTGTACCAGTCGGCCTCGCGCACGCCCGACATCCAACATTTGGTGCCATTGAGCACCCAGCCGCCGTCGGAGCCCGAATCGGGCGCGCCGCGGGTCCGCATCCCCATGACGTCGCTGCCGGCCTGTGGCTCGGAGAGCCCGAAAGCCGCCCGGATCGTGCCTTCGCAGATTCCCGGTAGGTAGCGTCGCTTCTGGGCCTCGGTGCCGGCGATCATCACCGGACCCGTGGGCAGCCGGGTGAGCAGCAGCATCAGGGCCGCCGTGTTGGAGTACTTGGCGATCTCCTCGATCGCGACCGCGAGGCCGAGGATCCCCGCTCCTGAGCCCCCGTAGTCGACGGGGATGCACAGCCCGAGCAGGCCCGCGTCCCGGAACGCCTCGAAGAGGTCGGTCGGGTAGGACCCTTCCTTGTCGATGGCGCGGGCTCGGGGCTTCACCTTGTCCTGGGCGAGTCGACGCACGGAATCGCGGAGCTCGAGCAGTTCGTCTGGCAGGTCGAAATGCACCGGCGAAGGCTACCGGACTACCCGGCCAGGTATTTTCTGGTACTTGAGCCCTGACGACCCCGAGATCCTCGATTCTCCCGACCCCGAACAGGTCCCCGCCGGGTCGGCTCGGTCGCGGGCCGACCTTCAAGCCGAGCTCCGCACGACGCGCAAAATAGAACAGAAGCGCCGGCACCGGTGGCGCCGTCGCGTCCTGTATGCGCTCTCCTTCATCGTGCTGCTCGCGGCCGTCGGGGTGGGGGGTCTGTACGTCTACGCCACCTACCGCTTCGACCAGATCAAGAAGATCCATGCCAAGCACCTGGTCGCCGAAGCGCCACCCGGCAAGCCGTTCAACCTGCTCCTCGTCGGCTCGGACTCCCGGGCCTTCGTCTCGAATGCGACGCAGGTCAATGCGTTCGGCGACGAGGCCAACGCAGGGGGCCAGCGCAGCGACGTGACCATGGTGGCCCGCTTCGACCCCGCCGCCAGGACCGTGACCGTCTTGTCCATCCCGCGGGACCTCTGGGTCGACATCCCGGGCGACGTCAGCGGGATCTCGGGCATGAACCGGATCAATGCCGCGTTCAACTCCGGCCCGGATCTCCTCGTGCAGACGATTGAGCAGGTCCTGGGCATCCCGATCAACCACTACATGTCGGTGGACTTCCCCGGCTTCTCGGGCATGGTGAACGCATTGGGCGGCATCACCATGGACTTCCCGACCGAGGTCAAAGACCAGTACACCGGCCTGGACGTCACCACGACGGGCTGCCAGGTCGTCAACGGGACGACCGCGCTCCAGCTGGTCCGCAGCCGGCACCTGTACTACAAGGACTCGAACGGCTACTGGGAGTACGACGGTCTGTCCGACTTCAGTCGCATCCAGCGCCAGGACGCATTCTTCCGGGCGGTGCTGGCCAAGGTGAATGCGTCCATCACGAACCCGCTCGCCATCAACGCGTTCATCGGTGCTTCCGTCGGCAACCTGACCATCGACGACACGCTCAGCCAGAGCGACCTCTTCCACATCGCCGAGGACTTCCGGGGCCTCCCGTCGTCGCACCTGGTCACCGAGACGCTGCCCACGATCGGGTACACCACGGACGGAGGCGCCTCGGTCCTGAAGCAGGCCGAGCCGTACGCCCAGAACATGATCGACAGCTTCAACGCCATCGGGATGCAGCCAGCTGCCACGACGCCGGTGACCACTCCGGCGAAGGGCAGGCACGGCGCGACGACCACTCCGACGACCGTGCCGACCGAGGCGCACAGCGAGGTCAGCGTCAACGTCCTGAACGCATCGACCGTCAACGACATCGCGCACAGCACCGCCGCCGCGCTCACGACCCAGGGATTCGAGGTCGCCCAGATCGGCGACGCCTCGTCCCAGCTCACCGCGGGCGGTCCATCCGAGATCCTCTACGGCCCCACCGGCTACGAGGCCGCGCTGACGCTGGACTCGGTGCTGAGCGGGCCCGTCACCTACGTCGCCGACTCGAATCTCAGTGGTCAGACGGTCTCGCTCCTGATCGCCGGCCCGCAGCTCACCGTGACGGGGCCGTCGTCGACCGGTTCCGCGGCAACGACGACGACCGGTCCGACCACCACGACCACGACCACGATTCCCGGCGACGTCTACACGAACACCCAGTCCGAGCCGTGGAATCCCTACCCCTGCACGCTGGGCCAGACGACGCAGGCGGCGCCAAGGACCACGACGACGGTGACGAAGAGCAAGAAGTCGTGACGTCGACCACGCCCGGTGTCACCCTCTGGCGCGACCGTCGTGTCGCGCACGCAGGGACGCCGGGCGGCCCTAGCTGGTCGAGACGCTCGTCAGTACACAGAGCACGGTGCTCGGCGCGGCGAAAATCGCATTGACCGACCACAGCTTGACCTGACCGGGTTTCAACGGCACCGAGGTCGACCCATAGTCCAGGTTCTCCGGCGCTGACGAGGTGAAGAACACAGTGATGTCGTAGGTGGCAGGGTGGTTGAGCGAGCTCTCGACCGTGCCACCAGCCGACCAGCCATTCTTCGCTGCGGCGCAATTGAACAATTGGACGTCCTTACGGATGCTGGCTTGGCTCGGCGCCGTGGCGGGTGACGTCGTGACCTTGACGGTCGTCGGCGTCGTAGGGGGCGCCGCGCCTTGGCTCGAATTGCCGCTGCATGCGGCGAGCGAGAGGCCCACCGCCACCATGCCCGCCACGGCCAGCGGTCGCCTCCCGGTACCGCTCATCTGATCATTTCGTCTCCACCGCTCGGTCACTTTTTCACGAAACGAGGTGGACCGATCAATCCGGGATGCAACGACCGCGGACAGACCTGCAAGGGCCCGGGGTCCGGGGGCGCGTCGCCAGCCGGGGCGTCGTCCCCCGTGAACGCCGGATCGGGTCGGTCAGGCCGACTTGCGACGCTGCCGCACGATACGCCGGCGCTCCCGCTCGGTCGTGCCGCCCCAGATACCCTCACGCTCGCGATGGGCCAGGGCGTGCTCCAGGCACGCCTGGCGGACCGGGCAGACGGCGCAGACAGCCTTGGCCTCGGCCGCGTCGGCCTCGTCCTCGGTGACCGGGTAGAACGCCTCGACGTCCAGTCCACGGCATGCGGCTTGCTTGCGCCACGTGGCGGCGATCATGGGAAACACTTCCTCGTAACGGATTCTTAGGCGGATACTTGCGTTCGCCCTGGTCAGAGCCTTTTCGGTCCAACGACCGAAAGCGCCGGCTCAGAATTCGGCGAACGAAGAGTATGGCTTATGACGTGAGCGCCTGTAAAGACTTGCGCACAGAATTGTCCCTGGTCAGCCAATAGGTAGAGGCTTTGTTGTCCCGAGGAGGTCCCCCAGGAGCTCGTCCCTCGTCGCCGGGAGCAGGACGGTCCGGGCCTCGTACGCCGGATGGGTGGACACCACGGCGATCTCGCCAGCGTTCCCGAAAGCCTCCACCTGGACGTCGGTGAAGCCGAAACGCAGGTAATGGACGGCCGGCGTGACGGTCTCACGGGTCAGGGCGGCGGCGTGCTGGGCCTCGGGCACGCTCGCCACCACGTCGCCGTCGATCCAGACGCCCACCTGGTGCTCGATCCCCACCAGCCGGGGCAGCCACTCCCGGAGCCGGCCATCCGAGGTCAGCTCGATGAAGAGGGTGGCCGAGAGCTCCCGCTCCCCGGGCAGCAACCTGTTGTAGATGTCGAGCTCGACCTGGATCGCCTCGTCACTGATGATCTTCTCGACCCGGGCCATCTCCTGCACCTGGAAGCGGACGGTGTCGAGACACTCGAAGACCAGGGTCATGATCGGCCCCAGGCTCACCCGGCGGTTGCGCTTCCGCGCGATGACCCGGGCCCGGTAGTCCTCTCTCACTCGCTCGTACGCGCGGAGGTCCAGGACGTCGGCCAGCGTCAGGGGCCCCGCGACGGGTGCGGTCACCTGTCGTCCCCGGCGTCGATCCCGTAGGCCCGCGCCATCAGCTGCATCGGGTGCACGGGTTGCCTGCCGGTCTCCTGGAGGATGGAGCCGTTCGCCAGATGGCAGTCGCCGCACACGACGTCGTTCCCGGCTGCCTCGACCTCGCGGCCGAGCGGCGCTGCGACCCGGCGGGCCAGGTCGTAGTGTTCCGCTCGGTACCCCCAGGTCCCGTCGATGCCCGAACAGCGTTGGACGAGCGTGCACTTGACGCCGGCCGTCTTGAGCAGGTCACGGCTGCGCAGCCCCGCATTCTGTGCCTGCAGGTGGCAGGCCACGTGGTACGTCACCGCGTCGGGCACCGAGCCGTCGTCACGGCCGGGGAACTCGTCGCGCAGGGCAAAGGGGTCGTCCCCATCGCGGTGCCGCCTCATGAGGTACTCGGCCGGGTCGTACGTATGGGAGGCCACGAGGTCGGCGTCCGGTCCCTTGACGTACATCGGGTAGTCCCGCTTGACCACGTAGGCGCAGGTCGGCTGCGCCACGATGACGTCTCGCCCCGCCCGCACCTCGGCGGCCAGGGCCGCAACGTTGCGACGGGCCGCCTTGGCGAATTCGTCGACGTGCCCGGAGTGAAGCCATGGTGCGCCACAGCACTTGGTACCTTCGGGCACGCTGCATTCGACGCCGTTGTGCTCGTTGACCTCCACGATGGCGCGTCCGACGCCGGGTTCCATGTACTCCACGAAGCACGTGGGGAACACCGAGACGGAACCGCCTCCCTGCGGCACGGCGGCCTGGGCCCTGCTTCTCTTGAACCACGTCGTGAAACGCTGCTTCGCGTAGGGAGGAAGGAGGCGCTGCGACGCCAGGCCGACCGACTTCTCCATGATGCGGCGGGGCCACGAGCCCGGCGTGCCGGTGGCCCAATTGACCACCGGCGCGGCCGCGACCGAGGCACGCCCCAGCGCGTCGGTGCGCGCCAGGAATTGGTCGGTGAGCCGCTCCTTCACCCCGACCCCCTGCTTCTGGCGCACCGCGTGGACCCGGCTCATCAGACGCGGGAAGTCCAGCTCCCACTCGTGCGGAGGTACGTACGGACACTTCACGTAGCAGAGCTTGCACTGATAGCACTCGTCGACCACCTGGTCGTGCTCGGCGGCGGTCAGTGCCGACACGTCCCCGTCGTTGGCATCGATGAACTTGAACATCGTGGGGAACGACGGGCACAAGTTGAAGCAGAGGCGGCACCCGTGGCACAGATCGAAGACGCGGTCCAGCTCCTCGCGGAGCGCGGTGGGGTCGAAGTACTCGGGATCGGTAGCGTCGTATGTGGCGGTCATCCGGCCGCCCTTCCTACGAGACGGATTCGAGCCCCTGGGTGAAGCGGCCGGCGTGGGACTTCTCCGCCTTGGCCAGGGTCTCGAGCCACTCGCCGATCTCCTCGAAGCCTTCGTCGCGCGCGGTCTTGGCGAATCCGGGGTACATCTCGGTGTACTCGTAGGTCTCGCCCTCAATGGCCGACTTGAGATTGTCCTCGGTGGCACCAACCGGCACCCCGGTCACCGGGTCGCCAACTTCCCTGAGGTAGTCGAAGTGACCGAACGCGTGGCCCGTCTCCCCTTCGGCCACCGAGCGGAAGAGCGCCGCCACGTCGGGATACCCCTCGACGTCAGCCTTCTGGGCGAAGTAGAGGTAGCGGCGGTTGGCCTGGCTCTCGCCGGCGAAGGCCTCCTTCAGGTTGGCCTCGGTCTGAGTGCCCTTCAGTGCTGGCATGGCGGTTGGTTCCCTTTCTCTCGGTTGGTGCTGTATGTTCCGACGCGGTGCGGTCGATGCCTACGGCTGCAGTCACCGGCAGTCTTCGCACAGGCCGCGGAAGACCACCTCGGCGCTGTCGACGTCGAAGCCCTGGGCGGCTCGGCGGGGCACCCTGAGCCCCGGAACGTCGGCGGCGAGGTCGCGCACCTTGCCGCACGAGCGGCACACCAGGTGGTGGTGGACCGTCTCGACGTTGGGATCGAAGCGAGCCGAGCCGGTGCCGACGTCCAGGACGGAGATGACGCCCAGATCGGCCAGGTCGTTCAGCGTCTGGTACACGGTCCTGAGCGAGACGTTGGGCATCTCGTGGCGGACCCTCTCGTGTACCCGCTCTGCCGACGGATGGGTGACGTCACCCTCGAGGGCACGGAAGATGCACTGCCGTTGCGCGGTGATCTTGCGGCCGTTGGCCCGGAAGAGATCGGTCAGCGCGTCTGGTGACTGCATGGCCCCGCCACCCTAGCGGGGCACCGGCCCATTTCGACAATCGTTGTCAGAATCCCTCGTCAGCTGCTGACGGGGCGGCCCTGCCACCTCGCTCGCCGAACCCTGGGAGATGTCCGCGGGAGACCAGGGCGGGGTTGGCATGGCATGGTAGAGAGCGGGCGTTGGCAGGCTCAAAGCTGCTCGCACCCGGGGAGGACGAGGCACGATGACGACGACGACGGAGACCGGGGCATCATCGAAGCCGGCCAAGAAGGTGGCCCACCTGACGCCGAAGCAGCGGTCCTTGCTGGGCAAGGAGGCGCGGGCGCGGGTGCCACGGGCATCGCACGCCGACTTCGAGCCCGCACGCGACCGCCCCGACCCGGTGAGCCTGCTGGAGCGGCAGGCCGTCTCACGGGTCCCCGAGTTGGTGCCCATTCGCTACGGACGCATGCTCGTGTCGCCGTTCACCTTCTACCGCGGTGCGGCGCTGATCATGGCATCCGACCTGGCCAGGACACCGGCGTCGGGTCTCACCACGCAGGTCTGCGGCGACGCGCACCTCAGTAATTTCGGACTGTTCGCGTCGCCCGAGCGCTCGATGATGTTCGACGTCAACGACTTCGACGAGACGCTGCCAGGCCCCTGGGAGTGGGACCTCAAGCGTCTTGCGGCCAGCGTCGTCATCGCGGGCCGGGATCAGAGCTTCTCCAAGAAGGACTGCGCGGTCGGAGCGAAGGCCGTCGGGACCTCGTACCGGGAGGAGATGCGTCGGCTGGCCGCGTCGGGCAACCTCGACGTGTGGTACTCCCACGTCGACATCGAGGAGATCATCGCCGGCCTCACGGCCCAGGCCGGCAGGCAGAAGTCGAAGGCGGCGACGCAGGCGGCAGCGCAGATGGCGTCCAAGGCGTCGTCCATCGTGGCGAAGTCGCGCACCAAGGACTCGCTCCAGGCGCAGGACAAGCTGACCGAGGTGGTCGCCGGCCGTCGCCGGATCGTCAGCGATCCCCCGCTCATCGTCCCCCTCGCCGAGCTCTCGGCGGAGCACCAGCCCGACGCGCTGCTCGAATCGCTCCAACAGATGGTGCACAGCTACCGCCGCACCCTGCAGACCGACCGACGACACCTGCTGGAGGGATTCGAGCTCGTCGACGTGGCCCGCAAGGTCGTGGGCGTCGGCAGCGTCGGCACGAGGGCCTGGATCCTCCTCTTCCAGGGCCGCGATGGCGACGATCCGCTGTTCCTCCAGACCAAGGAGGCGGAATCCTCGGTCCTCGAGGAGTTCGTCGGCAAGAGCCAGTACGCCAACCACGGCGAGCGCGTCGTCGCCGGGCAGCACCTGATGCAGGCGGCCAGCGACATCTTCCTGGGCTGGCAGCAGGCGGAGGGCCTCGACGGCGTCACCCGGGACTTCTACGTGCGCCAGCTCCGGGACTGGAAGGGCTCGTTCGACGTCGAGGGCTCCATCCCCAAGGGTCTCGCCACCTACGCGGGGATCTGCGCCCAAGCCCTGGCCCGGGCCCACGCCAGGTCCGGCGACCGCATCGCCATCGCGTCCTACCTCGGCAGCGGCACCACCTTCGACGACGCGCTCGCCGATTTCGCCGAGTCCTATGCCGACCAGAACGAGCGGGATTACGACGAGTTCAAGAAGGCCGTGGCCGACGGGCGGATCAGAGCCGAGAGCGGCCTGTAGGGAAGACCTGGAACATCAGCCACCCACCCGATCAGGTATCGGGACCGATCCACTGTCCGCCACTCGAACCCCTGGGAGACCACGCACCGCCATGACCTCACCGAACATCCTGTTCATCATGACAGACGAGGAGCGCTACCCGCCTCCCTACGAGACCGAGGCAGTGAAGGCCTTCCGGCGGGAGCAGCTGCCGGCGCGCGAATCGATCCGCGATGGGGGGCTCGAGTTCCACCGCCACTACGCAGGCTCGATGGCGTGCACCCCGAGCCGGGCCACGCTGTTCACCGGCCAATACCCGTCCCTTCACGGCGTGTCGTCCACCGACGGCGCGGCCAAGCAGAGCACCGACCCGGACATGACCTGGCTCGATCCCAACTCGGTGCCCACGCTCGGCGACTGGTTCCGCGCCGCGGGCTACCAGACCCACTACCGCGGCAAGTGGCACGTCTCGCACGCCGACCTGGTCATCCCTGGCACGCACGAAGGGTTGATGGCGACCGACGACGCGGGCAAGCCGATCCCCGAGGCGATCGAGGCCTACAAGAAGGCCGACCGGCTCGACCCGTTCGGGTTCTCCGGGTGGATCGGCCGGGAGCCCCACGGCGCGGCCAAGTCCGACTGCGGCATGGTGCGGGACGGCGTCTTTGCCGAGCAGGTCGTCGAGCTGTTCGGCGAACTCGCCCGGGCGCGCAGCGACGGCCCGTGGCTCGCCGTCGCCTCGTTCGTCAACCCCCACGACATTGCCTTCAACGGCTTCGGCTGGGACCAGCTGCTCGGGTTCGGCCCTCCCGACGACTCGGTGCCCGAGATCCCCGAGGCGCCCTCCCAGGGCGACAGCTTCGCCGGGCGACCGCCCTGCCAGGAGGCCTTCAAGGCCCTGTGGCCGAAGATGATCTTCGAATCGGACACCGACCTCGCCTACCGGCGCCTCTACTACTACCTCCAAAAAGCCGTCGACCAGGCCATCGGGCGGATCCTCGAGGCGCTCCGGGCCTCCGGGATGTTCGACGACACGATCATCGTGTTCACCTCGGACCACGGCGACCTCGTCGGCGCCCATGGCGGTCTGGTCCAGAAGTGGTTCAACGCCTTCGACGAGGCGACGCGCGTCCCGCTGCTGGTATCGGGACCGGGCGTGGACCGGGTCGACGGCGGGATCTCGGCGCCCACGAGCCACATCGACCTCATCCCGACGCTCCTCGGCCTCGCCGGGATCGACCTCGAGCGGGCGCTCGCCGGTGTCTCGGCCCACCACGAAGAAGCGCACACCCTGCCCGGTCGGGACCTGAGCGACGTGGTGACCGGGAAGGCCAGCGCCGCATCCGCCGCGGCTCCGGTCTACTTCATGACCGAGGACAACCCCTCGAGGGGCTCGACCCAGGTCAACATCCTGAGCGGCGCAGCGTTCGAGCCGTTCGAGGGTGCGTCGAACATCGAGTCGGTCGTCGCCACGCTTCCGACCGGGCCCGCCGGAACCGACGAGCTGTGGAAGCTGAACCACTACTACGAGCGTCTCGACGACTGGTATGCCGCAAAGGGCGTTGCGCCCAACCCGTTCCTCGGGCCGGCGGCCGAGCCCTCCTACGAGCTGCACAACCTCACCTCGGACCCCGAGGAGCGACAGAACCGGGCGTCCGATCAGCCCGACGTGCTCTCGCGGATGCGGTCGGTCCTGGATGCGGAGCGGGATGCCAAGCGGCTGATCCCGGCACTCAGGAATACCACCGGATGAGACTGGTCGATGAGACCAGGTGAGGGTGGGCCGCCCGGTGAGAACGCCCCGGCTGAGCGGCCGGGCGATGTCTCGTCGTGGTCCTCCGAGCCCCCGGTCATGTGGCCGGGTGCCGACTCGGGATTCGAGGCCGATCCCAACAGCCCGGCTGGTGTCCTGCAGAACGAGGCGGCATTCGCCCGAGGTATCACCCGGTTCCGATTCGGCAAGCTGATCGTCTGGTTCCTGATCGTCGTCCTCATCGTGGCACCGGTCACGATTGCGATCGTCACCCTGATCAGATCGCGCTGACCTGCGTCGCCGGGCGCCCCGGCGGACGGTCAGCCCCGAGACGGCTGGGACGGTGAGGCGAGCATGTCGTCCACGAACGGAGCGTAGGCATCCCCGCCGTGGGTCTTGGCCGCATACATGGCGAGGTCGGCCCGGCCGAGGAGCGCATCGCAGCTGAGGCCGGGCTCGTCGAAGGCGATTCCGGCGCTGACCGACACGGCGATGTCCTTCCCGAGCAGGACGCAGGGGAGGCGCACCTCCGCAACGATGCGCTGCGTAAGCGCGAGGGCCTCGTCGGGGCCGTTCAGATCCTCGAAGATGATCCCGAACTCGTCACCGCCCATCCGGGCCGCGGTGTCACCGCTGCGGATGCACGTACCGATCCGCCGTGCGATCGTTTGGAGGAGGGCATCGCCCACGGCGTGCCCGAAGTTGTCGTTCACCGACTTGAACTCGTCGACGTCCAGGAACAGGACCGCGACCCGGCCGGTTCCCCGCTCCCTGCGTTCCAGCGCGTGCTGGAGTCGATCCATGAACAACCCCCGGTTGCCCAGACCCGTGAGTGAATCGTGAAACGCCTGGTGTGACAACCGGCTCTCCAGAAGCTTGCGCTCGGTGATGTCCCGAAAGCTCCAGACCCTGCCGACGATCACGCCGTCCACACGCTGCAACTGCGACCGGGCCTCCAGTGTGCGCCCGTCGAGGAATTCGAGGAGATCGGAGCTCGTCTCGAGACCGGCCTCGTCGAGCTCGGAGACCCGCTGGGTAAGGAACTCGGGGTCCCGG
>JBKQUM010000068.1:0-61406 GCA_052140165.1 Acidimicrobiales bacterium
CAAGAGGCATGCGAACCACCTGTTCCTGGCCTTGGTCGGTGATCCGAACACCCGTCGCCCTTGAGATTGATTCTTGGCGGAAGTGCAGCAGGGTGGTACGCAGTACCGGCGTCACTGTTCGGGGACACCCTGACCCGGTTCTGGACTGGGCTCTACACGAGATGGTGACTGCTTGGCGGTTTGGAGCTTTGGTGAACTAAAGGTGGTTGCCGTCGAAGTCGGATAGCGGCAGGTGATCGCGGACGCTCAAGGACGGGCGGCCGACGGGACCTGGCTGACGACCTTGTAGGCCCGCTCGCGCACCCGATCGATGGCACCCGCACTGGAGGGCGCCGGATCGTCACCGGCGCGAGGGGGCAGGACGAAGTCGGTGTACATGACGCGGCGTTCCCGCACGACTGGCGCATGGCTCATGTGCAGAGTGCACGAGCAGTGAACGGTGACGTCGCCGGTGCGGGTCGGGAGCGGGACCGCCGGCAGCCCCCAGGAGTCGCGGAAGAAGGCGGGCTGGACGAGGGCCCGGTGGGAACCGGCCACGACCCCGAGCTGGCCCGAGCGTTCGTCGGCGCCGGTGACCGAGATCCCAACCGTCAGGCTGCAGCAGCGCGAGGAGTGCCGCCCGAGGCTGCAGTCCTTGTGCCACGGCAGGTCGGAAATGCCCCTGACGACGCCGATGGGCTTGACCAGCGCCTCGATCTTGTTGCCGCCTTGGTCCCGCGGCACGTGCCCGTCGCCCGAGAGTGAGGCGAGGCGCAGGAGCCGGTCGTCCTGGAGCAAGGTCGCGGTCGCGAGGCTCTCCTCCTGGAACCGCTGCAGGCGTACCGCCCGCGCCTCGCCGTCGGCGGTGGTGGCCCACCAGGACCGGCCGTCACCGTCGTGGTAGCGCGGGAGGGCGGCATCCATGTCGGCCGAGACCTGCGCCATTTCGTCGGTCGTGAAGACCTCGGTCAGGTGGAGGTAGCCCGCCTCGCCAAGGTAGTACGCCAGCTCGGCCGGATCGTCGTCGACCCTGAACGAGCGCTGGAGGTCGAGCGGGCCGCCGTCACGGTCGGTGAATGTGACGTCACCCGCGGTGTGAACGGCACGGACATCGAGCAAGGAGCGGAGGACGACCCACCAGTCGAGGAAGTCGTTGATGTCACCGCTGGGCATGTCGAGCGTTGCGGCCGCGAGGAGCGTCATCGGCGTCCGACGGTCGTGGACGATGTCGGTAATCTCGTCCGCGTCGAGGCGCACCGCGGCGTGCCCAGCGCCACCGGAGTGAACCCGGACGGCATCGTCGTTGACCGACAACGTCCAGGTGCCGGCCGTCGTCTCGATCGTGAACGGCCGGACGCCCAGCTCGCGAGCGCCCGGGACGGCCAGCGCAGAGCGTTCCGCCGCCAGGCGGGGCAGCTGGGTCCCGAAGAAGTCCGCGACGTCGATCGTCTCGACGTCGACGTCGTCGCGGGTGCGCAAGTCGATCGTCATGACCGGCCAGGCTAGCGACGCGGTGGCGTCGGCGCAGGACAGCCGGGGCGCCTGACGACGTGGCGTCCGACGGCACCCCTGTGAACGTCGGTACGCACAGCTGGAGCGTCTCGGTCATCACCTGATCTACGGAGGAGGGCCAGAGGGTTCTGCGGTTGGGTCACACAGCCGGCGGTTGGGGCAGGTCGATGGCTCAAGCAGGGTTCGCGCGGCATCGTTGTCCAGCGGGGCGGTGCGTACGTCGGTCGGCTGCTCAGTGGAAGGAGATTGGTAGGACCTGAGCAGCCAACGGACGCACGCCCGGTGGCCATTGCCTTGAGTTGACCTTGTTGGGGAAAACCGCAAGGTGTCTTAGCGGGAGCGACGGACGCCTGCTTCCGTATCATCGCTCATCGTGCTCTCGAGAATGGTGGTGCCAAGTCCGGCTTCGAAGGGTTGATCGAACTCGATGCCAACCCGGACAGCTCTGCCGCGAGTCGTCTTTGCGTTCGCTATTTTGCCATTGAGTCGGATCCTGAACGAGTCACCGGTGACCGTTGGAACATCGACGGAAATGCGGCGTCCGGCGAGCTCGGCCGGCGAGGGGTGCTCTAGCGTGATTCCCAGACCTAGCATCGAGATGTCGATGACCCGGCACTTGGCAGCGAACTCGCCCTCGATCTGGCAAACCCCGTCCCAGCCGGCAGGTTGGCGTGGTACTCGACGGCGGAACTGCATGTTGGACCCTCCTTCCCACGGAAGCGTCTCAGGAAGCACCTGCGCGCAACTTGGTGCCACACGGAACCAACGCGTCAACTCAATGCGATCCGCCAGACATGGTCTGTTGCCTCAACCACCACCCGTCAATCGCCCCCGAGCGTCCGACGTTGCATTTGATTCAGCGAGCAAGGTGCAACGCCGTTGCTAGGCCAATATCGACCACAAATCGGGACGCCTTGAGGCCCTTGAGGTCAGACTCGCTTCTAGCGTCGTTGTTCGAGGGTTGTGCAATCGAAGTACATGGAGAACTCGTGACCCTGATGGAGCCCCCCAACCGGCGGTCGGGGACATTTGCCCTGCCGACCCCGAGCGCCGAAAGAGATGCGGGACGGACACCCTTGATGAATCCCAGATCACCCGCACGGACGGCAGCTATCAGCGCTTCCCGGTTGAGTAAGGGCCCGCCTTGACTCTCGGGCGGCCGAGGGTTGGATACTGCTGGTGTGGACTCAGGCGAGTTGGTCGGTGTCGGCGCGTTCGCCCAGCTGTCGGGGCTGACGGTTGAGACGTTGCGGCACTACCACCAGGTCGGCCTGCTCGTGCCGGTTCAGGTCGATGATCGCACCGGCTACCGCCGCTACCGGCTGCGCCAGCTGCCGCGAGCGCGCACCCTTGCCGCTTTGCGGGACGTCGGCATGCCGTTGGAGGATGTCGCCGCCATCGTTGACGCCACTGATCGAGGCGCGCGACGAGCTCGGCTGGTCGAGCACCGTCGACGCCTGACGGAGACGGCCCGGCAGGCGGCTGGCCGGGTCGACGCAATGGACCGGATGATCGAGAGGGAGGACGTCATGGAGTCACCACTGCGGATCGAAGAAGGGACGCCAATGCTTTCAGACGAGAGGCTTGCGAGGGAACTGCTGGGCACGCTCGACCGAACGGACTTCGGTCACCTTGGTATCCGCCACGAGGGCAAAGTGCGTGACAGCTACGTCGACGGCGACGTTCGCACCATCGTGACCACCGACAGGTTGTCGGCGTTCGACCGACTCCTCGGGACTATACCGTTCAAGGGACAGGTCCTCAACGAGATAGCGAACTACTGGTTCGGCGCCACCTCCGACATCGTCTCGAATCACCTCCTGGAGGTCCCTGACCCCAACGTCGTGCGCGTCCGCGAGTGCGCTCCGGTGCCGCTTGAATTCGTCGTTCGCGCCTACATCACGGGCGTAACGAAGACATCGTTGTGGTTCAACTACGAGGCGGGAGCGCGGAACATTGCCGGCAACCTGATGCCCGACGGGCTTCGCAAGAACGAGCGGTTGGAGGCTCCGATCGTGACCCCGACGACCAAGTTCGAAGTGCATGATCGAAACCTCGGTCGCGGCGACGCAATCGCCGAGGGTCTCGTGACCGCGGACCTATTCGACCGGTGCGCCGACGTCTGCTTCCGGCTGTTCGCTCGGGGCACCGAGCTCGCGGCCCAACGCGGCCTGATCCTGGTCGATACCAAATACGAGTTGGGTCTGCTCGGTGACGAGATCGTGCTCATTGACGAAGTGCACACGCCTGACAGCTCGCGCTACTGGTACGCAGACACCTACGACGAGCTCTTCCGAAAGAACAAGGATCAGCGAGCACTCGACAAGGAGCCGCTGCGAGAGTGGATGGTAGAGCGAGGGTTCCGCGGCGACGGAGAGGCCCCCGTCATGACCGACGAGGTCCGTATCGCGACCGCAACCCGCTACATCCTTCTCGCTGAGGAACTGACTCAGCGATCGTTCAAGGCCCCGGAGCTCACCGCAGCCGAACGAGTCGCCAACGTCCTCCGCGACTGACTGCCCGCGTCTAGACCGCTCAGGACGCCAGCGAGGCCCGATCTGGACTGTCCGCATCCACATCGGCGGCGACCGCGTGCCCCTCGACGTGGCCCGAACTCAAGATGTCGTCGATACGTTCCTTAGGGACTGCCTGGGCAAAGAGGAAGCCTTGCGCCCGGTGGCACTCGGCCTCCTGCATCGCCTGCAGCTGATCGGGGTGCTCGATGCCCTCGGCGATGACGTCGAGACCGAGCGCCCCGCCGAGCCGGATCAGCGTGTGCACGAGCGCAGCGCTCTGCACTGAGGTCGTCACCGTCGACATAAACGAGCGATCAATCTTCAGCACGTCCACCGGGAACTGGCGGAGGTAGCTGAGGGAGGAGAAGCCGGTACCGAAGTCGTCGATGGCCAGCCGCACGCCGATTGCCTTGAGCTCCTGCAAGCGCCGAACCGTCGCGTTGGCATCCACCATGAGCACCGACTCGGTAATCTCGAGCACCAGGCCATCAGGATCGAGTTCGCTGGCGCGAAGCGCGTCGCGCACCTCGTCGACAAATCGATCGGTAGCCAGCTGGACCGCGGAGACGTTGACCGACACTGTGACGGAGGGGTTGCTGCGACGCCAGGTCGCCGCGTCGTCGCACGCCCGGTTTAGCACCCATCGACCGATCTCGTCGATCACGCCGGTCTCCTCGGCCAGGGGGATGAAGCGGTCGGGAGAGACCCACCCGAGGTGAGGGTGGCGCCATCGGAGAAGCGCCTCGACCCCCTGGAGCTGGAGATCACCGAGGTCGACCACGGGCTGGTAGTGCAGCTCGAACTGATCGTTGCCCAGCGCGGCGTGGAGATCGATGGCCATCTCGAGCCGCTCTGTGACCGCCGACTGCATCTCGGGGAGGAAAACGGCGGCACAGTTCTTACCCCGCGCCTTGGCCTGGTACAGCGCCACGTCAGCGTTGCGGAGCAGGTCGGCGGCCTCCTCGGTCTCGCCGAGGGCTATCCCGATCGAGGCGGTGACGGTCACGTTGCGCCCACCGAGGTGGAACGGTGTCGTCCGAATGACCTCGAGGAGGTTCTCGGCAACGATCTCGGCGCCATGTGCCAAGGACGGGCCACCGACGAGGACGACGAACTCGTCACCGCCGATCCTGCCCACCGAATCCGCTTCGCGCAGCGCTGTGTAGAGCCGGGTCGCGACCGCCTGGAGCAGCTCGTCGCCGACCATGTGACCCAGGGAGTCGTTGACCTCTTTGAAGTTGTCGATGTCCAAAAAGAGCGCCGCCATTGGGGTACTGGCTCGGCGAGCCTGGGCCAATAGGAGCGCGGCGCGGTCTAGCAGGAAGGCGCGGTTGGGCAGCCCCGTGAGGGCGTCGTGCAGCGCCTGATGCCGCAGCTGGTCCTCCAAGCGGCGCCGCTCTGAGACGTCCTGGGCCATCACGAGGACGCAGTCGCGCCCGTTGAAGTTCAGGCGGTGTGACGCAATGTCGACGTCGATCAGTGATCCGGACTTCGTGCGGTGACGCCAGGTGCCCGAATGCTCCACATCCTCGCGTCCCTCCGCGAGATGGGCAGCCAGGATGGTGGCGTCCTCGTGGAGCCGGATCTGCTCGATGGTCATAGACAGGAACTCGTCGCGCTTGTAACCGTAGTGAGCCAGGGCAGCCTCGTTGACCTCGACGAAGTGCAACGTATCGCCGTCGTAGACCCACATGGGGTGGGGATGATGTGCGAAGAGCATGCGGAAGTCCTCCTGGGACTTGCGCAACGCCAGCTCGGCTCGCTTGCGATGGGTGATGTCGTGGGCGAATGCGTGGAATCGGACTCCCTCGGGATCCCGGGTCCGCCAAATGGCGAGGTCGATGGGGAACCGATGTCCATCGCGGTGCTGCGCTTCGATCTCAAAGTGCCGGCCAAGCAACGGCGCTTCGTCGGTCGTAGCGAGCTCGGCCAGGCCACGGCGGTTGGCGTCGCTGTCGCGCACGTCTTCGGGGATGATCAGGTCCTCGCCGGTCTGTCCGATCGCCTCGGCGCGCTTCCAGCCGAATATCTCCTCGGCCTGGGAGTTCCAGTCAATGACCATCCCGCTGTCGTCGAATTCCAGATAGGCGTCATTGGCTGTCTCGAGGGTCGTGCGCAGCCTCTCCTCGGAGCGTCGGACGAATCCCTGCGCCTCGGCTAGGTGCTCGGCGCTGACACCCAACAGTCCGATCACGAATAGACAGGCGAGGGCCGACAGCGCCGCTAAGCCGTACTCGTCGGGCCCCTGTACGAAGCTGGGCGCCAACCCCAGGGTGACGGTGAGCTCGCCGACAGCTAGCCCTGCGGCCACCCACGCCGCGATCACCCGCCAAGAGAATCCCGAAGCCACCGTCAGGTTGTCCCGAGCGATGAACACGTACCCCAAAGCCAACGCTGGCCCCCATCCGGTGAGGTACATGAGCACGGTGGCCACCGCGACCTGCACGGCGATGCGGATCTGCAGACGACCCCGCGACGGTGCGGCCGAGTAGACCAGGTGGGTAGTCCACGAGAGGACGTAGCCCAGGCCCAGAGCAACGACCAGCAACCACAGCGGCTGTTTAGCAACGACGTGGAACCGCTCCAGCCACCACATGGCCAGCGCGGTGGCGAACACGATGGCGAGGACGAAACGCGTCATGGGCAACGCCCACTCGGCTCGGACGCGGGCGCGAATGCTCGAGTCGTTCGGCGACGAGACCTCGCTCACCAGATGGATATCGGCAGTCCGAGCGACAGCCAAAACTCCCGGAGCATGGGTGCACAGAAACATTGTTGACCAATTGTGCATCCCCGAGCCCCCGAGCCCCCGAGCCGGCGAAGGTCAATACCCAACGGGGCATGACCTCGAAGTGCCTGATTCGTACGGGGGCGGTGGCAAACAGATCAAGCGGCGTCAAAGTGTGCCATGGACTTGATCGACCCCGCCGCTGGGCCAGAGAAGGTCCGCCACCAGGAGGAGGGGATCGCCCAGATCAGGATGACGGCCTACGACTCGAAGAACGGCTTCCGTGACCTCATCATCCTCTGCCGTGACCTCATCGTCTTCGTCGCTGCTCACTGCAACTCCGCAAAGAGCTCGTCGTTACCAGCGATCCGCATTCATCTTCCGGCGCGGGCCGACGAGATAGACCACCGCGATGGCTGCGCCGACGATCCCAAAGAGCAGCCAACCCAACAACGATGTGATCACCCATGCCGCCTTCTTCCCCCGTGGCAGCTCGTCCTGCGGTCTCCTCGTCGCGTCGACGACGCACCACAGCACGACGACCAGTGACGCGCCGTAGAGCACGAGTGTCGCCAGGCTGGTCCCCACCGTCGCCGTGATCATCGCCTCTCCGGATCTCGCGCACGAACAACGGTCGGCACCATGGCCGCCCTATCGGCCATAGGCACCTGCGGGATGCTCGCGCTCAGACCTGAACCTCGGAGGCCAGTAGATCCCGTTGCTCTTGGCCGCGGGAGCCACGAGCAGAGGCAGAGTCGAGATTCTGAGGATCCGCTCCCTGACACCGCGACCGGAAAGCCGGGAGAACCCGTGCAGGCGACGGGAGCCGAGCACGACCACCTGGCACTCCCACAGCCGCGCTTCCTCCACGATCCGCTGTGCGACCTGATCTTGCAGCACGGAACGTGACCGTCCCTCGACTGCGATACCGCGTCCCTGGAGGGACAGAACGGCGTCGCGCACCAATTCCTCGGCCTCGGCCGGAGACTCGAGCGGGAGCACGCGCGCCATTTTCGGCACCTCGCGAAGGTGCAGCACTCTGACGCTGGCACCGCTCGCCGATGCCACGCCGGCAGCGAGGTCAAGGGCGGTCTGGCCGGATTCGAACTGATCAATTGCACACAGCAGTCGGTCCCACACGTGCGCACCTCCAATGCTGGCGCAATTCTGCGCTGTGAGGCCGAAATAGAGTGTGAACAATTCCCGGCTTTGAATTAAGAGAACGTAAACGACAGGCCCGACGCGAGCGGGAGCCTGGTCACGAAACTGCTGTCAGGTGCCGACCTGGGCCGATGCGCGATCGAGCGCGAGCTGCCCGCTGTTCGCGTCGTAGTCGAAGAGCTCGCCGTAACGGCCCCAGTCGATCGCGATCCTGAGTTGCTGGCGGGCTTCGTCCTCCGAGAAACCCCGGCGCAGCAGGTCGAGGAAGAATCCTTCGCCCAGGTTCCCGTCCTCGGTGGTGTTGAGCGCGCTGTAGATCGCCCGTACCAACGGTGCCCGCTCACGGGCGCGCCGGGCGAAGATCTGCTTGGACTCGAGGATGTCGGCAGCCACGAACGTCCGACCGTCGTCGGTGACATGGAGGTCCGCATCATCCACCTCCGCCAGTCCCAGGACTTGTGCGGCATCGACCAGCGGGAGCAGGTCGTCCACCTCGAACGTCAATTCGTGGGCCAGCTTGGGTAGGTCCTCTCGTCCTCCGTGGGCAACCAGGATTTCAAGGAGTCCCGCCATGCCGCCGACGCTGGCCTGGGGCAAGGGGGTGTCGACGGGAGACCCCTCCCCCGGCACGGCCTCCGTCCAGATGTGTGCCGGCGGCCTTGTGTCCCGACCGGTCATCAGCCCGTAGATCCGGTCGACCAGCGCCCCGAAGCTCTCGTCGTGGCGGTTGCGGGGCTGTGGGAATCCACAGCTGATCTCGGTCCGGATACGGCCGGGATTGGCGCCCAGCACGAAGATCCGGTCAGCAAGGATCACCGCCTCTTCGATGTTGTGCGTGACGATCAACATCGCCTTCGTCGGGAAGTCCTTCTCCTGCCACAGCCTGAGCAGCTCGGCCCGGAGGTTCTGCGCCGTCAGGACGTCGAGTGCCGAGAACGGTTCGTCCATCAGCAGCGCGTCCGGCTCGACGACCAGCGCCCGGGCAAACCCCACTCGCTGTCGCATCCCGCCGGACAGCTCTTTGGGGTACGCGGACTCGAAACCGTCCAGACCGATCGTGTCAATGGCTCGCTCGGCCCGCTCGCGCCGCTCCCGCGCTTCGATACCGAGGGCTTCAAGCCCGATCTCCACGTTCTGGCGCACCGTCAGCCAGGGCAACAGGGCGAAGCTCTGGAACACCATGGCCACGCCGGGGTTGGCACCGTTGAGGGCCTGACCGCGGTAGCTGACCTCTCCGGCCGTCGGTGCAATCAGTCCGGCGATACAGCGCAGGAGCGTGCTCTTCCCCGATCCGGAACGTCCGAGCAGGGCGACGATCTCGCCCTCGCGCAAGTCGAGCGAGATGTCATCGAGGACCGGGAGCGGGCTCCCGTCGGGTGAGACGAACGTCTTGGTGACGTGCGACACCTCGATGATGGTCGCCGGATCGGCGCCAGGACGGCCGGTGCTCAGGTGCGATGTCGTCGCCATGAGGACCCACCCTGGCCCACCAATACGGACTGCGTCAACGCCGAGGTGATCACAAGGTGAAGCGGCTCTCGGCCAGCGCGTAGAGGCGGCGCCAGAACAGCCGGTTGGCCAGGACGACGAAGGCACTCATGACGATGCCACCGGCAATGAGAAGAGCGAACTTGCCCTGGATGGAAGCCGTAGCGATGTAGTTGCCGAGGCCATACGCGTTGAGGGTGCGGTGGTGCCAGCTGACGAGCTCGGCCACGATGGACGCGTTCCAGGCTCCCCCGGCGGCGGTGATCCCCCCTGTCACGTAGGCGGGGAAGATGGCGGGCAGGATGACCTGGCGCCAGCGCTGGCCCCGGGTGAGGCGCATCGTCACCATCATTTCGCGGAGGTCGTTGGGGATTGAGCTTGCCCCGGCGATGACATTGAAGAGGATGTACCACTGCGCCCCCAGCATCATGAGCACGATGGCCCCGTAGTCGAGTGGTATCCCAAGGTCGATGAAGATGAGGGTGGCAAAAGGGAAGAGGAGGATGGCCGGGAAGCTGGCCAGGACCTGGACTACCGGTTGTGCAAAGCGAGACAACTTCGGGCTCATGCCGATCTTCACGCCCACGGGCACCCAGATCAGCGTCGAGATGCAGAGGAGGACGACCACCCGGGCAAAAGTCGCTACGCCGAATCCGATCAGGCCGGGAAAACGGGCGAAGCCCAGATGGGCGTTGAGATAGATGAGCCCGATGACGGCGACAGCGGCCGACGCGGCGAAGACCACGGCCCAGAAGATGACGTCGCCGACCTGACGCTTACGGGGGTCGGTGCGGAGCGGGTACTCGGCCAGGCCGAACGGGCGGGTGATGCGGTCCAGCGCACGTCCCACAGGACGGGTGAGGCGGCCGAGCAGCCTCGGCACCGACGACCGCTGCAACATGTTGAGCACCATGCTCTTGGGCTTGTCCGTCGCCTCGGAGCTCTCGAGGCGGAATTTGTCCGACCAGGCGACCAGGGGACGGAAGACGAAGAAGTTGGTGCCGACGACGAGTATCACCATCACCACGATGGCGATGGTGACCTGGGTGTAGGAGCCGTGCGCAATTGCGGCGGCCATGTAGCTGCCCATCCCCGGCAGGGCCTCCGTGATGCCTTGGCCCTTGATGAACACGGTGACCGCCTCGGAGGCCGTGAGGAAGAACCATCCGCCTCCCATCGACATCATCATGTTCCAGACGAGCCCGATCATGGAGCTGGGCACGTCGAGCTTCCAGAACCGCTGCCACTTGGTGAGGCGATACATCCGCGCCGCCTCGTCGAGCTCCGTGGGTTGGCTGATGAGCGAGTGGTAGAAGCTGAAGGTCATGTTCCACGCCTGCGAGGTGAAGATCACGAAGATGGAGGCAGCCTCCAGCCCGAGCAGATTGTTCGGGAAGACCTTGATGAAGAAGGTCAGAGCGATGGGTAGGAAGACCAGGATCGGTATCGACTGCAAGATGTCGAGGATCGGAACGAGCACTTTCTCGGCGCGTCGCAACCTGGCGGCGGCGGTGCCGTAGACCAGGGTGAACACGGTCGAAAGGCCGAGCGCGATGAACATCCGCAGCAGCGAGCGCGCTGCGTAATACGGGACGTTCGAGATGTCGGTGGAGATGACGACGGGCGTGCGACCGGGGGTGAAGTTGACCGCCAATGACTGACCCAGGTGGACGACCTCGTAGAGGATGGCGATGATCGCCGCTCCGACGACGACATCGACCCAGCTGATGCGACGTCCACGGAGCACCTCACGTACGGGGAGGGTCTGGCGCACTGACATGGCACGCCTTTCTAGGTCACGGTGGGAACGCCTGGAAAGTGGTCACCGATTACGTCACACGCCGGCCGGCGAAATACGCTGCGACAGACCAATTCGGGGAGGAAGGCATGACCAGAGCCACCGATGGTGGTGTGATCGCGGTCCTGATCGGGGCCGCCCTGCTGGCGGGTTGCTCGAGCAGCCCGAACGGCCAATCGGCCAACACGACGACGACCTCGACCGCTCCGGCAACCAGCACCACGACGACTGCGGCGACCACGACGACTGTGGCCACCGGCGCGTCATGCACCCAGAGCGCGATCCTGGCCGCCGCCAAGAGCTCCGCCAGCACGGGCCCGGTGAACTCGGTGTACAACTTCGGCTGCTCCGGAACATGGGCCTATGCGAACGTGAACGTCGGTAGCGGCTCGGCGTCCTACGACGCGGTCATCGTCCTCCAGGCCCAAGGATCCGGGTGGGCGGTAGTCGACCGAGGCAACGCGTGCTCGAGCCACCTCGTGCCGAGCGCCATCTACACCCAGGCGTGCTCGTCGAGCTGATGAGCGGCTCGAGGTCAGGCCACGACATGGGCCGGGACAGCGGATCGGGCGTGGACCCCGTCACGGGCGTCACGCACCTGCCCGGTCCGAATCGGGAGCCCGTTTTCGTGGTGCCCGGCCGCGACGAGGCGGCCGCGGCCAAGATGGACGAGTTCCTCTCGCGCACCGGGCGGCGCCCGAACGTCGTCGTGATCTTGATGGACGACGTCGGCTGGGGGGACTTCGGGTGCTACGGCGGCGGGGTCGCGGTAGGTGCGCCGACGCCGAACGTCGACCGGATCGCCCGGGAGGGCCTGCTCCTGACGTCGTGTTACAGCGAGCCGTCGTGCACACCCACCCGGGCATCCATCATGACGGGCCGGCTACCGATGCGACACGGTCTCCTGGTTCCTCCCATGTACGGCATGCCGGGCGGGCTCAGCGGGGAGGTCACGCTCCCGCAGCTCCTCTCCGACGCCGGCTACGTGACGCAGGCAGTCGGGAAGTGGCACATGGGAGAGAACCAGGAGAGCCAGCCACAGAACGTCGGGTTCGACGACTTCTACGGTTTCTTGTCGGTGTCGGACATGTACACGGAGTGGCGGGACCCGTACTTCTTCCCCGAGGTCGTCTACAGCGAGGACCGCACCGAGTGGGTCAAGAACATGCCGTTCAACAAGTGCTTCGTCCACGCGACCCGCAACGGGCCGATCGAAGAGGTCGAGGAGGTCACCGTCCCGGTCCTCTCCCTTCTCGACGACAAGTGGTGTTCGTATTCGGAGCAATTCATCGAGCGCATGGCTGGTTCTGCTGATCCCTGGTTCCTCTACCACTGCACCCGCGGAGCGCACTTCGACAACTACCCGCATCCCGACTTCCTGGGTCGCTCCCCGGCACGGCATCCCTACAAGGACGCCATCGTCGAACTGGACGCCATCTGCGGCCGTCTGGTCGCCGCGCTCGAGAGGACCGGGCAGCTCGAGTCGACGATGGTCGTGATCTCGTCCGACAACGGTCCCGAAATGGAGACCTGGCCGGACTCGGCCTTCACCCCCTTTCGTTGTGCGAAGGGATCGACGTGGGAGGGCGGCGTGCGCGTGCCGGCCATCGTGTCGTGGCCCGGCATGATTCAGCCCGGTCGCGCCAGCGACGGACTCGTCCACCTGCTCGATCTCTTCGCCACGTGCCTCTCCATGGCCGGCACGCCCGAGCGGATACCCGCCGACCGCTACATCGACGCGGTCGACCAGCTCTCGTTCCTCCTGGCCCCCGATGACCGCGTCGCCGTATCCAACCGGAAGTTCCAGCACTATTGGCTCACGTCGCAGTTCTCGGCACTCCGGGTGGGTGAGTACAAGTACATGCTGTCCTCCATCTCCGACGGTGACACGGATGTCCTCAACCCCGGTGGTTTCACGGGCGTGCTGCAGCGCTACGGCTACGGCCGCCTGTACAACCTGTACCTCGACCCAAAGGAGACGCGCTCGTACATGATCCGCAAGCTCGTCTACATCGATGCGATCATCGGTGAGATCGGGCGGCACCAGGCCACTTTCCGCGAGTGGCCGAACAAGCCACCCCCGGTGTCCGCCGGCTGACCTGGGGGACGCCGCCGTGAGGCGTCAAACCCGCCCCAGCTCGTCGGCGAGCTTGCGCAGGTCGTCGCGGAAGTCGGGGTGGGCGATCTCCACCAACAGGTGGGCACGCTCGCTCACGGTCAGACCGGTCAGCTCCGCCGCGCCGTACTCGGTGACGACGACGCCCGTGTGGTGGCGTGGTGTGGAGACGACCGAGCCTTCGGGCAGGAGCCCGACGATCCGGGACGCCACCTCACCTCCGAGTACCGCCGTCGAGTGGAGGCAGATGAGCGAATGGGCATCGAGGTGCAGCTCTGCCGCGGCCACGAAGTCCTCGTGCCCGCCGACGCCCGAGACCTGCCGGCCACCGATGTTGTCGGCCACCACCTGCCCGTAGAGGTCGACCGACAGTGCACCGTTGATGGAGACCAGGTTGGCGTTCCTGGCGATGACGGTGGGGTCATTGACCGTCTCCACCGGGAGGAATGCGACGTCCTGGTTCCCGTCGAGCCAGCCGTAGAGCTCCGCGGTGCCGAGGGCGAACGTCGTGACCGAGACCCCGTCGAACACCCCCTTGGCGTCGTTGGTGACCTTGCCCGCCTGGTGCAGCCGCATGAGGCCGTTGGTGAACATCTCGGAGTGGATGCCGAACCCGCCGAGGGGGCCCTTGGCCAGCTCCGTCGCCACGATGTTGGGGATGGCGCCGATGCCGGTCTGCAGGGTGGACCCGTTCTTCATGTAGGCGAGCGCGTTGCGGGCGATCGCCCCGTCGACCTCGTCGGTCGGAGGCTCGGTCAGGGCGAAGGGTGTGGCATTCGTCTCGACGAGCACGTCGACGAGGTCGAGCGAAATCGTGTTGTCGTACTCGGGAGGGAGGCTCTTGGTCCGGGGCAGGTTGGGGTTGACCTCGACGATGAGGAGCCGGTCGGGGTCCTGGCCGGCACGGATCAGCTCGGGCCGGGTTGCGCCCATGTGAAGGGAGAGGTTCACGTTGCCGTACTCGTCTGGCGGGGCAGCCTGCACGACCATCACGCGGGGTGCGAACTTGGCCAGGATCGGGGCCATCTGGCGGAACCCGCCCGGCACCAGCTCGACCCTGTGGCCCATGGAGTGCAGCAGACGCTCCGCCGGGCCGAAGAAGCCACAGCGGTACGTGACGCCCGCCTTGGTGAAGACCTCGTAGAAGTTGAGGCAGAGGGCACCGCCGATCTGCAGGTCCTGCCAGTCGTCCCGCTCGCCCAGGGCGGTGAGGAAGGTGTCCGGGTTGGCCGGACCCAACCCGAACCCGATCATGTCGACCGGGCGGATCATGGCGACGGCTTCCTGGGCGGTGCAGACGGTGGGCATGGCCCTACTCTCGCACCGGGCCATCCGCCTGACCACGGCCATTGGTCCCGGTGCCGTGGGCCGACCGGCTGCAATCCGTTACTTTTGGCTCTAGCCCGGTCACAGTCCCGGTTGCAGAATGAGCAGGACACCTCCTCTTCCCAGACAACGGTGCTTGGAGAATGGCGGCCACCCCCCTCGGTCGCCATTTTCCAATTCCGGGCTTCTGGCCCCGTTCCGGGCTTCTGGCCCCGTTCGCCCCACCACAGGCTGCGCTCGGACGGGTTGCCGGTACTGTCGAGCCGGACGATGTCCCTGCTGCCGGCCGGCAGTCCCAGCACCGAGGGTGTGACCATGAGCAACCGTTCCTTCGAAGGCCTCGACGCGACGCTCGGCGCCATGCATCTGCGACCTCCCACCCTGGTGTCTGCGGACGACACCCTGGCGCGCGTGGCATCCGCCATGGTGCGCGACGGCGTCTCCTGCGCCATCCTCGAGGAGCCGCCACTGCGGGTCGTCACCGAGTTCGACCTTGCCCGCGGCTTGGCTCAGGGCCAGGGTCCGGAGGATCCGATCGCGACGATCGCCTCGGCGCACCCGAGCTGGGCGCCACCGTCGGCCAGCGTCGCCGAGGCGGCCGCGCTCATGGTCAGCCTCGGCATTCGGCATCTCGTCGTGCTCGACATCTCCGACCGGCCCAGCGGCCTCGTCTCCATGGCCGAGCTCTTCGGCGTCATCGTCCGGTCGCAGGAACCAATGGCCCTCTATGCAAAGTTCGCCGACATCATGCTGCACAGCGACAGCGAGGCCTCGCACCAGGTCCACGAGGCTCCTCCGCCCCAGGCCTGATCGGTCTCGTCAGGTCGTCGGTCGGAGCTCACCCGCACCGGCCTCCGCTCCATCGCCGGAGACTACGCGTCCGTCGACCATGTGGACGATGCGATCGGTGGCACTCGCCACCGCCTCGTCGTGGGTCACCAGCACGATCGTCGTCTCACGCTCCTGCCTCAGCCGCCGGAAGAGAGCGAGCACCACGTCGACGGAGGCGCTGTCGAGGCTGCCCGTCGGCTCGTCGGCCAACAACACGGACGGATCGTTGGCCAGCGCCCGCGCAATGGCGACTCGCTGACGTTCGCCACCGGACAGCTGGGTCGGGAGGCGGTCGCTGAGACCCCCGAGGCCCACCTCCTCGAGGAGCTCGTCGGCGTAGGGAGCGCGCTGGCGGTGGGGGCGACGCGACCCCGACATGGCGATCTCCACGTTTTCGCGGACCGAGAGCCGGGGCAGCAGGTTGTGGAGCTGAAACACCAGCCCCACCTCTTCGCGCCGGAACCGGCTGGCGTGATGCAGGTGCACCACGTCGTACCCGTTGACGCTGATCGAACCCTCGGTGGGCGTGTCGAGCGCGGCGATCAGATGCAGCAGGGTCGACTTCCCGCACCCCGAGTGCCCCGTGATCGCAGCGAACTCGCGGGCGGCCACCGTGAGGTCTACGCCGTCGAGCGCGTGGATCAACCCGTCGTCGTAGGTCTTCTTCAGGCCGTAGACCTCGATCGCCGGCACCGAGCCCACGTCGGCCTCACTCACGACTCAACGCCTTGAGCGGCGCCAGGTTGGCGGCACGGAGCGCGGGATAGAGCGCGCCGATGATGGCCATCCCGAGCCCGGTGTAGAGACCCCGCCAGAAGGCCTGGTTCGTGTAGTTCGCGTGCAGCACGCCGCGGAGCTGCGGGAGAGCTTCGAGCGCTGCGGTCGCCGCAAAGGACAGGGCAACCCCTGCGATGGCGCCCACGAGGGCCAGGACGACGCCTTCGCCCACCACCAGGGAGACCACCCGGCTGCGGGTCCAGCCGATGGCGCGCAGCAGGCCGAATTCCCTCGTTCGCTCGAAGAGGGACAGGAGCATGGTGTTCCCCACGATGACCGCGCCGATCAGGATGGCCAGGATCGTGCTGCCCGTCGCGGCCGCCTGCAGGAACACCAGGTTGCGGTCGGCCCGGCCGAACTGCGCTGCGGTCTGGATCGTCGTCATCTCCGGGTGAGCCGACGTGATGGCCTTCTCGACCTTGGCTGCCGACGTCCCCGGGTAGACGTTCACGAAGATCAGGGTGACCGAGCCGGGGACCCTGTTGTACGCCTGGATCGCCGGGAGCGGGAACATGCCGCCCAGGTCTCCGTACGAGATCCCCGTCGAGTAGATCCCCACCACGGTGTTCCAGGTGCCGTTGGCGTCGAAGCGGTCGCCGACGTGGACCCCGAAGTCCTGTGCGGCGCGCCAGCCCAGCATCATCTCGTGGGTGGCCGCTTCCTGATACGGCCGGCCTGCCACCACGGTGACGCCGAACTGGCTGAGCTCGTCGGGCGCGATGCCGATCTCAATGAACAGCGGGTTGTTCGCGTTGATGTGCTGCGTCTCGAGCAGGACCCCCACCGCGCTCTTCACACCAGGCGTCGACTGGACAGCGCGCAGCTGGCCCTCGTCCAGGCTGGAGTACAGCACCTCCGAGACACCGTTCTGTGCCACGGTGAAGTCGGCGTGCCCCAGGGTCAGCACCGCCGCTGCCGAAGCTTCGAGCCCGCTGCTCACCACCGTGAGCGTCACGACGGTCATGACCGCGATACTGATGGCGAAGGCGATGCCGATGGACCTCGCCTTCTTGGACCAGAGGTTCTTGAGGATCAGGGCTGCGAGCGGCATCCGACCTCCTCCATGGCGGCTGACCGCGCGGCGGGTCGGACTCTCGGCTCCGTGTCAGGAATCCCGGGCGGCGACGGCACGGTCGAGCACACCCGTCGTTCAGCCCGCTCACCGCGGACGCCCGGGTCAGCCGCGGGAGATGACGGCCTGCGCCGCCTCGATGGCGTCCTTGACGTCCTGGAGGAGCTTCTGGACACCGTCCCGGAGCGTGTCGGCGCTCACTGTCGCGTCACGTCCGGCCTCGCGGAGCTTCGAATAAGCGGCGAGGCATGCGTTCTGCGCGATGTCGAGCTGCTTCGTCGCCCGCTCACGGGCATCGAGCTTGGCGAGGTCCACCTGGACCTTGAGCTCGTCGATCCGGGCCTTCCACTGGTCGAGGGTTCCGGTCATCGAATCAACGACCTCCGACTTCTGCTGCTCCGGGGCGCTTGCCGCCCCGCCGGGTTCTGCCGTCATTGCGAGCCTCCTTCTTTCTTCGTGATCAGGGCCGTTGCGTCACAATCAGCGTGTCCCGGGTACGGGTGCGCAGATAGGGCCGAACGTCCCCACTCCCACCCATGGGCCCTCATCGGCTGGCTGTGACCTCGCCCTCGGACCGTGCCTGACGTATCTCCGACAGCGTCAGCGCGGTGTCATCGAGGACGTACGGGCTGAGAGACGGGCGCTGGGAGCGGTGCGTGGTGCGGGTGGTCCGGTGAGTCGTGGGGTGATGCATGGCCTTCTCCTTTAGCTCTTGGCGATCGGGTGCCGCTGCAACCATTGGACCGCACCGCCGGGGTGGCCCCTAGGGCCGAACGCCTCCAGTTCCATGGGACCTAAGCCCCTGGTCACCTTGAGGCGGCCAGCTCCCGGAGGGCCCGCCAGACGCTCTCGGCAGCCGTGCGGCTCGTGGTGTCGATCGTGGTGGCCGACGGCCAGGCATCCATCCTTCCGGCCATGGCGGCCCGGACCCGGGGGTTGGCCTCGGAGACGTCACGGCCGTCACGGCGCCGCGCGTCGATCCGCGCTGTCGCCACCGAGTCGTCACAGGTGCAAAGGAGCTCCAGCAGCTCGCTCCCGGTGTCGGCGGCGACCCGCGCCGCCTCGGCGCGGCGCCTGGCGTCGACCCACGACGCGTCGAGGATGACCGGGTCACCCACTTCGAGGCGGCGCCTGGCCCGGCGGAGGAGATCTTCGTAGACGGCACGGACGGCTTCGGGGGCGTAGCGCCCCGCATCGAGCGCTCCATCGGTCGGTCCGGATCCTTCGGTGCGCCCCCGTTCCCGGCGGACCTCGTCCGAGCGCAGCAGTGCCCAGCCGGTCTCGGCGGCCAGACCGGCCGCCAGCGTGCTCTTGCCGGTGCCCGGGAGGCCTCCCACGAGCACCAGCGCCTGCCGGGACCGGCGCGCGTGGCGCAGTGCCAGGTCGTGCAGCTCACGAGCGGCGTGATCGCAGCCTTCGACCCCCTGCTCGTACTGCAGGCAGGCCACCTTGGTCCGCACGTAGGCGCGTTGGGCGATGTAGTGGTGGAGGAGCGGTCTCGGCAGGTCCGCCCCCACCCGGGACTCGTAGTCGACAACGAAACGCTCGGCCGCGTCGGGCCGCCCCAGGCGCTCGAGGTCCATGGCGAGGAAGGCCACGTCCGCGCACACGTCGCCGTAGCGGAGCTGGTCGGAGAACTCGATGCAGTCGAGGATGCGCACGCCGTCGTCGAGGCAGAAGATGTCCTCGGCCTGGAGGTCACCGTGGCCGTCACAGACGCATCCCGATGCGATGCGTTCGGCCAGCAGCGCCGCGTGCGCCTCCAACCAGCGGGCGGTCGTGGCACGGATCTCCTCGTCCGACGAGGGATCCAGGACGGTGCCGACGAAGCGCCGCGTCTCCTCGAAGTTGGCGTCCCAGGCGGCTTCCAGGGCCTGCTCGGTGGCCGCTTCGGAAATTGCGGAGGATCGTGCCGCCCCCGCATGGAAGGTGGCGAGGGTGGTCGCGACCTGTTCCAGCCATCCCTCGACCTCGGCGCCCTCGCGCACGAGTGTGGCCAACCTCCGCTCGTCGGGCAGGGCTCGCATGACGACCATGTGGTCGATCGCGACGCCGTCCATCTCGATGTCGGCCACGCCCAGGTACACGTCGGGTGCCAGCCGGCGGTTCAGCTCGACCTCACGCCGGCAATCGGCCTCCCGCAGCGAGCGATCAGAGAAGTCGAGGAAGTCGAAATGGACCGGCTTGCGGAGCTTGTAGACCCTGTCCCCCACGAACACGAGCACGGAGATATGGGTCTCGACGACCCGCACCGGTGGCGTGTTCCGATCGTCAGTCATGCCGCTGTCGTGTCGACGGTGCGGCCATGCTCGCACTCGTCGCACGCAGGCACGGCGGCGATCCCATCACGTCTCTCACGCGGGAGCGTGGTGATCCCAGTACAGATGGCCGCCGGCTCCGTCGATCTGCCGACGGATCCGCTCCATCACTTGCCACCCCGTGGCTTCCATGCGCAATTCACCTGTGTCGAGATTGAAGTCCCGCTGCCCCTGGTCCAAGCAGTCCGCAATCACGTTGAAGAGGTTGGCCCCCGTCGACACGTCGAGCACCCCGGCCAGCCGGATGGCAACCGGCTCGGTTGTCACGTCGATCCACATCTCGAGCGCCACGTCGTTGTGCCAGGCGTCGTCGACCAGCTCACGGATGGAGCCGTCCGCCGTCGAGGCGCTGACTGCTTCCAACGGCGACTGGTCGAGAAGTATCACCTGGCTCCCTTCAGTGCGCGTACCGGCGACGCCGGCCCTATGACAGGGAATTGTCGGTACGGCTGGGCGTTGCGGGTAGGGCCGAAGGTCCCGCGGGGGATGCATGCCGAGCCATTGTGACCTCCGGCCCTGCACAGAGCCGGGTCGGTTGGCGCATGATTTCTCGCGTCCGGAACGGGCGATGTGACCGAACGAGAAAGGAGCAGGACCCGCCGGTTGGCTCGCTGATGGCGTGTGATCGGCAGGATCTGACTGGGTCGCCAATGTCGATGTACACCGAACTTCTCGAGACCGTCTCCGGCCAGCGCCCGACACCCGAACCGAGCGCGACTGAGCGCAGCGCCCTCGAGGAGGTACTCCGGTGCCGCCGTGAGCTGGAGCAAGGGGTTCAGCCGGGCACGGATGCGGACACGGTCCCCGTCGTTTTGGCGCTGCAAGTCGGGTACGACGTCGCCCTGCTCGATCTGGCCCGGCTGGTCGGCATCGACACCGACCCGAGTCGCTTCGAACAGCCCCAACAGGAGCGCGAGCGCCTCGAGCGTGCGCTGCACGAGCTCGGGATCAGCCTGCAGACGGCCACCGGCGCCGAGGAGCCCGTGCCCGAGCCTTCCTGATGCGTCAGCCTCAGGTGCCGGTGGCGTCGGTTCGAGACTCCTGCTCCGAACGCTCGTTGAGCCGGGCGGCGAACGTGGCGGCCTGGGTCCTGCGCTCCATTCCGAGTTTGGCGAGCAGGTTCGACACGTAGTTCTTCACGGTCTTCTCGGCCAGGTACATGGTCTCTGCGATCTGGCGGTTGGTGTACCCCTCCGCGATCAGGTCGAGGATGCGGCGCTCTTGCGGTGTGAGACTGGCGATGCGGGGATCGACCTTGGGGCCTTCGCGGAGGCGTTCGAGGACCCGTTCGGTCAAGGCGGGGTCCAGCAGCGACTGACCAGCGCCGGCGCGCCGGATGGTGTCGAGCAGGTCGAGGCTGCCCACCTGCTTGAGCACGTAGCCGGCCGCCCCCGCCATGATGGAGGCGATGAGCGCCTCGTCGTCGGCGTACGAGGTGAGCATGACGCACGCGATCTCGGGGAAGCTCGACCTGATCTCCCGGCAGACCTCGACCCCGCTCCCGTCGGGCAGGCGCACGTCGAGAATGGCCACGTCGGGTTTGGTGGGCGGAATCCGGGCCAGGGCCTCCGCGACCGTCCCCGCCTCGCCGACCACCTTGATGTCGTCGCCGGCCTCGAGGAGGGCGCGGAGACCCGTCCTGACGACCTCATGGTCGTCGAGGAGGAACACACTCAGACTCACGGGCGACATCCTCCCATTTCGGACAGGGCCTCGGCTACTCACCACGAACGGCGCTGCTCGGAGCATAGGTAGACTCCGTCATGTGCCGTTCCGTGCGATCGAGGATCCGTCCAAGCTGCGCCGGGTGCTCGAGGCGACGCTGCTGATCGAGTCGAACCTGGAATTGCCCGAGGTCCTGCGCCACGTGGCCGAGGAGGCGCGGTCCATGACCGGCGCGCGCTACGCGGCGCTCGGCGTGCTCGACGAGGAGAAGCAGGCCCTCTCGGAATTCATCACGGTGGGGCTCTCCGAGGAGCAGGAGGCGACCATCGGTCCCCGCCCGACGGGCCGGGGTGTCCTCGGGTTGCTCATCGCCGACCCCAAGCCGCTGCGGATCTCGGAGATCGGGAACCACCCCGACAGCTTCGGCTTCCCCCCGAACCACCCTCCGATGACGTCCTTCCTGGGCGCACCCATCAAGGTGCGCGAAGAGGTCTACGGGAACCTGTACCTGGCCGACAAGGTGGGCTGGTCCGAGTTCACCCACGACGACGAGGCGCTGGTCGGGGCCCTGTCGCAGGCGGCCGGCATCGCGATCGAGAACGCGCGGCTCCACGACCGGGTGCGCCGGTCGGCCGTCTACGAAGACCGGGACCGCATGGCACGGGACCTCCACGACACCGTCATCCAACGGCTCTTCGCGCTCGGGCTCACCCTGCAGGGCATGGCGGCGCGCATGCCCGACGCCGCGGCAGACCAGCTCGGGGACGCCGTGGCCGAGATCGACCGTGTCATCGCACAGGTCCGCTCCACCATTTACGAGCTCGGGATGGGCGACGACAGCCGGGGCATCCGCGACGACATCACCACCCTGACGCGCGAGCTGCGGCCGGTCGTCGGCTGCGAGATCGACGTGATGTTCGAAGGGCCGCTCGACGCCAGCATCGACGCCCAGATCACGGAGCACCTGCTCGCGACGATCCGCGAGGCTCTCACCAACGTCGGCAAGCATGCCCAGGCCACACGTGTCTCGGTCAGCGTGGACGCAACCGACACGTCGTGTCGTCTGACGATCACCGACGACGGGGTCGGGATCTCCGGCGCGCCGTCAGTCGGCGGCGGCCTCGGTATCCCGAACCTCCGGCGGCGAGCGGAGAAGCTCCACGGGACTCTCATCGTCGACGACGTCCCCGGCGGTGGAACGCAGCTCACGTGGACGGTGCCGCTCGCCACCTAGCGGGAGCGATCGGACATGAAGGCAGAAGGAGAGACAGCAATGACACCCGCACAGGCGCCCGGCTCGGGCAGGATCGTCGTCGGCATCGACGGGTCCCCGTCCTCGCTCGACGCTCTGTCGTGGGCCGCCCGGCAGGCCGAGTTCACGGGGAGCACACTGGAGATCGTGATGACGTGGGAATGGCCCTCCAGTTACGGCTGGGCCGTGCCGATCCCGGCCGACTTCGACCCCGAAGAGGACGTCCGCAGTGCGCTGGACTCCGCCGTCGAGGGCCTGCGGCCGGCGCACCCGAGCATCGTCATCGACCCCCGCGTCGTCTGCGGGCACCCGGCACCGATCCTCGTCGAAGCGTCGAAGGGCGCGGACCTGCTCGTCATCGGGAGCAGGGGGCACGGCGAGTTCGTCGGGATGCTGCTCGGTTCGGTCAGTGAGCACTGCGTCACGAACGCGCACTGCCCGGTCCTGGTACATCGGGCGACCTGGTAGGGCATGCCCGGCACCGAGCGGCGGATCGTCGTCGGGGTGGACGGATCCGCAGCCTCGCAGCGCGCGCTCGACTGGGGCATCGCCGAGGCGCACCGCGTCGGGGCCTCCCTGCACCTGGTGACCGCCTGGATGTTCCCGATGGCGCTCGGCTATGCCTTCACCACCACGGTCCAGGAGGTGCGGCAGAGCGCCCAGGACGTGATCGACCGCGCCACGGCCCACGCCGCCGAGGTGGCCGGTGACGTCACCGTGACCGGCGAGACCACGGAGCAGTCACCCGGACCCGCGCTGGTCACGGCCGCCAAGGATGCCGACCTCCTGGTGGTGGGCTCACGGGGCCTCGGGGGGTTCGAAGGGCTCGTCATCGGGTCGGTGAGCCAGTACTGCACCCGCCACGCCACCTGTTCGGTCGTCGTGGTGCGCTGACTGATCGACCTTCAACCGCCGCGATACGACGAGGGCACGATCGTCACCGGGACCGGGGAGTGCTCGGCCAGCTCGAGGCTGGTGCTCCCGAGCAGCGTGCCGGCGTGGCCGCCCGCACCCCGAGAACCGACGACGAGGAGCGCCGCCTCCTCGGGCGGCTGGGCCATGCGGAGCAGGGCCGTGCACGGGTCTCCGTCGACGACGTGCCACTCCACCTCCCCCGGATCGAGGCCGGCGTCGGAGGAGATCTTCAGTGCGTCGTCCCCCTCGACGTGGGCGTGGCCGGCCAGACCGGCGTGCTCCAGCAGCCCGACGGCATGCACCACGCGCAGGCGGGTGCCAAGAGCGCGTGCGGTCCTGGCGGCCCAGGCCACGGCGAGCCGTGCCTCCTTGGACCCGTCGTAGCCCACCACGACACAGCGCTCTGCCGTCATGGCCCGACCTCCATGTGCACCCGGTCGACCGCGCGCAGGCGCTCCGTGCGGTCGGCCCGCAGCTGCGACAGCCCCGGCCCGCCGCACGTCGGGGCAGGCGGGTGGACCGGCAGACCCAGCAACGCACCGAGCGTCGCCTCGACCGAGGACTCGAGTGACGCCGGGTTGTAGCCACCCTCCAGGAAGAGGGCGAGGCGGCCCGGACGCGGCGCGAACTCCGAGACCACCCGGGCCAGCTCGGCGAAATCACCGCTCGAGAGCTCGAGTTCGCCGAGCGGATCCGCCTGGTGGGCGTCGAAGCCGCAGGAGACCAGCACCCAGTCGGGGGCGAACTCCTCAATCGTCTGACGCGCCACCTCGTCGATCGCGGCACGGACCACGTCCCCCGTCGCCCCGGCCGGGAGCGGCAGGTTGACGGTGAGACCCGGCGCGCCGGGTCCGCCGACCTCGTCGGCACGCCCGGTCCCGGGGAACAGCGGGTGCTGGTGGGTCGAGACGTAGAGCACGTCGGGATCGTCCCAGAAGATCGCCTGGGTGCCGTTGCCGTGATGCACGTCCCAGTCGACGATGAGCACCCGCTCGCCCAGGGCGGTGCGCGAGGACGCTGCGACGGCCACGTTGTTCACGAGGCAGAAGCCCATGGCGCGGTCGGCGGTGGCGTGGTGCCCCGGTGGTCGGACGGGCACGAAGGCGATGCCCTCGTTCCTCCGTTCGAGTTCGGCCAGTGCCGCCAGGCCGGCCCCGGCGGCGCGGCGGGCAGCGGACCACGAGTCGGGCCGGGCGTAGGTGTCCGGATCGATGTCGCCACCACCCCCGCGGCAGAACGCCTCGAGCTCGGCGAGGTAGGCCGGCGAATGGACGCGAGAGAGCTGGTCCACCGATGCCTCGGAGACCGCGGGGTACACGATGTCGTCCTCGAGGCCGAGGGCCCGCACGCCGTCCATGACCGCGAACAGGCGCGACTGCTGCTCGGGATGGTAACGACCGCCATCGTGTTCCGCGATGCCAGTGGGCCCGGCCACCACGAGGCTCGTCACGCCACTCCCCCGGGCGGGACCCACCGTGTCGTCTCGCGTGCCGCGAGCGCGGCCCGGTAGTCGTCCGTCAGTCCGATGGGGAAGCGCAACGTCACCGTCCCGTACTCGATGCTCGAGGTGACGGGGAATCCGGCGTGACGGAACACGTCGAGCATGGCGCTGTTCTCGGCCAGCGTGTCCGCCCTGAAGGTCTCCACACCTCTGTCCTTGGCTGCCCGGGCGAGCTCGTCGAGGAGCAGCGTCCCGATCCCATGGTGCTGGAACTCGTCGGCGACGACGAACGCGACCTCGGCCTCGGTCTCGCCGGGCGCCCGGTCGAAGCGGCCCACGGCCACCATCCGGTCGCCGACCATGGCCACCAGGGCCAGACGGTCGACGTAGTCGACGTTCGTGAACCGCGCCACCTCCGCGTCCGAGAGCGTCGGGTGGAACGTGAAGAACCGCATGTACACCGAATGCGGCGACAACTGCCGGTGGAACGCGACGAGGCGTGGCGCGTCGTCGGGCCGGATCGGCCTGAGGTGGTAGTGCAGCCCCCCGTCCCCGGCCACGTCGCGCTCGAGTTCGTGGGGGTACCCGGCCGGTAGGACGGGCGCGGCGACGTCCACGGTCGGCGGCTGGGCAGGCATGGTGCTCTCCTCGTTCATGTCCATGCTACGGGCCCAGCCTCGCGCTGCTCTCGGGCCGGACCTAGGGTCGAAGGTCCATTGGCAGCCGCCAGGCTGCGCCCTACGCTGAGGCGGATGCCGGACCTCATGAGGGCGTGGGTGGTCGATCGGCCTGGCCCCGTCGACGGCGGGCCCCTGGTGCAGGTGGAGAAGGCCATCCCCGAGCCCGGACCGGGCCAGGTCCGCCTGCGTGTGCGGGTGTGCGGCGTGTGCCGCACCGACCTCCACCTCGCCGAGGGCGACCTCGTGCCGCGCCGTCCGCGCGTCACGCCCGGGCACGAGGTCGTCGGCGTCGTCGACAAGATCGGGAGCGGCAGCAACCGATGGAAGCAGGGCGACCGAATCGGTGTGCCCTGGTTGGCCCACACGTGCGGCGTGTGCCGGTTCTGCGTGTCCGGCCGCGAGAACCTGTGCGTCGACCCCCGCTTCACGGGTTGGGACCTCGACGGCGGGTATGCCGAATACGCCGTGGTGGACGAGGCGTACGCCTACGCGTTGCCCGAGGGGTTCGGCGACGAGGAGGTCGCCCCGCTGCTGTGCGCCGGGATCATCGGCTACCGGGCCTTGCAGCGCGCCAACCTCCCGCCCGGGGGCCGGCTCGGGATCTACGGCTTCGGGGGCTCTGCGCACATCACGGCGCAGGTCGCGCTCGCCCACGGCACCCGTGTCCACGTGATGACCCGGTCGACCGAGGCCCAGGCACTTGCTCTGGAACTGGGGGCGACCAGCGCCGGTGACGCCGATGCCCCACCTCCCGAGCCACTCGATTCGGCCATCCTGTTCGCACCGGTGGGCACGCTCGTGCCGCCGGCACTGGCTGCGCTCGACCGGGGCGGGACCCTCGCCATCGCCGGCATCTACCTGAGCGATATTCCGGTCCTGAACTACCAGGAGCACCTCTTCGAGGAGCGGGCCCTGCAGAGCGTGACGGCGAACACCCGAACGGACGGGGAGGCGTTCCTCGCCGAGGCCGCCCGGATCGGGGTGCGGGTGTCGGTCACGCCCTACCCGATGGACCGGGCCGACGCCGCGCTGCGCGATCTCGCGGGGGACCGCGTCAACGGCGCCGCCGTCCTGATGGCGTGAACCGGGACGATCGGCCCTGTCCCGGAACCCGTGACGCAGGCAGAATGACCGGATGACGACACCAGCGGCCCCCGCCCCGCACGCCTCCGATCTGGCGCGACGGATCTCGATGCGACGCGAAGAACTCGGCATGAGCGTGCAGGAGCTGTCGACGCGGGCGGGGATCGACCCCGGCTATCTGGCCTATTTCGAGTCGAGTCCCGACGCCAACCTGAGCGGCGGCAGCCTCCTGCTGATCGCTCTCGCCCTCGACACCACGCCCTTCGAGCTCCTGGGCGGATCGGCCGACCGCCCCCTCGGGCACGCGCGCGCTATGCCCCATGCCTCGCTCGACGAGCTCACCCCCGAGCAGTGCCGGACGCACCTCTCGGTCGGAGGGGTCGGCCGCATTGTGTTCTCGACGGAACGCGGCCCGGTCGCGCTCCCGGTCAACTTCGAGTTCACCGAGGACCAGATCGTCTTCAGCACCGACGACGCCAAGGCATCCGCGCTCGGTGCCGGGTCCACGATCGGCTTCGAGATCGACCGGATCGACGAGGCCCTCAGCGAAGGATGGAGCGTGCTGGTCACCGGCTCCTGCCGGCGCATCGAGGACCCCGAGGAGGTCCAGCGGCTGTCCTCGCTCGACCTCGAGGCCTGGGCGGGAGGCGACCGGCACGCGCTGATGGCCATCGCACCGGTTGAGACGACGGGCCGGGTGATCGTGCACGAGAACCCGCCCGACGAGGATTGACCCAGAGAAGCAGAAACGCCGACGGCGCCCCAGCCGATTCACGTCAAAACGTTGTCACAGGGCCCTTGGCGATAGGTCCTGGAGCTCTCGGCTGGGGCAGGCACGTCGGCAGTGCGATCAGGCGGTAGATCGCTACAGCCCATTATTCCCGATCCGGAGACCACTAAACATCAAATCTTTCAGGAAGATCCGATGGGGTCAGATGAGGGGTTCTACCTGGTCAGCGGCCGAAAGTACCGCCACAAGCTCCCAGTCACGGGGGTAGGAGAGCACGCGGGCGGCGCTCTCGAGGTCCAGCCAGAGCAGCTCGTCCACTTCCTCGTTAGGGGCGAAGAAGCCCGACTCGGCCGCCATGACCCAGTAGGCCACCGCCTTGGGCCGGCCCTTGCGGTCGAGGTACTCGGTGTGGCCGATGAAGCGCAGGAGCCGACAGGTCATTCCGGTCTCCTCGTGCACCTCGCGGAGGGCAGCCAACTCGAAGGTCTCCCCGGTCTCGAGCTTGCCCTTGGGGAACGACCAGTCCTGCTGCACCGGCCGATGCACCACGACGATCTCGAGCGACCCCTTGTGGCGGCGGACGACGAGGCCGCCGGCTGCCTGGACGATCTCCGTCGCCGAGGGGAGCTCCGCGGTCAATGTTCGTCGCGCCACTACGTGCAGACTACCGCCGCCTCCCGCCCATGTGGCGGCAATCGCGGTGCCCCTGGCACCGGGAGCGGAAGCCCGCAGTAGCCTGCACCCCGTGTCCGATTCCAGGGCTGATCCTCAGGCGAACGAGCAGGACCCCGTCGAGATCGAGTGGCAGTTCGACGCCCTCGACCTGCGGCCCGTCGAGCGCTGGCTCGCGGCCCTGCCCACCATCGCGGTCAAGACGGGTGACGGTGGAACCGTCACGGCACTGGCCCGGACCCCGCGCCGGCTGGTCGACTCCTACCTCGACACGGACGACTGGAGGTTGGCCCGCGCCGGCTTCGTCGTGCGGACCCGGCGACGCGGCCGCCACGACGAGATCACCCTCAAGGACACCCGTCCCGCCGAAGGAAGCGGCCTGCGTCAGCGCCTCGAGGTGACCGAGGTGCTGCCCGCGTCCGGGGTGGCCGCACTCGGGGCCGAAGGCGCGGTCGGCCGCCGGCTGCGCGCCATTGTCGGGTCACGCCGCCTGCGCGAGGTCCTCCAGGTCCGCACGCGGCGCCGGCCGTTCGCTCTGCGCGTCGGCGGCGTCGACGCGGCGGAGGTCGCGCTCGACGACACCATGATCGTCGTCGGTGGCGGTCAGCGGCCCATGCAGCTGCGTCGGGTGGAGGTCGAGGTACGGCCCGAGTGGCTCGAGGCCCTGGACCCGATCGTTGATCAGCTGCGGGCATCGTGCGGTCTGCAGCCGGCCCGTCTGTCGAAGTTCGAGGCCGGCCTCCTCGCCGTGGGTCTGGAGATCCCCGGCTCGCCCGACCTCGGATCCACCGACATCTCGGAGTCGTCGACCATGGGTGAGCTCGCCTTTGCGGTCCTGCGCCGCCAGCTCGCCGTGCTGCGCGACAAGGAGCCGGGGACACGGCTCGGGGAAGATCCCGAGGAGCTCCACGACATGCGGGTCGCCACCCGCCGGCTGCGCGCGGCGCTGGCGCTCTTCGCCGATGTGCTCCCCGTGCGGGCCCAGGTGTTCCGCGAGGAGCTCGGCTGGCTGGGCCGGGTGCTCGGGGCCGTGCGCGACCTCGACGTCCAACAGGAGGGTTTGGCAGACATGGCCGCCGCGACCGCCGGCTGGAGCGCCGGCATGCGCCCGAATGATCACGACCCGTTGGCGGAGCTGACTGCGCTGCTCGAACGCGACCGCGAGACGGCACGGGCCGAGATGCTGAGCGCCCTCGACTCCGTCCGCTGGGAGCGCCTGGCCAAGGGATTGGCGTCCATGGTGCAACAGGGGCCGGCGCGCCGCTCGCTGGCGACACGGGTTCCCGCCGTGATCGGCATGCCCGACCTCGTCGTGGCGCGCCACAAGAAGGTCGCCAAGGCCGCCAAACGGGCCAAGAGGTCCGGCGTCGTCTCGGACTTCCACCACCTCCGCATCGCCTGCAAGCGGCTGCGCTACGCGCTCGAGTTCAGCTCCGGGGTGTACGGGGGTCGCACGTCACGCTTCGTTCGCCAGCTCACCGGGCTCCAGGACCAGCTCGGCCTGATGCAGGACGCAGAGGTCGCCTCCATCCGGCTGGCCGACCTGGCAACCGGCGAGGCCCACCTCCCCGCGGCCACGGTCTTCGTCATGGGAGGCCTGGCCGAGCTCCACCGGAGGGACGTGGACCGGCTGCTGCGGCGCCTGCCCAAGGAGGTGTCCCGGATCGGTGGGCGGGAGTGGCGGGACCTGCTCGACCTGATGGAGCGCCGGCGCGCCGAGGCGGAGGAGGCCCGACCACCCGTCCGCCACGCACTGCGTGCCGTTCCCGGACCAGTCTCGTCGGAGCCACCGACCGAAGCCCCGAGCGAAGAGGAGCGGGTGCACCCGGCCACGAGCCCGGGGCTCACGGCGCTGTCGCCGCCACCCCGATTAGGCCAGGGGGAATGAGGCCGCGTCGTCACCGATGACGACGCGGGGGTGCTCGGTGACGATGAAGTGCAGCTGATCGGTGTCGAGGAAGTGCTCGATGTCGGCCCAGATGTCCCGGAAATCGGGCTCTCCCATGTGGGCCCGGTACGCGTCCATGCTCTCGAACCACTGCACCGTCACGCCGTCGAACCCGGGATCGCTGTCGCCGTCGTACTCGTCGAGCGGACGCGGGTGCTGCTCGTAACGCAGGACATGGCGCCCGCTCAGGCTGGCGGCGATCAGTGGGCCGTGGACATCGCGCCAGTGGGCGTGGAACTCCGCCGGGGTCAGACCCTCCTTGCGACGCAAGAGGCACGTCAGCCTTACCATGGAACCTCCTCGGGTGTGCCGGTCGCCGACCTCGCAGGAGCGGCGACCCGCACGCTACGCGCTTTGCGTCCCTAGGGGAGGGTGAGGGTAAGGCCCGACGTCGACCCGCTCGTACTGATGCCGACCGAGATGCCGCCGCCGGAGATGGTCGGAGTGCTCACGGGCACCGGGAGCGCGGGCAATGGCACGTTGATGGTGGACGTCCCGCCACTCGACGGGGCAGTGGGCGTGGTGACCGTGGGAGGCTCGGGTGCCGAACCGGATGGCGTCGTCACCGGAAGACTGGGCACACTCGGGACCACGGTGCCCGTCGACGGGAGCGGGAGCGAGGGAAGGGTGGGCGTCGAGCCGGTCGAGCCACCTGTGGCGGCGACCACGCCACTCAGGAGCTCGGTGAGCGAGCTGGCGCCGGAACCTGACCCCGAGGTCCCCGAGCGCCCCGAGCTCCGGCCACCGGTGGTCGCCGGGACCGACGCGCCCAGAGATGGCAGCCCGATCGACGGGAGGCCGGTGGTCGGCAGGCCGGTCGCCGGCAGGCCGCCCGTCGGCAGCAACGAGCTCAGGTCCGACAGCGTCCCGGTCACGTCGGAGACGACGCCCGCCAGAGTGGGAACGAGCCCGTTGACCAGGCTCGAGGGGTTGCCCTGCGCACCCCCGAGGTTGCCCAGGAGGCCGGTCAGGTTGTCGAGGATGCAGCTGAGGCCGAGATCACTCTGGGTCGCGCAGCCCGCGCCGGAACCCGTGCCGGCACCCGTACCGGCACCGGCGGCGCCGCCCGCGCCGCCACCGGGCGCGCCGGTCGTGCCGCCGGTGCCGGGGAGACCGAAGGTGGCTAGGGACAACGTCGTCACCGGCAGGTTCATCGGCGGGTCGTAGGTGAGCGCTTGGAACGGGGCGATGCCCTGCGTCAGGGAGCCGGACAGCGACGAGAACGAGGCGGCCGCGATGGCGGCCGAGCCGCTCAACGACGGGGAGGACCGGTAGGCCTGGTTGACGGCAGCCGCCAGGGGCTGCTCCTGTGCGGTCGAGGAGGCGAGCGAGTGTGCGGCGGCCGGGTTCACCGTGAAGTACCCGCCGAGGCCGCCAAGGAAGGCGCCGACGGCGGCACAGGCCAGACCGCCGGCTCCCACCGCGGCGGCGGTGCGGAAGCGCGAGAGCCCCCTCGGCCCCTCGTGCTCCTCCGCGACCGCCTCGGGCGCCGCGTGCTTCCCACGCGACCGGAACTCGTCGTGCAGCATCTCGTCGTACATCTCGTCGAAACTCATGTGAACCGTTCCTCCTCCGGAACCCCTCCCCGGGTCCTCATTGGGAAAACGTGTGTGTCCCGCGACTCTTACGGTTGCCCGATGGACTCGCCCGACAACAGACGCTCAAGAAAAGGCCCAGCTCCCGATGGTGACCACAGAGCCGTGAACAGGGAGAACGACGGTCATGGCGTGCTCACCGGGTGCGGAGCCCCCTGCGAGGGTCACCGTGGTCCGCAGCACGACCTGCGTCGGGTACCCGTGGGCCGAGTCGATCTCGACGTCGAGGGGGGCGTCGTGCCCGGTGACGGTCGCACCACTCAGCTGCGGCGGCATGGCCACGCCCGGTGCCATGGCGTCCCACCAGGACGCCTGCCGCTGATCGCCGGCGTGCAGCCCGCCGAAGTAGGTCTCGAGCGCGGCCGCCTCGAGCGACAGCGGACCCGGCGACTGGGCGAAGGCCACCGACGCGTTCACCAGGTTCATGGTGCCCATCGGCGCCTCGTTCTGCTCGAGGGTCAGGCCCTGGGCCTGCAGCGCCGGCGGTGCCGAGGTCGTGTAGTCGGTGGACTTGACGGTCCGGATGAACTCCGCGCCCGGGTCCAGGTTCGCACCCCTGGTGACCGCGCCCACCTCGGTGGCCCGGATGAGGAGCCGGTCCGGAGTGAAGAAGAGCGCGTTGGGCGGCCAGCAGGTGTCGAGCACCACGCTCGGGGCGGTCGTGTCCGACACCGGTGAGCCGGCCGCTACGACCTGCTGCCCTGTGACCGCGAACTTCACCGTGTTGCAGGCCGTCTGGTACGTGATGACGTCCCCGGGCTTCAGCACGTTGAGGTGCACGAAGTAGCTGACGTCGTGGGCCAGGAACACCGCCGCGCCGTCGACGCCGGGCCAGACCGATTGCGGGTCGTGCCCGACCGCCACGTTGAGCTCCTGATCGTCCGTGCCCTCCTCGACCGGAGCCGTCAGGTTGATGGCGGGAATGCTCAGGATGCCCGACAGCTGCCCCGGCTGGACGCCGGCCACCTGACACGAGGCGCCATGGCTCTCCTCGGCGATCTTGGCCATGGCGGCCCGCTCGCTCTGGACGAGCACGGCCTGGGCATGGCGCTGATGCGCCTGGTGGGCGAAGGCGTAGCTCGCCGCGAAGATGGCGACGAAGAGGAGCACCACGCCGATGAGCGTGACGCCCGCCCGCCGCATCCTGCGGAGGGATCTCATCGGTCCGTCTCCGGTGTGCCCGGCTGCATCTGCCTCTCCCTCCAGATCCTCCGAGATCTATGTACCTGGTCCTCCGAGAGGCCGGTGGCGGAGCATCCGGCCTCGTTCCCCTGTCACCTTCTTTTCTTTCGGCTGGTCGCGCGCCTTCCTTGTGGCTGCCGCCGGGCCGGCCCCCGAGACCGGAGGGGGAACGGAGGAGGTCCCGAAGGCCGGGCCCGGTGGCAGCCCGCCGTCCGACCCGAAGGGGAGGGTCGGCCCTGGTGGCTCATTGGCCACCCCGACGGCGGGCGATTGGATTGAAGGTGCGGACGACCGAGGCGATGCGGCGGCGCCCGATGAGCATGATCCCTGCGAGGCCCATCCCGGCCATCAAGATGATGGGCAGGGTGCCGGCCCAGTACTCCCCGGTGTGCACGGTGGTGACGTCGGGCACCGCAGCGGGCGCGGGAGCGGTGACGGCCGCCGGCGTGGCCGCCGCCGGCGTGGCGGTGGCGGCAGCCGTGGTCACGGCCGGGGTCGAGACGGTCGAGGTGCCGGTCACGCTGACGTCGCCGACATCGAGGCCCACGCCGCCCATGAGGCCGCTCAGCACCCCGAGGTTGAGGACGCCGACCTTGGCGCTGGCCGTCGTACCCGGGTCCGAGGTGTTGCAGGTCAGCACGTTGCCGTCGGGGTTGTAGCTGATGATCCCGGTCAGCAGGCTCCCGAGCGCCGAGCTGAGGGCGCTGCCGCTGCTCCCCAGGGTGGAGAGGATCTGGTTCACCAGGGCGTTCAGCTGTGTGATGTTGACGAAGGTCGGCAGCGAGCCGTTGGTCGAGTACGAGACCAGGCCGGCGTTGCAGCTCGGTGTCACCGTGCCGGAGCTGCGGTCGAGGGCGACCGAAGCGGTGGTCGGCGCCACCTGCAGGTCGGCCAGGCCGAACAGATTGACGTCGACCGCGTGCTGGGTCACCGAGTCGGTGACGACGTTGCCACTCGTGCTGACCGACGAGGTCGATCCACCGAGATCGATCGACAGCGGCTGCACGCTGACGGCGTTGCCGCCCGTGAGCCCGAGCACCTGGTCGAGGATGCCGGTCACGAGGCCGGTCACCGGCGACGAGCCGCCCGCGGCCCCGATCTGGGTGAGCAGCCCGCTGAGGATGGAGCACTCACCAGCCAGGTCGCTCCCGCTCGCGACGCTCGTCGGGTTGAGATCGAGATTGGCGGGCAGGATGCCGTTCACAGTGCTGAGGACGCTCGACACCGTCGATGACAACGGGCTCGTGTTCGAACCGGCCGTCGTGCCGGCCGCCGGGGCGTCGTTGCACACCGAGGACGCGGACGGAAGCGAGCCACCCAGGAGACTCTGCAGCACGTCGGTCAGACTCAGGCCGATGGACACGTTGGCGAGGCTCCCGGTGCCGCTGGCCGTCGGATCGCCGCTGCTGTCCTCGGAGGCCGACGCCGTGCCACACGACACGTCGACATTGATCAGAGGGGTGTCGATCGGGAGCGTGCACGTGCTCGATCCGGTCGGCGTCGCCGTCACGCCGGCGCCCTTGGCGACGGCATCTTGCGTGCTGTCGAGCGCGAAGCCGCTGAGCGAGGACGTCGGGCTCGTGGGGCAGGGGTCGGTCGACGACGCCGTCGAGAGACAGGCGCCCGTGCCCGACGCATCGGCTTGCGGTGCGCTGCTGGCGTCCGCCTCGGAGCCGCCACCGGAGAGCTGGAGCGTGTTGAGGAGGTCCAGCGACACGAATCCGCCGTTCGACTGGACGTTCCACTGTGTGACCGTCTGCGCGCCCGCCGTCGATGACAGCGCGGCGGCGACCGTCATCGCCATCAACCCCACCGCGGCGATCCGGATTCGACCCCTCATGTGTGACCCCTTGCCATCCCCACCGAGAACGGTGGCCTCCTCTGTCGTTGCGATTGAAACGGGGGAGTTCTGAGAACCTTGCGCTCGCCGGCAATTAATTCGCAGGTCGACACCCGTGTTGAAGGCTCATGCCGTGCACGGCTTCGGGTCCCGCAGGGTGGGGATACGCTGCCCGTCCCGTACTGTTGCCCACCATGCCCGCGTCCCACGTCGCGCTGATCGTCCTGGCTGGGGTGGGTGCCGGCATCTTCAACGGCGTGGCCGGCGGTGGGAGCCTGATCTCCTTCCCCATCCTCCTCGCGCTCGGGTACCCGGCCCTCACGGCGAACATCACCAACACGGTCGGGATCTGGCCCGGCTATCTCGCTTCGGCGGCCGGGTACCGCAGCGAGATCGGGGACCAGGCGAATCGGCTGGTCCGGCTCACGCCGGTTGCCCTGGCCGGAGGAGTCGCCGGCGCACTGCTCCTCCTCACGACGTCGCCGGCGACCTTTGACGATGTGGTCCCCTGGCTCGTCCTGGGTGCGGCCGCCCTCTTCGCCGCCCAGCCTGTGCTGCGGCGCGTGCTCGACCGTGGCTCGGCCCACCCGCGCACCCGGCCGGCCCTCCTCGTGGCGGGTGTGTTCGCCGCGTCCGTCTACGGCGGCTACTTCGGCGCCGCCATGGGCGTCATGTTCCTCGCCGTGCTGGGCCTCGCGTTGCCGGTCTCCATCGCCCACACCAGCGGCCTGCGTGCCGTGCTCTCCATGATCGTCAACGGCATCGCCGCCGTCGTCTTCCTCATTCATGGGGGCCTCGCGTGGGAGGCGGTCGGCCTCCTCGCCGCGGGCAGTCTCGTCGGGGGCTACATCGGTGCCCGCGTCGCCCTGGCTCTTCCCGCTCCGGCGCTTCGCGTCGTCGTCGTCCTCATCGGAGTCGGCACGGCCGTCAAGCTGCTGGTCTGAAACCCGCTCAACCGGCCGACAGTGGGTAGTGACCGACGACCCCACCTTCGACGGCGCGTCGCCGGGCCTTCCAGGCCGCACGGGCCTCGTCGTGGTCGATCGGGACGAGGCGGACGCGGGTCCCCGGGGCGCACTGGCCGAGCAGGCCATGGTCGGCGGAGGCCACCACCGCCAGCACGGGGTAGCCCCCGAGCGTCGCGTGGTCGGGCATGAGGATGACCGGGTCGCCCGCGGGCGGGACCTGCACCGCGCCGGTCACGACGCCCTGCGAGTCGAGCTCGCCGTCCCGCACGTGCCCTCGCAGCCTGGTCGCGCCGCCTTCCTCCCGCAGCCTGACCCCGACCCGGTTGCTGTCCCCCTCGACGACGAACAGCATCCCACCCAGCTGCTCGAGCGCTGCGGGCTCGAACCACTCGGGGTGCGGTCCCGGCACGACGCGGAGCTCCACCGGAGTGCCACCGGCCGCGAGGCTGCTCGCCGCGCCGGCCGCGATGTGGTCTCCCAGCGGCGGTGCCCAGGTTCCCGCGTAGAGGGGCTGCCCCGGGGAGAGCGGCCCCGCGCCGAGGTGACACAGCTCGTCGCTGGCGCTGCTCCCGAACGCTGCGGGCCCGACGAAGCCGCCGGCGACCGCCACGTAGGTACGGCACCCCCGCTGCAGCGGCCCCACTTCGAGCACGTGGCCCTCGCCGATCGGCACTACCTGGCCTGCCGGGACCTCCACGCCGTCGACGCGTACCTCCGGTGCGGCACCGACGACGGCGACGTGGGACGGGCCCGCGCCGCGCAGGCGCGTGCCGCCGCCGGTGACCTCGATCGTCGCCGACTCGTCCGTGTTGCCGACAAGGCGGTTGGCCAGGATGAACGAGACGGGATCGGCCGGCCCGGCCGAGGGGACCCCCGCTGCGGCCACGCCCCGCCGGCCGCCGTCCTGGACCACGGCGCGCAGGCCCGGCGTGACGACGTCGAGGACGAGGCGGGCCGTGGGGGGCGGCGACCACGCCGGCGCGCGCACCGGCGGGGGGTCGACCTGATCACCGGTACCGGCCACGGCGAGACGTACCCGGTCCCCCGGCGCGAGCAGCGCGTACGGGGGCGTCTCCGGCGAGAAGAGCGTGACGCCGGTGCGGCCGACGAGTTGCCATCCGCCCGGCGACGCCGTCGGGTAGACGGCGGCGTGCCCGTTGGCGAGCGCGACAGAGCCGGCGGGCACCGAGGGCCGCGGGCGGTCGCGGCGCGGCACGGCGCGGAGCGGCTCGGGGAGCCCGTCGAGATAGGCGAAGCCCGGGGAGAATCCCACGACGGCGACGGTCAACGGCCGCGCCGTCAAGTACGCCACAACCTGGTCCGCCGCGCACCCGGTGCGCGCCGCCACCTCGGCCAGGTCCGGTCCGTCGAAGACGCACGGAACTGTCGCGAGCCGGCCCGGAGGCGTCGCGCTGTCGGCAACGGCGGCCTCGTGCCCCTCGAACTCCTCGGACAGGCGGCCCACGACCGCCTCCACCCGTTCGAGATCCGCGTCACGGTCGGTCGGCAGGACGGCGACCGTGGCGAACCCGCACACCACGTCGACATCCCCCGTGTGCGCCAGCGCCCGCCGCAGCGCCTCCGCCAGGACGCGGCCGGCGGCGGGGCCGGCGACGCCGATCAGGAAGGCGCGATCACCGAGGCGCCGCAGCTCCCCCGGGGGAACCGACTGCATCATGCATGCGCCGGCGCGACCACGTCGATGCCCGATTCGACCATTGCCTTGCGGACTGCCGTCGCGATGGACACCGCTCCGGGCGAGTCGCCGTGCACGCACAACGTGTCCACCCAGAGGGCCAACACGCTGCCGTCGCTGGCGGCGATGGCGCCGCGGGCCAGGCTGAGTGCCCGGGCGGCCGCCTCCTTGGGGTCGCTCACCATGGCGCCGGCGGTGCCGCGCTCGACCAGCCCACCGTCGGACCGGTACGCCCGGTCACAGAACCCCTCCTCACACGCCGAGATCCCGTCGCGCAATGTCATGGCCATGGCGCGGCAGCCAGACGGGAGCACCAGCGTGACGCGCTCGCCGCAGCTGTCACGCACCGCGTCGCGCAGCGTCTCGTAGATCGCTCCCCCTTTTGCGACCTCCACGTAGAGCGCGCCATGGGCCTTCACCGACTCGATCGCCGTGCCGGCGGCCCGACAGATCCGCTCGAGCGCCCGGATCTGCTCACACAGAGAGGACCGGAGTTGGTCCCGGTCGATCTCCAGGGGGCGGCGGCCGAACCCGTCGCCGTCGGGATAGGACGGGTGGGCACCGACCCGCACCGAACGCTCGAGCGCTGCCGCAACGGTCGCCGCCATGGACGCATCGTCGCCGGCATGGCCGCCGCATGCGACATGCGCCGTGGTGACGAGACCGAGCAGTGCTCGTTCGACTTCGACACCCGCGGCGTCCGCGGCCTCGCCCACGTCGGCGTTCAGGTCGATGGTCCGCTTGGAGAACACGCTCACCCCGCCTCGAGGCGCTCCACCACGACGCCGTCGCGGTAGACCACGCGCTGGTTGCGCCGCGTCGGGACACGGGCGCCGGCGATGATGGAACCGGTCATGTTGAGCGGGTCGGCACCGGCCACGACCACCTGCTCGCCCCTGGCGGTGGCGCGGTGCACGACCTGCAGTTCCTCGAACGCCTCGGGGAGTGCATACTGCTCCCCCGAGAGCCCGGCGATGAACCGGCCCCCCAGAGCGACTCCCCGCGCCTCGAGCCGGCGCAACGCCCACACCACCTCGCGCCAGGGCACCTTGAACGACTCTCGGCTCCAGACCTCCCAGGCGACGACGCCCCAGCGCGCCAGCATCTGGTGCGCCACCGACTCCGCCAACTCCTCGTTGCCCGGCAGGAGCACCCCGTCGTCGACCGCAGGCGTTCCGAGCACCTCGGCTCCCGGCAGGAGCGACCAGCGGCCCTCCCCGATGCCGGTCCCCACGGGAGCGCGCCGGCGGGCGAGGCGCCCCGACGGGCGGCGCACCGTCCGGGTCCGCCAGCGGTCGCGGGCGGAGAGCAGGGAGCGCACGGCCGAGAAGGCGTCGGCGGTGACGAGCCCGCGCGCCACCAGATCCCACAGCCCCTCGTCCACCTCGGCCGGGAGCCGGCCGGTGAGCGGAGACAGCTCGGGACGGAAGCAGGCGCCCCGCGTGCGCAGGGCTGCCAGGACGTCGGCCGCCGCGCCGACCTCCGGCTCGGGGGCCACGGCCCCGGCGCGGACGGCCCGCAAGATCGTCTGGAGGTCGTCGCGCATGACGAAGGCGAGAGGGGTGGCCGGCGAGGGCGTGCCGCTCCGACCGGGCCGCTCGGGGCGGGGGGTGAGGCGCCCCCACACCACCTCACCGGACAGGCACAGCTCGTCGAGCCAGTGCGGGTCGTAGTCGGTCACCCGGGCCGGGAGGATCTGTGACTCCCATTCCGCCGCCGGCGCCTCGATCCCGGCCAGCTGTTCGAGCACCTGGAGCAACCCGGCCCGTCCCTCGACCCGGCTGTCGGGCGTCGCATGCTGCCAGTGCGTGAGGAAGCGCACGTAGTCGGCGATCGGCACCGCCTCGACCATGCGACGGCGACGGCTGCGACTGGACCCGTGCAGTCGGACCAGCAGGTTGCGCGCACACCAGCGACCGTCCGGCAGCTCGATGGCCGACCCCCTGGCCTCGAGGCGGGCCAGTGCGGTGCGCGCCCGGCCCTCCGACAGCGGCGCACCCATCGGCGCCCCCGACGGCAGCGGCGCGTCCGCTATCAGCTGCTCGACCGAGACCGGTCCGGCCAACTGGAGGTGACCGGCCACGCAGGCGGCCGCGACATCGTCGTCAGCACCGAGCGAGACGGCGGCATCACGGCGTTCCGTGGCCACCCAGCAGCCGTCGAGCAGGCTCGCCCTGCCCGCGGCGGCCAACGCGTCGTACCAGTTCGCCCAGTCCCGGCAGGGCCGCGCCACCACCAGCGACAGCAGTAGGTCGTGCAACTCGTCAGGATTGCGCGGACGAGGGCACACCTGGTCGAGCACGATCGCGACCGCCTCGGGATCGAGAGCGGCCAGTTCCGTGGCGGGTACCGGCAGGCCGTCGGGGCCGAGCTCGCCGAGGCCGCGGCGCAGCGAGAGCGCCCGGGTGCGCCGCTCCTCGAGCGGCGCGTCGTCGAGGTAGGTGAAGGGGCGCCCGCTCAGAATGGCGTGCGAGAAGGGCGACGGTTCCGACGACTCGACCGTGTGCACGGCGATCGCGCCGGACTCGATCTTCGCCCACACCTCGACCAGGCCTTCCACCGAGAGCCCCTCGTGCAGGCAGTCGTGGACCGTCTGACGGGCCAGTACGTGGTCGGGCACCGCCACCGGCCCGGGTGGCGCGTTCTCCTGGCAGGCGGCCAGGCCGGGCCAGACCGCGGCCAGGAGGTCATCCGCCTCCATGCGCTGCAGGTGGATCGGACGTCGCTTCCCTCCGTTCATGCGCGGGAGCACGAGGGCGCGGTTCAGGTTCCAGCGCCAGCGCGCACCGAGCATCGGGTGGGGCAACACGGCCTGGGTCAGGACCTCGGAGGCCTTGGCGCTCGAGAGCATCGACTGCACGCGGGTCAGCGGGAAGCTGTGCTGGGGTCCGAGCGACAGCACGACGGTGTCGTCGTCCGCCGCCGCCTGCAGCTCGAAGTCGAAGGAGACGCAGAACCGCTTGCGCAGGGCCAGGCCGAGCGCCCGGTTGATGCGCCCGCCGAAGGGGGCGTGGATGATGAGTTGCGATCCCTCGCTCTCATCGAAGCAGCGCTCCACCACGATCCGCTCGCGCGTCGGCAGGTGCCCGAGCGCGTCCAGGCCGGCGGCGCAGTAGGCCACCACCTGCTGGGCCACCTCGGCCGACACGCCGGCCCGATCACGCACCAGGGCGCGCGCGCCGTCACCGTCCCCGTCCCGCAGCAGCGGCTCGAGCGCGGCGCGCAGCTCACTGACTGCCTCCGAGAGCTCGGCGGTGCGGGCCGGCGCCTCGCCCAGCCAGAACGGGATCGTCGGGGGCAGGTCCCCTGCGTCGTGGACCCGGACCGTGCCGACCTCGACCTTGGCGACGCGCCACGAGTGGGTGCCGAGGAGGAAGATGTCCCCTGCCGTCGCTTCGACCGCGAAGTCCTCGTGCACCGAGCCCACGGTCACGCCGTCGGGGTCGAGCACGACGCGGTAGTCGCCCGTCTCCGGGATGGCGCCCCCGCCCGTGAGCGCGGCCAGCCGGGCGCCCCGTCGGGCGCGCAGGCGCCCGTTCACGGCGTCGTGGTGCAGGTGGGCCCCCCGGCGGCCGCGTCCCGTCTCGATCCCCCAGCTCGCCAGCGCCACCACGTCGTCGAAGTCCTGGCGCGACAGCTCGGCGTAGGGAGCGGCCTGCCTGGTCATGGCCCACATCGCCTCGACGTCGCGCTCCTCGGTGGAGGCCACCTCGGCCACCAATTGCTGGGTCAGCACGTCGAGCGGGGCGACTGGAGGCTCGAGCAGGTCGAGGCGGCCCTCGCGGACGGCGACGAGCAGCGCGGTGCACTCGACCAGCTCGTCGCGCGTGGTCGGGTAGAGGCGCCCCGCCGGCGTCCCGTCCCGGTGGTGGTTGGCACGGCCGACGCGCTGAAGGAAGGTCCCGATGGCGCGGGGCGAGCCGATCTGGCAGACGAGCTCGACCGGTCCCACGTCGATCCCGAGCTCGAGCGACGCCGTGGCCACCAGCGCGCGCAGGTCGCCGGCGCGCAGTCGCGTCTCGACGATGCGCCGCCGCGCCGCGGACAGGCTGCCGTGGTGCGCCGCCACGAGGAGCGACGCGTCGACGTCGACGTCGCGTCCGGGCTCCTCGTCGGCGAGGCGCTCCGCCAGCTGGTGGGCCACCCGTTCCGCCATCTTGCGGGTGTTGACGAAGATCAGTGTGGTGCGGTGGTGGCGGGTGTGCTCGGCGACGCGGTCGAGGATGTCGGACATCTGACCGCCGCTCATGACCGCCTCGAGCTCGGTGGTTGGCAGCTCGATCGCCACCTCGAGGTCGCGGGCATGGCCGCAGTCGACGATGACCGTGGGCAGGCGGCCCTCGTGCACTCCCGAGAGCAGCCGGGCCACGAGGTCGAGCGGGCGCTGCGTCGCCGACAGCCCGATGCGCTGCAGGCTGCCCCCGCTCTCGGTGACGAGCGCGTCGAGCCGCTCCAGGCTGAGCGACAGGTGGCTGCCGCGCTTGTCGCGGGCCAGCGTGTGCACCTCGTCGACGATGACGGTGCGCACCCCGCGCAGCAGCGCGCGCGACGACGGCGCGGTGAGGAGGAGGTAGAGCGACTCGGGCGTGGTGACCAGCAGGTCGGGTGACTGCTTCTTCATGGCGGCCCGCTCGGCCGGCGGCGTGTCGCCCGTGCGCACCGCGATCCGCAGCCCGGGGTCGGGGTAGCCGAGACGGGCCGCCTCCTCCCGGATCTCCCCCAGCGGGACGTGGAGGTTCTCGTGCACGTCGACGGCGAGCGCCCGCAGCGGCGAGATATAGAGGACCTCGGGCGCACCCCCCGCCCGGGCACCCGCCTCGGCGGCCCGGTAGGCGGCATCGATGGCCACCAGGAACCCCGTCAGGGTCTTGCCCGAGCCGGTCGGCGAGGCGACCAGCACGTCGCGGCCCTCGGCGATGTGCGGCCAGGCCGCCGACTGCGGGGTTGTCGGCCCGGCAGGGAAGCGCCGGGCGAACCAGCTCGCGACGGCGGGATGGAAGAGCGACTCGGGTGAGGCGTCGGGCACGCCCCCTATTCCACCAGGATGTTGTGACCCTGGCGACGCGGACCCCGCCGGCAGCGGTCAGGCGGCAGGCCGGCGGCCCCAACAGGAGATCATCGGCGGCTGGGTCAGGTCGAGCTCCCCGGCGGCCACGGCGGCCAGGTGCTGGGCGATCTCGGCCTCCGTGGCGATCCCGTGGTCCAGGAGCCGGTCCCGGATGAGGTTGACCGTCGCCACCTCGAGGTGGTTGCACGCAGGATCGCTGACCGGGAAGGCGGCGTCGGCCGCGACATCGACCAGGCCTGCCCCCCGCAGGCGCCGGGGGAGGGTGCGCCCGTACGCCAGGTCGACGCCCCGTTCGGCCAGGAGCGACCGGAAGCCGCGGCGCAGGCGGTTGGCCAACGCCTGCGCGGGCCCCGTCTCCTCCAGGCAGCTGAGCGGCTGGAGCGCCGGGTCGGCGTCCTCCACGAGCAGCACCCCGCCGGGCCGGAGCGAGGCCACCATGTGGTCGAGGGCGAGGTCGCGCTCGGGCACGTGCACCAGGACGAGACGGGCGTGCACGAGGTCGAAGGGACCCCCGGGTGGCGGCGCAGCCGCGACGTCGTGCTCGAGGATCTCGACGTTGGGCCCCGCCGCACCCGTGGCCCACGACAGGTTGATGTCGGTCGCGAGCACGTGTCCGTCCGGGCCGACCCGCTCCGCCATGTGGTTGACCACCGTCGTGCCCCCGGCGCCCACCTCCCAGCAGCGCCAACCGTGGGTCAGCCCGAGCCCGTCGAGGTGGCGGAAGGTCGAGGGGTCGAACAGCGTCGCGAACGCGGTGAAGCGGTCCATCGCCTCGGGTGCGTCGTTGGAGAGGAGATAGCGGTGGGGGTTCACGGGGGGCCGTCGGTGTTCACGGGGAGGTGGTCGGCGCCGGGTGGGCGAGGTCGTGGGACGTCCCGATGTAACGGTCGAGCACGTCGGCCACCTCGGCGCGGCCCTCCTCTATCAGGGTTGCCGTGGCCGAGAAGTCGCGGTACTGGCCCGACGGCTCCCCGCCGCCGCTGAAGACGACCACCTCGACGCCCGGCGGCAGGGACGCCAGCTCGCGCACGAAGCGCGCGTGAATGGCCACGAAGAACGCCGTCAACGCCGCCTCGGCCGGTCGGCGAGGTGGGCGGGGGTGGTAGTGCAGCGGCCCGCAGAGCAGCACGTAGATTCGGTCGCACCCGGCGGCCAGCGCGCGGCTGATCGGCACGTTGTTGACCACGCCGCCGTCGACCAGCACGTCGTCGTCGATCGACACCGGCGGGAAGATGGACGGGATCGCCGACGAGGCCAGGATGGCCTCGACCGCGGGGCCGTGCCCGATCCAGCGCTCTCTGCCGTCGGTGAGCGACGTCGTCACCACCTCGATCGGGATGGAGGCGTCCTCGAGGTTCTCGTAGTCGATCCCCGCCTCGATGATGGCGCGCAGCCCCGAGTTCGCGTGCACGGCGGCGCGTTTTTGCAGGAAGGCCCAGGGCCCGTCGAAGGTGCTGCGGGGGAAGATGTCCGTCCCCTTCACGTCCCGCCAGATGGTGGCCATGCGCTCGATCCCCTCGAGGGTCGGATTGCCGGCGTACGACGCGCCGTTGATGGCCCCGACCGAGGCTCCGAACACCCGGTCGGCGCGGATGCCGCGCCGGAGCAGCTCTCCGAGCATGCCCACCTGGACCGCGCCCCGGCTACCGCCGCCCGCCAGCACGAAGGCCGTCCGTTGTGGCGCCGGCCCACGGGGCCCGCCGGTGGCGCGCCGCCGCTGCGCCCACCGCCCGCGGAGGCGCGCCGACCACGTGGCGGTCACCGTTCCGTCGGAGAGGACCGGGGTGCTCACGGTGCGGCCCGGGGCGGCGGCGGGGACTGCTCGCTCCGGGACTGCTGGCGCTCGCGCCACGCCTTGCGGCCGGCGAGGTCGTGGCGCACCGCCCAGACGATGACGAGCACGGCCAGCACCACCATGGCCACGACGAAGATCCCGAAGATCGCGAAGAAAGCGACGTCGGTCGCCGGCGTCGGCGGGACGAGGGCGGATGCCATGCAGATGCCAGGGTATGTCACACCCCGTGGGCACACTGCACCGATGGTCCTCGTCGCACCACGCCCGCTGCTGCAGCCTGCGCACCTCGAGGTCGCGGCGGCGGAGCGCAGCAGCGGGAGAGAGGTGCTCGCGCTGCTCAGGGGCGACACGGCCGCACGGCCCCGCTTCGACCCCGAGCTGGCCGGCGGCCTGCGCGCCTGGCTGGAGGACGCCGCCTTCGACGTCGTCGCCACCCGGGGCGAGCACGCCCCGCCGGTCTTCCTCGGGCCGAGCCAGTTGCTCGGCTCGCCAGCAGGATGGCGGGACGACGAAGGGCTGTCCGACGAGCTGGTCCTCTCCCGCCTCGTGCACGTGCTGTTCCGCCAGCTCGTCACCGAGGGAAGGTTCGACCATCCGCTGCGCGACGCGCTCGACGGGCTGCGTGCGTCCGGTGCCGAGGAGCTGGTACGGCAGATCGAGTCGCTGCCCCCCGCCGCGCGGGCGTCCCTGTCCGAGACGGTGGCGTCGCATGCGGCCAATGTGAGGGAGATGGTCCCCCGGTTCGCCCCGGGCTGGATGCCGCGGACGAACGATCGCGTCGCGATCCCGCTCGCCGGGGGTCGGGTGGTGCTGCACGGCTCCTTCGACCTGCTGGTGGGCCTGCCACAGCCGGGCACGGCCTCGCTGTGTGCGCTCGGGCTCTCGACGAGCGGACCGTGGGCCCGGGAGCGCAGGTCCCTGCACTACCTCGCCCTCCTCGAGACCCTGCGCAGCGGCACCCCCCCGTTTCGCCTGGCGCTGCTCGAATCGGCGACCGGCCGCTACGGCGTCGAGGACGTGCGCGAGGAGCACCTCCGGGCGATCGCCTCGCACCTCTCCGCGTGGCTGGCCACGGGTCCGCATGGCTGAACGGCTGACCGACACCCTTGTCGCGCCCTTGGCGGGCGTCGACCCGTCCTCGTGGGGCGCAGCGCTCCAGGAGGCGAAGGGCATCCTGGCCGGGCTGGCCGTCCGGCGGGCCGGGGCGGGCCCTTTCCGCGTCACCGGTCACGAGATCAGGGCCGCGCTCAGCAGCGACGCAACCGATCTCGCCGGGCAACGGCCCTTCGCCTGGTCCGCCCGCACGGCGCGCCGGGCGCTCGGGCTCGCGGCGGTGCGCCAGCTGGTCGCCGGCGACGCCCGCTCCCCGGTCGAGGCGGTGCGGGCCCGGCTCGAGGAGTCCTGCCGCTGGGCCCGTGACGGCAGCCCGTGCGCCTCGCAGCTCGACCGTTGGGTCGCCGGCCTCCCGCCCGCCGGCCGGGTGGCCGTGGGCGCCGAAGCGGTGACCTGGGCCACCCGCCTGTGGTGTGCCCTCGACTGGTCGGCCCTGGGATCGGCCCCCGTCATCGGACGGGACCGCTGGTGGGACAGCCCCCACTCCGCCCTCCTCGCGCTCCGGGGCCGTGCCGAGGTCCGCACGGACCGCGCCGACCTCGTCGTGCTGTCCGGGCCGCGCCGCGAAACGGTGCGCGCCGAGCTCGCCCTCGTGACGCTCGTCGAGGCGCTGCGGACCCGCGGCAGCGGCGTCCCCGGGCGAGTGGTGGGGTGGTGGCCCGACTCCGGCCGCCTGGTCCGGGTGGAGCCGGAGCCGGCGGTGCTCACCCTGGGAGCGGAGGCCGTGGGCCTGGTCCTGGCCGGCTCGGGTGCCCCGGTGCGCTCCGCCGCCTGAGGAGGCTCCCCGGTCCTCTATCGTTGGCTCCCCCATGGGAACGCGCGAGGACATCAGGAACGTGGCCATCGTGGCCCATGTCGACCACGGCAAGACGACGCTGGTCGACGCCCTGCTGCGCCAGACCGGCGCCTTCGGCGCGCACGAGGAGCTCACCGACCGGGTCATGGACTCGGGCGACCTGGAGCGGGAGAAGGGCATCACCATCCTGGCCAAGAACACCGCCGTGCGCTGGGGCGGCGTGAAGCTCAACATCGTCGACACCCCCGGACACGCCGACTTCGGGGGCGAGGTGGAGCGCGGGCTGACCATGGTCGACGGCGTGCTGCTGCTGGTCGACGCCTCGGAGGGGCCGCTCCCCCAGACCCGCTTCGTGCTGCGCAAGGCGCTCGAGGCCCGGCTCCCCGTCGTGGTCGTGATCAACAAGGTCGACCGGCCCGACGCCCGCATCGCGGAGGTGATCCACCAGGTCGAGGAGCTCTTCCTCGACCTCGACGCCGACGAGGACCAGATCGGCTTCCCGATCCTCTACTCCAACGCCAGGGCCGGCTGGGTCAGCGCGGAGCGGGGGGTCGAGGGCGTGAACGTCGAACCGCTCTTCCAGACGATCATTCAGCACGTCCCGGCACCGTCGTTCGACGAGGACATGCCGAGCCAGGCGCTGGTCTGCAACCTGTCGGCGTCCCCCTATGTGGGGCGGCTCGCCATCTGCCGTATCCACAACGGCACCCTCGTGAAGGGCAGCACCGTGGGCTGGTGCCGGCTCGACGGCACCGTCGAGAAGGCCAAGATCACCGAGCTCTACGTCACCGAGGCGCTCGACCAGGTGCCGGCGGAATCGGCCGGACCGGGGGAGATCGTCTCGGTCGCCGGTCTCGCCGACGTCACGATCGGCGAGACCCTGGCCGATCCCGACCGGCCGATCGCGCTCCCCGCCATCACGGTCGACGAGCCCAGCCGGGCCATGACCAGCGGCATCAACACCTCGCCGCTGTCGGGAGCCGACGGGACGAAGCTGACGGCCCGGCTGCTGAAGTCCCGCCTGGACTCCGAGCTGGTCGGCAACGTGGCCATCCGGGTCAGCAACACCGACCGGCCCGACCTGTGGGAGGTGCTCGGGCGCGGTGAGCTGCAGCTGGCCGTGCTGGTCGAGACCATGCGACGTGAGGGCTTCGAGCTCACCGTGGGCAAGCCCCAGGTGGTCACCCGCGAGATCGACGGAAAGATCCACGAGCCGGTGGAGCGGGTGTCGGTGGACGTGCCCGACGAGTATCTCGGCGTCGTCACCCAGCTGCTCGCCCTCCGCAAGGGGACCATGCTCGAGATGGTCAACCACGGGACGGGCTGGGTGCGGCTCGACTACCGCGTGCCGGCCCGCGGCCTGATCGGCTTCCGCACCGAGTTCCTGACCGAGACGCGCGGGACCGGCATCCTCCACCACGTGTTCGACGGGTGGGAGCCGTGGCACGGCGAGCTCCGCACGCGGCGCAACGGCTCCATGGTGGCCGACCGCCGGGGGGTGACGACGACGTTCGCGCTGATGAACCTGCAAGAGCGCGGCACGCTGATCGTCGGGCCGACAGAAGAAGTCTACGAGGGAATGATCGTCGGGGAGAACGCCCGGGCGGAGGAGATGGACGTCAACCCGACGAAGGAGAAGAAGCTCACCAACATGCGGTCCTCCACGGCCGAGGAGTTCGCGCGTCTGACCCCGGCGATGCAATTCTCCCTGGAGCACGCGCTGGAGTTCATCGCGGAGGACGAGTGCGTCGAGGTCACGCCGAAAGTGGTGCGCCTCCGCAAGGTGATCCTGGACCAGGCGACGCGCGGGCGGCTGCACAGCCGCGCCCGAGACGCCCGGGACCAGGCCGCGAAGGGGTAGCGGGGTGTCGGGCCGCAACGAGGGCTTCGACCACATGACCGTGGTCGTGACCGATCTGGACAACGCCCGGAGCTTCTTCGGGCTCCTCGGCTTCGTCGAGCGCATCGCCGTGGTGGCCTCGGGTGAGGAGATCGCGCGCTACATGGGGATCCCGGGGTGGGAGGCCGACCACGTGACCCTCGTGCTGGAGGGCGCACCGGTGCACCAGGAGGTCCAGCTGCTCCGGTTCCATCACCCCGCCGCGGGCGTCGACGCGGACGCGGGATCGTTGGCGCGCACCGGCTTCAACCACGTCTGCTTCCGGGTGAGCGACCTCGACGGCATGCTGGCGCACCTGTCCCAGCACGGGATCTCACCACGCAACGACGTGATGAACTTCCACGACCGGCGCCTCGTGTTCCTCGACGGGCCGGGTGTCGTCGTCGAGTTGGCCGAGTGGACGAGCGGCTCGGCCGGCGGGGCCGTCACCTAGCATGATGCGCCTGGAGGGATGGCAGAGCGGACGAATGCACAGCTCTTGAAAAGCTGCGAGGTGCAAGCCTCCGTGGGTTCGAATCCCACTCCCTCCGCTTGTGGTCAGATTTACAACGTCATACCTGTTCAAGAGGCATGATCGTTGTCCGCCCAGTCGACGACCTGATGGCTCTTATTCAAACCCCAGAGGCCGCAAGTGATCGAACCTCCCATATCGCTACTGTCCGCAGTCGCTGTCAGACCGACGATGACTGCCTGACCCTCGAAGAAGCTGTGACTTCCGGAGTTCCGAGGTCCTTCACTAGCAGCCCAAATATGGCATCGCATGAAGTAGGTATTGATTTCCGGCGTCCATCTGGCGGGCTGTGCCATCGGGGTCCAGGCCCCACCACCATTCCCAGGCTTGTCCATCATCGGGGAGCATGATGAAGACAAACTTCAGGCTTCCGTCAGTATCCCAATACGGATCCAACTGGACCGGTCGAGCATTGTTCTCCGTCAGAAGGCCCTGGATGTCCTCGGGTTGGATTCCCCACCACCACCACCAGGCCTGTCCATTATCAGGGAGCATGATTATCGCCAATTTCAGGATGCCGTCGGTGTCCCAGTAGGGTGCTAACTGGACCGGCTGGGCGTTGTTTTGAGTAAGTATGCTCTCGACATCTTCCGGCTCTATTCCCCAGTACCACCACCAGCCTTGCCCGTTATCAGGGACCATGATTATGGCGAACCTCAAAGTGCCGTCGGTGTCCAGGTATGGGAGTAGTTGCTCCGGCTGAGCATTGTTCTCGGTCAAGAGACTCTGGATGTCCTCCGGCTGGATTCCCCAGTACCACCACCAGGCCTGGCCATCGTTTGGGGCCATGAGGACGACAAATTTCAGGACACTATCCGTGTCCCAGTAGGGTGCTAACTGCACAGGTCGAGCATTGTTCGCAGCAAGAAGTCCCTGAATATCCTCAGGCTGGATTCCCCAATACCACCACCAGGCCTGGCCGTTGTCCGGAGCCATGATGGAGGCAAACTTCAGAAAACTTGTCGCAACGTTCTCTGGGTCAAAAGGCACCCAAGGCGCCTGTGACGGCGCACTGAAGAGTGCTACGACGAATGGCGCTGGATTGGGTTCGAACGCTTGGTTGCTGGATCCTGTCTGTGCGTCGTATTGGGAAGGCAAGTTCGGGTCATAGCCGATGCACCAGTTTCGGAGGCCCTGATAGTCAACAAGGAACAGCTGTGGATTAGTTGGCCCGCCTGCTTGAAAGCCGCCTTCTGTCTGGTTCCAGGTCTCGCCGGGTCCAAGCGTGAAGACGAATGTCACGATATAACTCGTCGTGCCATCGGCTTGAGGGAAACCTATTACCGCAAGCGGAGGGGACCCCGTTTCCCACCACAAGAAATAAGAAAGTGCCGAGGGAGGCCCGTTCTCAAACGAGTAGCCATTGTTGACATAGATCTCGTAAAAGCAATCCCCAAAGTAGTACGGAGAAACACCTGGAGCACCCCGAAGGAGTATCGCTGACTCCTGATTCTCGCTGGTGTTCGAGAACGTCCAGGTGATCAAGCCCTGTTTCTCATCCTGCCAAGCCCACGAGACGTCCATTTGTCCGCGTCATTTCCTCTTGGATCGGACGTCGCCAGATCCGCTGCCACCGGAACCTGCCTTGGTCGTACCGCTGAGATCCTTGCTCGACCCGCCTCCAACTCCGGAGCCTGCGTTGGCGACAGAACCACTGAGCTTCTTGCTCGACCCGCCTCCAACTCTGGAGCCTGCGTTGGCGGCAGAACTACTGAGCTTCTTGCTCGATCCACCTCCAACTCCCGAGCCTGACTTGGCGGCAGTGCCGCCAAGCTTCTTGCTCGTTCCACCGCCGCTGTGGGACGTGCCGCTCGTCCTTCCCTGGGCAGCTGACCCCGACACACCCATGTGGGACCCGCCCCCACTGCCCGAACTCTTACGAGATGCGCCCCCACTGCTGCTTGAGGCCTTGGATCCGGAGCCACTGCTAGGGGCCACGGTGGACAAAGAGCTTGCGATCTCCCGCACCGCAGGCAGCTGCTGTGGCCATTTCGGGAACTCAGGGCGTTGAAGAACACCTCCAGCAATATCCTTCTGTGTCCGACCCTTACGAAGCCGCTCATCAGTCATCGCATAATTGATGATCAGATCTGGACGACAGTCAAGGTCGCGGAGTCGCTGTCCAGCTGGTTAGCACGAGGACTCTTCTCATGTAGGCGCTGACCTGGGAAAATAGCGCCACGCGAGTCGGGCTCACGCAGTCACGTCAACTCGGTCCAGCAACCTCTGGAGCGATAGAGGAGGGTTTGAAAGAAGTTTCAGGCTCTCCGCAGTCGTTGTCCTGCTTACGACGTTTCCCCAGTTGAGAGCAGGGTTTGAATAAGAGTCACTCGATCAGAAGCGAACGGCCCGGCGGCCAACGCCCAGGGGGACCGCCCTTCGTTCTCAACCGCCCGTTCCAGGGCCATGCCCCTGCAGAGACAGTCGCAATGCTCGGGATTTTGGTCGGGATCCCCTCAGGGCACTCGCACTCCTTGCTGGAGGTTCGAATGATGCTCCACTGGCGATCGTCCACAAGCGCCCAGCGTCCTCTTCTCGCGTGACCGTTGGCAGAAGGACCTGTTTGGACAACCCGCGACACCAAGTCCGATGTGGTCGCCTCAAGGTCGCCCGAACCTTGGTCGATATTGACCGTGACAACGCCATCCGTGTCTTAGCGAGTCAACGTCGGGAGGGGAACATGGAGCGCCGCCGGCGAGTGTCACGCCAACCTGCCGGCTGGGCCGGGATGTGCCACATCGACGGCGAGTCGGTCGTCCGGTGGCATGACTGTCGGGTCGTCGACATCTCGATACTGGGCCTCGGGATCACGTTCCATCACCAGTTGCCTCCCGAACTGGTGGGCCGCGCCCTCCACGTCGAAGTACCCGCGGTAGGTGACTCGGTCAAGGTCCGGTTCGAAGGCAAGATCAGAAATGCAGTACCAACGAACCCCGAAGGGAGCGTCCGCGTCGGAATCGAGTTCGTCGGCCTGTCCGAGGCTGAGCAAGCAATCACCGCTTATCTGAGTGCGATGAGCCGTCGCGTCACCCGCCTCTCCACGACGTAGGCAGCGACTGCACGGGATCGCTCTTTCAGCAGCCCATCTGATGGCCGTCCTGCCGAGTGGGGATGGCCCGGCGTGACGTTCGTGGGACGGAGGGCAGCCACCGGGCGCGTCTACGTTGGACCGAGTTTGGCGATTCTTAGGCCTCGGGGCTGGAACGTCGCTCCCGTGAGGCTCAGGCCGTCCCAACAGGCCGGGAAACCCCTCGCTGCCATTACCCCCTTCAACTGGTGATATGCGGGAATTCTGGTCGGAGCCGCGGCTCGACCTTCCGTCACGTATTGTGACATGGGGATCCTGCCTGGATCCCAGCGCGAGCAGAGCCCTCGCTTGGGAGGCGGAGTAATGAGGGGTAGTTTCGTCGGACAGGTTCCCCGTCAGAGGTGCTGGTATCGCGTTGGTATCGGCCTGGCAGGCGTTTGCCTCGGGGCGTTGCCAATCCTCGCTCCCACAGGCCAGGGGAGTGGTGCCGCGCCGCTTCCGTTGGCCGAGACCTGTAACCCTCCCACCATCACGAGCGCTGGCTCTGTGACGGCAACGGCGGGAGCTTCGTTCAATTTCACCGTGACGACCTGTACCACTGCGATTCCGACTTTCAAATCCGCACATCTGCCCAGTGGGCTGACCCTAAACAGTAACGGCGACGGGACGGCCACGATTTCTGGAAGACCCGGTGGACGCGACGCCGGGATTTACAACGCAATCATCACTGCATTGGTACCGGGTCAGACCCCGGCGGTACAGACCCTTGCCGTCTCCGTGGACAACACGCCGGCCTTCACCACAAAAGCCATCTATCTCGCCGATGCCGGAACCGCATTCACGTATCACATTGCTACCCGGTACGGTTACCCGATCCCTTCGATCGCCACCGGCTCGACTCTCCCGTCCGGTGTCGTGCTCACCGACAATCACGACGGAACCGCCTCGCTTAGCGGAGACCCGGGCCCCACTACCGGTGGCACATACCCGTTGACGATCACGGCCAACACCGGTCTGTCGTCGAGCACCCAGAACTTTACGCTGACCGTCTATCAGGCACCGACGATTACGAGCTCGCTTACCGATTCCGCCATCACCGGCCAATCCATGACGCCCTTCGATGTCACGGACACGGGTTTTCCTGTGCCCACCCTTCGCGCTTCGGGCCTGCCGGAAGGTGTCGAATTGGTCGATGGGGAGCTGCAGGGAACTCCCAAGACCGCGGGCACGTATTCAGCGACGATCACCGCCCGGAGCAGAGCGGGGACCACCACTCAGCCTTTCACCCTCTATGTCGCCGGCGGATCAATCCAACTCGAAGAGCCGACCGCCATTACCGAGGACGACGGCTCCCTTTGGATAACAAACGTAGGAAATAACACAGTTACCGAGCTGACCCTGAGTGGCACCCTCGTTATGACCCTCTCGGGCGCGAGCTACGGCTTCGATGACCCGGTAGCGATTTCGGGCGATGGCTCGGACGTATTCGTCGTGAACAAGGCCGGTTCTGTCACCGAGGTCGATGCAGAGAACGGTCAACTTGTCCAGATTCTCCAGGGGTCCAATTACGACTTCGATGGTCCAAGCGCGCTCTTGCTAAATGGTACAGACGGCTGGGTCGTCAATAGTGCAGGCGACAGCGTTACCGAAATCAATCTGTCGACCGGGTCGATGGTTCATGTCTTGTCGAATCAGTCCGACAGTAGTTACAGCTTTGACGATCCGGAAGCGATCGGCGCAGTTGGATCCAACATCTGGATCATCAACAACACCGGCGCTTCCGCGACAGACACGCTTTCTGGCTCGGCGACAGTGATCAACGGCGCTACCGGCGCATTCGTCCAGCACGTGGAGGGGCCAACTTATGGTCTCGACAATCCTGCCGGGATTGCCTACAGCGGTGGAGATGTGTGGATCACCGACAGCGCCGACTACCAGATCACCGAGCTGACCACGAGCGGATCTCTCGTCCAAGTGATCACCAATTCGAGCAACGATGCCAACTACGGATTCGATCACCCGACCGCCATCGTGGCCTCCGGTAGCGACGTGTACGTGGACAGTCCGCCCGGATCCAGTCCGATGATCACAGAGGTAAACGCTTCGAACTCCGAAGGAGACTGGTACGAGTGCAACACGAACAGCCCCGACCCCGACTTTGACAATCCCACCGGACTGGTGGTGACCGGCAGCGATGCATGGGTCGTAAGTCCCGCCGACAACACACTCACAGAATTGAATCTCTCCGAGAGCGGCCAAGCCATCGACTGGATCACCTAGTCCCTGGTCCTCATTAGGTCGAATATGAATGCGGCCCTGGCCGCATCAATCTGCTTCCACGCGAGACTGGGCCCGGACCCACAAACTCGCCGGTCTTTACTTCTCGGGGTACTACTGCAATGAGTCATCACGAATGGAGCTCGAGAAGGCCATCCGTGATGAGTACGACCCGCCATGCGGAGAGCGAGAACAACTGTTTGACCAGGAGGGTTCAGTGAACTACCTGGTCAAACAGTTGCAAGACGGGTAACGGAGGGTTTGAAACAAGTCTCAGGCTCTCCGCCGGACCGGGCTAGAGCCGCTCGTCCGGCTCGTCGTCCTGGGCGACACGCAGCCGCTTGGCCAACGTCTGCAGCAGATTCCAGGCGATGGTCGCGTTCTGCTGCACAAGCGGTCGAAACTCCCAATAGGTGAGGCCGTAGCAGACGAGGTCAGAGTCGGCGGTGACGGTCGCCGACCGTGCCCCCTCGTCAATCAGCGCGATCTCCCCGAAGTAGTCGCCTTCCGACAGCGTCGCCCGGGGCCGGCCGCCGACTGAGACGGTGGCTCGGCCTGACTCGATCACGAAGAACGCCGCGCCGCCCGTTCCTTCCTTGGTGATCGTCTCGCCCGCGGCAAAACGGCGCTCCTTGAACAGCGCGGCGATGCCCTCCGTGTCGCGTGGGCTCATGTTGGCAAAGAGCGGCACTCGCTCGATCACGTCGACCTGCCGGTGGTCGCCCGACGGCGTCGACACCCGTGGGGCCGGTGACCCGGCCCGCGTCACTGCCCGGCATTGCAGCAGGTAGAGCTGCCCATCCGCGAGCGCCCACTCGATGTCGCGTGCTGGTCCAAAAATCTGTTCGCATTGGCCGGCAAGCAGGTTGAGCTGGGTGAGCTGATCGTCGTCGAGACAGAGACTCTCGACGAGGTGGGGCTGGACGCTCTCCTCAAAGGTGCCACCATTGGGGGCGGCGCGAATCGCGATCTTCTTGGCGCCGGGTGTGCGCTCGTTGACGGTGCCGCCACGATCCATGCGGAAGCTGTCGGGGATCACACGGCCGGCCACGACAACCTCGCCGAGTCCCCAGCTCGCCTCAATGAGCCGCTCGTCAGCCCCGTTGATCGGGTTCTGGGTGAAAAGCACACCTGCGACATCGGGATTGAGAAGCGATTGGACCACGACGCCGATGCTCGGCTGGGTGAAGAGTCCCACCCGCTGGCGGTACGTGATCGCCGAATCAGAGTTCGCGGACCACCAGATCTCCTGCACCGCCGCCTGTAGGTCGTCCACCGAAGGCACGTTGAGCAGGGTGAGGTGCTGACCGGCGAAACTTGCGTCGGCACCGTCCTCGTCGACCGCAGACGAGCGCACCGCCAGCGGTCCCACCAGAGGGCGGGCCCCCGCCATGAGTTGTGCGATCGCGGGCTCGTGGCCCGCGGCCACCGCGTCGACGATGGAGCCCGAGAGGGCGATACCGGGGGGGATGGGCAGCCCCGAGCGCGCGGCGGCTCCCAACCCAGTCGCCTTCGCCCCGAACCGCGATTCGTCATGCGCCTCCGCAAGCGGCACGACCTCCGTCACGTGTACACCGTCACCGTGCCGGCATCGCCGTCCACTCGGACACGGGTGCCATCGGGAATCCGGTCAGTAGCGTCGCGCGTGCCCACCACGCCGGGAATGCCGTACTCACGCGCCACGATCGCAGAGTGCGAGAGCAGACCACCGGAATCGGTGACGATCGCCCCGAGGAGCGGCAGCAGGATGTTGAACGCCTCGCTGGTCGATTCGGTCACGAGCACGTCGCCCTGCTGAATGCGATCGAATTCGGACGGGCCCGAGATGAGCCGGACGGGTCCCTCGTAGACACCGCCGCTGGCGGCCAGACCGCGCAGAACGTGCTCCTCGTGCGGCTCCGCAGAGCTCCCGAACAGTTCACCCAGTGCGACGCCCATGGCGCGCATGACCCTGGCAATGCCGGGCGGGAGGCCGGAAGGGTCCGGTGGTGGTGGTGCCGGCGGGCCGAGTGACGCCGGCGCCTCCTTGGCCGTGCGCGAGCTGCGGTCCACGAAGCGCTGTGCAAGTTCGTCGGCGGACGGCCCACCCTCGCCGGCCACCAGCGAGCACATCTCCTCGAAGCTGGCATCGATGAAGTGCTCCGGGTCGTGCACGAGGCCCTTGCCCTGCAGCCGCCGGCCGGCTCCAAGAACGGCGCGACGCATGATGCCCGAAGCCCAGATGTCACTGAACACGCCGCGTTCGTCCCGCAGGCGGTACATGAGTCGCGCTTCGCCCAGCAGCTCGTCGAACTGTGCCCGGTGCTCGTCAGGCACCTGCAGGCGGATGGCGGCGATGAGCGAATCGACGTCCCCCGCATCACCACCCGCACCCTCCACGGACGACCGGATCGCGCGCAGCAGGGCGTCGGGCAGCTCGAGCGCGTACCGCCCCGAGATGTCGAAGCCGTCGAGAAGTCGGTAGCCCACGAGGTCCAGATACTCGGACATGGCTGCCCCCACCTCGCCTCCGAACGCACGCAACTCCGCCAGTACCTGTGCGGGATCGCCGTCCGAGCCGAGGAGCGCACGAGCAGGCGTGTCCGAGTTGATGGCGGCGATGAGCCGCCCGAGCTCGCTCGAGGCGCCGGCGGAGACCGGCGCCGCCCCCCGCATCATGGCGAGCACTTCGGACGGAGGGACGCTGGTCCATGTCCCGACATGAGCGAGCAGATCACCGACCGGCAGCATCGCCGAGCCCGTAAAGCGCATGTGCTGGTACATCATCCGGGAATGGTGCTCCTTACAGCTGGTCAGGTATGCGACCAGTCCCTCGTCGGAGAGTTCGCCCACCTCAACCGACTGCAGCTCGCGGTGAACCCTGATCGCGGTGGGCTTCGCAGTGTCGTCCCACTCCCGCAGCTGCTCGCGCCAGACCTTGTCCTGCCACACCACCTCCGCCCGAGCGAAGCGCTCCGGGATGTCGCTCTCCGGTACCGGATGGATCGTGTGGTATGCGAACCCGTTGACGTATTGCGTCTCCATCGATTCGATGAGGGTCCCGCAGTACGCCATGAATTCACGCGTGCCACGGCGGAAGGGCTCCGGGTGCGATTCGGAGAAGTACCTCGTCGCCGGGCGCGGAAAGTGGACGGGGTCGAGGCTCCACGAACCCGGGCCCGGAGGCTCGAAGTCAAGCGCTGGCGTCACCGGTGCAGTCATGTGTCCCTCCCTGGATTGGCCTTCAGACACCCTCCGACGACATGGAGGAAATCACCCACCGCCTGTTGGCCGTGGCGGTGAGCGTGATCAAGATGTCAACGGAGGCTACCCCTGTGTGGACGCCTGGGCAGGAGTCGCTGGCGCCGGGTGGCGACGAAGGTCCTCCGCCCTGCGACGGGGGTGATCGTCAGGCGTCCGGTCGGGTCGCAGGCGGTAACCTCCCCCCGTCCCGGACGTGCCGTCGTCGCACACCGGCCGGTGCACGAGGTAAGGGGGGAGAGTTCGTGGCAGACATGAAGGCCCTGCAGGTGACCCGCCACGGGCAGCCGGGAGAGGTCCTGGCGGTGCGCACCATCGAGCGTCCCGAGCCCGGGGCCAAGGAGGTCCGGGTGAAGGTCAGCGCGGCCTCGTTGAACTTCAACGACATCGACCGCTGCCGGGGGAACCTCGTGTCGGTGCCGACGCCTCCGCCGTTCACCCTGGGGATGGACGTCTGCGGGGTGGTCGACGAGGTGGGCGAGGGCGCCGAGTCGTGGTTAGGCAAGCGAGTGGTGGCCATCACCAAGAACGCGCTCGGCGGCATCGCCGAGTACGCGATCGCCGACGCCATCTCGGTGTTCGACGCGCCTCCCGGCTTCGACGACGTCGAGGCCACTGCGTTCCTGCTCTCGTTCCAGACCTCTCACCTGGCCCTGTTCAAACGGGGGCGGCTCCAGGCCGGTGAGACCGTGGTGGTGCACTCCGCCGCGAGCGGGCTGGGCACCGCCGGGATCCAGTTGGGCAAGGCGGCGGGCGCCCGGGTGATCGCGGTGGCCGGCGGTCCCGAGAAGGGCGCATTGTGCTCCTCACTCGGAGCCGACGTGGTGATCGACCACACCGCCGAAGACTTCGTCGAGGCGGTGCTGGTCGCCACCGACGACGCCGGTGCGGACGTGGTCTACGACTTGACGGGGGGCGACTTCGTCGAGCGCTCGTGGCGCTGTACGGCACACGGCGGCCGCTACCTGGCGGTCGGGTTCGCGGACGACGACGCCAACGGCATGACGGGGAGGCCGCTGCGGATGGCCTGCATCGGGAACATCGACATCGTCGCCGTCATGGTGGCCTGGGCCGACTCGGTCGACCCCGGCATGCGGCGGTTCGGCTTCAACCCGTTCGGCCGGGACGTGGCCGACGAGATCCACGCCGATCTGCTGCGTCTGGCCGCGGAGGGTGCCATCCGTCCCTACGTGGGACGACGGGTCACGATGGAGGGGGCGGGCCGCGCGCTCGACGAGCACGAAGCGCGTCGATCGCTCGGACGGACGGTCGTCGAAGTCAGCCGCGGATGAGCGCAACCGAGTACACCTGGCGCGACTCGGAGCTGCACAGCCGACCGCTCCTCGCCCTCAACTGGGCGGGAGCGGGGCTCGCCCGCGTCGGGCGCCAGCTGCCGTCCCTGGCACCGTCGTCGGTCACAGCGGCCGCCGCCAAGGCGGCCGGGTCGGGCGACTTCGGGACCGACTCGTACCGCGAGCCGCTCGAGGTGTACCTCCGTGCCTGCGAGGAGGAGGCGCAACTGACCACGTTCGGACGCCTCTTGATCTCCAAGATGCTCGCGTCGGCACTGGCGAACCGGATTGCACTGCACCGCTGGTCGGTCGAGCACCCCGAAGTGCGCACCGAGCGGATAGAGGGCCCGTGGGTGATCGTCGGCCTCCCACGTACGGGGACCAGTGTGCTGTCCCTGCTGCTGGGTCTCGATCCCGTGGCCCGGCCGCTCCTCCAATGGGAGGCGGCCCACCCCGTTCCGCCCACCACCCTGGAGGAGGCGGCGGAAGACCCCCGTATCGCGAGGACCGCCAAGGACCTCGACGGGCTCATGAAGCTGAACCCGCCGCTCAAGGCCATGCACCCGTTCGGTGCCACCCTGGCCGAAGAATGCGTGGCGCTCTTCATGTACGACGTGCGGTCACTGGCCCTCGAGACCCAGGCCCACGTACCGACCTACGCCCGCTGGCTCGAGAAAGCCGACATGGCGCCCGCCTACGCGCAGCACAAGCTCGCCCTCCAGACCCTCCAGTCACGCCAGCCCACGGAGCGCTGGATCCTCAAGACACCCCATCACCTCTGGAATCTGGGTGCCCTCAGGGCCGCCTATCCCGACGCCAGGATCATCTGGACCCACCGGGACCCCGGGCCGGTGGTCACCTCGCTGGCGAGCCTGGCCAACGCCGGCCAGCGGCTCCTGACCAGCCGGGACGACCCGCGTCCCACGGCCGAGGAATGGAAGCGCAAGTGCGCCTTCGCCCTCAATTCGGCCATGGCCTTCGACGAGAGGTCCGAGGCCGGCTGGTGCCAGCACCTGCATTACGACGCCCTGATGTCCGACCCCCTGGAAGCGGTTCGCCGGCTGTACCGCACCTTCGGGGAGGAGGTAGGCCCCCTCCACGCACGACGCATGAAGGCGTTCCTGGAGCACCGGCCGCAGGACGCCTTCGGCCGCCACCGCTACGACCCCGGCGACTTCGGGTGGACGTACGCGGGGCTGGCCGCGGAATTCAAGGAGTACACCGAGCGTTACCACATCGGCACCGCGATCTCCCCCTAGAGCCTGTAGGGCTATTTGACCGGCGGATTGGTAGTGTGCCCGTCGAACGAGAACCTGTTCTAGGGTTCCATGGGTGTCCGGGGCAGAACCCGCGCAGGATTGGGCTTCCAGACAGGGGGTTTGGTGATGAAGAGGATCGCAGGGATGCGAGCGGTGGGGGTAGCGCTGTTGCTCGCGACGCTCACGTCGGCTGGGCTGCTGGTCGCGCCGGGGGGCGCGAGCGCATCGTCGTCCACCTCCTCGTCGACATTCGGCACGCTCCCCTCGCCGTGTGGCAAGGGGCACGCCACCGGGGCCACGGACCAGGGTGTCACCAACTCGACCATCAACATCGCCTACGGCGACGACCGCGGCTTCTCGGGTCTCCCCGGCCTCGACCAGGAGATGGGCGACGCGGTCAAGGACATGATCGCCTGGTGCAACGCGCAGGGGGGCATCAACGGCCGCAAGATCGTCGGTGACTACTACGACGCCGCCGTCACCAACGTCGGTAGCGTGATGACCCAGGCCTGCAAGCAGGACTTCATGCTGGTCGGCGAGGGCTTCGCGCTCGATGGTGTCGCGGAGCAGACCCGCCTCGGCTGCAACCTGGCTGCCGTCCCCGGTTTCACGGTCGCCCCCACGGTGGCCAACGCGTACGAGATGTACCAGGCGTCGCCGAACCCGGCCAACGCCAGCCCGGTGTCGAGCGCCTACCAGGCCGAGAAGCTCTTCGGCTCGAAGACCACGCATGCCGGCGTCTACGACTCGACTCTCTCCACCCAACAGTCCTCCACCGCCAAGGCCGTGCAGGCCTATACCGAGGCCGGTTGGAAGTTCATCCCCAACTGCACGGCGGTCATCGACTACAACGGCGAGGCCAACTACACGCCGTTCGTGCAGAAGCTGCAGAGCTGCGGGGCCCAGGTCATCTTCAATGATGCCACCCCGGGGCCGACCCTCTACGGCGCCTTCGAGTCGGAGAGCCAGATCGGCTACGACCCGATCTGGGTCATGGATTCCGGCGCCTACACGGCAGCCTTCGCGCAGTGGAACACCGACGGTCTGGCCAACAACGTCTACGTCCGCATCTCCTACGAGCCACTCGAGGCGGCCAAGGTGGTCCCGGCCGTCTCCCAGTACCTCTCGATCGTCAAGAAGTACGGCGGCCTCACCTCGCAGCTCGGAGAGCAGGCCACGTCCTCGTTCCTCCTGTGGGCAACGCAGGCCAAGGCGTGCGGATCGACCCTCACCCGCCAGTGCATGATCAACCACCTCGCCAAGGTGACCAACTGGACCGGCGGAGGCCTCAACGCGTCGGGGAACCCGTCCAAGAACATCCCGCCGAATTGCGGCCTGCTGATGAAGCTCGACGGCACCAAGTGGGTGCAGGCCTACCCGAAGAAGCTGGGCACGTTCGACTGCTCGTCGAAGTACGTCGTCCCGAACTCGGGGTCCGTGATCGGCACCACGCTCAACTCCCAGGGCTACGCGACCCAGTACGCGACGTCCTCGGTCATCAAACCCCAGGGGTGAGCGCCCAGCGCCTCGGCTCTTTGACCTGAGCGACAGGAGCTCCCACCATGCACCTGTATGGATTTCCCGTTAGTTGCATATTTATTTCACAAATGTTATCAAATATTTACCCTGAAAAAGGAAAGGGACGGCTCCGAAGAACCGTCCCCAACTTTCAACTAGAAGGAGAGAGCGCCGGGCCGGATCCCTGAGTTCCAGCCCGACACTTCACTTTGATCCTATTTTCATACTCGTTCCAAAATTCACCTAGATATGAATCATGACCGATCCAACAAGGATATCCTCGTAGGTCACGAGATCGGGATGATAAGAAGTAAAGGTAC
>JBKQUM010000069.1:0-3146 GCA_052140165.1 Acidimicrobiales bacterium
AGGAGGAATGATGCCGCCACGGCTGTTCCTCGAATCAGCACGCGCCCATCCCGATGGAGCGCCTGATCGTGGACGAGAAGCGCCACGACGAGAATCGACAGGAACATGGCGTAGAGGACCGCTCTCGCGCACCCGGCGACGACCAACCAGCTGGGATGTCCAAAGGCGGTTCTGCCGTCGGCCAAGAGCGCGGTGAGCTGCTTGACCATGAGAATCATCAGGGAGGCCGCCGGGAGAAGTCGAGAAACAGTCCAGCGCCATGTCGTTCTAAGCTGGCATCTGCTGAGAACGGCCCGGTGGCGCTGTCGATTCTGCGTTGAACTCGAACTCGAGTGACGAGCAACCTCACTCCAAGCAGGCGTCAGCGCCCCGGGCGTTGCCGCCACGCATGCGTGATCGACTGTGCTTGCTGACGTGAAGCTCGCCGAGGTCAGCGGCTCCTCGTCGCTCATGACACTCGTCATCCGCCGGAGGATCCATCCCCAGAGCCAGAGCCAGAGCCAGAGCCGAGAGCGCCGAGTCCTGAGAATCCCGAGGACACGCCGGCCTGGGTCGCCGAGACGGACGACGCGCTGACGGTCCCGTTCTTGGCCTTCGTGCCCTGCACGGTCACGCTGTCACCGGGCTCAAGGCTCGACAAGGAGGACTTGGCGTTTCGATTGACAGTCGTGTTCGATGTGACGGTGACCGCCACCAACTTCCCGCTGGCATCGGTCACGTAGAGCGTGTTCCCGACGATATCGGTGACCGTTCCCGAGGTGGCGTTCGACGGGAGCCCGGGAAACCCACCGGACCCCCCGGAGCCCGAACTGCTCGCTCCCGGGAACCCTCCGGATCCAAAGGGTGACCCACTGCCAAAGGGTGATGTCGCAGACGCCGAGCTCGAGGAGTGGCGCTGGAGGTAGGCGCCGGCCCAGAGGCCGATTGACGCCACGAGCAAAACCAGCAGAACAGCCATGAGCCACGGCACCCGGAAGCCCTTGGCCGGTCCCCGGCTCGGCCACTCGCTCTCCTCGTTCTCGAAGAGAGCGTCGACGTCGCCCGCACCACCGTCGGACCCCTCTGTGACTGGGACCTGTGAGGTGGGGTCGATGTGAAGTTCTTGGGTGGGAGAGACCGGGTCGAGCTCCGTCTTGGTATCAGCCATGGCTATTTCTCCTTCATCTACTCGTGCCTGAGGGCATCGATGGGGCGCAAGGAGGCCGCTCGAAACGCGGGGTACAGGCCAGCGAAGATGCCCACCAAGAGCGCGACGCCAAAGGCCAGAGGGATCGAGTACGTCGCCAGCACAGGTTGCACTCCGTCGATCCGGAATCGGACGACGAAGAGTCCTGCGAGCACCCCCAAGACGCCACCGAGCAATGAGATGACGACGGCCTCGATCAAGAACTGGCCGAGCACCACCGACTTCGGGGCGCCGATCGCCTTGCGAATGCCGATCTCACGCGTTCGCTCGGTGACGGTGACCAGCATGATGTTCATCACGCCGATCGCTCCGACCAACAAGGACACGGCGGCGACCCACCCGAGCAGCGCCGTGAAGGTCTTCGAGCTCGACGTTGCCGTGGAGAGCAGGCTGGCCTGGTTCAACACGGTGAAGGGGAGGTTGGAAACCGTGGTGTCGTTCTGGGCGGCCAGGATGCTCTCCACCTCGCTTTGGGCCAGGCTGAGCGTCGCCGAGGACTTCCCTTGGACCAAGAGCTCCGAGAACGATTGCGATTCGCCGGTCAACTGATCCTGAACAGCCGTGTAGGGCGCGATGGCGACCGCATCCCCATTGCTCAGCCCGCTGCTGCCCTTCGAGGCCAACAAGCCGATGACCGTGAACTCCGACGATCCGAGCTGGACCTGCTTGCCCAGCGGGTTCGAGCCGGTGGCGAACAGGCTGCTGGCGGTCGACGAGCCCAGGTCAACGACCAAGGCATGCGCCTTCACGTCAGCGCTCGAAATGGACCGACCCGATTGAACGGTGTAGTTCGATGCCGGAAGATACGACGGCGTCGAACCGATCACCGACGTCGTGGCACTCGCCCCTTGATAGGTGGCGGTCTCGCTGGTGGTGATGACGGGCGAAACAGACTGCACGTCGGGCGCGTTGTTCGGATCGGAGATCAGTTTGACGTCGGTCTGCGTCAAAACAGCGTTGCGCGTCTGGGTTCCCGTCTGCGAGGTGCCGCCCCCGAAGCGTCCGCTGCTAAAGACGGTCAACGTATTGGTCCCCAATTGGTTGATCGAGTTGGCGACCGCTTGGGACGAACCGGTCCCCACCGCCAACAACACGATCACCGCGGCCACCCCGATGAGCACCCCGAGCATCGTCAGCAAGGACCGCAACTTGTTCGAGTTGATGCCACGCAATGCCATGAGGGCATTGGCCAAGATGCTCACGGCCGACCCGCCAGTGCGCTCGTGCCCTCGGCCTGGCGGGCGTGAGCCAGGTGGGACTCGTGAGGGTGTGCCGGCGTCTGGTGGTGGTCCTGTGTGATGACACCGTCACGCAGGCGAACGACCCGAGTGGCATAGGCCGCGATGTCCTCTTCGTGGGTGATCATCACCACGGTCCGGCCTTGGGCATGCAAACTGGCAAACGCCGACATCACGTCCAAGCTCGATGTGGAGTCGAGGTTTCCGGTCGGCTCGTCAGCGAGGATCAGGGACGGATTGGTGACAATGGCGCGGGCAACGGCGACTCGCTGCTGTTGGCCACCGGACATCTCGTTGGGAAAGTGGCCCATCCGATCGGCAAGCCCGACCGTTTCGAGCGCGCCTTGGGCTCGATGGTGCCGCTCCTTGGTCGGCACACCCGCATAGGCCATCGGGAGCTCCACGTTCGCGATGGCCGACATGGTGGGGAGAAGGTTGAATCCCTGGAAGACGAAACCGATCTTGCGATTGCGGATCCGCGACAGCTCGCGGTCGTCGAGGTCGCGGATGTTCACGCCATCGAGGCGGTAGTGCCCGCTGGTCGGCACGTCGAGGCACCCGATGATGTTCATGAGCGTCGACTTCCCAGAGCCCGACGCCCCCATGATGGCGACGAACTCTCCGCGTGAGACACGCAGCGAAACGCCTCGCGTCGCGTACACGTCGTTGCCGCCCATGACATAGCGCTTGACGATGTTGGACAGCGCGATGACCGGCCACCT
>JBKQUM010000070.1:0-3367 GCA_052140165.1 Acidimicrobiales bacterium
TCACGATTATCCCGACCTCCGCGTTATCCCGACCTCGGGGAGAAGGCGCTGTTCAGCGGTGTGCGTTGTGTCCAGTGGTCGGCATAATCAGAGGCTCTCCAAGAACGCCATGAGGGCGTCGGGAGGCCGGTAGCGACCCGCCTTGACCGCGAGTGGCTTGGTGCGATCGATTGCTCGCTCCTTGTGGCTCATGTCGGCGTGTAGGTAGACGTTGGTCGTGGTGATTTGTTCGTGTCCCAGCCAAAGTGCAATCACGGTGACGTCGTTTCCCGCCACGAGCAGGCGCATGGCGGCGGTGTGGCGCAGCGTATGCATGGTGACTCGCTTCTCCTTCAAAGAGGGGCAACTCGCGGTCGCGAAGTTCACGTGATGGGCAAGGCGTCGCTCGACGGCATCGCAGCTGAGGTGTCCGCCGGTGACGGTGGGGAACAGAGGATCCAGAGGTTCACCGGCACGCTCCTTGAGCCACGCCCCGAGGATCTCCCGCGTGGGGCACACCAGAGGGGTTCGCCGCTCCTTTCTGCCTTTGCCCACCGTGTGGACGTTGGCGCCCGTCGTGAGGGTGACATCCCCGCGAGTGAGACCGACGACTTCGGAGATCCGCAGCCCAGTCTGAATCGTCAGTACGAACATGGCGTGGTCGCGCCGTCCGGTCCAGGTGCTCAGGTCGCAGGCTGTGAGCAGAGCGTCGACCTCTGGGTCGGTGAGGTAGGTGACCAGATTGCGCTCGGTCCGCTTGGCCGGTATCGCGAGGACGCGCTGGATCGATGCCGAGTGCTCGGGGTGCGAGAGGGCAAGGTAACCGAACAGCGAGTGGATCGCCGCGAGGCGATTGTTGCGGGTGGCCACGCTGTTGTGGCGGTCACGTTCGAGGTGGTCGAGGAACGCGGCGATGAGCGGCGCGTCGATCTCAGCGATGTCCAGCTTGCTGGGCGCCTTGGAGGTGGTCGTCGACGCGAACCCCAAGAGCAGACGGAACGTGACCCGGTAGGCGGCGATCGTGTTCGGGCTCGCCGATCGCTGGCCCATCAACCTCGGTGAAGTAGGCCTGCAGTGCAGGCGCAAGGGCGCTCACCGTGGCGCTCCGTCGCGCGCCCCGAGCCGCTCGGCGGCGAGGCCCATCAACTCGGGAGAGGCAGACAGATACCAGTACGTGTCCGAGGGAGCCACATGTCCGAGATACGTGGACAGCATGGCGATGTGCTCGTCGACCACCCCCGATCGCTGCCACTCGACCAGGGCGTGCACGGCAAAGCTGTGTCTGAGGTCATGTGTCCGAGGGCGCACGGTCTCGGTGCGCAGCCCGAGGGCGATCGTGATCTTCCTGAGGGTCGCGGTGACGTCACTGCGGCCAAGACCGGTGCCGACACTCGAGATGAAAAATGTGTTCGAGCGAGGTCTGGGGCACAGCCGGTCGCGTTCTGCGGCGTAGCAGCGCAGGGCTTCTGTGGCGCTCGGATGTAGAGGCACGAACCGGGACCGGTCGAACTTGGCCTGGTGGATCGTAATGACACCGGCTTCGAGGTCGACGTCTTCGCGCTGAAGGGCAATCGCCTCACCGACCCGCATGCCCGAGACGGCCAGTAGGCCGAACAGGGCTTCGTGGGTGGCGGCTCGCATCGGTGAGCGCAGTGCTCGTGCCCCTTCGAGCAGCCGCGATATGTCCTGCTGCGACCACAGGTAGGGCGTTGGGCGATGCCGACGGGCGGGGAACACCCCTGGCGGTGGGACCTCGGCTTCTGGATCGAGGGTCTGGAGGTAGGCGGCGAAGCCCCGCACGACCGCCAACCGCGCCGCCCAATGGCGCGGGCTGGCGCTGACGGGTTGTCGCGCCCAGGCGATCGCCAGTTCGGTGGTGACCGTGGCCGCACCGGCGGCCTCGAGATAGTTCACGAACTGGGGCAGGAGCCGGCCCGCCCGCTCGAGCTTGAACCCCAGCGCCCGGCGCAACCCCAGGTAGTCCTCGACATGTCCACGCAGCCCGCTCATTGCGCAACACCGCCCGGCCACGGCGCGGCCAGTGTGCGCAGCTGGTCGAGGTTCACCCGGGCATAGATCGCCGTTGACTGGAGGCTGTGGTGGCGCAGCACCTGGGAGATCTGCACCAGCGGGACCTGGGCTGCAACCATCTCGCAGGCCGCCGTGTGGCGGAGCCGGTGCGAGCCCACCTCCTCGACCCCCGCTCGCCGACACGCCCGGCGAACGCTGGAGGAGACCGTGCGGTCCGCGATCGGGTCAAAGGGTGCTCTGGCCCGCAAGAAGAGCTCGCGCCGGTCGCTTCTCGGTCGCCCGCGCGTGAGGTAGGCGGCGATCGCCTCACCCACGTCGACGGGAAGCGGCAGCCGGTCCTGGCGGGGACCCTTGCCGCGCACGACCAGTTCAGCCGCCCGCCAGTCGATGTCGTCGAGCCTCAAGGCAGCCACTTCCCCCGCACGCAGGCCCAGCCGCAAAAGGATGACGAGCAACGCATAGTCGCGTCGACCCAGCGCCGAGCGGCGGTCACAGCACTCGAGTAGCGCCCGGGCGTCGGCTTTGCCGATGCCCTGAGGCAACGACGAACGCCGCCGGCCGGTCACCGGGAGCGCCGCCTGCGAGAGGTCCGCCTCCATCAGCCCTTCGACGAAGCAGAAGCGCAGAAACGACCGCAGCCCGAACACAAAGTTCTGCGCCGTGCTCACCGACACCCCGGAGGCCCCGCTCAGTACGGCCTCCGTCACGTCGCGCGCCATCACACCGGCGAGCTCACCGATCGACGAAAACCGATCCATAAAGCGGCGAGCGTGGCTCACATAGCCGCGCACTGTGCCGGAGGTCAGGCCACGTTCGCTGAGCAAGTAGTGCTCGAAGGATGCCAACAGGGTTTCGGTCGGAGAAGTGAACCGTGCCGGTTCCTCTTCGGCCAAGATTCCGAGTTGGCTCAAGACGTCGAGCATGCACACAAGCCCTGGACGCGACCACTGGGAGCGATTCCGGTCCTCGCGGCGCTGAAGGGCGAGGAACTCCTCGACCCGCTCGGTGTTTAGGTCTGGGGCCTTCACCCCTCTGGCGTCGAGCCATCGACTCAGGCGCGCCGCTTGGCGCAGGTGGTGGACCGTGCTCAGCGGGGTGTAACCCCGATCCCTCAGCTCCAGCTCAAAGGCACCCGCAAACGGGGCCAACGGCCCTGCCATCAAGACCCTGCTCACCCTGCTCGTCCGTCTGGTCATCATTCCTCCCTCTCGTAGAGAAGGAGAGGATGGGCCAGAGCCCAAGTTTGTTATGCCGACCGAGCGGTCGCAGTCACCCCCACGGAGCAGCCCCTGCTCCCCGAGGTCGGGATAACGCGGAGGTCGGGATAATCGTGATTATCCCGAAATCGGAATAACCA
>JBKQUM010000071.1:0-8853 GCA_052140165.1 Acidimicrobiales bacterium
TTCTCGGTCGCGTCCTTGATGCCCTCCAGCGAGGTCCCGGCCAGTGCGTCCTTCAGACCCTTGAGGGCCGACTCCACGTCGTCCTTCTCGGTGCCCTCGAACTTCTCGCCCTGGTCCCTGAGCAGCTTCTCGGTCTGGTACACGAGGGTGTCCGCGGTGTTGCGCACCTCGGCCTCCTCGCGCCGCCGGCGGTCGTCCTCGGCGTGGGACTCGGCGTCACGGACCATGCGGTCGATGTCGTCCTTGGCCAACGAGGACTGACCGGTGATGGTCATCGACTGCTCCTTGCCGGTCGCCCGGTCCTTGGCGGACACGTGGACGATGCCGTTGGCGTCGATGTCGAAGGTGACCTCGATCTGCGGGATCCCCCGCGGTGCCGGCGGCAGGTCGACCAGCTGGAACTTGCCGAGCGTCTTGTTGTACATCGCCATCTCGCGCTCACCCTGGAGCACGTGGATCTCGACCGACGGCTGGTTGTCCTCGGCCGTGGTGAAGATCTCCGACCGCTTGGTCGGGATGGTGGTGTTGCGCTCGATCAGGCGGTGCATGACCTGGCCCTTGGTCTCGATGCCGAGGGACAGCGGCGTGACGTCGAGCAGCAGGACGTCCTTGACCTCGCCCTTCAGGACACCGGCCTGCACGGCGGCGCCGATAGCGACGACCTCGTCGGGGTTCACGCCCTTGTGGGGCTCCTTGCCCGTCATCTTCTGCACGAGCTCCTGCACGGCGGGGATCCGGGTGGAGCCACCGACGAGCACGACGTGGTCGATGTCGGACGTCTTGAGCCCGGCGTCCTTGATGGCGGCGTCGAACGGCCCCACGCACGCCTGCACCAGGTCGGCGGTGAGCTCGTTGAACTTGGCCCGCGTCAGCTTGATGTCGAGGTGCTTTGGCCCCTCGGACGTGGCCGTGATGAAGGGCAGGTTGATCTGGGTGTCCTGCACGGTCGACAGCTCGATCTTGGCCTTCTCGGCCGCCTCCTTGAGGCGCTGCAGGGCCATCTTGTCCTGGGAGAGGTCGACGCCCTCGGTGTTCTTGAACTCGGTCACCAGCCACTCGATGACCTTGTCGTCCCAGTCGTCCCCGCCGAGCTTCGTGTTGCCCGAGGTCGACTTCACCTCGAAGACGCCCTCGCCGATGTCGAGCACCGAGACGTCGAACGTCCCGCCGCCGAGGTCGAAGACGAGGACCGTGCGGTCCGTGTCCTCCTTGTCGAGGCCGTAGGCCAGCGCGGCCGCCGTCGGCTCGTTGATGATGCGGAGCACCTCGAGCCCGGCGATCGACCCGGCCTCCTTGGTGGCCGTGCGCTGCGCGTCGTCGAAGTACGCGGGCACGGTGATGACGGCCTGGGTCACGGTGTCGCCGAGATACGACTCGGCGTCCCTCTTCAGCTTCCCGAGGATGCGGGCCGAGATCTCCTGGGCCGTGTACGCCTTGCCGTCGATGTCGACGGTCCAGCTCGTGCCCATGTGGCGCTTCACCGAGCGGATCGTCCGGTCGGGGTTCGTGATGGCCTGGCGCTTGGCCACCTCGCCGACCAGCACCTCGCCGGTCTTGGAGAAGCCGACGACCGAGGGGGTCGTCCGGCCACCTTCGGCATTCGGGATCACGACGGGCTCCCCCGCCTCCAACACGCTGACCACCGAGTTGGTGGTTCCCAGGTCGATTCCTACGGCCTTGGCCATATCTGCTGTCCTTCCGATCGTGAGCTGCCCGGTTGGCAGTTGCACCGTCTATTGCGTGGCTCCATTGTACCAAACTTGAGTGCTATCTTGTCAAGATTTGTGACAGGAGGGTGAACCACGCCTTTCCTCCCAGGTGAGAGCGGTGGGCTTCCACTTTCCACCGGACGGACCGGACCCCCTCGGCCGGGGGCGTACGATCGTTGCGTGCTCGATCTGGTGCTCCTCCGCCACGGCCAGTCCGACTGGAACGCCAAGAACCTCTTCACCGGGTGGGTCGACGTCGACCTGACCGGGACCGGCGAGGAGGAGGCCCGAGCGGGCGGCGAGCTGCTGGCCGCGACCGGGGACCTCGACCTGCGCCTCCTGCACACCTCGGTGCTCACCCGGGCCATCCGCACCGCCGACATCGCCCTCGCCGCCGCCGGGCGCAGCTGGCTCCCGGTGCGCCGGCACTGGCGCCTGAACGAGCGCCACTACGGGGACCTGCAGGGCAAGAACAAGTCCGAGATCAAGCAGCAGTTCGGCGAGGAACAGCTGATGCTGTGGCGGCGCAGCTACGACACCCCGCCCCCGCCGCTCGCCCCCGACAACCCCTACAACGTGGCCGCCGACCCCCGCTACGATGACGTCGACCCCGACGACGTCCCGCGCACCGAGTGCCTGAAGGACGTGGTGCACCGGGTGGTGCCCTACTGGGAGGAGTCGATCGTGCCCGACCTGCGCGACGTGGGCGAGCACGGCGGCGCCGTCCTGGTGGCGGCGCACGGCAACTCCATCCGGGCCCTGCGCAAGGTCCTCGAGAGCATCTCGGACGAGGACATCCCCGGGCTCGAGATCCCGACGGGGATCCCCTTCCGGATGCTGCTCGACGACGACCTCACCGTACGCTCGGCCGAGTACCTCGGCGACCCCGAGGCCGCGGCCGCCGCGGCCGAAGCGGTGGCCCACCAGGTCGACCGGCCCCTCGGCTGAACCCGGCGCCTCGGGGCTGACCGGTCAGGGGGGCTGGTCACAGGCCACACAAAGTGATATCTATTAGATATCACTTTTGTCGGGAGGAGCACCCCATGAGCACCACCGAGTCACCCAGCACCACCGCCGCACCCGTCGGGCACCAGGGCGTACGGGTCGACATCACCGAGCGTCCCCCGAGCCTGGCGGTGAACGGGTGGTTCGGCGTCGTCATCCTGCTCGTGCTGATCGCCGTCATGATCGTCGTGGCCATGCACAGTGCGAAGTGGCTCTGGATACCCATCCTGGTCTTCGTCCTGGTCGCCACGTCCTTGGACGTCGTCCCGCCGGGCCAGACCTCGGTCGTCCAGTTCTTCGGCCGCTACATCGGGACGATCCGGCGGCCAGGGTTCTGGTGGGTCGTGGCGCCGCTGACGGTGCGCCGACGCGTGAGCGTCCGGGTCCGCAACTTCGAGACGAGCCACCTCAAGGTCAACGATGCGGACGGCAACCCCGTCGAGATCGCGGCCATCGTCGTCTGGCAGGTCGCCGACACCGCCAAGTCGACGTACGCCGTGGACAGCTACGTGAACTTCGTCTCCGTGCAGTCCGAGTCCGCCCTGCGCCACGTCGCCACGAGCCATCCCTACGACGACACCACCGGCGCCGGGACCTCGCTGCGCGGCTCGACCGACGTCGTCTCGGCCCAGCTGGCCGCCGAGGTCGCGGAGCGCGTCGCCATCGCCGGGGTCGAGATCGTCGAGGTGCGGATCTCGCACCTCGCCTACGCCCAGGAGATCGCGCAGGCCATGCTGCGGCGCCAACAGGCCAACGCCGTCGTGGCGGCCCGCTCGCGCATCGTCGAGGGCGCGGTCGGAATGGTCGAGATGGCACTCGAGCGGCTGAGCGAGGGCGGGGTCGTCTCCCTGGACGAGGAGCGGACGGCCGCCATGGTGAGCAACCTCATGGTGGTGCTGTGCGGTGACCAGCCGCCGTCGCCGGTCGTGAACACGGGGTCGCTCTATACGTGAGCGAACGGCGGCAGGTCCTGCTCCGCGTCGACCCGGCCGTGCACGACGCCATCGCCCGGTGGGCCAACGACGAGTTCCGCAGCGTCAACGCGCAGATCGAGGTGCTGTTGCGCCGGGCGTTGAGCGACGCCGGGCGCCTGCCCGCCCGGGCCGCACCGCTGCCCAAACGTGGGCGCCCCCGGGCCACGAGCGACTGAACGCTCCGGCCGGCGGCGGCGCGCCCCCGTAGCGTGGCGTCACATGGCGCTCACCCTCCGCCCGCCCGGACCCCGCGACGAGGCGGCGTGCCTGACCGCCCAGGGTGAGTTCGGGTCCTTCCCGTTCCTCCTGCACTGGGAGCCGGGTCTGGAGTGGTCGATCTACCTCGACCACCTCGAGGAGCTGCGTCGCCGGACGCGCGTCCCCGAGGGCCCCATCCCCGAAAGCCTCGTCCCTGAAAATCTGGTCCCCTCCACCTTCCTCCTCGCCGAGGTGGACGGTGCGCTCGTCGGCCGGGTCTCGGTGCGCTTCTCGTTGAACGACTTCCTCGCCGCGAGAGGCGGCCACATCGGCTACGGCGTCCGGCCGGCCTTCCGGCGGCGCGGCTACGCCACCACCATCTTGCGCCAGGCGGTCGCCATCGCCCGGGCCGAGGGTGTCGGGCGCATCCTCGTCGTGTGCGACGACGACAACGAAGGGTCGGCCCGCGTGATCGAGCGCTGCGGCGGGGTGCTCGAGTCGGTCGTCACGCTCGAAGAGGGTGCCACGCCGCTCCGGCGCTACTGGATCGGTTGATCCGGTCACGCCGCCCATCCGGCCCTGGGACGGCGGCGGGCCGGGGCACCTCGCCGCGCCCCGGCCCTACCGACCATCTACAGGACTGACTGCGTCTTACAACGCGTCAACCCCGCGTTCTCCGGTGCGGACGCGCACCACGGCCTCGACCGGGAGGACCCACACCTTGCCGTCACCGATCTTGCCGGTGGAGGCCGAGCTGACGATGCCGTCGACCACCTCGTTGACCTGGCCGTCGTCCACCAGCACCTCGACACGGATCTTGGGGACGAAGTCCACCTCGTATTCCGCACCGCGGTACACCTCGGTGTGCCCTCGCTGGCGTCCGAAACCCTGGGCCTCGGTCAGGGTCATGCCCTGCACCCCGAGGTTCTTCAAGGTCTCCTTGACGTCGTCGAGCTTGAACGGCTTGAGCACTGCCACGATCAGCTTCATTTTCGATCTCCTTTCGTTCTCAGTGACCGAGGCCTAGGACCCGCCGCCCGATGGTGGCGCCGGCGGTTCCGATGGTTCCGGACCTCCCTTGTCGATGCCGGCCATGGCGAAGGCACCGTCGGAGCGGGTCGCGAAGCCGGAGTCCTCGGGGAACGCTTCCTCGCCGTGGATGGCGAGGTCGCCGACCTCGAGGATCTCGTCCTTGTAGCGGGCGCCACGGAGGACCCAGCCGATGACCTTCATCAGGATGAAGGTGATGAGGGCAGACCAGAAGATGACGAAGATCGCCGCTCTGAACTGTTCCCACAGCTGGTGGGCCGAACCCGTGTACATCAACCCGTTCACCGACGTGATCACGCAGTGGGCGGTGCCGGTGGCGTAGGTCGCCGGCGACGTGCCGACCACCTGCCCGGCGGCGTCGAGGTGACCGCACCCGTACTCGATCATGTTCGGGTCACCGAAGATGCCCAAGAGCATGCCGCCCATGAAGCCGGCGATGCCGTGGGTGTAGACGACACCCAGTGCGTCGTCCACCTTGGAGAACGGCCGCACCTTGGAGAGGTAGTTCCAGCACACCCAGACGACGGCGCAGCAGATGGCGCCGACGTAAATGGCGCCCCGGCCGTTGACCCAGCCGGCACACGGTGTGATCCCGACCAGGCCGCAGATCATGCCGTTGACGCCGCCCAGGAAGGTGGGCTTCTTCTCCTTGGTGAACAGCGCGTCCATCGCCATCCAGACGACGACGCCGGTGCCGGTGGCCAGGTTCGTGTTGATGACGGCTGCGGCCATGGAGGCGCCCGCGTAGTAGGGGTCTCCACCGTTGAAGCCGTTCCAACCCAGCCACAGGATGCCGGCGCCGACGGCCGCCATCACGAGGTTGTTGGGCAAGGCGTGCTGCCTATCTCGCAGGAGCCGTGGTCCGAGGACCCAGGCTGCGACGAAGCCGGACACACCCGCCGACATGTGGATGACGTAGCCACCCGAGAAGTCGAGTGCGCCCTCCTGTGCGAAGTAGCCGCCGCCCCAGAGCAGGAACGCGTCGATGCCGTAGACGAAGGTCGACCACAGCGGGACCAGGAGGCACCAGGCCAGGAACTTGATGCGCCCGAGCACGCTCCCCAGGAACAGCAGCGGGGTGATGGCCGCGAACACGAACTGGAAGTAGGCCAGGCTCGCGGTCGGGAAGTGGAAGGGGATCAGGGTGTTGGCCGCCGACACCGCCTGGCCCTGTTCACCGACACTGTTCGTGATGCCTCCGGGTTTGCCCACGAAGTTCTCGAAGAAGTGCTGCAACGTTCCCGTTGTCCCGGTGGTCTGGGTCGGCACTCCGTTCAGGACTCCACCGCCTACGGATGTCGCGCCGAATCCCATCTTGTAGGACCAGAGCACCCAGGCGATGAGGACGAGCGAGAACCCGGCGAACATCATGGCCAGCACGTTGACGGCCCACTTCTTGGGCACGATCGACGCGTAGAGCACGGCCAGGCCGGGAAGGCTCATCAGTCCGACGAACGTGGCCGCGGTTATCTGCCACGTGTTGTCGGCCGGATTCAGCCAACTTGGATACGGGACGGGAACGATCGCTCCCATTAGGTGGATCACTACGCCTCTCCTAACTGTCGTTGCGCCCGAGCGATCCGCCCTGTGACCGGATCGGTCTCAGACCGCAAGGTGCGCAAGCCATTTCGGACGGTTCTCCCCGTCGGAGACACAATGCAGGGAGGGGGTTTCCACATCGTCACCGCTGTGTTTCCAGTGCGTTAATCCACACCCTGGGGACATCCCGCCTGGTGGGGCGCGCTCTTGCGGGCGCGGTGCTGCGGGCGCCCCCGTTTCCCGTCACCACTACGATCTCCCGATCGCGCCCCCCGACGAGCAGCCCACCATGCCCACGCCCGAACCGACGACCAACGCCGACCAGTCACGCGGCGCGCCTGCCCACCACGAGCCGGCGCGGGATTCCGACGACCGGGTCGCCCCGCTGCGCGGCGCCGGCGTCCAGATCGACGGGCGCCGGGTCGCCCGCGTGGCCCTCGGGATCGTGCTCGTCACCCTGGCCGTCCTCGCCGTGGTGTTCACCGTCACCGGCATCCACGACAACGACCAGACCGACGAGCTGCACAACCAGGGCGTGCCGGTGCAGGTCACGATCACGTCGTGCCAGGGCCTGCTCGGCGGCAGCGGCAGCAACGGAGCCGGGTACTCGTGCCGCGGCGCCTACGAGCTCGGCGGCCACCGCTACGACGAGGTGTTGCCCGGCACCGCCCTCCACGCGCCGGGGACCGTGATCCGCGCCCTCGCCGTGCCCTCGGACCCGACGCTCGTCTCGCCGCTGTCCGTCATCGACAGCGAGCACGCCTCGGCCTCGGTCTTCATTTTGCCGGCGATCCTTCTCGTCGTCTTCGTCGCCGTCGTCGTCGCCCTGCTGCTCCGCCGGCGGCGCACGCGCCCGGAGGATCGCAGCGCGGACTGAGTAATGGACGGGGCCCGAGGGCGCGGTCCTCGTGCGAGCAGAACCTCAGGCGGTCGCGGCGCTCAGGTGGGAGGCGTGTAGCGCTTGTTCTGGCGCGGGCGGCGCCCGCTCGAGGGTCGCGAGCCGTTCTGCTTGGGCGGGCCGGGCGCATCGCCCTCCGCCCGCTTGAGCGCCTGCTGCAGGCGGTAGGCCCGCACGAGATACCAGGCACCCGCCAGCAGGAAGGGCACGCCGAACCCCCAGAAGCGAAGGTTGAAGACGGCCAGGCCGAACAGCGCCAGGGTGATGCCCTGGAAGAGCCGCTTGCGCAGCAGGGAGGACACGAGGATGAGGACCGACAGGCCGAGGATCACGTAGGTGAGCTCGTCGTAGACCGTCACGCTCTGGTGCGTGTCCTTGGCGTGCTGAATGGTGTCGGAGCCCACCAGGATGCCGATGATGGCGGCGAGGGGGGCGGCCACCAGGCCGATGGCGCGCTCCTTGTCGTCGGAGCGGGCGATGGCCTCTTCGAGCTCCTCGACCGAACGTCCGTCGGCGGCGTCCTTGGCGTCGGCGTCGTCGTCGGGCTGGACGATGGAATACTTCAGGCGCTGCCAGCGCGTCATCGGAGGCGCATCGTCGCCTCCGGAGCTGCCGGTGTCTCGACTCGAGGGCACCGGCGAAGGCTAGCAACCCCCCGGAACGGCTCCTTTTGGCCAGGTCGCCGGTGGCGCGTCGACCGCCGGTACGCACGGCCGGTCCTGTCGATAACGTGCTCGGTTGGGGGCACGTGGTCCCGGCCGGTCGTGAGGTGCGCACAGATGAAGCTCGTGGTTGCGGTGGTCAAGCCGTTCAAGCTCGACGACGTGAAGAACGTCCTGAAGAACATGGGTGTGGCGGGCATGACGATCACCGAGGCGCAGGGCTTCGGGCGCCAGCGCGGCCATACCGAGAACTACCGGGGAGCGGAGTACCAGGTCGACTTCGTCCCGAAGCTGCGGGTCGAGGTCCTCGTCGAGGACGACCGCGCCGAGGCCGTCGTGGACGCCATCGTGAGCTCGGCGGCCACCGGCAAGATCGGCGACGGCAAGGTGTGGGTGGTGCCGGCCGAGACCGTCGTGCGGGTGCGCACGGGCGAGCGCGGGGCCGACGCCGTCTGACCTGGGCACGGGCGGCCCGTTCGGGTCGCGCCCACCCGGCGACCGAGGGCGCAGAGGGCTACTGTTTTCGCCCATGAGCCGCGACGAACTCGACCTCTCCAAGATCTGGCTGTTCTCGACCTCGTCGGCCAAGGACCTGCGCACGATCAAGCGGGCCCTCGAAGAGGTGACGGTGCCGCCGGGGCGGATGCTCTGCGAGCAGGGCACGATCGGCCGGGAGTTCTTCCTCATCGTCAAGGGCCAGGCGTCGGTGCGCCGCAACAACCGCAAGGTGGCCACGCTCGGCCCGGGCCAGTACTTCGGCGAGATGGCGCTGCTCGACCGGCGCCCCCGCTCGGCCACCGTCACCTCCGACACCGACA
>JBKQUM010000072.1:0-40632 GCA_052140165.1 Acidimicrobiales bacterium
GGGGCAAGTTCGACAACTCGGGGACTCAACACCCTGAACAGGGACTTTTGAGTCGGGCTGCCCGGATTTGAACCGGGGACCTCTGCGTCCCGAACGCAGCGCGCTAACCAAGCTGCGCCACAGCCCGTCCGCCCCCCGAGGGGAGCAGCCCGCCACACTACCGCGGCGTCAGCCGGCCGCTTCTCCCGCCCCGTTGGCCGATGAGGCCGCATCCGCGCCGCCCTCCGCCTGCGCACCCGTGGGTGGGCTCCCGCTCTCGTCACCGGCAAGGGTGGCCAGCACCTGCGCGACCCGGCGCTTGTCCATCTCGACGACGCGAAGGTCCCAGTCGCCCACCCGGACCTCCTCGCCCTCGACCGGGATGTGGCCGAAGCGTTCGAAGAGGAGCCCGCCCAAAGTGACGTACTCCCCTTCGGGGATCTCCATGCCGAGCCGCTCGCGCACGTCGTCCATGTTGGTCTGTCCCTCAATGAGCCAGCGCGTGTTGTCGACTCTGACGATGGGCGCCTCCTCCTCCACGTCGAACTCGTCGCGGAGGTCCCCGACGAGCGGCTCCAGGAGATCCTTCACGGTCAGCATGCCGGCGACGCCGCCGTACTCGTCGACCACGACGGCGACGGCGCGACGGTGCTTGCGCATGTCGGCCAGTGCCTCCAACACCCCGAGGGACTCGGGGACGAGGTGCGGCTGGCGCACCTTGCGGGAGATCTCGAGCGGGCTGGGGTCGGTGGCGTCCCGGTCCCTGGTCTCGGCGCCGTCTGCGCGCGGCCGCGCCCCGGGGGTGCCGCCGGTGCGGAAGATGTCGTTGACGAAGAGGATGCCGATCAGGTCGTCGAGGTCGTCGTGGACCACGGGGAAGCAGCTGTGCCCCGAGGTCCGCACCGCTCTGGCGATGTCCTCGGCGTGGACGGGGATGGTCAGGTAGGTGACGTCGACGCGCGGTGTCATCACCTCGCGGACGTCCATGTCCCGGAGGTCGGCGAGGGCCTCGGTGATGATCCGCTCCTGCTCGGAGGCCTCCGCGTCGAGGGGCTGGCGGCGCGAGGAGGACCCGGTCCGCTCAGCGGTGCCGGCCGGGTGCCGCCAGGGCCACCGGGATCGCCTGGTTGGTTGTGGGTCGGGGGTCTCCCGGCGGTTGGACACGGCGTCGCCGGGTCAGTGCGTGGGCCCGGGTCCCGCCTGCAGCTGGGGTCCGGCGCCCACCAGCACGGGCACGGGGGTGAACGAGTCGTCCGCGAAGGTCCCGTCGTCCAGCAGCGCGTTGACGGCCCTCCGGAGGCGCAGCGGGTCGATCGGCTTGACCAGCCAGCCCTCGGCACCGGACCGGCGGGCGAGGAAGACGTCGGGCCGGCGGTCGAGCAGCATGAGCACCGGGATGTGGTCCAGCGCGTCGTAGGACTCCTGGAGCCGCAGTTCCAAGGTGACGGCCATGCCGCCCATGTTGCCCATCTGCATGTCGACGATCACCAGATCGGGCGACTCCTCGGTGACGAACGCGAGCACCTCGGGGCCCGAGGTGACGGCCTCCACCTCCACGTCGGGACCGCTGATGACGGCCTCGATCTCCCGGCGGAGGGTCGGTGCGTCGCTGGCGACCAGGATGGTCTGCACCGACGGGACACTATCGGACCCGCGTACCGGGTCGGTAGCCCCGCTGAGGCCACAGGGGTGCGCCGCCGCGGCGCCGCGGGGCGGGCACCCGCTCATGTAATCAGGCGAAGAGGTGGTCCGCCGCCCGTCGGAGGCCCGCGAGCTCGTGCACGTCCTGCCCGAAGAGCGGGATCCGCCCCACCGGTGCCGGCGCCACCTGGGTGGCGAGCCCGGAGAAGGACTGCTCTTCCCGCTCGGCCACCATGTTCAGCTCGGCCAGGTTCTCCTCCAGCGCGGCCAGGCCGGGCCCGGGGGGTTCACCTGCGCCCGGACCGCCGCCGAACGACGGGGCGATCCGGTTGACGACGAGCGCGGCCACCGCCACGTCGCGTTCGGAGAGCTTCTCGGCGAAGAAGCCCGCCTCGGTGATGGCGTCGGGCCGGGCCGAGGTGACGAGCACGTACGCGGTGGCGGGGTCGGCCAGCAGCTCGTGGACGGCGCTGGCCCGGCTCCGGAATCCGTCCTCCATCCCCTCGAAGGCCTGGAAGAAGGACACTGCGTCCTGGACGATCTCGGCGCCGGCCACCCTGGCGATGGTCTTCAGCAGCGCCTGCGTGGCGACACCGACGGCACGCAACCCCACCCGGGTCGGGACGAGCAGCGCCCGGAAGAGGCGGTTCTCGAGGAATCGGGTGAGGCGGCGCGGCGCGTCGAGGAGGTCGAGTGCGTTGCGCGTCGGCGGGGTGTCGACGACCACCACGTCGAAGTTCTTGGACTGGACCAGCTCGTAGAGCTTCTCCATGGCCATGTACTCCTGCGTGCCCGACAACGCGCCGGCGAGATTCTGGTAGAGCCGGTTGGACAGGATCGACTCCGCCTGCTCGGGCGTGCGGGCGTAGCGCCGGACCAGGTCGTCGAACGTCCCCTTGGAATCGAGCATCAGCGCGTGCAGGTGGCCGGGCCAGTCGCCCTCCACCTCCGAGGGCGTGTTGGGCAGCGACTGCACGCCGAGCGCGTCGGCCAGGCGCCGGGCCGGGTCGACGGTGACCACGCAGGAGCGCCGGCCCGCGCGGGCGGCCGCCAGGGCGAAGGTCGCCGACACGGTCGTCTTGCCCACGCCACCGGACCCGCAGCACACGATGACCGAGCGTTCCTCCACCAGCTCCGACAGCGTCGTCGGGATCCTCGGCCCGGGCCGAGGCCCCGCCTCCGCCGTCGGGCTCACGCGGCGCCCTCGGGCACCAGGCCGGCCACCGCACCCGCCAGCGCATCGGCGAGGAGCCGCGTCTCGGCGGGGCCGATGGAGGCGGCGTCGAGCGCCGGCACGAGCAGATGGGGCAGGGGCAGCTCGCGCCGGAGGCGCTCGACCTGTTCGGTGGAGACCGCGTGGCGGGCCAGGCGGAAGCGCCGGGCCTCCTCGAGCGCTGCCAGGTGGTCCGGCTCCATGGTCACCCCCGCCGCCGCGGCCACCTCGGACGCCGGCCGGTCCAGGCCCACCGGCTCGGGGTCGCAGGCGTTGACGATCACGGGCCCGAGCTGCACACCGGCCTTGTCCTCGAGGGTGTAGGCGGACTCGATCGTCTCCGAGACCGGCAGTTCCTCGGGCAGCGTGACCAGGATGACCCGGCAGCGCGCCGGGTCGCTCAGGAGGTCGACCACGTCCTGGGCCTGGGCCCGCAGGGGCCCGCCGCGCGCCGCGCCGACCAGCCCGCTCGCCGACGTGAGGAACGTGATGGCGTGCCCGGTGGCGGGAGCGTCGACGACGATCAGGTCGGCGAGGGCCTCGCGTTCGAGCTGCTTGACCTTGCCGAGGACCAGCACGTCGCGGATGCCGGGGATGGCCGTCGACACCACGTCGAGGACCCCCGAGCGCGCCAGCCGTTTGGACACGCGCCGCAGGCCGTGATCTTCGAGATACTCCATGAGCGCGTCGTCGGGCGTCAGCCTCCGGGCCCGCACCGAGCCGGTCGCCCCGCCGTCGGCAGCGACCGCGGCGCGCGCCAGCAGGACCTCTTCGTAGCCCAGGTCCTCGTGCCGTCCGAACGCCGCGGTGACGCCGGACTTGCCCTCGAGCTCCACGATGAGGACCGAGAGCCCGGCGTCGGCGGCCATCCGGGCGAGCGCCGCGCTCATGGTCGTCTTGCCCACGCCACCCTTGCCGGCGACGACGAGGACGTGGCTCTGTGCGCAGAAGGTACCCACGTCCATGCTGGGCCGAGCGTAGTTGCCGGGTTCGCTCCGCAGAGGGGCCGATCGCCAAAGACCCTGGTCAAGACCCTTGAACGTCGAGCATCCCCGGCGATAGCTTGGCTCGTGAGGGGGCTCTGAGGTGCCCTATCGGGGGGTTTCATGCGCCAGGGATCAGATATGTGGCAGTTGAAGGCAGCGTGCCGGGGACCGCAGGCCGCGGTGTTCTTCCCCCCATCCCACGCGGAGCGGAAGGAAGAGAAGGCCTCGCGGGAGCTCCGGGCGAAGTCCATCTGCGACCAGTGCCACGTGCGGGGTGAGTGCCTCGACTACGCCATCCGGATCCGTGAGCCCCACGGGATCTGGGGTGGGATGAACGAGGTCGAGCGCAAGCTGATGCTCGATCGCCGGGCCAGCTGAACCCCGTCGCCCGCCCCGTCGCCCGGGGTACGCCTGCAGCACGGCAGCGGCTCGGGCCGGGTCAGTGCGGGGGTGTGATCTTCAGCGCCTGATCCGCCGCCAGCACGCCCCTGGACCTGCACACGGCGTCGGGCCGGTCGCCGTCGACCGAGCAGATGGCGGCGGTGATCTCGTTGGCGGCCGTGACCGTGGCCTGGGTCAGGGGGCTGGCCGGGGTGGAGAGGTCGGAGGCGATCTGGCCCTGTGAGAGCCCGGCGAGCACGGCGGGCGAGAAGGCGGCGCCGTCGAGCGTGAACCGGTTGGCCACGTCGAGCAGCGAGAAGCTGGTGGCGTTCGTCCCATAGTCGGCGATCGCCGCGGACTGGCGGGCGTCGGGCACCTGGAGGCTCAGATAGCGCGCCCCGGTCGGGTCAAGCGAGCTGTAGCGCTCCACCGACTCGAGGATCACGTAGCGACTCGAGTACGAGACCTTCCAGAAGGTGAACGTCGAGAGATCGGCGAACGCCGTCGTCGCGCTCGACTGCATGAGCCCGAGCTGGCTGAAGGTCCCGAAGCGCGAGAGGGCCAAGATCAGCGGCCAGCGCTCGACGGCCGCGTAGGGGGCGAACTCCGCGCCGTAGAAGAAGACCACCGGCAGGGGCGGCCCGTCGTCCTGCGTGGCGAGCCACGTCGGCGCGTTCCCGTTCCCCGCCCGCCCCGGCGGCGTGACCGGATTGGCGGGCGAGCTCACTCCGACGGCGTCGTAGACCGAGCCCGGCACCGACGCCACCGTCGAGACGAGCGACGACGGCGCGGCATTGAAGGTCTCCACGGTCGGCGTGCTGGTCGGCCCCGAGATGTCCCGCACGAGCACCAGCGCGCCGAGCAGGACGATGGCCACGCAGATGAGGCCGAGAGCCAGGTAGCGGCGCGGGATCTGGCGCAGCGAGGGCACCGGCGCGGGCTCGTTCGCGGGCTGGCTCATGAGTTGGGTCAGGTTAGTCAAGGGGTGCCCCACTCCCGGGGGCGCCGCCCGCTCCTGCCGGTACCCTGCTGGCGTGCCTCCATCGGCTCCACCTCCCTCCGACGCGGCCGATCCGGCTCCTGTCGAGATCCGGCCGGCCGCCACGGTGATGCTCGTGCGCGACGCCCGCGCCGCCTCGGGCGCGACCGTGTTGGAGGTCCTGATGGTGCGGCGCAACCTGCGCTCGGACTTCGTGGGCGGTGCGTACGTGTTCCCCGGCGGGGCCGTCGACCCGCTCGACGGCGGGTCGGAGGCGGAGGCACTGAGTGCGGGCCGGAGCGACGCCGACGCCAGCGCGCTCCTCGGCGTGGGGTCCGGCGGGCTGGCGTACTGGGTGGCCGTCGTGCGCGAGACCTTCGAGGAGGCCGGCCTGCTGCTGGCCCGGCGCGAACGTGGGCCCGAACTCCTGGCCGGTGATCCCGCGGAGGAGGCGCGTTTTGCCGCCGCCCGGGCGGCGGTCAACGCCGGCACGCGCCGCTTCCTCGACCTGTGCCGGGAGGAGCGCCTCCAGCTGGGGGTCGGCGACATCCACTACTTCGCCCACTGGATCACGCCCCGCGGCGCCCCCCGGCGCTACGACACCCGGTTCTTCGTGGCGGCCGCCCCGCCCGGACAGATCGCCGCCCACGACGCGGGCGAGACCATCGCCGAGGTGTGGATCACGCCGCACGACGCGCTGGCCCGCCACCGGGCCGGCGAGATCGAGGTCATCTTCCCGACCATCCGCAACCTCCAGGCCATCGGGCGCTTCGCCACCAGCGCCGCGCTCCTCGAGGCGGCGGCGCGCGCCTCGAGCGCGGTCCCCACGATCGAGCCGCGGGTCGTCCCCGACGGCAACGGCATGCGCATCGTGCTGCCGGGCGACCCGAGCTACGAGCAGGCCCCCGTTCCCGACGCCACCGGCGGCGAGGCCCGGGGTGACTTCAACGAGGCGGTGCGCGCCGTGTCGATGCGGGCGAACGAGGAGGGTCCCGACGCCGCGCCGGGCCCGCGGCCCGCCGGGCCGTGATTCCGGCGGTGCCCGACTTCGGCATCGGCCCCGTGCCCGAGCCGGGGCGGGTCGACGAGGTGGCACCGGGCGTCCGGCGGCTCACCGCCCCCAACCCGGGGCTCATGACCGGGCCGGGCACCAACACCTACCTGGTCGGGCGTGGGGATGTCGTCGTGATCGACCCCGGCCCGGCCGACGAGTCCCATACCGGGGCCATCGTCGCGGCAGTGGCCCCGTTCGGGTCCGTCCGGGCCATCGTCGTCACCCACACCCACGTGGACCACGCGCCGGGGGCCGCGGCCCTCGCCCGGGCCAGCGGGGCGCCGGTCGTCGGGTACGGACCGGCCCAGGGCTTCGAGCCCGACGAGCGCGTCGACGAGGGATGGTCGCTGCGCTGCCCGGGTCCCGACGACGGCGGGGACCTCACGCTGCGCGCGCTCCACACGCCGGGCCACGCGTCGGACCACCTGTGCTGGCTCGTCGAGGAACACGCACTGCTGTGCACCGGTGACCACATCATGCACGGCTCGACCGTCGTGATCCGCCCGCCAGACGGTGACCTCCATCGGTACCTCGCCAGCCTGGCCCGGATCCGGGACGAGGCCGTGCCCATCCGCACGCTGGCCCCCGGCCACGGGCGCCTGATGGACCACGTGCCCGACGTGGTCGACTCGCTCATTGCGCACCGGCTCGGGCGCCACGAGCGCATCGCGGCCGCGCTCGCCCGGCACGGCGCGGCGACGGTCGACGATCTGCTGGCCGAGGTCTACGGCGACGTGACCGAGCGCCAACTGCCCGTGGCCCGCTTCTCGCTGTGGGCCCACCTGCGGGCGCTCGGCCAGGAGGGCAGGGCGGCCCTCGTCGGGCCGGAGGGCGAGGACACCATCGAGAGCCGCTGGGCGGCCTGAGCGACGACGGCCCCCTCGCCGGTGGCTCCGTCCTCAGGTGGTCCCGGCGTCGCCCTGCGCCACGGCCGCCTCCACGCGCTCCATCAGCCGGGCCGAGCAGCCCTGCGCGTCGACGAGCGGTGACACTTCCTCCGCCACGACCCGGGCCAGCTCCTCGAACACGGCGGCCAGCTCGCTGCTGCCGCCGAGAGCGACCGGTACCCCGGCGTCGCCGCCGGCGGCCAGGTCGGGGTGCAGGGGGATGGAGCCGACCAACGGGACGCCGAGCCCGTGGGCCAGGCGCTCGCCGCCTCCCGAGCCGAAGAGCGCATAGGTGGTGCCGTGCTCGCACGTGAAGTCGCTCATGTTCTCGATCACGCCCGCCACCCGGAGGTAGCCCCGCCGCGCCATGTCCGCCGCCCTCGCTGCGACCTTCTGGGCGGCGACCGGCGGCGTGGTGACCACCAGGAGCTCGGTGCGCGGCAGCAGCCGGGCCAGGCCCATCTGGATGTCGCCCGTCCCGGGTGGCAGGTCGATCAGGAGGTAGTCCAGATCGCCCCAGTGGGCGTCCTGGAGGAACTGCTGCACGGCCCGGTTCAGCACCAGCCCGCGCCACATGATCGCCTGCTCCTCGTCGGCCAGGAACCCCATCGACAGCACCCGCAGGGTGCCCGCGCCGACCGTGCGCTCCAGGGGGACCATCTTCCCCGCCCTGGCCTCGACGTCGCCCTCCATGCCCAGCAGGCGCGGGACCGAGAAGCCCCAGATGTCGGCGTCGAGGACGCCCACGACGAGGCCACGGGCCGCCAACGCGACCGCGAGGTTCACCGTGACCGACGACTTGCCGACACCGCCCTTGCCCGACGCGATGGCGAGCACGCGCGTGCTCGCGGGCACGGACGTCTCGGGGGCGTCCTCCCGGGCCTTCCAGCGGGCCCGGGCCATGACGGCGGCCCGCTCGTCGGCGTCCATGGCCGCGACCCGCACCTCGACGGAGCGCACCCAGTCGAGGGACTCGACGTGGCTGAGGACGTCCCGCTCGATCTGGTTCCGCAAGGGGCAGGCGGCGATGGTCAGCGCCACGTCGACGACCACGTGCCCTCCGGCGACCGTGACCGCACGCACCATCCCCAGGTCCACGATCGTGTCGCCCAGCTCGGGGTCGACCACGGCCCGCAGGGCGTCACGGACCTCGTCCTCGGGCCGGCTGCGCGGGGCGTCGGCCGCTGGCGGTGTCGTGGCGTCGGATCCGGGGGGCATGAAGGGGGATTCTACCTGCGTGGCGCCGATTTCCGGCCCGCCGGCGCGTGGGTACCGTGCGAGGGACGGCGCCGGTAACATGGGCACGTCCACGGCGCAGGGTGCACCGTGAGCGGCCGTTCGCCCAGGGCGCCCGGCCTCACGAGGAGGAACCAGTGACGACAATCTCCACGACCGTCAACATCGGGAAGAAGCCGGCACCGGTGACCCTCAGTGACGCCGCCACCACCAAGGTGGCCGAGTTGCTGGCCCGGGAGGAGGGCGGCGAGAGCCTTGCCCTCCGCGTCGCGGTCAAGCCCGGTGGTTGCTCGGGTTACAGCTACGAGATGTTCTTCGACACCGAGGTCATGTCCGACGACGTCGTGCGCGAGTTCGGCGCGGTCCGGGTCGTGGTGGATGCGGCGAGCGCCGAGCTGCTGACCGGGTCCATCCTCGAGTACAGCGACGGGTTGCAGGGCGAGGGCTTCCACATCACCAACCCCAACGCCACCCGCACCTGCGGCTGCGGCTCCTCCTTCAGCTGAGCGCCTGCCCGCCGGCGGGCCCGGCGTCCTGAGCGCCACCGGCACGTCGCCGGCGTACCCGGCCGGCCCGGCGGCCACCGGGGCCGCCCCGCCGGTCTCCTTCATCCTCAACGGCGAACCGGTTGCGGTCGCCGACGGCACCTCGCTCCTCGACGCGCTGCGCGAGGAGCTCGGCTGCCGCTCCGTCAAGGACGGGTGCAGCCCGCAGGGCCAGTGCGGGTGTTGCACCGTGTGGGTCGACGGCGCACCGCGCGTCGCCTGCGTCACGCCCGTCCGCCGCATCGCCGGACGCGAGGTCACCACGGTGGAGGGACTGTCGGCCGAGCAGTGCGACCGGTGGGTCGCCGCCTTCGTCGCCCGCGGCGCGAGCCAGTGCGGGTTCTGCACCCCGGGCATCGTGATGCGCCTCGCCGCGCTCGACGGGGCGGCGTCGGGCGGCCCGCCTTCGCGACGTGACGTGGAGGCCGGGCTGCGGGCCCACCTGTGCCGCTGCACGGGCTGGCAGTCCATCGTCGAGGCGGCCTGCGACGCGCTCGGCATCGGCGCGACCCCCGCTGTCGCGGCGCCCGGGTACCGCGACCCCATGTTCGCCTCCTGGCGGGCCCAGGTCGAGGGCCCTGCCTTCCAGGTCTCCGGGCCCGACGTCGTCCTCGGTGGCGGTGGCTTCGCGGACGACACCGCACCGCCCGGCGCGCTGGTCCAGCTCGGTGCCGATGCGCCGCTCGCCCCCGACCTGCGCACCGCCCGCGCGGACCACGGCCGCATCCAGGGTCGCAACAGCACCGTGCCCCTGACACATCCGGTCGGGCTGCCGGCGGGCGAGTGGGCGCTCACGCTGCAGACGACCTGGGTCGAGCCCGCCTACGTCGAGCCGGACGCCAGTTGGAGCCTGCCCGGCGGACGCCCCGCTCCACCGCTGGCCAACGGCGGCGCCTTCGGCGGGAAGCGGCGCAGCCCGGTCCCCGCCCGGGCCCGGGAGCTGAGCGACGAGATGGGTGAGGCCGTGCGGGTCCTGTGGCGTCGCGAGGACGTCGTGCGGCGCGGCCCCAAACGGCCGCCGCTGGCCATCGCGCTGCGACCCGACGGCACCGGCATCCTCCGCGTCGCCTCCACGCAGGGCTCGGCGGACCTCGGGCCGTTGACGGCGCGCGTGCACGAGTTGTGCCCGGGGGTCCACGTCGAGCAGGTCGAGGTTGCCGGGCCACCGGTGGCGCCCGAGCTGCGCGGGGCCGGCTGGGCCGAGGCGCTGGCCGCCCGCAGTGCGCTCGAGGCTCCAGCTGCCGCTCCGGGCACGGGCCGGGCCCGGGTCGTGCTGCCCGGCGTCGGGAGCGCGAACGTCGAGGTCCACCTCGGGGCCGGGGAGCGCGGCCGCGTCGAGGTGGATGTCTGGGCCGGCGAGATCCTGTGCCGCACCACGCTGCGCTCCTACGCGCTGGGCGCGGTGCACCAGGCGCTCGGGATGGTGTGGAGCGAGGGCATCGCCGTCGACGCGGCGGGCGAGCCGGTCGACCTGACCATCCGCTCCTTCGGCATCCTGGCCGCCCGCGACGTGCCCGAGGTCGTCGTGCGGCTCCACGAAGAGGAGCGCTGGCCCGTCAACGGCTCCGACGCCGTGTTCGTCGCCACCTTGGCCGCGGCCTGGATCGCCGACGGTCTTCCCGCCCGCTGGCCCACCCGGCGCACCACCGTGCGGGCGCCGTTGCGCGACGTGGCACCATCGGGCGGTTGAGATGAGAGGAGCCCCATGAGTCCTGCCGTCGGTCCGTACTCCCCCGTCCGCCGCGTGGGCGACTGGGTCGTCACCTCGGGCCAGATCGGCCTGGGCACCGACGACTCGGGCGCGGCGGGCCTCGTGCCAGGCGGCACCGTCGCCGAGCTGCGCCAGGCGCTCCAGAACCTGGCGGAGGTGCTCGCCATCGAGGGGGCCACGCTGCCCGACGTGGTCAAGACCACGCTCTACCTGGTCGACATGGGCGAGTTCGCCGCGGTGAACGAGGTGTGGGTGGAGTTCTTCACCGACACCAGGCCCGCCCGCTCGGCCGTGGCGGTGGCAGCGCTGCCGCTGGGAGCCCGGGCCGAGGTCGATGCCTGGGCCTACGCGCCGCTCGTCTGAGCAGCGGGCGCGGTAGGCGCAGTGGGTGTGGCGAGCGGGGCCTGTCCGCCGTTGCGCTGGGCCACACCGGGGTGCCAGGCCACCTGCCCGAAGCGGTAGCCCACCGAGCGCACCGTCTGGATCAGGTGCGCATGCTCCTCGCCGAGCTTGGCCCGCAGCCGCCGGATGTGCACGTCGACCGTCCGCGCGCCGCCGTAGTACTCGTAACCCCAGACCCGGCTGAGCAGCGTCTCGCGGGTGAAGACCTTGGCCGGGTGGCCGGCGAGGAAGCGGAGCAGCTCGTACTCCATGTAGGTCAGGTCGAGGACGCGGCCGGCGACAGCCGCCTGGTAGGTCTCGAGGTTGAGCACCAACGGCCCGTACTCGATGATGTCGGGCCGCAGGCTCTGCCCGGTGCGCCAGAAGAGGTGTTGGAGGCGCGCCACGAGCTCTTCGGGCCGTGCCGGGAGGACGCAGAAATCGTCGTAGAGGTCGTCGCGCAGCAGCAGCTCGCCCACCTGGTCTGACCCGATGGCCAGGAGGAGCGGCGTCATGGGCACCTCGCGCAGGCGCAGGTGCCGGCAGAACGCGACGGCGGCGTTCATGTCGTCACCCGCCACCACGAGCGCGCCCGAGTACCCCACGGTGCGGCCGTCGGAACCTGGTGCGGCCAGCTCCTCGGGTCCGGCGACGCCGTTATGGCCGAGCCCGGCGTTCTGCAGCGCGAGAGTGATCTCGGCGGGTAGGTCGGCGGGGAAGCAGAGGAGGGGGTCCATCGTCGGTCCGGGTCAGAGCAGGGGCAGGTAACGGTCCAGCTCGAACTGCGTCACCTGGACCTGATAGTCGTCCCACTCCTCCCGCTTGTTGCGGATGAACCACTCGAAGACGTGGTCGCCCAGCGTGTCGGCCAGCAGCTCGGAGCCCTCCATCTCGTTGACGGCGTCGTGGAGGCTCGAGGGAAGTGGCTCGATCCCCTTCTTGGCCAGCTCCTTCGGCGTCAGGCTGAACAGGTTGTCGTCCGCTTCGGGTGGGAGCGGGTAGTCCTCGGCGATGCCGCGCAGCCCGGCGGCGAGGATGACGGCGAAGGCCAGGTAGGGATTGCACGCGCTGTCCGGTGCCCGGTACTCCAGGCGCGTGGACTCGGCCTTGCCCATCTTGACGACCGGCACGCGTACGAGCGCCGAACGGTTGTTGCGCGCCCAGCTGACGTGGACGGGCGCCTCGTAGCCGCCGATGAGCCGCTTGTAGGAGTTCACCCACTGGTTGGTGACGGCGGTGATCTCACGGGCGTGGTGCAACAGCCCGGCGATGAACCGGCGCGCCACCTCGGAGAGCCCGTAGCGGTCGTTCTCGTCGACGAACGCATTGCGCTCGCCCTCCCACAACGAAATGTGGGTGTGCATGCCCGAGCCCTGCACGCCGCCGAGTGGCTTGGGCATGAAGGAGGCGAACACCCCCTCCTGGCGCGCCATCTCCTTGATCACCATGCGCGTGGTCATCACGGTGTCGGCCATGGTGAGCGCGTCGGTGTAGCGCAGGTCGATCTCGTGCTGGCTGCGCGCGTCCTCGTGCTGGGTGTGCTCGACCGGGATGCCCATCTCCTCGAGCATCAGCACCGACCGGCGGCGCAGGTTGCTGGTGAGGTCGGCCACCGAGAGGTCGAAGTACGAGCCCGAGTCGAGGGTGATCGGGCCCCGCGCCGGGTCGGCATCGGCGAAGTAGAAGAACTCCACCTCGGGCGAGGCGAAGAAGGTGTAGCCGGCCGCCCGCGCCCGCTCGAGCGTGCGCCGGAGCGCGTGCCGGGGGTCCCCCTCGAAAGGCGTGCCGTCGAGGTTGGCGATGTCGCAGAAGACCCGGGCCACCTGTGCGTCGTCCTGGTGCCAGGGCAGCAGCTGGAACGTCTTCGGGTCGGGGCGGGCCAGCACGTCGGCCTCCTGGACCCGGCTGAACCCGTCGATGGCCGAGCCGTCGAAGGTCATCCCCTCGTCGAGCGCATTCTCCAGCTCCGCCGAGGTGATGTTGAAACCCTTGGGGGTCCCGAGCACGTCGGTGAACCACAATTGGACGAAGCGGATGCCCCGCTCCTCCACGGTCCGGAGCACGTAGTCCCGCTGGCTTTGCACCGCACCAGCTTCGCATGCCCGCGTACCCTGCTCTTGCGGGGGCCTCCGCGCAGGGGCCCCATCGGGTCGGCCGGGACCACCGGTAATCTGGGGCGATGCCGCACCTGCGCCTGGCCGCCGCGCAGCTCAACACCGTCGTGGGCGACCTGTCCGGCAACGTGGAGCTGATCCTCGGGGCGCTGGCCGCCGCCGAGGCGGCCGGGGCCGACATCTGCGTGGTGCCGGAGCTCGCGATCCCGGGGTACCCGCCCGAGGACCTCCTCCTCAAGCCCGGGTTCGTGGCCGACAACGTGACCGCGCTCGAAAAGGTGGCCGCCGCCACGGGGCAGTGCGCCGCCGTCGTCGGGTTCGTCGGTGCCGCCCCCGGAGGAGAGGGATTGGCCAACGCGGCGGCGGTCTGCGCCGGTGGCCGCGTGGTGGGCGTGTGCCGCAAGCGCTGCCTCCCCAACTACGGCGTGTTCGACGAGCAGCGCTGGTTCATCCCCAGTCACGAGCCGCCCGCCCTCTTCGGCGTCGCGGGCGCCTGGGTCGGAGTGTCCATCTGCGAGGACGTCTGGTTCGACGACGGCCCCGTGGCGCACGCCGGCAGGGCCGGGGCCGACGTCGTCGTGAATCTCAACGCCTCGCCGTACAACCGCGGCCGGCGGGTGGAGCGCCTCGAGATGCTGGGGGGCCGGGTGGCCGAGGCGGGGTGTGCCATCGCGTACGTGAACCAGGTGGGCGGGCAGGACGAGTTGGTCTTCGACGGCGACTCGCTCATCGTCGGGGCCGACGGCACGCTGGTGGCCTCCGGCGCGCAGTTCGCCACCGACCTCGTGGTGGTGGACCTCCCCATCGGAGGGCACCGGCCCCACGCCGTCACCGAGCTGCTGCCCAGGATCGCGGTGAGCGAGCCGCGCCGGGGCGAAAGGCCGGCGCTGGCGCCGCCTCCACTGCGGCCCCCGTTGGGCGACCACGCCGAGGTCTACGCCGCACTGGTCCTGGGCACCCGGGACTACCTGCGCAAGAACGGGTTCTCGGAGGCGGTCATCGGCCTCTCGGGGGGGATCGACTCCTCCCTGGTGGCGGCCATCGCGGTCGACGCCATCGGGGCGGACCGGGTGCACGGCCTCTCCATGCCGTCGCGCTATTCGAGCGAGGGGTCGCGCCACGACGCCGGCGTCCTGGCCGAGCGTCTGGGGATCGATCTCAAGGTGGTGCCGATCGAGGAGGCGCACGTCGCCTTCGCCGCCATGCTCGCTCCGGTGCTCGGGCGAGAGCCGTCCGGGCTCACCGACGAGAACCTGCAGTCGCGCCTGCGCGGCGTCCTGCTGATGGCGGTCTCCAACGCCAAGGGGTGGATCGTGCTGACGACCGGGAACAAGAGCGAGATGGCCACCGGCTACTCCACGCTCTACGGCGACTCGGCGGGCGGATTCGCCGTGATCAAGGACGTCCCCAAGACGCTGGTGTACGACCTGTGCCGCCACCGCAACACCCAGGCGGTGCTCGAGGGCCTGCCCGGACCGATCCCCGACAGCGTCCTCGACAAGCCCCCCTCGGCCGAGCTCCGGCCGGACCAGCGCGACGACCAGTCGCTCCCTCCCTACGAGGTGCTCGACCCGGTGCTCCAGGGCTATGTCGAGCGTGACCTCACGGCGGCGGACCTGGTGGCGGAGGGCTTCGACCCCGCCGTGGTCGACCGGGTGGTCCGGCTGGTCGACGGTGCCGAGTACAAGCGGCGCCAGATGCCACCGGGCGTGCGCATCACCACCAAGGCCTTCGGCAAGGACCGCCGGATGCCGATCACCAACCGCTACCGCTCCTCGGCGCTCGAGGAGTCGGGGGGTGGCTGACGCCACGACCGGGGGTGCAGACGTCGGCTGGCGGGCCATCGACGAGCTCGCGGGGCTGGTGGGCCACTACTGCTGGCTGGAGCGGCAGATCTTCGAGGTGACCGGTGGATGGGCGACCGGGCCGGGCCCCACCGGCGGGCCCGAGGCCGAGCTGAGGGTCTTCTGGGCCGCCGCCTCCAGGCGGCACGGGGCGCTGGCCGGGCGCTGGGCGGAGCGGCTGCCCGTCCGCGCCGGCGTGGACGCGGCCGGGCTCGTCGCGGCCCCGGCCGGGCCCCTGGCCGGGGCGCTCGGGACCCTGGCCTCGGAGCCCGACGGCGGGGCGCGTGCCGAGGCCCTGGTCGGGGTGGTGCTCCCGCTCCTCGAGAGGGTCTACGGGGCGCATCTCCGGACTGCCTCGCCGGTCAACGAGGGTCCGGTCATGGAGGTCCTGGTGGAGGCACGCCGGGAGTCGGCGGCGGAGATCCGGGGCGGCCGGGCCATCCTGGAAGCCGTCGGAGAAGGGGCCGAACGGTCCGGGGAGCTCCGGGCCGGAATTGAACGGGCGTTTGAGAGCACGAGCGTTTTCCCTGCTGTACGGCCATCTTGACAGCGCCATTACACTGTCTACGCAGCCCACACGCGCCAGGAACGGGCGCTAGCTGCCATTAACGAGCGCGACAGCCCCGCCAGGTCCCCCTGCCGAGGCCACGGGACGGAAGGTTAGGCGACCATCTTGGCGAAGGAACGAATCGAGCGCGACGACGAGGATCTCGTCCGGCTCTACCTGACGGACATCGGTCAGTACCCGCTGCTGACCAAGGACGACGAGGTACGCCTCGCCCAGGCCATCGAGGGCGGGCGGGACGCCGAGGCCGAGGTCGCCAAGGCGACCAAGGGGATCACGACCGCCAAGAAGCGCGAGCTCCGGCGGGCCGTGATGGAAGGCGAGCAGGCCCAGCAGACGTTCGTGCAGTCGAACCTCAGGCTGGTCGTCTCCATCGCCAAGAAGTACCAGGCGTCGGGCCTGCCCCTGTTGGACCTGATCCAGGAGGGGAACCTCGGCCTCATGCACGCCGTCGAGAAGTTCGACTGGCGCAAGGGTTTCAAGTTCTCCACGTACGCCACCTGGTGGATCCGCCAGGCCATCACCCGGGGCATCGCCAACACGGGGCGCACCATCCGGCTGCCCGTACACGCCGGTGACACGCTGGCCCGGGTGCAAAAGGCCCAGGCGCGCCTCGAGCTGAAGCTGGGCCGGCCCGCCACGCTGGCCGAGCTCGGCGTCGAGGTCGAGATGCCCGAGGACAAGCTGGTCGAGGCCCTGCGGTTCCGGGCCGAGCCCCTGTCGCTGTCCGAGCCGCTGCGCGAGGACGGAGACGCCGAGCTGGGCGACGTCGTCGAGGACCGCTCGGCCGAGTCGCCCTTCGAGGTGGCAGCGGTGTCGTTGCTGCCCGACGAGATCGGCCGTCTGCTCTCGCCGCTCGACGAGCGCGAGCGTGAGATCCTGCGCCTGCGCTTCGGGCTGGACCGGGGCGAGCCCCGGACGCTCGAGGAGGTCGGCGAGCACTTCAACCTGACCCGGGAGCGCATCCGCCAGATCGAGGCCCGGGCCATGTCCAAGTTGCGCCACCCGTCCTCGGACACCGGTGCGCGTGATCTGCTGACCGTCTAGCGCGCCTAGGCTCCCTCTCCATGAAGAAGCTGCTCATTCTCGCCATCCTGGTCGCCCTCGGCGTCATCGCCGCCCGTCGCCTGCAGAACAGTTAGGTCGACGAGTTCTGGGGCGGGTTCGTCTCAGGCGGCCGCCGGCCTCCCGTGCGCGTTGCGGCTGCGCACACCCCGCCGCCACAGGATGAGCGCCGCGCCGGCCACGGCGAGGCTCGTCGTCACCACCGGCGTCGTCCGGCCCACCCGGTCGCGCAGGCGGACCGGCTTGGTGAAGTTGCGCACTTCCCAGCCCCGCTCCCGCGCCACCTTCGCGAGCGCGCGATCGGGATTGACCGCCACCGGTCGGCCCACCGCCTCGAGCATCGGGAGATCGGTGGCCGAGTCCGAGTAGGCGCTGCTCGACGACAGGTCGAGTCCGGTGCGCTCGGCCAGCTCGCGCATGGCGGTCGCCTTGGACTCGCCGTAGGCGTAGAAGGCCATGCGGCCCGTGTAGCAGCCTTGCTCGTCGACCTCGCCCCGCGAGCAGATGGCCCCGTCGACGCCGAGGAGGTCCGCCAGGGGCAGCACGATCTCCTCGGGTGAGGCCGACACCAGGTAGACGCGATGCCCGGCTGCGCGGTGGAGCTCCATCAGCTCGAGCGCCTCGGCGTACATGATCGGCTCCATCGTCTGGAGCATCGTCTCGCGCACGATCTGGCGCACCTGGGCGCGGTCCCAGCCCTTCGTCACCGCCAGCATGGACTCGCGCACCCGGACCAGTCGCTCCTCGTCGGCGCCGAAGTAGAGGTAGATGAGCTGCGACATGGCGGCCCGCGCCACCAGGCGGCGGTTGATGAGACCGCCCTTGAGGAACGGTCGCCCGAACGCCGCGATGGACGCACGGTCGATGACCGTCTTGTCCAGGTCGAAGAAGGCCGCCTCCATATCTCTAATGGTACGGGTGTCGGCCCCCCCGCCTTTAGCCACGGTGACAGTTCGCGGACCAAGCCGCGAACGTTCGGTGCGTGTGACCTGCACTGTCGCGGGGGTTGCGGGCGGGTTGCGGCTCAGGCCTGCTGGTCCGCGATGAACAGCGCATGCACCGCGTCCTCGGCCTCGGCGGCGACGAGGACGAGGACCTCGTCGCCGGACTGCAGCGTCGTGTCGCCGCGGGGGACGATCAGGCGATCCGCTCTGACGACGGCGACGACGACGGCGTCACGCGGGAAGTCGAGGTCCGCGATCGCCGTGTCGTCGGCCGGTGAGTCCTCGGCCAGCGTGATCTCGACGAGGTGGGCGAGGCCCCCCTGGAACTGCAGCAGACGGACGAGCGCCCCGACCGAGACCGCTTCCTCCACCAGCGCGGTGAGGAGCTGGGGCGTGGAGACCGACACGTCCACCCCCCAGGACTCGTTGAAGAGCCACTGGTTCTTGGGGTGGTTGACGCGTGCCACGACGCGGGGGACGGCGAACTCCTGCTTGGCCAGGAGCGAGATCACGAGGTTGTCCTCGTCGGCACCGAGGGGCGCACCGGCGTCGACCGGATGGGACGACGCGACGGACCGCGGCGACCGGTCGCGGTGCTGGCGGCCGACCAGACCCTGGCCCAGCGCGCCCGGGGCCACGACGCCGATCGCGGGGGTGGCGCCGCGCCAGCGCGTGCGCGTGGCCGGGAGGGTCAAGTCGGTCCGGGTGCAGCCCCGGGCGGGGACCTCGAACCTCGAGTGCGTCCTGAGCGACGGGACGGGCGGGCTCCTGCTCGTGTTCCAGCGCCGGCCGAAGATCGCCGGGATCGAGCCGGGGGCCCGGCTGGTGGCCGAGGGCATGGTGGGCACCTGGGGCCGCCGGCCCGCCACGCTCAACCCCTCCTTCGAACTGGTGCAGGGTGCCCCGAGCGGTCCGGCCGAGCCCTGAGGCGACCCCAGGGCGGCGGAGTGCGCCGGGGCTCTCAAATTGCCCGCCCCGGCCCCAGTCGCTAACGTGCCCCCCGGCCCGGCGTCGGGTGCGACCTCCCCGGCGCGCCCTCGGTCCGGGATCGTGACATCGACCACCGTGGTGCTGAGCGCCGCCGCACCACAGGGACGAGGGCGCCCGCCCCTCCCCGCAGGAACGACTGGAACAGAAAGGGCACACCGGGAATGATCAATCTGCTCGCAACCGAGGGTGGCTACCAGGCGTTCCACCTGAGCGGGGCGGACAAGACCTGGCTCTACATCTGCCTGGCCGCCGGCATCATCGGCATCGCCGCCGGACTGTTGCTCGCCCGCAACGTGCTCTCCTTCGACCAGGGCACCGTGAAGATGAAGGAGATCGCCCAGGCGGTCCAAGAGGGGGCCGAGGCCTTCCTGAGCCGCCAATTCCGGGCCATCGCCATGATCATCATCCCGCTGGCCATCCTCATCTTCTTCACGGCGACCAAGGTGGTGAAGCCCGACGGTGGCGTCGCGCTGACGTTCCAGCAGGACGGTATCTACCGCGTGATCTGTTTCCTCTTCGGCGCCGCCTTCTCGGGCCTGACCGGCTTCATCGGCATGAGCATCGCAGTGCGGGGCAACGTCCGCACCGCCGCCGCGGCCTCCAAGGGCGGCGGCATGGCCGAGGCCCTCCGCGTCGCCTTTCGCACCGGCGCCGTGACCGGCATGCTCTGTGTCGGCCTCGGACTGGTCGGGGCCACCGCCATCGTCCTGATCTTCCAGAACTCGGCCACGGCGGTGCTCATCGGCTTCGCCTTCGGCGCCTCGCTCCTCGCCCTCTTCATGCGTGTCGGTGGCGGTATCTTCACCAAGGCGGCCGACGTGGGCGCCGACCTCGTGGGCAAGGTGGAGGCCGGCATTCCCGAGGACGACCCCCGCAACGCGGCGACCATCGCCGACAACGTGGGCGACAACGTGGGCGACTGCGCCGGCATGGCGGCCGACCTCTTCGAGTCCTACGAGATCACGATCATTTCTTCACTGATCCTCGGCTACTCGGCCTTCGGCTCCATCCACAAGAATCCGACCCCCGCGGTGCTCTTCCCCCTCATCGTCCCCGCCATCGGGATCTTCGCGTCGGTCATCGGCGTGCTGGTGGTACGGGCCCGCAAGAGCGACCGCAACGCCCTGGCGCCCATCAACCGGGGTTTCTGGCTCGCCGCGCTGCTGACCGTTATCGGGGCTTTCCTGGTGGCCCAGTTCTACGTGCACGACCTCAAGGTGTTCTGGGCCGTGCTGACCGGCGTGGTCCTGTCGCTGGTGGCCAGTCAGATCACCGAGGAGTTCACCTCCACCGAGCGCGGCCCCGTGAAGGAGATCGCCGCCTCGGCGCGCACCGGGCCGGCCACCACGGTGCTCTCGGGCTTCTCCATCGGGCTGGAGTCGTCCGTCTGGGCCATCATCGCCATCGCCATCGCCATCGGCGTGGCCATCGGGCTCGGCGACGGCAACATCGAGCTGACCTTCTACCTCATCGCCCTCATCGGCATCGGCCTGCTGGCCACGGCCGGGATGGTGGTCTCCGAGGACAGCTTCGGGCCGGTGTCGGACAACGCGGCCGGCATTGCCGAGATGTCCGGTGAGTTCACCGGCGAGGCCGAGCGCGTCATGGTCAGCCTCGACGCCGTGGGCAACACGACCAAGGCCATCACCAAGGGCGTCGCCATCGGCTCGGCCGTCATCGCCTCCGTGGCACTGTTCTCCTCCTTCATCGAGACCATCAACTCGCAGCTGAACCTGCACCTGGTCGCCAACGAGCTCCTGGTCTCACCGTTCACGCAGATCAACGTGTCCAACCCGAAGACGTTCATCGGCCTGCTCATTGGCGGGTCGATCGGCTTCCTGTTCTCGTCGCTCGCCATCCGAGCCGTCGGACGCTCGGCCGGGACGGTCGTGCTCGAGGTGCGCCGGCAGTTCCGCGAGCACCCGGGCATCATGGACTACACGGAGAAGCCCGAGTACGGGCGCGTCATCGGCATCTGCACCGCGGCGGCCCAGCGTGAGCTGGCCACGCCGGCGCTGCTCGCCATCCTCTCGCCGGTCATCGTCGGCTTCGGTATCAACTACTTCGCGCTGGGGGCCTTCCTCGCCGGCACCATCCTCACCGGACAGCTGCTGGCCAACACGCTGTCGAACTCCGGTGGCGCGTGGGACAACGCCAAGAAGTACATCGAGGACGGGAACGAGGGCGGCAAGGGGTCGGAGGCCCACAAGGCGGCCGTCATCGGCGACACGGTCGGCGACCCCTTCAAGGACACGGCCGGCCCGGCGCTCAACCCGATGATCAAGGTGATGAACCTGGTCTCGCTCCTCATCCTGCCCGCGGTCATCTCGTTGCGGAACGACACGGGCGCGCGCCTCGCCATCGCCGGCGTCTCGCTCGTGATCCTGCTCGCCGCCCTGGCCTTCTCGAAGCGGGCACCCGAGCCGATGGACGCCGAGGCGGCTGAAACAACCCGGGCCGAAGCTGCCGTCACCTCCGCTGATTGACCTGGTCAGCCCCACAGGAGACCGTGCACCGGCATCATGGCCGGAGACCCCCGCCCTTGACAGGCGGGGTAGCGGACCCTCAGTCTGACGTGACCATGCCCTCCCTCCTCCACCTCCGACCGCTGCACCGCGGGGTGCGCCGTGGGTAAGGCGCTCGTCATCGTGGAGTCGCCGGCCAAGGCGCGCACCATCGGCGGCATGCTCGGGCCCGATTACATCGTCGAGTCCTCGGTCGGCCACATCCGCGACCTGCCGCGCGGGGCCGACGAGGTGCCGGCCGCGTTCAAAGGTGAGTCGTGGGCGCGTCTCGGCGTGGACGTCGACAACGGCTTCAAGCCCCTCTACGTGGTCTCCGCACCCAAGAAGTCGGTGGTGGCGAACCTCAAGAAGCTCCTGAAGGGCGCCGACGAGCTGTATCTCGCCACCGACGAGGACCGCGAAGGCGAGTCGATCGCGTGGCACCTGTCCGAAGTGCTGTCGCCCACCGTGCCGGTGAAGCGCATGGTGTTCCACGAGATCACGCCCGCGGCGATCGCACGCGCCGTCGACGAGTGGCGCGACCTCGACCGCCGGCTCGTGGATGCCCAGGAGGCCCGCCGCATCCTCGACCGTCTCTACGGCTACGAGGTCTCGCCGGTGCTGTGGCGCAAGGTCATGCCGCGGCTCTCCGCGGGCCGGGTCCAGAGCGTGGCCACCCGCATGGTCGTCGAGCGCGAGCGGGCCCGCATGCGGTTCCGCTCGGCCACCTGGTGGGGGGTCGAGGGCACCTTCACCCACGCCGAGGCGCCGTCGGGCTTCGGGGCGACGCTGGTCGCCCTCGGTGGTGCCGCCGTCGCCACCGGCAAGGACTTCGACGAGCACGGGGTGCAGACGGGCAAGGGCGGCGCCGCCCGGGTCCTCGGCGAGGAGGAGGCGACCTCGGTCGCCGCCGCACTGACCGGCCGCCCCTTCAGCGTCAGCGCGGTCACCGAGAAGCCGTTCCGGCGCTCCCCGGCGGCGCCGTTCATGACGTCGACGCTGCAACAGGAGGCAGGCCGCAAGCTCCGCTTCAGCGCCCAGCGCGCCATGCAGGTGGCCCAGCGCCTCTACGAGCAGGGCTTCATCACCTACATGCGCACGGACTCGACGACGCTCTCGGACGAGGCGCTGACCGCGGCGCGCACCCAGGCTCGCGAGATGTACGGCGACGTCTACGTGCCCGACTCGCCCCGCCGCTACGAGCGCAAGGTGAAGAACGCGCAGGAGGCCCACGAGGCCATCCGCCCCTCCGGGGAGTCGTTCCGCACGCCCGACCAGGCGGCGCGCGAGCTGTCGGGGGACGAGCTCCGCCTGTACGAGCTGATCTGGAAGCGCACGGTGGCCTCCCAGATGAACGACGCCACCGGGACGTCGGCCCAGGTCCGCCTGACGGCCGAGGTGCCCGAGGGAACCGCCGCGGGCCAAGAGGCGGAGTTCTCGGCCTCCGGGAGGGTGATCGCGTTCCCCGGGTTCCTGCGTGCCTACGTCGAGGGCGAGGACGATCCCGAGGCGGAGCTGGCCGACCGCGAGGTCGTGCTGCCGGCGCTGGCGGTCGGCGACGTGGTGGACGGCAGCGCATTCGACGCGGGCTCGCACGCGACCCAGCCACCGGCCCGCTACACCGAGGCGTCGCTCGTCAAGGCGATGGAGGAGCTCGGTGTCGGGCGCCCCAGCACCTACGCCAGCGTCATCGCCACCATCCTCGACCGGGGGTACGTGTGGAAGAAGGGGACGGCGCTGGTGCCGAGCTTCACCGCCTTCGCAGTGGTGGGCCTGCTCGAGCGCTACTTCGGCGACCTGGTGGACTACGGCTTCACCGCCTCGATGGAGGACGACCTCGACGAGATCGCCGCCGGACGCGAAGAGGTCCTGCCCTGGCTGACCCGCTTCTACTTCGGGAGTGCGGTGCCCGGCGCGGCGCGCGGGAACGGGGACGACGTCGAGACGCAGGGGCTCAAGGCCACGGTGGCGTCGCACCTGAGCGATATCGACGCCCGCGAGATCAACTCGATCCCTCTCGGCGAGGGGAGCGACGGCCAGCAGATCGTGGCCCGGGTCGGCCGCTACGGCCCCTACCTCCAGCGCGGTGAGGACCGGGCCTCGATCCCCGACGACACGGCGCCGGACGAGCTGACCATCGAACGGGCCGAGGAGATCCTGGCTGCGCCGTCCAACGACCGGGTGCTCGGCACGGACCCCGAGACCGGGCTCGACATCCAGGTCAAGGCGGGTCGCTTCGGCCCCTACGTCCAGGTGGGTGAGGTGACCGAGGGCGGCGAGAAGCCGCGCACGGCGTCGCTGTTCTCGTCCATGGAGCCGGCGACGCTCACCTTGGAGCAGGCGCTGGAGCTCCTGCGCATCCCGCGGACCGTCGGGACCGACCCCGACACCGGGGAGGAGGTCGTCGCCCACAACGGGAGGTTTGGCCCGTATCTCAAGCGCGGGTCCGACACCCGCAGCCTCGCGAGCGAGGAGCAGCTGCTGAGCGTGACGCTCGACGAGGCGCGGGCACTGTTCGCCCAGCCCAAGCAGCGGAGGGGCCGGACCGCCGCCGCACCGCTGCGCGAGCTCGGGACCGACCCGACCACCAACCTGCCCGTGGTCGTGAAGGAGGGGCGCTTCGGGCCCTACGTGACCGACGGCACCACCAACGCCAGCCTCCGCAAGGGCGATGTCGTCGAGTCGATCGACATGGACCGGGCCTCCGAGCTGCTCGCCGAGCGCCGCGCCGCGGGTCCGTCGACGCGCAAGAAGAAGGCGGCGAAGAAGGCCGCCCCGGCCAAGAAGAAGGCCGCCAAGAAGACGGGAACGGCGAAGAAGGCGGGCGCCGCCAAGAAGGCGGCCGCGACGAGCGCCGGCGCCGCCAAGAACGCCAGCGTCGTCCAGAAGGCCACGGGGGCGATGAAGGCCGCGCCGACCGAACCGTTCTGACATGCCGCCCCGGGGCCGCCTGATTGCGCTCGAGGGCATTGACGGATGTGGCAAGTCGACCCAGGCAAGCGCACTGGCCCGCGCGCTGGGGGCGACGCTGACCCACGAGCCCGGCGCGACGGCGGTCGGCGCGCTGCTGCGTCAGCTGCTTCTCGCGCCCGACTCACCCCCACCGTCGCCGCGGGCCGAGGCATTGCTGATGGCGGCCGATCGCGCCGAGCACGTCGCGCTGGTGATTGAGCCCGCGCTCGCAGCCGGACACTGGGTGGTGACCGACCGCTACTCGGCGTCGACGATCGCCTACCAGGGCTATGGGCGCGGCCTCGAGCCGGCCGGGCTGGGACGGCTGGTGGCATGGGCGGCGGCGGGACTGCTGGCGGACCTCTCGGTCCTGGTCGACGTCACCGTGGAGGTGGCCACCGCCCGGCTGGCGGCGGGAGGGCGTGCTGGTGCGGACCGCCTGGAGCGGCTCGGCCCCGACTTCGCAGCGCGGGTGCGCCAGGGGTTCCTCGCCCAGGCGACCGAGGACCCGGCACGCTGGCTCGTCGTCGACGGCAGCGCGGACGTCGAGACGGTGGCGGCGCATATCGTGGCGTCGGTGCGCGAGCGGTTCGGCGATGCGCCGGCCCCCGGCCGGTGAGCGAGGAGCGTCCGGCCCGCGAGCTGTTCGCCGGGGTGGTGGGGCAGGAGGAGGCCGTGGCGGCCCTGCGGGCCGCAGCGGCCAACCCGGTCCACGCCTACTTGTTCCGCGGACCCGCCGGCAACGGCGGGCTGGCGGCGGCCTTCGGCTTCGCGGCCGCGCTGTTGTGCCCCGACGGCGGGTGCGGCAGTTGCACCACCTGCCTGGCCGCGTTGGCGGGGACGGACCCCGACCTGCACGTCATCCGCCGGAGCGGCGCGTCGATCTCCATCGCGGACGTCCGCCAGGTCGTCGCGCTGGCGCAGCGACGCCCGCTCCACTCGAAACGCCAGGTGATCGTCGTCCCCGACGTGCATCTCGCGGCGTTGCGTGCCCCCGCGCTCCTCAAGACCCTGGAGGAGCCGCCGGGGGACACGGTCTTCGTCCTGCTGACCGACGAGGTGATCCCCGAGCTGGTGACGGTGGCCAGCCGGTCCGTCGAGATCCCGTTCCCGCCCGTGCCCCGCGACGTCATGGTGCGTTGGCTCACGTCGACGGGGGTGCCGTCCGACATGGCCGCCGTCGTGGCGGACAGCAGCGGCGGCAACCCCGAGCGGGCCCGGGTCACGGTCGAGGATCCGGACGTGGCGGCACGGGTCGAGCTGTGGGCGTCGGTCCCGGAGGAGCTGACCGCTTCGGGCATGACGGCAGCAGGGCTGACGCGCCGCGTGCTCGATTCGGCCGACCGGGCGGTGGAGCCCCTGCGGGCCGCCCACGCACGGGAGATCGAGACGCTCACCGCCGCCGCCAAGGAGATGGGCGAGCGCGGGCTGCCGGGGCGCAAGGACATACAGGATCAGCACCAGCGCGAGGAGCGCCGATTCCGCACCGACGCCCTCCGGGCCGGTCTCGGCGTCCTGGCTCGGACCTACCGTGGGCACGTCGTCACCGCCGCGGGCTCCGGTGCCGTCGGGGTGGGCGACGAGGACGTGCGGAGTGCGGCCGCCGCGGTCGGGCTGATCACCGAGACGGCGGAGGCCCTCCCGCGCAACCCGAACGAGGCGCTCCTCCTCCAATCGCTCTTCGTGCGGCTGGCGGCCCTGGGGGCCTGACGTAGGCACGAACGCCGCGCCGTCTGCAGCGGGCAGAACGCGGGAGCGGAGCCGACGTTAGAGTCTCGCTCCAGTCTCCCGATTTTGGCGATAGCCCAATTCTCTTGATTTGGCGATGAGGGGGGTGGACCAGTGCTGGCAGTGACCTTTGCAGACCTGTGGTTCAGAGCCCGGCAATTCCTGATCGCGATCGTCGGCGTCGGGCTCGTGCTGGCGCTCGCCTTGGCGCTGAGCGGGTTGACCGACGGGTTCCACGCGGAGGTGTCCGGGACGATCGACGGGGTTGGCGCGTCGTCGTGGGTGATGTCGCCCTCCGCACACGGCCGGTTCACCGCGTTCGCGGCCTTTCCCGAGAGCGCCCAAGGCGCGGTGGCGCGCGAGCCGGGGGTGCGGCGCGCGTCCGCCGTCCTGTTCGCGCCGGAGCAGGTCGTTTCCGTCTCGGGAACCACCAACCCCCTGACGGTCAACCTGATGGGTGTGCAGCCGGGCGGCCTCGGGGACCCTCGGGTGGTCGCCGGTCGCGGATTCACCGGACCGGACCAGGCGGTGGTCGACTCCAAGGTGAAAGCACCGGTCGGCAGCGTGCTCGAGGTGGGCGGCCACGGGTACGAGGTCGTCGGAGTGGTCGACGGCCGCAGCATGGACGGTGGGATCCCCGTCGTCTACATGCCGCTGGCCGCGGTGCAGGAGGCGGTCACCGGGGGCCGACCGCTGATCACGGCGGTCGCGGTGGACGGCACCCCGGCGAGCGCGTCCGCCGGGCTCGTGGTGCTGGCGCCCTCGACCGTCGTCTCCGACACGGTCGGCGCACTGGGGAGCGCCGTGTCCTCCATCAACAACACGCGATCGCTCATGTGGGTCGTGGCGGCGGCCATCGTCGCCTCCATGCTCTATGTCGCGGCGCTGGAGAGAAAGCGTGACTTCGCGGTGCTCAAGGCCCTGGGGTCCTCATCGCGGGCGCTGTTCATGAGCCTGGTCCTCGAGGCGGTGGTGGTCACTCTGCTCGCCGCCGTCGTGGCCGAGATCCTCGCGGCCTTCATGTCGTCACTCTTCGCGCAGCCGATCGACATCACGCCGGCCGCCCGCCTCGTGCTCCCGCTCATTGCAGTGGTGGTGGGCGTGGTGGCGAGCGTGGGGGCGCTGCGCCGGGTCACCGGCGCCGATCCGGCGACGGCGTTCGGATGAGCGACCACCTGGTCGTCGACGACCTCACCGTGGCCTTCGACTCGGGGGGCTACGTCATCACGCCGCTCGACGGGTTGAGCTTCACCGCCGAGGACGGCGAGCTGGTCGTCCTCCTGGGCCCGTCGGGGTGCGGCAAGACGACCCTGCTGTCGTGCCTCGCCGGCCTGCTCACACCCACGCGAGGCCGGATCCGATTCGGGTCGACCGAAGTCGACGAGCTCAAGGGACCCGCATTGTCGGAGTACAGGCGCCAGACGGTCGGTGTCGTCTTCCAAGCCTTCAACCTGATCGCCAGCCTGACCGCGCGGGGCAACGTCGTGGTGCCCATGCGGCTGGCCGGCGTGCCGCGGGCCCGGGCGAAGGCCCGGGCCGCCGAACTGCTCGAGCTGGTGGCGCTGGGCGAGCGCGGCCATCACCGCCCCGCCCAGCTCTCCGGAGGACAGCAGCAGCGGGTGGCGATCGCGCGGGCGCTCGTGCACGACCCACCACTGATCCTGGCCGACGAACCCACGGCACACCTCGACCACATTCAGGTCGAGGGCATCCTCCGCCTCATGCGTGACCTCGCCAGCCCCGGCCGCATCATCGTCGTCTCGACGCACGACGACCGGGTGAGCCAACTGGCGGACCGCGTGATCGAGCTGGCCCCGCACTTCTCCGACGCCGACCGCCAGCCAGAGGAGGTCCACCTGGCGGACGGGGAGATCCTGTTCCGCCAGGGTGAGCGGGGAGAGCTCATCTACCACGTGGAGTCTGGCGTGCTCGAGGTGTACCGGGAGCTGGCCGACGGTGGCCGGGAGGTCCTGGCCCAGGTGAAGCCGGGCAGCTATGTGGGTGAGCTCGGTCCCATCCTCAACCTGCCCCGTAGCGCCTCGGTGCGCGCCGTGGGCGAGGCGTTCGCGATCGGGTACACGGTCCGGGCGTTCCGCAAGGACCATCCTCATCACCTCGCCGACCAGGCAGCCCGGTAGCGGCAGGGCGACCGAAGGCGATCGATGCGCTGCTCCCCCCAACGAATGCCACGCCCGGTGCATAGCATCGACGCCGACGGGAGAGAGCGGGAGAGCCGGCATGCCTGAGACGGCGGGTCACGCGGGTCCGGCGGAACGCGCCGCACCTTCGCTGGAGATCCGCGTCCTGGGCCCGGTGGAGGTCACCTGCGACGACCGGGCCGTCGACATCGGGGGAGTCAAGGCGCGGGCCCTCGTCGCCCGCCTCCTGATCGACCGCGGGCTGGTCGTGTCGGTCGACCGGCTGGTGGACTCGCTGTGGGGCGACCACAACGGGGAGGGAGCCGAGATCGCGTTGCGCTCGACCATCTCGCGCGTCCGCAAACGCCTGCGCGACGCCGGCGCGCCGGACGACCTGATCGTGACCCGCGCTCCGGGGTACGTGCTGGACGCACCGGCCGAGGTGACCGACCTCCACCGGTTCGAGCACCTGGTCGCGGAGGGCCGCCGCCAGCTGTCCCGTCGACGGCCCAGCGAGGCCATACGCCTTCTCACGGACGCGCAGGACCTCTGGCGCGGCCAGGCCTACAGCGAGGTCAGGGACGAGCCCTTCGCCCGTGCCGAGGCCCGCCGCTTGGAAGAGCTGCTCCTCGCGGCGACGGAGACGAGGATCGACGCCGAGCTGACACTGGGGCGCCACGAGGGTCTCATCGGCGAGCTCGAGAGCCTGACCAGCGCCAACCCGATGCGCGAGCGGCTCTGGTCGCAGCGGATGCTGGCGCTCTACCGGTGCGGCCGCCAGGCCGAGGCGCTGCGGGTCTTCCAGGACCTGCGGTCGATCCTGGTCGCCGAACTGGGGATCGACCCCGGGCACGACGTGACCTGGATGGAGCACGCAATCCTCACCCAGGAACCCGGCCTCGACTTCCCAGTTCCCCCCGAGGGCGAGGACGAGCCGGCGGGGGCCGGCCCCGGGGTCGATCCGACTCCCGGGTACAGGTTCTGGGTGCCGCCGGCTCCGACCGAGAGCCCCTTCGTCGGGCGCACGCAGGAGTCCGCCGTGCTGCGCGACTGGTGGGCGTCCGTGCGTGCCGGTCAAGGGCGGCTGCTGCTGGTCGACGGTGACCCCGGTATCGGCAAGACGCGGCTCGTGGCCGAGGTAGCCCGCGCCGTCGACGCGCACGGCGCGCTGGTGCTCTGGGGCCGATGTGACGAGGACCCGGTCGCGCCCTTCCAGCCCTTTGCCGAAGCGCTCGGCCGGTACTTTCAATCGGTCTCGGCCGATCGGATCTCGCGCATGCCGGATTGGCAGCTCACCGAGCTCTCCCGCCTCGTCGTCCGTTTGAGCGAATACGTCCCGCTGCTCGAGGAGGAGGCGGGCGACGCCGAGAGCGGACGGTACCGGTTCTTCGAGGCGGTGACGGCGACGCTGAACGAGCTGTCGGAACGCCGCGCCACGCTGCTGGTCGTCGACGACCTTCACCGGGCCGACCAGCCGACACTGCTGCTGCTGCGCCACGTCCTGCGGAGCATCGACGACGCCAGGTTCGGGATCATCGGGATCTACAACGACACCGAGGTGCCGCAGGACCACCGCCTGCGTTCCATGTTGGCGGACATCCGATCGGTGCACCCCGTCGATACGGTGCACCTGCAGGGCCTGAGCCGCAGTGCGGTCCAGGAGCTGACAGAACGATGGCCCGAAGTCCCCTCGGACGTCGTCCCGCAGCTGTGCCAGCTGACCGACGGCAACCCGCTCTTCCTCGACGAGCTGCTCCGGCAGCTGCGGTACCGCGGGGACGAGCACGGGGGCGAGGGCGATGCCCCCGTGCCCCCCAATCTGAACCCGACCGAGGCCATCTGCGAGCTGGTGGCCCGACGCGTGTCCCGGTTGCCCGAGGACGTGATCTACCTCCTGCAGGCGGCCGCCGTGGCCGGCAACCAGTGCGAAGCGGGCATCGTGGCCGTGGCGGCCGGGCTCACGCCCGACCAGCGGCTCGACGCCTTCGACCGCGCCGAGGAGTCCCGCCTGCTCCGTCGCGTCGGGGAGGAGGTCCAGGAGCGCTATGCGTTCACCCACGCCCTCGTGCGCGACGCGATCTACGGCGAGCTGCTGCGCGGGCGCCGTGTCCGCTACCACCACCAGATCGCCGTCGCCACCGAACGGGCCCATGCCGAGGCCCTCGACACCTACGTGAACGAGCTGGCCCTGCACTACTCCATGGGGTCGGCACTGGGGGACGCCGACAAGGCCATCCATTACTGCATGGCTGCGGGCGAGCGGGCGCTGCGCCTGCTCGCCTTCGAGGAGGCCGTGGTCCACCTCACCCGTGGCCTCGAGGTGGCCGAGCAGTTCGGCTCCCACGACGACGCCTTCCGCTGCGACTCGCTGGTCGCGCTCGCGGAGGCGCAGGGGAAGGTGGGCGACATCGTGCACGCCAACGAGAACCTCGAGGAGGCCGTGTCGCTCGCGCGCGGCCTGGGTGACGCCGAACGCCTGGCCACCGCCGCGCTGCGGGTCGGACCGCTCAGCGACCTCGGGATCGGGGGAGCGAACGAGACGCAAGTCAACCTGCTCGAAGAGGCGCGCGCCATGCTGCCCCAAGATGACTCCCACCTCCGATCCATGGTGACGGCGCGACTCGGACTGATACCCGTCTACACCACCAACGTGCCTGCCCCGGGAGTGCTCGAGCGCTCACTCGCGCTCAACACCGAGGCCGTCGCGATGGCCCGGCGTCTCGGCGACCGCAGCGCCCTCGGGTATGCGCTGAACGCGCGCATGCACGCGTTGTGGGGCATTGAGCCCGCCCCTGAGCGCCTGGCGGCAGGAAAGGAGCTCGGGGAGATCGCGGACGACGTCGGAGACGAGTTCCTGGCGCTGCACGGGCACATGTGGCGTGCCCGTGAGCTCTTGGCCCAGGGTGACGTCGATGCAGTCATAGAGGAGATCGCGCGCTTCGGGTCGCGCTTCACGGGTCCGGTCCATCCTCTCGACGCCTCGCACGTGCGGAACATCGCGGCCATGATGGCTCTCATCGGCGGCGACCTCGAGGGAGGTGAGGCACTGGCGCAGCAGGCGCTTGAGATCGCCGAGGGCCACAACGAGCTTGCACGCGGCTTCCACGCGGCGTTGATGATCTGGACCTGGTGGCAGCGTGACGAGCTCGGTTCCCAGGAGAGCATCTTGCGGCAAGCGGTCGCACAGGCGCCGGAGGACTCGCCGAGCACGAAGGCCGGGTTGGCCCTGGCCGATGCCGAGGCGGGCGAAGTGGAGGAAGCGCTCGCCGGGCTGCACTGGCTGTCAGAAGTCGGATGGGAGAGCGTCGGCACTCGCAGCGAGGCCTTCACGCTGGCCCTGGCCGCCGCCGCCGCCGGCACAATCGGCGCACGGGCAGGTGATCAGGCGCTGCGCATCTACGAACAGATGCGCCCCTATGCGGGCACCGCCATCGTGGTGCGCCCGGCCGCAGTCGGATGTCTCGGTCCGGCCGACACCTACCTCGGCCTCCTCGCCGCGGCGGCGGGCGACCTGGCACTGGCGGAGGTCCACCTCGAGGCCGCCGTGCGGCTCGCGCACCGCATGCGGTCGGCACCCTTCAAGGCGGCGGCCGAGGTGGAGCTGGCCCGGACACTGCGCCAGCGCGGCCGAGACGAGGGTGAGCGGGTGGCAGTGCTGCTCCGGAGCGCCGAGGAGTCGGCTCTGCGTATGGGGCTGCGTCGCCCGGCGCGCATGGCGGCGGAGCCGGGCTGACGGTCCGCGATCAGAGGGCGGCGGTACCGCCGTCCGTCCACCGTTGGGTCTCGGACTCGGCCTCACGATCCTGATAGCGAGCAAGGCGGTCGTCCGCCTCACGGATGCGGCGGCTCATGCCGTTCAGGAGCGCGTTGCGAAAGCCTGGGATCTCCATCATCGCCTCGAATTCGCGGGGACCGATGACCAGGACCTCGAGATCGGTCGTGGCGGTGACCGTCGCGCTGCGCGGCACGGCCTCGATCGCTGCGAGCTCGCCGAAATAATCGCCCGTGTAGCGGGTGTTGACGACGCGTCCGGCTCGGGTCACCGTCGCCGTGCCCTCCAGGATCACGAAGAGCTCGCGACCGAGGCGACCTTCGCGCAGGATCACCTCGCCGGCCTGGATGTGGAGGCGCTCGGCGATCCGGGCCACCTCGTCCAGCTGTTCCTCCGTGCAGGCGGCGAACCAGGGGACTCCCTGCAGACCGCCGGGATCGCCCGGCGTGCCACGGTCGGTCTCTGTGCTCATCCTTGCCTCTCTAAACTGCACGCCGGTTGCGAACCCTGTTCACCGTACGCGATCGCGGTGCGGGTCGCAGCGCAGGCCCGGAGAAGGCGCTGGCTGGCGGCCGGGAGTCACCCGGGGTTGCACGGGTCCGGGCCGGCGGACGCCCCCCGCGCGTCGAGTGTGGCCTCGAGCCGGGCATCGGCGGTGCGCAACCTCCGGGCCATGCTCTTGAGCAACGCGTCCCGGAAACCCGGGATGCCGGCCATCGCCCCGAATTCGCGCGGCCCGATGATCAGCACGTCGAGCTCGGAGAGCGCCGTGACCGTCGCGTTGCGGGGCCCGGGGTTCATCGCGGCCAGCTCGCCGAAGAAGTCACCGGGGCCCAGGGTGTTGACGCGGTAGCCCTTTTGGGTGACACCGACGGTGCCGGAGAGGATGAGGAAGAACTCCCGGCCGATCCGTCCCTCCCGGGTCAGGATCTCCCCCTCGCCCACCTGGACCCGCTCGGCGAGCCGCGCCACGTCCTCCAGCTGCTCCCTGGTGCAGCTGGCGAACTGGTCGACCATCTGCAGCCGGTCGACGGTGGCTTGACGCCCAAGGGTGGAGACCACGCACCGCTTCCTTCCGATTCCGAGATGCGACGCGGCGTGGCGACGCATCGGCCGCAGTCACTATGCACGTCGCGGTTGGCAGCGGCGTTGCACCGCCGTGACGGCGATCGCGTGGGAATGCGGGCGGGCCGGAGCCGATCGCCCGGAGCACAATCTGGGCTCTGAGCTGCGGAAACCGGCACCTTCCCACCGTCCCGGGGGGCGGCTCGACACCTCCGGTGCACACGATGCCCGGCGCGAGGTGTCCACTGTGCCGTCACGCAGGTGCAACATCCGTGCGAAACGATGTGGAAAGAGCAGCACACAAGGGGTGGATGACCCCTCCGGCTGAGTAGCTTCCTCGCCGTGCTGGCACATGCCCAGCGGAGCGGCAACGTGGCCGAGACCTGCCGGACCTTCGGCATCTCGAGGACCCGCTACCACGAGTGGAAGAACCGGGCCGACCTCTACGGGCTGGACGCCCTCGTGCTCAAAGAGCGCCGTTCTCCCAGAAGCCCTCGGCCACCCCGACCCGGGGACGGCGGTCGTCGCCGAGACCTTCCAGAACGCCGACGTCTTGTCTCCCAGCTCGTGGGTCACGCCTCCCGGTCCGGAGAAGTCCGCCAACTCGGCGTGCCTGACGGGGAGCACCGACACCTCGCAGACGCCGATCCCTGACTGCTCCGCCCCGAGCAGCGACGGGGCCGGCACCGGGGTACTCCGGCTGACCGACACCGGGAACCAGGAAGAGGGCGGGGTCCTGAGCAGCCTCAGCGTTCCGGCCAGCAACGGCCTGGACGCCACCTTCGACAGCTACCAGTGGGGCGGCACTGCGCCGACGGGATCGGCTTCGTGATCGCCGCAGAAGACCCGAGCGATCCCGCCGCCCCGCCGCCCCGTCGGCCGGGGCCGGGTACACCGGGGACGACGGACTCGCCGACGGCTATCTCGGTGTGGGGTTGGACGTCTACGGCAACTACTCCGACCCCGGCTTCGACGGCACCGGTTGCCCCACCAGCCCTTCGTGGGCCAGCGAGCCGATGCCCCGGGCAGGTGGTCGTGCGGGGCCCGGGCAACGGCACCGCCGGATAGGCGTCGTCGACAGTTCGGCCCGCGCGTACTCGGGGACGACGCAGGACCTGACGGGCTCGAGCCGGTCCGGGTCGCTCGTGCGGGTCGAGGTCTGGATCGGCCGCCCGAGGTCTCCCCGGGCCTTACTCAGCCGTCAGCCTGGTACCTGAGTCGCAAGCCGTGACATGCTCGTCGCACGCAAATGTCTTCACGGATTCCGGGAAAGCCCGACAGATCTGAGCCAGCATGACGTTGCGGCCAGGGACCGTCGTCGATCAGCACCTCCTGGTGCCTTACTTGCCGCGGCTGGTCATCGACTGGGTGGAGGAGAGCCCCGAGAAGCGTGATCGAACCGTCGAAGGAACCGTCGCCTTCGTCGACATCTCGGGATTCACGAAGCTCTCAGAAGGGCTCGCCAAGCACGGGAAGATCGGCGCCGAGGAGCTCGCCGCCACCATCGGGGAGTGCTTCGTTGCGCTCCTGGAGATCGCGTATGACGACGGAGGTCGTCTCCTGAAGTTCGGCGGCGACGCCCTGCTCCTGTTGTTCACCGGGGTGGATCACGAAGCCCGAGCCTGTCGGACCGCACACGAGATGCGGAGCAAGCTGCGAGAAGTCGGCCGAATGACGGTACTCGGACATCGGGTCACCCTTCGGATGTCCATCGGGGTCCACAGCGGGCGATTCGACTTCTTCCTCCTCGGAGCGTCACATCGAGAGTTGCTCGTGACCGGTCCGGCGGCAACCACCACAGTCTCGATGGAGGCAACGGCGAGCGCCGGTGAGATCGTTGTGAGCGAACGGACAGCCGCCGCCTTGTCCGCCTCCGACCTCGGTCCGGCAAAGGATGCTGGACGGTTGCTGCGCCGTTGTCCCACTGTCACCGCCTCGCCAACTCCGCGCGACGCGGTCGACCCCAGGAGCGACCTCGCCCGCTGCATCCCGCGTGGCATTCTGGACTCAGCCCTCCGCAGCGGCCACGAGCCCGAACATCGCAGGGTGACCGTGGCCTTCCTTCACTTCGATGGCACCGATGCCATGTTCGCGGAGAGCGGTGCGGACGCCGTTGCGGACTATCTCGACACTCTCATCATGGACGTCCAAGATGCCGTGGACGCACAGGGCATCACGTTCCTCGGGACCGACATCGACCACGACGGCGGCAAGGTGATCTTGGTGGCGGGAGCCCCCTCGACGTCGGGTGATGACGAGCACCGCATGCTGCTGGCCTTGCGCCAGATCATCGAGCGCGACCGCACCCCCGCAGTGCGGATCGGAGTAAATAGGGGGCCAGTGTTCGCCGGCGACGTCGGTCCGTCGTACCGCCGCACCTTCACGGTGATGGGAGACGCAGTCAACCTGGCGGCACGTCTGATGGCGAAGGCATCCCCTGGGCAGGTTCTGGCCACTCCTGAGGTCGTGTCCCGAGCCGGATCCCGTTTCGACGTGACCGCCGTCGAGCCCTTCTACGTCAAGGGAAAGGCCAAACCGGTAGAGGCGTTCGATGTCGGAGTCCGGCTCGGGGCGCGGCGAGCAGAGACCCGGACGGGTCTCTCCCTGATCGGTCGCAGTTCGGAGATGGAGCAATGGCGAGAAGCGGTCGAGGCGATGCGCCGAGGGTCAGGCTCCGTGATCGAGGTCATCGGCGAGCCGGGGGCCGGCAAGTCGCGGCTGGTCGAGGAATTCCGAACGGTGACCGAGGGCGTCACGACATTCACGGTGACCGGGGAGTACTACGACGCATCGACGCCGTACGGTGCGCTCCGGGGGACCATACGAAAGCTCTTGGGTCTGGAGGAAAGCGGCGAACCACCGACGCCGGGACAGCTGCGACAGGCAATCGACAGGATCGCTCCTGACCTTGCACCCTGGGCACCGCTGGTAGGCGCCGTCGTCGACGTCGCCCTGCCCGATACCCCTGAGACGTCCGAACTGGCCCCCGCCTTCCGTAGCCAACGCCTGGGTGAGGCCATGGTCGATCTGTTCGGATATCTCCTGCCTGATCCGACGGTCATCTTCGTGGAAGACGCCCACTGGATGGATGACGCGTCGTCGGACTTGCTGCGACACGTGGCGGCGTCGGTCGATACCCGGCCTTGGCTCCTCTGCCTTACCCGCCGGGACCAAGAGACGGGCTTCGTCGCTCCCGAGGGGAGCTCTGTCCAGCTGCGGCTCGAGCCCCTCGGGGGAGCGGAGGCCACGCAACTGGTCCAGGCAACTGCCGGCGACGCCCCGCTGCCTGCTCACGTCGTCGCAACCTTGGCCGAGCGCTCCGGCGGTAACCCCCTCTTCTTGTTGGAGCTCGTGTCAGCAGCCCGCGACACCGACGACATCGAGTCCCTCCCCGATTCCGTGGAGGCTGTCATCGCAGCACGCATCGATCGGCTCTCTGTCGACGATCGGCGCTTCCTGAGGCGAGTCTCGGTACTCGGTCGAACCACCCCCCTCAAACTTCTCGCTGCCGTCCTCGACGGAGTGCCCGGTGCAGGAGACTCGATCTGGGAGCGCCTCGAGCAATTCGTCTCTGTCGATGCCGTGGGCAACCTGACGTTTCGCCATGCCCTGCTACGCGACGGTGCCTACAACGGTCTCTCGTACCGTCTGCGTCGTCAACTCCACGCGAGTGCGGGCCAGGCTATCCGGGTCGCCGCGGGCGACAGAGCGGATGAATACGCCGAGATGCTCTCCCTGCACTACCTGCACGCGCAGAGCTATCAGGAGGCCTGGACGTACTCACTCGTCGCCGCCGAACGGGCCCGGGCCGTCCATGCCAACGTCGAGGCGGCCGAGTTCTTCGAACGCGCGCTGGCGGCCTCGCGTCGGCTTCCCGAGCTGACGGCTCAGCAGGTGGCCGAAGTCACCGAGGCGCTCGGCGACGCCCGAGATCACGGATCCGAATACCTCGGAGCCGTGACCGCCTACCGTGCGGCCCGACGCCTGGTCCGCGACGACCGGCTGGCAGACGCGCGGCTCATGCTAAAGCTGGCCCGAGCCCAAGGTTGGCTGGATCGCTACTCCAACGCGCTCCGCTGGATCACGCGGGCACTGCACACCCTCGATGACGCAGAGGATGACCTCCGGGTCCAGCGCCAACGAGCCCAGCTCCTCGCCTGGTACGGGTGGTTTTGCGGAGAGCAGGGACATCACGCGCGTGCCATGACTTGGTGCAGCCGGGCCATCGCCCAGGCCGAGCAGGCGGGCGACAAGGAGGCGCTGGCCAACGCCCTCAGCGTCCTGGACTGGGCCCTCATGGAACTTGGCACACTGGAGGACCCGACCAATACCGAGCGGGCCCTGGCACTCATGGAGGAGCTCGGCGACCTGGACGGACAGGCCCGGGTCCTCAACTCGCTGGCGATTTACGTCTACTTCCGGGGAGGTTGGAATGATGCGCTGGACATCTACCGACGCGCCCAGGAGATGGCGCGCCGAGCTGGGAATGTGGTCCATCAGGGAATCATTGAGAACAACATGGCCGAGATCGCTCTCGACCAAGGGCGTGTCGACGAGGCGGAACAACTCTTCGAGTCGGTCGCGCGCGTCTGCCGGGCCGCGGGGCACAGGTCGGGTGAGGCCTACGTGAAGGGCAACATGGCGCGGGCGGCCGCCAAGTCGGGGCGTTACGAGGAGGCCGTCCGTTTGTTCTCAGAGTCTTCTCAGGAGGCCGAAGCGTTGGGGAGCCACGCTGAGTCCCTCGAGGCGAGCGCCAGGTGGGCCGAATGTCAGCTGCTCGCGGGCGACGTCGATGGCGCACGACTCCGAGCCGAGGCGCAATTGGAGCGGGCCCGGGCGCTGGGGGCGGTGGCCCCGGTGCCCCTGTTGCACCGCGTGCGCGGTGTCGCCCTGGCGCGACAGGGGGACCGTGAGGGCGCGGTCGTGGCACTGCACAAGAGCCTGGATGCGGCGCGTGTGAACCAGGTCGACTACGAGGTCGCCCTGACACTCAGGGTCATCGTCGCCCTGGGCCTCGACTACGGCGCGCGAACTCCGGGAGATCTGGCCCAAGAAAGCGACCGTATCCTCGAAGCGCTCGGAGTTGTATGGGTCCCGGACCTTTTGGCTCCGACCCGTTCGTCTGAGCCGGTTGTGCTCGCCTCGTCAACGCCGGTTGTGCTTGCCTCGTCAACGGTCTAACCTCCCGCGGACGCGGACATTCGCCCCTGGAGGCCTCCCCGTGGGGCACCCGTTGGTGATTCCGCTGGGCTCAACACGGGAGGTTTGGCGATGAAGCGGACAGTACTCGGGTTGATTCTACTTGTCAGCTGCGCGGTGGTGGGAGGCGGTGCGACCCTGATCGCCGCGGCAGCCTCTGGCGGAGCCGGCGCCACTCAGGTGTGCCCCAGCATCGGGTCCGGCAGCGGCTGTGCCTATCTACTTACTGTGACCCCGAGCGGGAGCGTCACGATCACCGCCGGTGCAAGCTCGCAATCCTACGACGGTGGGGGCAGGGGCGAAGGGGACGACGTCGTCGTCGGGGTGGTGAACAACTCCAACGCTGTCGTGTCGAGCATCGCGCTCACGGGTACGAGCAACGTCTTCGGATTCGATGGTGACGGGATTTGCACCTACACCTTTACGTCCCCGGTTTCATCGTCCTACTGCGAGAAGAACGGACCGAGCGGTGGTCCCTCCTACACGACCACCAGAGGCAGGACAACTGGCATAAATCCCTACGACTACGAAGGGCCGGACAACACCTTCACGAACGTCAGCACGAGCGGAAGAACTGCGGGCGACTCCGGGACGATCAGCTTCGGGAGCGACGCTCTCCTGCCGCAGCAGACGACCTTCCTGTCGCTCGAGGTCGCCCCGACGAGATCCACCGCCACTGCCGTGCTCCAGACCGGCCTGAAGGTCTCCACGCCCGCGATCAGCCCCGCGCCGGTTGAGGGGAGCGCCTGGAGCGGCCAGGTCACCACGTTCACCGACACGGGTTCCATCTCGCCGGCCAGCGAATTCCAAGCCACCATCAACTGGGGCGACGGGACCACGAGCACCACCAGCTCTGCCACCAATCCGGTCGTCATCACCGGCTCAGACGGCGCGTTCACGGTAACGGGAAGCCACACCTACGCCGAAGAGGGGACCGACGGGGTGTCCGTCACGGTCACCGACCCTCCATTGCAGGCGTACACCGCCAGCAATGTCGCGACCGTCACATCGAGCCCTGAGTCCGTCACGGTCGCCGACGCGCCATTGACTCCTCAAAGTGTGCCTGTCGTCATCACCCCACAACAGACCAACGTGGCCTTCACCACCAGTGCCACGTTCACCGACGGGAACCAGGCCGCCCCACTCTCGGATTTCGTCAATACGACAATCTCGTGGGGCGACGGGACCACGAGCACCACCAGCTCTGCCCCCAATCCGGTCGTCATCACCGGCCCTGTAGACGGCGTGTTCACGGTAATGGGAAGCCACGCCTATACCGCGAACACGGTGGACGATCCCAACGGGGCTGAGCCCAACCCGGTCACTTTCTCCATCGTGGACGTCGGCGGCTCGACGACGACGGTGACCAGCAACAATGTCGTGGTGGCCGACTCGGTGACATCGTGTGCCGGAACGACTTGTAGCGGGACCGTGAACGCGACCGACACCCAGCCGGTCAGCGCCACGGTGGGGACGTCGAACAGCCAGACGGGTCAACTCCTGCTGTCGACCAACCCGAACTCGGGAGCCAGTGAGCTCAATTGCGGTGACGGGTTCCTTCACGCGCCAAGTGTCCTGAGCGAGAGCAACACGTTCAGCGCGGCGCAGGGCACGATCACTTCCACCGAGAGCTTCCCGGCCGCGGATGGTGTGATTCTCAACAACCCTGCCCCCGGTTTGCCTGGCGATTCGACCGCATTCTGGGTCTGTTTTCAGGCGAACCAGCCGTTCACGGATGTGAGCGGCCAGACTGCAGCTCAGTCCACGGGCGCCAGTGGCGCCACGGTGTACACGGGCCTACTCCCGTTGTGCGACCCGTTGGCAGGCACAGTCGCGTTGGGCGTGAGCCACCCCGCTGACCCCGGACCTTGCGTGAACTACATCTCTACCGCACCCAACGGGTCGAGCGTCTTGACCGTCACCGAGGTGATCACCTACCCCGCCACGTTTGCCACCTCCGGCGACCCGAAGCGAATCTGACGAGCGTCTGGGGTTCGGCCCCGAGACCCGGTGGGGATTACCAGGAGGGAGCGGGATTTGGATCCGGATTCGCCCCCACGAGCACCTTGCTTCGCCACACATCGGAGCGCACCCCAACCAGACAGCCGCCACTTCTACCGCTCATCCTCCCGCCACCCCCTACACTGTTCCGGCTGGTCAGAGTCCAATCTAGTTAATGTTCTCGTCACGAAGCGCACAACATGACTGGATATAGACCCTGAGCAGGCAAGCCTGGGTAGCTCAGTCGGTAGAGCAGCGCACTCGTAATGCGCAGGTCGTCGGTTCGAATCCGACCTCAGGCTCCAGCTCAGAGGCAGAACCGTCACAGGACCGAGGCCCGGAACTGTGACGCTCGTTGTCTATCGTACCGACCGGTACAGCACGCACTACCAACCGTGCACGCGACGTTCCCATATGCCCAACGTCTGGTCGGCCGGGAGGTGCGGACACAGCTTGCGAGGAGAACACATGGCGCCCTGGGAAGCTTGCAAAAGATGAGCCCTTCGGCACCAGCCGGGCCCGACGTCGACGTGCTCGTCGTCGGTGCCGGCATCACCGGCATCTACCAGCTGTACCTTGCCCTCGAGTCGGGCTTCTCGGCGCATCTGCTAGAGGCAGGTGATGGGGTGGGAGGGACGTGGTACTGGAACCGCTACCCCCAGGCTCGGTTCGACTCAGAGAGCTACACCTACGCCTACATCTTCTCCAAGGAGCTGTTCGAGGAGTGGGACTGGAGCGAGCACTTCTCGTCCCAGCCA
>JBKQUM010000073.1:0-99001 GCA_052140165.1 Acidimicrobiales bacterium
GAGCGCCATGGAGCAGCGCATCGTCAACACGGACGCGGCGATGACGGGGCATCCGCGGTGACCGGCCTCGTCGCAACCGTCCTGCCCGTCGCGCTCGGCGGCGCGCTACTGGCCGGCTTCTCGTACCCGGGCGGAGCGCGGTCTATGCCGCGCCGCCGCGGCGCGCCGCGCGGCGCTCGTTGGGCCGGGCGGCGCGACCTGCGCCCGTTGCTGGTCGGTCCGGACCCTCCTACGCCCGCCGGCCGTCTCCTGCTCGGCGAGGTCCCGGGCACGTGGCGGCCCTCCGGGGTCGCGGCGGAGCCGGCCCAGTCCCTGGTCGTGGTCGGCCCGACGCAGAGCGGCAAGACGACGAGCCTGGCCGTGCCGGCCATCCTGGGGTGGCACGGGCCGGTGGTGGCCGCCAGCGTCAAGAGCGACCTGCTGCGCGACACGCTCGGCGTGTGCACCCGCCGGGGTCGGGTGTGGTGCATCGACCCGACCGGCTGCAGCGGCGTGCCGGCCGATACGTGGTCGCCGGTCACCGGTTGCAGCGAGTGGGGTCGAGCCAGCCGGGTGGCGTCGGATCTGTGCGAGGCGGCCAAGGCCGACGGCATGACGGCGGACGGCGAGTTCTGGTACGCCACGGCGGCCAAGCTCCTGGCCCCGCTTCTCCTTGCCGCGGCGCTGGACCGTCGCACCATGGCCGACGTGGTGCGCTGGGTCGACACGCAGGAAGTGGGCGAGGTCGCCGGCATCCTGGAGGGTGCGGCGCCGCCCGAAGCGATCGACGCGGCGCGGGCGACCTGGTGCCGCGACGAGCGGACGCGCAGCTCCGTCTACACCACGGCCGAGACGGTGCTCGCACCGTTCGCCCACGGGCCGCCGGCGACCTCGTCGGCCGCACCGTTCGAGCCGCGTCTGCTGCTGGGCGGTCCCCACACGCTCTACCTGTGCGCGCCCGCGCACGACCAGCGCCGCCTGCGCGGCTATTTCACGGCGCTGACCCAGCAGGTGCTCGCCCACGCGTTCGCCACTGCCACGAGGTCCGGACCTCTGCATCCGCCGCTGCTGGTGGTGCTCGACGAGGCGGCGCACATCGCGCCGCTCCCCGAGCTCGACGGGTTGGCGGCAACCTGTGCGTCGCACGGGATACAGATCGTGACGGTGTGGCAGGACCTGGCCCAGGTGAGGGGGCGCTACGGAGCTCGGGCGCCCACGGTGCTCAACAACCATCGGGCCAAGCTGTTCCTGCCCGGGATCGCCGACCCGGACACGCTCGAGTACGCCAGCCGGCTCATCGGCGACGAGGAGGTCGCACAGCCCTCGGTCACCCGGGACCCGACGGGGCGTCGCTCGACCACGTCGACGACCGGGCCGCGCCGGCTCCTGCCGCCCGAGGAGCTCCGCTGCCTGCCGCGGGGCCGGGCCGTCCTCGTCTACGGCACGCTGCCGCCGGCGAGGTTGCGACTGCGGCCGTGGTGGGCGCGGGGACCGTCGAGGCTGTCGTCGCTCAGGCGGGCTCGGGCTTCCTGACGATCGGGGGGTCGCCTTGACCCGTCGAGTCAGGCCTCCGTAGTGTCGCCTGCAGTACAGGTCGACACGAAAGGGGGCGGAGGCATGGCCAACCAGAGTGGTGAGGTCCGCATGCTCATCGACGGCGAGCTCGTCGAGGCAGCCTCGGGCAAGCGCTTCGAGAACATCAACCCGGCGACGGAGGAGGTGCTCGGCGAGGTGGCCGATGCCTCGCCCGAGGACATGCAGCGGGCCATCGCCTCCTCGCGGCGGGCCTTCGACGAGTCCGACTGGTCGACGAACCGCGCCCTGCGCAAGCGCTGCCTCGAGCAGCTGCAGGAGGCGCTCGAGGCCGAACGGGAGGTCTACCGCGAAGAGCTGATCGCCGAGGTCGGGACCCCGCGCATGATGACCTTCGCGGCGCAGCTCGACTGGCCGCTCGAGGAGGCGCTCCGCTGGCCGGCGAAGATGATCGACGAGTTCGCCTGGGAGCGTGACCTGCCCGACGGGAACATGATGGGCATGCAAAGCCGCCGCTCGGTGTGGAAGGAGCCCATCGGCGTCATCGGCGCCATCGTGCCGTGGAACTACCCGCTCGAGGTGACGCTCAACAAGCTGGGCCCGATTCTCGCCACCGGCAACACGGCGATCCTCAAGCCGGCACCCGACACCCCCTGGAACGCCACCCGCCTGGGGCGCCTGGTGGCCGAGAAGACCGACATCCCGCCCGGCGTCCTCAACATCGTCACCTCCGCCGACCACCTGGTCGGGGAGGAGCTGACGGTCTCACCCCTGGTGGACATGATCTCGTTCACGGGCTCCACCGCCACCGGCAAGAGGATCATGGAGAAGGGCGCTCCCACGCTCAAGAAGGTCTTCCTGGAGCTGGGGGGCAAGTCGGCCATGATCGTGTGCGACGACGCGGACTTCGCCTCCGTCGTGCCGGGCGGCGCAATGGTCTGCATCCACGCGGGCCAGGGCTGCGCCATGCAGACCCGGATGCTCCTGCCCCGCTCGCGCTACGACGAGGGCGTCGAGCTCATCAGCGCCGCCATGGCGGGGATCCCCTACGGGGACCCGAGCAGCGATGCGGTGTTCATGGGACCGGTGGTCAGCGCGCGCCAGCGTGACCGCGTGCTCGGGTACATCGAGCGCGGGAAGGAGGAGGGGGCGACGCTGGTGACCGGCGGTGGCCGTCCCGCCCACCTCCCCAAGGGGTGGTTCGTGGAGCCCACGCTCTTCGTCGACGTCGACAATTCCATGACCATCGCCCAGGAGGAGATCTTCGGCCCGGTGCTCGCGGTGATCCCCTACGACGACGACGAGGATGCGATCCGGATCGCCAACGACAACAGTTACGGGCTCTCGGGCGGCATCTTCTCCGGCTCCGACGAGCGTGCCACGTCGATCGCCCGCCGCATCCGGACCGGGTCCATGAGTGTCAACGGTGGCCTCTGGTACGGGGCCGACTCGCCCTACGGGGGCTACAAGGCGAGCGGGATCGGCCGCCAGTGCGGCCTCGAGGGCCTGGAGCAGTACCTCGAGACCAAGGCCATCGCCTGGCCCCTGCCCCAGGCCTGAACCAGACGGTCGCCGGCGGCGCGGCGCCGGGCGGGGCGCAGCGCCGACCCCGCCTCAGGCCGCCCACTCGGCGAGGATCTCGTCCACCGTCGCCAGGCGGGCGACGAAGGCGAGGCTGTGCCGCAACATCGAGGCGTGGTGCTCCGGAGGGGTGCCGATGCAGCCGTCCGTCGGGATGGTCACCGCGAAGTCCTCGTCGGCCGCGCCGGCGGCGGCGAGCGGGATGGCCAGATTCGTCGACACACCGGCCACGACGACGTCTGCGATCCCCATGTTGCGCAGCACGGTCAGGATCTCGGTGCGGTGCACGGGGGAGAACCCCTGGTGCCGTGGCAGCACCAGGTCGTCGGGTCCGACCCCGATTTCGGGGACGATCTCCATCGCGGGGTGCGAGACATCCCACACCGAATTCGACGCGGTGGCCCGCATGAGCGGGGCGCGTCGGTTGGCCGATCGCCCGCCTGCGAGCGGCAGGTAGGTCAAGTGGGCCACCTGGACGCCCGCCTCGCGGGCGCCCGCGGCGAGCCGGCCCATGGCGGCCAGGACCGGCCGCGCCGACTCGGCCAGGGCGGGGAGCACGGACAGGTCGCCGACGACGCCCCGCTGGCACTCGATGAAGAGCAGCGCGGTCGTGTCGGGCCCGCTCACGCGTTCAGCCTAGGCAATGGCGTCTGGACGTCCGTCCGGGACAGGCCAATACTGGGCGAACAGAGTGTACTGAATGGGGAAGGGGAGGCGTTTCCATGACCGACATGCGCACGGCCGGCGACGCGGGAGATTGCCCGTACCCGGTCCGCGAGTACGACAACGCCACCGCGGGTCCCGTCCTCTCCCACGCGGAGGAGATCGATGCGTTGCGCACGGAGCACCCCTTCATGCGCAGCACCTACGGCAACGGGTTCTGGGTCCTGACGACGGCGGAGATGATCCGCGAGGCGCTCCAGCACCCCGACATCTTGTCGAGCTCGGTGGTGACCGTGCAGGACCCGGATCCTCCGTACAAGTGGATCCCCGAGATGCTCGATCCCCCCGAGCACACCACGTGGCGCCAGCTGCTCGCGCCGCACTTCGCCCCCAAGGCGATGGAGCGGCTCGAGGGCAAGGTGCGGCAACGTTGCCTGTCGCTCATCGAGGGATTCGCCGGCTCCGGCCATTGTGACTTCCTGCGGGACTTCGCCTGGCGCTACCCGACGACGATCTTCATGGAGCTCATGGGACTCCCGCTCGAGGGATTGGAGCAGTTCCTCGAATGGGAGCACCAGATCCTGCACCCCAGCGCCGAGGACGATCCGGAGCACTCGCAGGGCCTCGAGGCCATGTTGGCCGTCATGGGGTACTTCAGCGAGCTCATCGAGGTGAAGCGGGCCCACCCCTCGGAGGACCTGCTCTCGAGCTCGCTCGAATGGACGATCGACGGCCGGCCCATCCCGATGGAGGACCTGCTCTCGTGGTGCCTCCTCATGTTCATGGCCGGCCTCGACACCGTGTCGATCCAACTGAGCTACACGTTCTGGCACCTGGCCGGACATCCCGACGATCGCCGCCGGATCGTGGGGGACCCGACGGTGATACCCGCCGCGGTCGAGGAGTTCCTGCGCCAGTTCGCCTTCGTGGCTCCCTCCCGCAAGGTCATGGTGGACACGGACTTTCGCGGTTGCCCGCTCAAGAAGGGCGACATGGTCTTCGTCCCGTTGAGCGGCGCCACCCGCGATCCCGCGCTCTTCGAAGACGCAGGGACGGTGCACATCGATCGGTCGCACAACAACCACATCGCCTTCGGGGCCGGGCCGCACCGGTGCCTCGGCTCGCATCTCGCCCGGCGCGAGCTGCGGGTCGCGCTCGAGGAATGGCACCGCCTGATACCCGACTACCGGCTCACCGACGGGATCGAGGTCACCGAGCACGGTGGGGGCCTGTACAGCATCGATCGGCTCCAGCTCAGCTGGGAGGTCTGACGCCTGCGTCGTCGGGCACGAAGACCGGCACGAACACCTCGCCGTGCTGTTCGAACTGCACGCGCACGGGCATGCCGATGTGGACGTCCTCGGGCGGGCAGTCGACGACATTGGTGGTGAACCGGAGCCCCGCTTGCTCGGGCAGCTCGACGATCGAGATGTTGTAGGGCACGGGGACTGCGGGGTTGTAGGGGTGCGAGTTCGCGGTGTGCGTGAAGACCGTCCCCTTCCCGCTCGTTGCCTCGTACGCGGTCGAACCGCCACATTCGGGACACGCGGCCGAGAGCGGGAAGACCCATCGACGGCACGACTGGCACCGGGTGATCTGGAGCACGCCCGACGCACCGCCGGTCCAGAAGGGCCGGTTGAGCTCGTCGAGCGACGGCGTGATGCGGGGCGCGACCTCTGTCATGGGCCCACTGTAGGGTTCGGCGCGTGAGCGACATCATCGAACAGGGCGCGATCATCTCGGGAATCGGCATCTCGCGCATCGGGCGCAAGACCGGCATCCCCGGGCTCGAACTGACCACGGAATCATCGGCACAGGCCATCGCCGACGCAGGACTGTCCGCCGCCGACATCGACGGAGTCGCCACCATGGGAGAGACCCCCGTCACTGAAGCGACAGCGCATCTCGGCATCGAGCACGCCTGGACCGGCTCCCCCGTCGGCCGGTGGGGGCTGCTCAGCCCCGTGGTGAACGCGTTCCACGCGGTCGCGTCCGGCCAGGCCCGCCATGTGCTCGTGTACCGGACCGTGAACATGATGGGGGGCTCGGTCATGCCCCAGCCGGACGCAGGGGATGCGCCGGCCCAGCCGTCGCCTTCGCCGGATCGCGCCGCCTCGCCCCCTCCTCTCGAGGAGAGGGAGAATCCGATGGCCGACATACCCCGGCTCATCGCGGCGCACGCGTACTCAGCCGCCAATTGGCTGGCCCTCCATGCCCGGCGCCACATGCACCTGTACGGCACGACGAAGGAGCAACTCGGCTGGCTGGCCCTCAACAGCCGGAGGAACGCCGCGCTCAACTCCCGGGCGGCCTACCGCGACCCGCTCACCATGGAGGACTACCTGTCGGCCCGGCCGATCTCGGATCCCTTCGGGCTGCTCGACTGCGACGTCCCCGTCGACGGCTCCGTCGCCTTCGTCGTGTCGACCGCCGATGCGGCCGCCGACTGTGACCATCCCGTCCGGGTGGCGGCGTGCGGTGGCTCGTCCGGCCTCGGCGGCTGGGACCAGCGGGCCGACTATCCCAAGATGGCGGCGACCGATGCCGCCGCGGAGCTGTGGAGCCGCACCGATCTGACGCCGGCGGACGTCGACCTCGCGGAGCTCTACGACGGCTTCACGTTCCTCACCTTCGCCTGGCTGGAGGCGCTGGGGTTCTGCGCTGACGGCGAGGCGGGGCCGTTCGTCGAGGGCGCGGGGCGCATCGCCCTCGACGGGCAGCTCCCGCTCAACACCTACGGCGGCCAGCTCTCGGCGGGTCGCATGCACGGCAACTGGGTGCTCCACGAGGCCTGCCTGCAATTGAGGGGTCAGGCGGGGGAGCGCCAGGTCGGGCGGCGCGACGTGGCCGCCGTCTCCAACGGCGGCGGTCCCATCGCAGGTTGCATACTTCTGACCCGCTAGCAGCGGGTCGGAGGATTCCCGCGTTCCGCGCGACAATTCCGGCGGTGACCGACGGCGATGAGTCCGGGTGGGGTAGGCGGCGCAACCTGCTGCAGGCGAGATACGAGCAGATCGCGTGGGGTCTCTTCGCCCAGCGGGGGTTCAAGGAGGTCACGGTCGACGAGATCGCCGAGGCCGCCGGCGTGTCGGCGCGGACCCTCTTCCGCTACTTCCCCTCGAAGGAGGACTTCCTCCTGGGCTTCACCCGTCGTGGCGCGCAGGACCTGGTCGAATTGATCGCCCGGCTCGAGCCGAGCCCGGACCCACTGCGGAGCGTCTGGCAACTCGTGCGTGCCCATTCGCTGCAGAGCCCACCGGACGTGCGCCTGCTCACGCTCTGGCGTCGGGCCGCCGCCGACGCCCCCGAGATCCATGCCCGGGTCCGGGGTGAGCGGGTGCACGTACTCACCGAGGCGGTGACGTCGTACTGCGCGAAGTCGATGGCTGGCATCGGCTCGGACGATCCCACGCCGCGCCTCCTGGCCGCAGTCGTGGTCGGGGTCGAGATGGCGGTGATCGAACTGTGGGGACGCTCCGGACTGGCGCTCCCGGAGATCCTCGACGCGGCGGAGGCCGCCGTGCCGGATCTGACCCGGCCGGGGCGCGGCGGTCGGACCTGATCGGCCGGGACCGAATTGGCCCTTGCCACCGTGCGGGCTCCGGGCGTAGATTGTCAGGAAGTGACGATTCTTCTGCCGGGAGAGATCGGCGATCCGGGGGCCGGGCATGCTGCCTGACGACGTCCAGCTGATCTCGGTCGACGACCACGTCATTGAGCACGAGCGGGTGTGGCTCGATCGCCTGCCCGCCAAGTACCTCGAGGCCGGACCGCACATCGTCGAGGTGGACGGCGGCAAGCAGGTGTGGAAGTTCGAGGACAGGATCATCCCCACCATCGGCCTGAACGCCGTGGCCGGCAAGGATCCCAAGGACTTCGGCGTGGACCCCGTCAGCTTCGACGAGATGCTCCCCGGGTGCTACGACGTCGCCGCCCGGCTGGCGGACATGGACACCGACGGGGTCCACGCGCAGATGTGCTTCCCGTCCTTCCCCGGCTTCGCCGGCGGCACGCTGTTCGCGGCGGAGGACAAGGAGCTCGCGACGGCATGCGTCGTGGCCTGGAACGACTTCATCCTCGACGAGTGGAGTGCGGCCGCACCGGACCGCTTCATCCCCATGGTCATGGTCCCGTTCTGGGACGTGCCGGCATCAGTGGCCGAGCTCGAGCGCACCGCGGCCAAGGGGGCCAGGGCCATCACCTTCACCGAAGCGCCGCACCGGCTGGGGCTGCCGTCGTACCACGGCGACCACTGGGACCCGTTCCTTGCCGCCGCCCAGGCGGCCGACCTGCCGCTGTGCCTGCACTTCGGCAGCGGCGGCGCACCCGTCACCGCTCCCGACGCCAACTTCGCCGTCGCCATCGCACTCTTCGGGATGAACTCGCAGTTCACCACCGTCGACCTGTTGTTGTCGCCCGTCTTCCACAAGTTCCCGCGTCTGCGCGTGGCGCTGTCGGAGGGTGGCATCGGCTGGATGCCCTACGTGCTCGAGCGGGTCGACTACACATGGGAGCGACACCGCTGGTACACCGGCGTCAACCCCGACGTGCGGCCCTCCGACCTGTTCCGCGACCACATCTTCGGCTGCTTCATCGCCGACAACGCCGGGATCGAGGAGCGGGAGCTCATCGGCGTGGACAACATCATGTTCGAGGGCGACTACCCCCACAGCGACAGCAACTTCCCCGCCTCCCGCAAGAAGCTGTCCGACGTCCTCTTCGAGGTGCCCGACGACGACGCTCGCAAGATCGCGGAGGACAATGCCCGGAGCGTGTTCAACTTCCCCCGCTCCTAGCCCGGCCGATGGCACCCTCTCGGCACCTTCCAGGGCCACCGCTTCCGGTCCGGGAAGGTGCACGGAGGTACCGGGAAGGTGCACGGAGGAAATTGTGCGCCAGGTAGGGCACGATTGGGAGGCCACCACCAGGCTCGGCCGATCGGGCGCGCCCGGTCGGGTCGGGCAGGGCAAGCACACGGAGCCAACGACGGAGACGACGAAATGACCTGGAATTACGAGCTGTTCATTGACGGAGCGTGGACCTCTGAAGGGGCGGAGGGATCGATCGACGTCCTCGACCCCGCCACCGAGGAGGTGATCGGCTCCGTCCCGGAGGCCACGACGAAGACCGCCCTGCGCGCCATCGAGGCGGCCCGCCGCGCCTTCGACGAGGGCCCCTGGCCTTACATGAAGCCGTCGGAGCGCGCCGCCAAGTTGACCGCGATGGCGGAGATCCTGGAGGCACGGGCCAGCGACCTGCGCGAGCTGATCATCGCCGAGACGGGCTCGACGGGATTCCTCACCGACGCCATCCAGGGCGCGGGGTCGATCGGGATGCTGCGGTCGAACGCCGCCCTGGCCGAGCACTCCTTTCCCTGGGTCGAGAACAACCCGCCGACCGGTGGCCCCACCGGGGTGGGGGGCAGCGCCCTCGTCCGTGAGCCCATCGGCGTGGTCGCCGCCATCACGCCGTTCAACTTCCCCTTCATGCTCAACATCGTGAAGGTGGCGCCGGCCCTCGCGACCGGTTGCACCGTGGTCCTCAAGCCGCACCCCTGGACGCCGCTCGACGCGATGATGATCGCCGAGGCCGCCGCCGAGGCGGGGGTCCCCCCCGGTGTGCTCAACGTCATCACCGGGCACGGCGAGGTGGGCGACGAGCTCACCTCGAACCCGATGGTCGACATGGTGACCTTCACCGGCTCCACGGCGACCGGCCGGCGCATCATGGCCTCGGCATCGGGCACGGTGAAGCGCGTCCAGCTCGAGCTCGGTGGCAAGAGCGCCACCGTCGTGCTGGGCGACGTCGGCGAGGACTACGCCCGGACCATCGGCTTCGGCCAGGTGCTGGCGCACTGCGGCCAGGGCTGCGTGCTGCACACCCGCCTGCTGCTGCCCGAGCGGCTGCTGCAGGCCTACAAGGAGGGTTTGGAGGCGATGCGGCCGCTCATCACCATCGGCGACCCCAGGAACGAGGGCACCGTCCTGGGGCCGCTCATCCGGGAGCAGCAACGACAGCGGGTCGAGGGGTACGTGGCCTCGGGCATCGAACAGGGCGCGGAGCTGCTCTGCGGGGGCAAGCGCCCTGAGGGCTTGGACAAGGGCTTCTTCTACGAGCCGACGGTCTTCGTGAGCTCCAACGACACCAGGATCGCCCAGGAGGAGATCTTCGGCCCGGTCCTCACGGTCGTGCCCTACTCGGGCGAGGACGACGATGCCGTCCGGCTGGCCAACGACTCCGTCTACGGCCTGGGCGGCGGTGTGGTGTCGACGTCGGACTCGCGGGCCTTCAACGTCGCCCGCCAGATCCGGGCCGGCCTCGTCACGGCGCAGAAGGTGGGCTCCGAGCCGCTTTCGGACCTGGGCCCGGGCGGCGGTCAGGGGCCCGGGTGGGGAGCCGACCCGAAGGGCATCGGCCAGAGCGGGGCGTTCGGCGGCTACAAGCAGTCGGGGCTCGGCCGCGAGTGGGGACGTCACGGGCTGGAGGACTTCACCGAGGTCAAGAACCTGGTCTGGAGCTGACGGACGACGTGGTGGGTGCGCTCGAGGGGAAGGTCGCCGTCGTCACGGGCGCCTCGAGCGGCTCAGGTCTCGGCGTTGCCCGGCGCTTCGGCGAGGAGGGGGCCACGGTGGTCATGCTCGCCCGCGGCGGCGAGCGGCTCGAGAAGATCGCGCCGACGGTCGGCGCGGGCGGGGTCCCCATCGTGACCGACGTGGGCGATCCGCACAGCGTCGGGCGGGCCTTCGGCGAGATCGGTGATCGGTTCGGCCGCGTGGACGTCCTCGTCAACAACGCCGCCGTCTACCGGCCCTGCCGCGTCGAGCTCCTCAGCGATCTCGACATTCAACAGCAGATCGCCACCAATTTCGCCGGGCCGGTGCACACCTGCCGGGCGGCCATCCCCCTGCTGCGCGCCGCCGGCGGGGGCGACATCGTCAATACGTCCAGCGAGTCGACGCTGCACCCCTTCCCCATGCTGTCCATGTACGTCGCCACCAAGGCTGCCCTCGAGGCCTTCGCGGTCGTCCTGGCCCAGGAGGTCCGCGACGACGACATCCGGGTCACGACGGTGATCCAGGGCGGGACCAACGGTGCCGGTGGCGGATCGACGGACTGGGAGTGGGACCCGGAGCACGGTGCGGCCGCGATCGACCTGTGGACCAAGACGGGCCTGATGTCGCAGGCCTACGGCCGCAACGGCGGGCAGGAGGTGGCGGCCGTCGGCGACGTGCACGTCTTCATCGTCACCCGGCCTCGGACCCAGAAGATGGACACGGTCTACTGCCGCAGCTTCTGATCATCGACACCTTGGCAATCACCGACACGAGGAGGAACACATGGCTGGACGCGTAGAGGGCAAGGTCGCATTCATCACCGGGGCGGCGCGGGGGCAGGGGCGGGCGCACGCCGTCCGCATGGCCCAGGAGGGGGCGGACATCATCGCCGTCGACATCTGCCGCCAGATCGAATCGAACAATTACCCGCTCTCGACGCCCGAGGACCTCGCGGAGACCGAGCGCGCCGTCAAGGAGCTGGGCCGCCGCATCGTGGCCCGCCAGGCCGACGTCCGGGAGCGTTCCGAGCTGCGCGACGCGCTCGAGGCGGGCCTCACCGATCTCGGACGGCTCGACATCGTCGTCGCGAACGCCGGTATCCTCCCCATGGCCCTGGGTGAACCGGAGCCGTCCGACTTCGTCGACGCCACCGACGTCGACCTCCTCGGCGTGATGAACACGGTCGCCGTCGCCCTCCCGCACATCGTGGACGGTGGCTCCATCATCGTGACCGGGTCCACGGCGGGCCTCATGCCCGGGGCTGCCGACAATCCGGTCATGGGCCCGGGCGGCGACGGCTACGCGTGGTCCAAGCGGACACTTGTGGGCTACAGCGAGCAGATGGCCCGGCACCTGGCCTCACGATTCATCCGCGTGAACACGATCCACCCGACCAACTGCAACACCCACCTGCTCCACAACGAGGGGCTCTACAAGATCTTCCGCCCCGACCTCGAGAACCCCAGCCGCGAGGACGCCGAGCCGGCGTTCAACTTCTTCCAGGCCATGCCCATCCCCTACGTGGAGCCCGAGGACATCGCCAACCTGGCCCTCTTCCTGGCCAGCGACGAATCGCGCTACATCACCGGACAGCAGATACGTGTGGATGCCGGGTCGCTGCTGAAGTTCCCGAACGGCCCCGCCAGTTGATCAGCGCGTCCGCACAGAAGGGCCGATGGGCATGACCACCACGTCTTCGGAACACGAGATCTATTACGACCCGTACGACTTCGACGTCGACGCCGACCCGTATCCGGTGTGGAAGCGGATGCGTGACGAGGCGCCGCTCTACTACAACGAGAAGCACGACTTCTACGCGCTGAGCCGGTTCGACGATGTCAGAAGCTGCAGTACGGACTGGACCACCTACATCTCGGGTAGGGGGTCGGTCCTCGAGCTCATCAAGAGCGGGATGGAGATCCCGCCGGGGATCATCCTGTTCGAGGACCCGCCCGCCCACGATCTGCACCGAAGTCTCTTGAGCCGGGTGTTCACGCCGAAGCGGATGGCCGAGATCGAGCCGAAGGCGCGGAGCTTCTGCGCCCGTGCGCTCGACCCGCTCGTGGCCGTGGGCAGGTTCGACTTCATCCACGACCTGGCCGCGGAGATGCCGATGCGAGTCATCGGCATGCTGCTCGGAATCCCCGAGGACGACCAGGAGGAGATCCGCGACCGGATCGACGAGGGCATGCGGCTCGACGAAGGGAACGCGCCGGGTGAGCACGACGGCCTCGGGGTGCTCGACGGCAGCGGATTCGCGCGGTACATCGACTGGCGGGCGGAGCACCCGTCCGACGACCTCATGACCGAGCTGCTCAACGCCGAGTTCGAGGACGTCACCGGAACCATCCGGGGGCTCTCCCGCGACGAGATCCTGAACTACGTGGGACTCCTGGCCGCCGCCGGCAACGAGACGACGACACGTCTGATCGGTTGGGCCGGCAAGGTGCTCGCAGAGCATCCCGACCAGCGCCGCGAGCTGGCGAAGGATCCCGGACTCGTTCCTGGCGCCATCGAGGAACTGCTCCGCTACGAATCGCCCTCTCCGGTCCAGGCCCGTTATGTGACGCGCGACGTGGAGCACCACGGGGTGAAAGTGCCCGAGGGCAGCGTGCTGCTGATGATGAACGCGGCCGCCAACCGGGACGAGCGGAAGTTCGACGACCCTGACCGTTTCGACATCCACCGCACCATGCAGCAACACCTGGCCTTCGGGTACGGGATCCACTTCTGCCTCGGGAGCCACCTCGCGCGGTTGGAGGGCAGGATCGCACTGGAAGAGGTCCTGAAGCGGTTCCCGAGCTGGGAGGTCGATTGGGACAACGCGGTGCAGGCCCACACCTCGACCGTGCGCGGCTGGGAGTCACTGCCGGTCAGCGTGGGGTAGCAGCCCCCGCTCCGGCGGTCGCTCCGGATGGTGCATTCGCGCCAATTGCCGGCGCCCGCACCCACAAATCAGCAGGACTTGGGACTTTGGTCCCTCCGGCCTGGGGACCTTTGGCCCTACGGGGGCCGGTGGTCCGCCCCGACACTTGACCTGTCAATCCAACGTGAGGAGCAGTCATGCAACGAAAGTTCTTCGATGTGTTTGCGAGCGCCATCGGTTTGGTCATGGTGGTCGCCCTTGTCGTGGCCGGCAGCCTCTTGATGTGGGGCTACAGCTTCGCCAACTCGAACGTGCACAACCAGTTGGCGGCGCAGGACATCACCTTCCCGACCGCGGCGGAGTTCGCTCACGCCAAGCCGGGGACGGAGATCACCCCGCAGATGCTGCCGTACCTGCTGCAGTACGCAGGCCAGCCCCTGACAACGGGTGCACAGGCCGAGGCTTACGCGAATCACTTCATTGCGTACCACCTCGCCGAAATGCCCTACAACGGTGTGTACGCCACGGTGAGCGCCGAGTCCCGGGCCAACCCGACCAACGCCAAGTTGGCGGCGGAGGTCAACACGGTCTTCACCGGCACCACGCTGCGGGGACTGCTGCTCGAGGCCTACGCCTTCAGCGTGATCGCGACGATCGCCTACTGGGCGGGGATCGCGGCCTTCGTCCTGGCCGGCATCATGCTCGTCCTGGTCGCCTTCGGCTTCTGGCACGCCCGCCGGACTCGTGAGGACGAGGAGCTCCACGTGCGCAACGATCACCTCGTGGTCAAGAGCGAGGGGCAAGACGGGAACGGGCACGTCAAGGACGTGGAGGCGGTCACCGTCTGACCTCAGACGACAGCCCCGATCTACATCGTCTCCGCCCGGCTCACCTCGTGGGTCGGGCGGAGGCGCGTCTGCTCACGGTTCGATCGCCAGCTCCGCCAGGACCCGTGCCGTGTCGGCCCCCATTCCGGGGGCGGCCGTCTCCACGGGCCGTGCCCGTGGGGGCGAGACGGCCAACTCTCCAGGCACGGGAAGGGTCGGACCGGCCAGCTCCGCGCTGATGTCGGACATGGAGACGTCGAGGAGCCAGCGCCCCCCGGTCTGCAGCGCGCCGAGACAGGCGTCGGCGGCCGCCAACCCGGTGAGCGGGTCGGCGACGGCATCGCCGCAGAACAGTGGATCCCCCCCTCGCCAGACGACGAGACCGCCGGCGGCGCCCGCGTCGTCGCCGAACGCAACCCGATCGGCCGAGTCACCGGCGCGCCCGTAGCCAGTGATGGAGACCCACACCTGGGGACCTCCGTCCCGCACGATGCTCTCGGCATCGAGCCCCAGCTGCCTCAGCGCCCGCGGACGGCTGGCTTCGATCACGACGTCGGCTCTCCCGACCAGCCGGTGCAGCGCCCGGATCCCCTCCGTGCTCCTCAGGTCGAGAGCGACCGAACGCTTGCGCCCGTTCAACAGGTCGAAGAAGTCCTGGGCGCCGCGCCGCGCGCCGTCGGGCCGCTGGGTCGACTCGACCTTCACGACGGCTGCGCCCGCCCGGGCCAGGAGGTCGCCGCAGAGTGGACCGGCCCAAAGCGCCGAGAGGTCGACCACGAGCACTCCGGTCGCGTCAGGACGCGGCGGCGCAGCGCCGAGCGGCGATCGCAGCACGCCGGCGCGCTCCCCCGCCTCGCCGACCCGGGCGACGGGCAGCCCCAGAAGCCCCGCCCTCTCCAACAGCTGACCCTGATCGCGGTGTTGGACGCTCCGGGCCACCTCGGACCACAGGGCGGGAGCGGAGGCCGGCATGGCGTCGAGCTCCAGCCACGCCGGCACCAGCTCCATGTCCTCGGCACGCGGGAGCGACACCGCCAGGAACCCGTCCGCACAGGGCAGCAGCCGGCAGCTCCCGCCGCAGCTGGTCGCGCCGCGCCGCCAGAGTCCCATGAGGGCGGCGCGCTCGCCGAGGAGGGCCAGCGCGTCCAACTGGTCGAAGCGGGTACCGAGGCGGTCGATGCCCTCCACGAGACCGGCGGGTGGCCCGAGTGCGTCGTCGACGGTGCCCGTGAGCGCCATCGCGCCGCTGGCCGCCCAGCGCTCCACCGGGCTCTCGTCCATGGCGGCAGGGTAACGTCTCGCGATCCTCGAAGATCTCAGCGCCGACGTCCTCCTCGCGGAGCTGACCAGCCCCGTCCCACTCGACAGGTCCGGTGCGGTCCTGGTCACGCTCGAGAGGGGAGTGCCGGGCCCGATGGGGCCGCTGGCCCACCGTCTGGCGAGCCTGCCGCTCGTCGTCGTCGGTGTGCTGCACGGTGAGGTCGACGAGAACTGGTTCGAGCTGTGCGACGTCGTCGTGGCGGCGGGCGACCCGGCGCTGGGCGCCATTCAGGAGAACCTCGAACGGTTCCCGCTCACGGCCGCCGCCCTTGCGCTCCTGCTGCGGGGTCAGCCGGGACGTTCGGTCGACGAGGGCCTGGTGGCCGAGTCCGCGGTCTACTCCGTCCTGCAGTCGGGACCCGAGTTCTCGGCCTGGCGGGCTCAGCATCCGGTCCGCCACGAGCCAGACGATGGTGCGCGGGTGCGGGTGAAGCGAGAGGGCCCGAGGTTGATGCTCACCTTGACCCGTCCGGACCGGCTCAACGCCCTCGATGCCCGGATGCGCGATGAGCTCATTGAGGGGCTGGCTATCGCCGCCGCCGACCCCGGGATCACGGTGGTCGAGTTACGAGGGGAGGGGCCGGCCTTCTGTGCCGGAGGCGACCTCGACGAGTTCGGGAGCCGATCCGATCCGGCCAGCGCGCACATCCTCCGCCTGCAGCGCAGCATCGGGCGCGAGATGTCGAACCTCGGGGCTCGGACGACGGCTTACGTGCACGGGGCCTGCGTCGGATCGGGCATTGAGCTCGCCGCCTTCACCGCGCGCGTCGTCGCTGCGGCCGACACCCGGATCGCTCTGCCGGAGATCGGCCTCGGCCTCGTGCCCGGCGCCGGCGGGACGGTCAGCCTCACGCGCCGCATCGGTCGCTTGCGGACGGCCTGGCTCGCGTTCTCGGGGACCACGATCGATGCTGCCACGGCGCTCGAATGGGGACTGGTGGACGACCTCGAGCCGTAGGCGTCCCGGCCCCTTCAGCCCAGTCCGCCGCTCTCGCGCATCGCGCTGATGGCGTCCCAGTCCAGGCCCGCCTCGAGCAGCACCTCTTCGGTGTGCTGGCCGAGCTCGGGAGCCGGCCCGGGAGGCTCGGTCGTGTGGCCGGAGAAGTGCATCGGCGCCGCCACCAGATTGAAGTCGCTGCCCGTGGTGGCCGCGACCCGGGGCAGGAAGCCGTTGATCTCCACCTGCGGATGGGCATACAGCTCCGAGGGGCGGAGCACCGGGGCCCAGACGCCGCTGAACCCGGTGAACTTCTCCTTGATCTCGTCCAGGGTCAAGCCGGCGAAGACGCGGTCGAGCTCGAGGATCAGCTCGGTCCGGTTCTGGAAGCGTCCCGCCGGATCGGCGTAGCGCTCGTCGGTGATCAGGTCGGGGCGACCCAGCAAAGTGCAGAACTCGTCCCAGAACCGGTCCGGCTGCAGGCAGACGAAGTAGATCCAGCGCTCGTCCTTGGTCGCGTAGCCGTTGACCAACGGGTTGGGTGACTTGGTGCGGTCGCCGTAGGAGGCGCTGTCGCCGGAGAACGGCGCGCCCACGATGTCGGGTGACAGGGCCCACATGCCCACGTGCATCAGCGACACGTCGACCACCGAGGTCTCACCCGTGGTCGCCCGTTTGTAGAGGGCCATCCCGATGGCACCGGCGATGGTGTTGGCGCCCTGCAGGTCGAAGAACGCCGCCGGCTGGGGCAGTGGCTCAATGCCGCCCCGCGTCATCTTGAACGCCATGCCGCTGCTGGCCCACCCGCACGCCATGTCGTACCCGCCGACCTCGGCCATCGGGCCCTCGTTGCCCCAGCCCGTCCCTCGCACGTAGATGATGTCGGGGTTGGCCGCCCGCACGTCCTCGACGTCGATGTGCAGCTTCGTGCGGATCGGGGCGAGATTCGAGGTGACGAACACGTCGGCGCCCGCCAGGATGGCGGCGAGGGCGCGGCGACCGTCGTCCGTGGTCAGGTCGCACGTGACGCTGCGCTTGCCGCGGTTGGGGATCTCGAGGAACGGGTTGGGGCCGTCCTCGCTGAGGTTCAGCATGTTGCGCAGGGCGCGCTGGGGGTCGCCATTGGGCGGCTCGATCTTGATGACGTCCGCGCCGAGGTCGGCGAGCACCGCGCCGGCCGCCGGGACGAACGTCCAGTTGGCTACCTCGACGACGCGGACTCCGTTGAATGGGCCGGGCACGGCTTCCCCCCTTACTTCTGTCTCGATCGGGACGGCGAACGGGTTCGCCGGGGCGATCATGTCTCGCGGGGGCGGCGGTGTCGAATTACCCAGCGGCAGAACAGTGCCCTCTATCGGCTCCCAGGCGGGGGCAGCCCGGCCCGCCGGGCCACCGCCCGGAGTCCTCGATCGTGCCGGTCCTCTGACAGGTACGGCGAGACCACCAGAACCTCGAGATCGCGAGCGAGGTCCTCGGGCCGGTCGTCGACGAACACGGTGCGGCGCGTGTCGACCGGGAGATGCACCGTGAGGTAGCACCCGTCCCTGTCGCGCCCCTCCTTGGGGAAGTAGCCGCTGACATGGCGGTCCAGGCCGAACTGCTGCGCCCGGACCCTGGCGTATTCTCCGCCGCCTGCGCTCCACAGGAGGACCCGACTCCGGATCCCCAGATAGCGGAGAACCTCTTCGGCCTCCGGCCGGAGCGACGTTCCCGTCAGCGAGTCGACGAGGCAACCGTCGACGTCGAAGACCCAGCAGTCCACGTCGGACGGCGCAGCGAGGCCCCCCGGGCCGCCCTCTTCTGGCTGGGCCGAACGCATTATTGGTATACTCTATTCGGGATGCAGAACCCCTGGGACCAGCGGCTCGGTTTCTGGTACATCGCCGACGAACATCCGGACCAGCCGGCGGTCGTCGGCTGCCCCTCGGGCGTGACGCTCACCTTCGGCGAGCTCGCCGGCCGCGCCCACCAGCTGGTCCACGCGCTCCGGGCGCACGGCCTCGGTGCCGGCGACATCTTCGCCTACGCCCTTCCGAACGGCATCGACATGTTGTACTGGCAACTCGCCGCCCACGAGGGCGGGTACCAGTCCATCGCTCTCAACCCTGCCCTGTCGGGCGCGGAGGTCCAGCGCATCGTGGACCACTCGGAGGCGGCGGCCATGGTGCTGCACGCCGACTTCGCGGACCGGGTCGGGCGGATGTCGGGCACCGGGTCGATTCAGCTCCGGGTCTCGGTCGGTGGCGACATCGCGGGCTTCACGAGCTACGAGACGCTGGTCGAGGGCCAGCCGGAGACCGAGCCTCCCGATCGCGAGCTCGGCCTCCCCATCACCTACTCCTCCGGGACGACCGGCCAGCCCAAGGCCGTCGTCCGGCCGAGAACGCCGAAGATGGACCCCTCCGCGGCCACCGATGCCATGAAGAGCTTCGGACACGCGTTCCAGTTCCAACCCTTCACCGGGGTCCATCTCGTCTCGGCGGGCATGCACCACGGCGGGTGCCAGGGCTTCTATCACGGAGCGCTGAACGTCGGACAGGCGCTGGCCATCCTCGGCAAGTTCGACCCCGAGGTGACGCTGGCGGCCATCGACAGGTACGGCGTCACGACCGCCTACATGGTGCCGACGCAATTCGTCCGCATGCTCCGCCTGCCCCAGGAGGTGAAGGACCGGTACGACGTGTCCACCCTGGAGGTCGTCGTCCACTCCGCCGCACCCTGCCCGCTCGAGGTCAAGCGGCAGATGATGGACTGGTGGGGCCCGGTCATCTGGGAGACCTACGGAGGCATGGAAGGCGCGGCCACGATCGCCAAGCCCTACCGCTGGCTCGAGAAGCCGGGCACGGTGGGGCGGTCCGTGGCCGGCATGAAGGTGAAGATCCTCGACGAGGACGGGAACGAGCTGCCACGCGGTGACATCGGCCACGTGTACCTGGAGTCCGAGCGGGGAGCCACGTTCACCTACAAGGGGGACCCCGAGCTGACGGCATCGGTCAGCAAGGGCAGGGCGTTCACACTGGGCGACGTCGGCTACATGGACGAGGACGGCTATCTCTTCATCAACGACCGCGCCAAGGACATGATCATCAGCGGTGGGATCAACATCTACCCCGCCGAGGTGGAGGGCGTCCTGTCCGAGCACCCTGCGGTGGGCGACGTCGCCGTCATCGGCGTCCCCGACCCCGAGTGGGGCGAGCAGGTCAAGGCCGTCGTCGAGCTCGTCGACGGCGTTGCGCCCAGCGACAAGCTGGCCGCGGAGCTGATCGCCCACTGCCAGGAGCGGATGGGCCGCTACAAGTGCCCCCGCACAGTCGACTTCCGCGAGCAGCTGCCGCGCACCGACGGTGGCAAGCTCTACAAGCGCATCCTGCGCGACGAGTACTGGGCCGCCGCCGAGCGCCGCGTGTGATGCCGACCGCGGCGAAGCCGGGAGGAGATCGCTAGGCCATGGATTTCGGGTTCGGCGAGGACCAGGAGCTGCTGCGCGCGACGACCCGCCGCTTCCTCATGGAGCACCAGTCGCTCGCCGACGTGCGGCGCTCCATGGAGGAAGCCGACGTGTTCGACTCCGGCGTCTGGCGGCGGGGGGCGGAGCTCGGATGGACCGCCGTGCTGATCCCGGCCGAGCACGAGGGCGGCAGTGTCACCGACCAGCCCCTGGTCGACCTCGTCGTCCTGGCCGAAGAGCTGGGGCGTGCGCTCAACCCCGGACCGTTCGTGCCCTGCAACGTGGTGGCCGATGCCATTGCCCGCTTCGGGACGGAGGTGCATGCGAAGGAGCACCTGCCGCGGATCGCGCGGGGCGAGGTGACCTGCGCCTGGTGCCTGAGTGGCGACGCATCCCCCGAGCCGTCCGCCGTCGAAGTGCGGGCGACGCGCGTCGGCGACGGCTGGCGCCTCGACGGCGTGGCCCGCTACGTCCACGCCGCCGGCGACGCGGCGCTGCTCCTCGTGACGGCGGTGGGCGCCGACACGGGTGGCGTCGTGAACTTCCTGGTACCCCGACCGGCCGCGGGCGTGACCGAGCGCGTGCTCACCGGACTCGACCTCACCCGTCGCTTCGCCGAGGTGCGCTTCGACGGCGTGTCGCTGCCCGGCAACGCCGAGCTGGCGGGCGGGTGGCCCGTCGTGGAGCGCTGCCTCTCGCTGGCAACGGTCCTGCAGGCGGCCGAATCCGTCGGCGCCGCCGATCTCCTCTTCGAGTCCACCGTGGACTACGCCAAGAAGCGCGTGCAGTTCGGGCGGACGATCGGAAGCTTCCAGGCGATCAAGCACCGGCTGGCCGACCTCTTGATCGAGCTCGAGGGCATGCGCGCCGCAGCGCACTACGCGGCGCTGGCCCTCGGTGACGGCCTGCCCGATGCCGACGAGGCGGTGGCCACGGCCGGGGCCTACGTCGACGACGCCTTCGCCCACCTCAGTGGCGAGGCGCTCCAACTGCACGGCGGCATCGGCTTCACGTGGGAGCACGACGTCCACCTGTTCGTGCGCCGGGCCAAGGTCAACCAGGTGCTCTACGGCGACGGCGCGTGGCACCGCGAGCGGCTGACGCGCCTCGTCGAGGCCGCCGCGGCGCCGGCCGGGGGAGCGTGAGCCCGTGGATGTGATCATCCCGCCCATCCCCGACACCTACGACGCGTACCGGGCCACCCTCCGGTCCTTCATTGCCGGGCACACGCCGACGCTCCAGTGGAAGCAGCGCACCGGCCTGCGCGTACCCGACGATGCGGCCGACGTGGAGCTGCTGCGCACCTACGCCCGGGCCGTCTACGACGCCGGCTACGTGCTCGACCGCTTCTCCACCGAGCGCGGCGACCCCTACGAGCAACGCATCCTCGAGCAGGAGCTCGGTGCGGCGGGCGTACCCCACGTGCTCGGCAACCCGCTCGTCGCCGGTGCGCTCAAGCACTTCGGGACCGACGAGCAGCGAGCCGTCTACCTGCCGCCGATGGCCCGGGGCGACCACATCTGGACGCAGCTCTTCAGCGAGCCCGACGCGGGGAGCGACCTGACGTCGTTGCAGACGCGGGCCGGCCGCGACGGCGACGACTACGTCGTCGTGGGCCAGAAGGTGTGGAGCACCTGGGCCCAGTGGTCCGACTTCGGGTACCTGCTGGCACGCACCGAACCGGTCGAGGGCCCGGCCGGGATCTCCGCGTTCATCCTCGACATGCGCAGCCCGGGCGTCGACGTCCGGCCGCTGCGCGAGATGACCGGCACGACCGACTTCAACGAGGTGTTCTTCGACGAGGTGCGGGTCCCGGCCGCCAACATGATCGGGGGGCCGGGCGAGGGCTGGCGGGTGGCCGGCGCCAGCCTGGCCGAGGAGCGCTCCAACGTGGGCGGCGCCGGCGGTGCCGACCCGGTGCAGCGCCTCGTCGACGTGGCCCGACGCCACAATCGGGGTGGCCGTCCCGCCATCGACGACGGAGCGGTCCGCCAGCAGATCGGGACCTTCGCCGCCCGGGCGCGCATCCAGCGCCACCTGGGCCAGCGCATGGCCACCAAGGCGATGAAAGGCCAGGTCACGGCAGTCGATGCCCCACTTTCGAAGATCTGGTTCAGCGAGCTCAATCTGGAGATGGCCGAGGCGGCGCTGGCCCTCCAGGGTCCCCGGTCGATGACCTGTGAGGGCGACGAGCTCGCGTTCGAGGATGGGCGCTGGCAGGACGCCTTCCTTTACGCTCGGGCCTGGACCATTGCAGGAGGATCGAACGAGATCATGCGCAACCTCATCGCCGAGCGTGGACTGGGGCTGCCCCGCGAGCCGCGGGGACAGTCGTGACCTCGACGTCGAAGCACACCCGCGCACACCCGCCGCACGCACAGCGCGCCCGCGGTGCGGCGGCGGCCAACGACCCGTTCCCCGGCGTCGAGAAGGTCCGGCCCGGGTTGTGGAGCATCCCGGTGCCCCTGCCCAACAACTCGCTGCGCTACGTCCTGGTGTACCTCTTCGAGACCGACCGCGGCCCGTACCTCATCGATGCCGGATGGAACACCGACGACGCGTTCGGCGCGCTGGAGAGCGGTATGCAGGAGGCCGGCTGCGACATCGGCGACGTCCAGGGCGTCATGGTCACCCACATCCACCCCGATCACTACGGCCTGGCGGGTCGCATCCGCGAGGCGTCGGGCGCGTGGATCTCGCTGCACCCCGCCGATGCCGATCTCATCCACGACCGCTACGACGAGCCCGACGACCTGCTCGACCGCGTCGCCGCTGCGCTGCGCCGCATGGGGGCGCCACCCGAGGAGCTCGAGCCGCTGCGCAACGCGGCCATGCCGGTACGGCAACTGGTCGACGCGGTCGTCCCCGACGTGCTGCTCGAGGACGGCGAGAAGCCCGAGGTGCCGGGCTGGGACCTCCAGGCCATCTGGACGCCGGGCCACTCGCCGGGCCACCTGTGCTTCTACGAGTCGCGCCAGGAGCTGATGCTCTCTGGGGATCACGTCCTGCCGCGCATCACCCCGAACATCCCGTTCCATCCCCAGGCCGGGGCCAACCCGTTGGGGGACTACCTGAAGTCGCTCGACAAGCTCGAGCCCTACCAGGTCAACGAGGTCCTGCCGGCGCACGAGTACCGCTTCGACGACCTGCACACGAGGCTCGAGGAGCTGCGCCAACACCACCGGGACCGCTTCGCCGAGGTGATCGGCATCCTGCGCGACGGGCCGAAGACCGCCTGGTACATCGCGTCCCACATGAAATGGTCGCGGCCCTGGGACGACATCGCCGGCTTCATGCGCCGCGCCGCGGTGGGCGAGACCGTGTCGCACCTGCGGGTGCTCGAGATCGACGGCACGGTCCAGGTCGAGGACGGTGAGCCGGCCCTGTGGTCGCTCGCCGACAAGGCCGGCTGAGGCCCGGACTCGGCTCGGGCCGTCAGCCGGGTGTCGCCCCGAGCGCCCGTTCGCAGAACGAGCGCACCTGGCGCGCCGCTTCAGCTCGCGGCAGCTTCTCCCGGGTCGGGTTGAGCCCGGCCGCCGACCAGACCACCGATTGCACCAGCGGTGCGTCAGCTGCCGGGTCGGTGAGGGGGAACGAGCCGTCGGCCGCGCCTGCGGCGAGCAGCGTCTCGAGCGGCACCATCAGCAGCTTGGCCGCCCGGCGCGTCTCGTCCGCATACCCCTCGGCCCGCATGGCTCCGGGCGACCCCAGCACAGCCACCCGGGCCGCCTTGGTGCGGTGGTGGCCGAAGCTGAGAATCTCGTCGATCCACGCGTCGAGCGCGGCCCGCGGGCTCGTGGCGGCGTCGACCTTGGCGGTCAACCGTGCCGCCGCCGCCTCCGCCTCGCGGCGGTAGAGCGCGCACAGCAGCTGGTCCTTCGACTCGAAGTGGCGGTAGAACGAGCGCGTCGACAGGTCGGCCTCGTGCAAGATGTCGGCCACCGCGGCATCGACGTACCCGTTGCGCTCCATCACGGCGAGCGCGGCGTCGAGGAGGATGCGCAGCTCGTCCTCCGCCTCGAAGCGCCGGGGACGCCCGGCCTTGGGGGCCGGCATTGCCTTGGGCCCTGCCACGCCGGCCTCAGGCCATCCGGGCCCGGGGGAGCGGGAAGGTGTCGCTGACCTGGTCGAACCAGATCTGCACCTTGTCGCCGATCTTGATCGCGTCCGGGTCGGCGTCGGTGATGTTGAGGAGGAGCCGCGCGCCCGCCCCTTGCGTCCCGTCCAGCTCGATCACACCCGACACGTAGGGCACCACGTCGGCCAGCTGGGGGGCCAGCGGATGGCGCACCACGGTGTAGGTGTAGACGGTCCCGGTGCCGGGCAGGTCCACCCACGCGAACGCCTGGCTCTGGCACTCGAAGCAGAACGGCTGGGGGGGCAGGACGAAGGTGCCGCACACGGTGCACTGGGGAGCAGTCAGCCTGCCCTCGGCGGCGGCGTCCCAGAAGGGCTGGGTCAGCGCGTCGGCGAAGGGGTCCTGCATCATGGACGGGAAGGTCCCCCGCTTGAGATCGGTCATCGTCGTCGCGTCCTCACTCTCGGTCGTCGTGTCATCAGTTGTGCAGCAGTGTGCCGCTGACGGGAAGCCCCGACGGCCCGCCGGTGACGATGGCCACCTCGGCGCCGTCGACCTGGTTCACCGCCACTCCGCGCAGCTGTTCGACCGCCTCGCGGACGTGGGTCATGCCGATGATGTAGGCCTCGGACAGGTGCCCACCGTGCGTGTTCACGGGGATGGAGCCCCCCTTCCAGCGGATGTTGCCGTCGGCCACGAACGGGCCGCCCTCGCCGATGGGGCAGAACCCGTAGTCCTCGAGCTGCATGATCACCATCGGTGAGAAGTGGTCGTAGAACAGGGCGACGTCGACGTCCTCGGGGCCCATGCCCGCCATCTCGTACATGCGTTTGGCGATGGGCCGATTGCCAGAGGAGGCGAAGTACTCGTCGGGCATCTGGAAGTAGGTGAAGATGGCCGAGCCCCAGCGGCCGGCGCCACCGTGTGCACTGCCGCCGATGTACACCGGCTTCTGGCGCAGGTCTTTGGCCCGCTCCGCCGATGTCACGACGGCGGCCACCGCACCGTCGGTCTCCATCGTGTAGTCGAAGAGACACAGCGGGTCACTGATCATCCGTGCGTCGAAGTACTCGTCGAGCGTGAGCGGGTCTTTGCGGATGGCCGTCGGGCGCCGGATGGCGTTCTCGCGCTGCGAGATGCACACCTCGGCCAGGTGCTCGCGCTTCGTGCCGTAGAGCTCCATGTGCCGCCGGGTCAGCAGGGCGAAGCTGTGCCCGGGCGCCATCATGCCCGCACCGCTGATGAAGGCCGCGTAGTTGGGCACGCCGCCGCTTCCGTAGGGGCTGCCACCACCGCCGAGGCCCGGCCCGCCGCCGCCCACGGCACTGCCACCCAGCCGCCGCTTGGCCTGCTGCAGCGCCATCAGGGTGACGCACACCTCGGCCTGTCCCGAGACGATGGCGGACGCGGCCAATCCGAGGGAGCCGGCCGAGCCGCCGCCACCGGACGTCAGTGAGGCGGCGAACCGCACTTCCGGGACGCCGAGGACCGACGCCACCTGTGCCGGGTCGCACGAGCTCGAGTAGATGGTGAACCCGTCGAGGTCCTTGACGGTGAGACCGGCGTCCTCGAGCGCGCCGAGGATTGCCTTGCACGCGAGCTCGAGCTCGGTCTGGGGCAGCGACTCACCGCGCCGGTAGTAGGGCGTCGCCCCGATGCCGACGACGGCCGTCTTGTCCTTGAGCGTCTCCGTCATTGCGTGGATGTCCTTTCAGTGGGTCAATCCGGGAGCGAGGCGGCGAGCACGGGCACCTCTGCCAGCGAACGGAGGCCGTCGTTCAAGTGTGTGCAGCAGTCGGTGGCGCGCAGCCGCTGCAGCACCTCGGTGCGCATCGTCCGCAGGTCCGTGCCGGCCATCCACGTCGCGTTGGGTGCTGCCCCCGGGCACTCGACGTAGGGAAGCACACGAGGCTGTGCGGTGACGGAGAGCAGCGTCCCCGTCTCCCGGTCGGCCTGGCCGAGCATCTGGTACTCGTGAATGGCCTCTTCGTGCCCTTCGGGCGTCCAGACGCTGTCGCGGAACCAGGCGTCGATCTCGATGAGCGCCTCGTTCGCCCAGACGTCGATGCGCCGGGCGCGGCGCATGCCGATCAGCGGGTGCTCGTGCAGTTCGTGCCAGCCGATCGGGTCGGACGGATCCACCAGGGACGCGGTGCGTGCGGTGTTCTGCCGGACGTGCGACAGAGTCCCATCGTCTTTGAGAGCGATCGACCCGGGACGGAAACCAGAGCAGGTGCCCTGCATGACGCGCTGCGGACCGTTCTCGATGCGGCGACGCACCTCGGGAAAGACGTCGGCCCAGCGGAAGTAGGTGTACCCGGCGATCAAGGTCGTTCCGCCCAGGTCGTCAAGGAGGAGGTACAGGGGTGTCCCGCCTTCGACCTCCTCGGGCAGCTCCCGTGCGATGGCGCTGCGCAGGCCGGATCCGGCCCGGACGCCGACGAGGCGCTGCAGCCCAGCGACAGGCGGATCGGCGTCGATGGTCTGGATGTCGCGCTCGCGTCCGGTGACGGCGGTGAGGTCTGCCGCCGCCAGGACGTGGGGAGCGCCGTGCACCGGCGTGAGTAGGTCGCGGGCCCGACCCTGGAGGTACAGCTCGGGGGTGCCAAGGCCGTCCGGCCAGGACATCAATACGGTCGACGTGCGCCGGACCGAACCCGGGCGGCGCACCGGCGGCGCGACGACGGGATCCGACGGGGCGGACGTCAGCGGCGCCTCCACCCGCCCGCCTCTTCGCAAATCATGTTTTCATTATATGAAGCCTGGTCCGACTGTGCACCTTTTCCGACCACTCTTTTGGCGAATGCGCTGGTCAAAAGCGTAGCGGGATGAACCTGGCCCGGTAGGATTGGCGGATGGCGACCCCGACGGCGACACGCGACGTGCCTCGCCCGGGCGCCGATTCGAACGCCAAACGGGCGGCCAAGGTGGCGGACCGCATCATCGAGGATGTCATGGCCCTCGGTTGGCCGGTTGGTCAGGTGCTCGGCTCCGAGGCCGATCTCCTCGAGCGCTACCAGGTCAGCCGGGCCGTGTTCCGGGAGGCCGTACGCCTGGTGGAGCACCAGCAGGTCGCTCGCACCCGACGCGGTCCCGGGGGAGGGCTCGTCATCACGGAGCCCACCGTGGGGGCGGTCATCGACGCGGTGGTGCTGTACCTGCACCGGGTCGATGCGCGCCTCGACGAGATCTTCGAGGCCCGCATCATCCTCGAGGAGATCGCCTGCCAGCTGGCGTCGGAGCGGACTGACGAGAAGGACCTGGCCGAGCTCCGACGTTTCACCGACGACGCGCCGGTCGAACCCGAGAGAGACCCACGCGAGCTCCACACCCTGGTGGCGGCGATCAGCCGCAACGCGGGTCTCGAGCTCTTCGTCGACGTCTTCAACCGGGTGGCGATGCTGTACTCACCGGACTGGCAGCGCTTCGGCAGCGCCATCGCGAAGGAGACGAGGCACGCCCATGCCATGGTCGCCGAGGCCATCATGGCCGGCGACGCCGGTCTGGCTCGCAACCGCATGCGCAAGCACCTGCAGGCCGAGGCCGACTTCTTCCAACGCCGTCGCTCTACCCGCCAGCTGCTGCCCGACTCGGTGGTGCTGGCGCAATCGGGTCAGGGCAAGGGTGCGGAAATCGTGGCCCGCAACATCACCCAGACCATCGTGACCGAGGACCTGGAGCCCGGGGACCTGGTGGGGACCGAGCCCGAGCTCATCGAGCGTGAAGGTGTCAGCCGTGCCCTGTTGCGTGAGGCCGTCCGGCTGTTGGAGCACCATCAGATCGCACGCATGCGCCGGGGCCCGGGGGGCGGTCTCTTCGTCATGGCCCCGAGCGCGAACGCGGTCACCGAGGTGGCCGCCATCTACCTGGCCCGGCGCGGCATGCAGCTGCCCGAGCTGGCCGAGCTGCGTACCGGTGTCGAGGTGGCCATCACGGACCTGGCGGCGGAGCGCATCGATGACGACGGTGTCGCGGGGCTCCACGAGGCGCTTCTGCGGGAGGAGCACAGTACCGATGCCGAGCAGGCCGAGGCCGTCCACGATCTGCACGCCGCCGTCGCGGCGGCGGCCCAGAACCGGGTGCTCCAATTGGTCGCGCTTGTCCTCATCCGGCTCAGCCGTCTGCACCAGATCGAGCGGCTGGCGCCCAAGGCCCGCGGTCAAATCAGGGCCGAGGTGCTCCGGACGCACGAGGGTATCGCCAGTGCGGTCGAGTCGGGCGACCGCGAACTGGCTCGGCACCGCATGCGCCGGCATCTCGAGGCGCTCGGCTCCCTCATGCGCTGATCCAGCGTTCTCGCTGGCGAATTCCGCTGGGTCTTGACACGGGCACCTATATGAGAACATCATTTGCATATTGAGCGCGAGCGGGCGCACTGACGCGAGATGAGGGAGGGCGCATGAGCGACCCGGGAGAGAAGAAGTTGTGGGCGAACTCGGGCGACTCGCACCTGATGGAGCCGCCGGATCTGTTCGCCTCGTTGCCCGACGAAATCAGGGAGCGCCTTCCCCGCAGCGTCAAGGACCCCGGCGGCGACTTCGAGACCATCTACATCGACGGCCAGGAGTTCCGGCGTGACCTGCCGAAGGGCGACAAGCCCAGGAAGGGCCTCGGTATCAACGCCCGGCCGACCGACTCCCAGGAGGAGGACTTCATCAACCGGGTCATCGGCGGGAATGACCCCGTGGCGCGCATCAAGGACCTCGACAACGAGGGCGTCTGGGGTGAGGTCATGTACCCCTCCCTGGGCATCTGGACCTTCAACGTCCGGACACCTCGAGTGGTCCGGGAAGGGTGTCGTGCCCTGAACGACTGGGCCCTCGAGTTCCAGCACCATTCACCCCGGTTCGTGTGCGTGGCCTCCATCCCGCTGATCGACATCGACGATGCCGTGGCCGAGGTGAAGCGCGCCCACGAGGGTGGCTTCCTGTGCGGCTTCCTGCCCACCCGTCCGCCGATCGGCCGGCCCCAGTGGAACGACGAGGAGTGGGACCCCCTCTGGGCGGCATTTGCCGGGTCGGGAATGGTCATCGGCTTCCACATCGGCACGGAGCCCCACGACCCCACCGAGCGCACGGGGGTCTACTACCGCGGCCGTGGTGGTGCGGTCCTCAACTACGTCGAGACCACCTATGGCGGGCAGCGTGCGGTCACCCAGCTCATCGCCTGTGGGGCCCTCGACCGCCATCCCGACCTCAAGGTCCTCGTGTCCGAGGGTGGCGCGACGTGGGGGCCCTTCATCGCTGACCGCATGGACGAGGGTTACCGCCAGCACGGCGCCGCAGTCCGGCCGACGCTCTCCAAGCTCCCGAGCCGCTTCCTCTACGACCAGGTCTACGCCTCGTTCCAGCACGACATCTCGGCCGTGGCAGCCAATTCGGCCATGGGATGGCAGAACGTGATGTGGGGCAGTGACTACCCGCATTTCGAGGGCACGTTCGGCCACACTCAGAAGACGCTGCACGAGCTCTTCGACGGTGTGGACGCCGCCGTCAGCCGGCGCATCCGGATCGGCGCCTTCCAGGAGCTCTTCCCCAGCGTCCCCCCTCCTCCCGAGGACTGAACCCGCCCGCTCCGTCCCGAACCCATCACCTTCTCGCGGGCCGTCCCGCATCTTTTAGGATACTCTTTAGGGGAGATCGAGATACGGGAGTGACATGGCGACGACCACATCCGAAGAGTTCGAAAAGGCCACCGACTTCCAGTTCAAGGAAGACGACATCGAGCGGGCCAAGGCGCTGGTCGGCGCTTGGGCTCCTTCCGGGGCGCGCGAGTTCCTGACGACCGCGACGCCGGACGCCATGCGCAACTTCGCCCGCAGCTACGGGGACGACAACCCGCTCTTCGCCTCCGAGGAGTACGCCACGACGACGCGCTGGGGCGGCCAGATCGCGCCGCCCATGATCCCCATCGCCCTCAACCGGCCGCTCCACGGCGATCCGCCGAAGGAGCGGATCAAGCGGCCCTCGTTCCGCGGCATCCACGTCTTCGTCTCCGGCAGCACCTGGCAGTGGTTCCGCCCCCTCCAGGACGGTGACCAGCTCTACAGCTTCGGCGGGACCGAGTCGGTGGTGGAGAAGAAGTCCGAGTTCGCCGAGCGCTCTCTCCTGGTCACCTACGCCAGCGTCAAGATGAATCAACGGGCCGAGATCGTCGCCATCTCGCGGACCCTCGCCATCCACACCGAGCGCAAGACGGCCCGGGAGAAGGGCAAGTACTCGGCGCTCGAACCGGCGACCTACACCGATGAGGACATGGAGAAGATCGACGCCATCTACGGAGCGGAAGAGGTCAGGGGCCCCGAGCACCGTTACTGGGAGGACGTGCACGTCGGTGACGTGCTCACCCCCATGGCGAAGGGACCGCTGACGACGACCGACATGATCGTCTTCCATGCCGGCGGCTACGGCTTCGTGCCCTACGAGCCCTGCGCCAACCGGATCGCCTACAAGAACCGTCAGCGCATCGCGCCCTTCTACGTCAAGAACGAGTACGGCGTGCCCGACGTGGCCCAGCGGGTCCACTGGGATTCGGCGTGGGCCCAGGCCATCGGCAACCCGATGGCCTACGACTACGGGGTGATGCGCGACTGCTGGCTGAGCCACTACATGACCGACTTCATCGGCGACGACGGCTGGTTGGTCTCGCAGAGCTCCGAGATCCGCAAGTTCAACTACATGGGCGACACCCACATCCTCACCGGCGAAGTCGTCGACAAGCGCCAGGAGGACGGGCACTGCGTGGTCGACATCGAGATGCGCGGCACGAACCAGCGCGACACGGTCACCTGCCCGGCCAAGGCCACCGTCGCCCTGCCCAGTCGCGAGCACGGGCCCGTCCGCCTGCCCGAACCGCCGGCCGACCTGCAGGCCCAGGCGCTCGCCATGCTCGAGCGGCACCACGAGATCGTCGCCGAGCGCAGGGCCAAGGGCCAGGGGTGAGCGAAGGCGACCTGGCCGCCCGCGTCCAGGCCTGGGTGGAGGCCAACTGGGACACCTCCCTCACTGTGCGCGAGTGGTGGCTGCGCCTGGCCGACGCCGGCTATGCCTACCCGACCTGGCCCCTCGGACTGGGCGGCTCGGGTGCGTCGCGTCGCGACGCCTCGACGGTCGCCGGCGTGCTCGCGCGCAACAGGGTCATCGGGCCCCCGGTGGGCGCCATGGCGGCCACTCTGGCCGCGCCGACATTGATGGAGCACGCCACCGAGACCCAACGGATCGAACTGGTGCGACCGATCGCCGCGGGCGAGGCGGCCTGGTGCCAGCTCTTCAGCGAGCCCGGCTCCGGGTCCGACCTGGCCAGTGTCGGGACACGGGCCGTGCGCGACGGGGACGAGTGGGTCGTCACGGGCCAGAAGGTCTGGAACTCCTCGGCCGACTCCGCGGACTTCGGCATGCTGCTGGCCCGGACCGACGTCGACGTGCCCAAGCACGCGGGCATGACGTACTTCGTGATCGACATGAAGCAGCCCGGGATAGAGGCACGGCCGCTCAGGCAGATGAACGGCGCGTCCAACTTCTGTGAGGTCTTCCTGACGGAAGCCCGAGTCCGGGCCGACCAGGTCATCGGCGAGGTCAACGGGGGCTGGCGGGTGGCGCAGTCGACGCTGTTCCACGAGCGCAACTCCGTGGCCGGCGGCGGACTGCCGGGACTGGTGATGGCCCGCTCGGGAACCGAGGGCGACCTCGACCGCAAGGTGGGCGAGGTGCTCGACCGGGCCCGCGACCTCGCCAAGGCCCGCAAGAGCCCCATCCGCGCCGGGGCCGTGCCGGCCAAGTTGATGGTCGAGCTGGCGCAGAAGTTCGGCGTCTCGGGGGACCCCGTCATCCGCCAGGAGCTGGCCCGCTACATCAGCCGGGTCCGGGTAAACGGCTGGACGATGCGACGCAGCGGCGTCGCCGGCGGGAAGCTGACCGGGGCCGACGGTTCCATCGCCAAGCTGACGACGGCGCGTATCTGCCAGGAGTCCCGCGACCTGTCCTACCGAATCGTCGGCGCACGGGGGATGCTGATGGGCCAGGAGTCCCCCTTGGAAGGTGACCTGCAGATGGTCAACCTGGCGAGCCCGGGCAACCGCCTCGGCGGTGGGACCGACGAAATCCAGCTCAACGTGCTCGGTGAGCGGGCGCTCGGGCTTCCCAGGGAGCCGAGCAGCGACAAGGACGTGCCGTACCGGGACCTCAAGGTGGGGACGCAGGCGGCACGGTAGGCCCGATCCCGCCAACCGTACTTCTTCGCGTTTTCTTACGATTCGCTTTGACTATCCCCACATTCGGGGGCGAGAGTTCCTCCCATGGGGAATCGCAAGGGTCGGGCCGTCGCGGTGGGGATCCTGTGTGCCATCGCCGCCACCATCGGCCTGTGGAGCGGTGCATTGGCGTCGGCGTCCGGGGCCTTGCACTCGCCGGCCCAGGCCCGGACGACCTCCTCGCACTCGCAGCGGTAGCTCCCCGTCCGGCGACGCCGGCTCAGCCCCCGGCCAACCGCTCCGCCGACTGCTCCTTCTGCGCCAGGCGCGCCATCATCGCCCTGGCCGACGCGCCCTGGTTCTCGGCCTCGTGGGCGAAGAGCCAACGGCGGCGCTCGACCTCGTCCTCGGCCGCGTTGAGGTTGTCCTTCACGAGGGCCAGCAGGGTGGCGGGGGTGCGCACCAGCTTGTGGGCGACCTCGTACGTGTAGGCATGGAGCTCGCCGCCGGGCAGCACGGCGTGCACCATGCCGAGCTCGAGCGCCTGTGCGGCCGGGATCTTCTCGTTGAGCAGGTAGAGGCGCCGGGCCAGGGCGGTCCCGGCGATGCGCGTCCAGAAGAAGGAGCCCCCGTAGTCCCCGGACAGCCCGTTAGGCGAGAAGTTGGCGGAGAAAACCGCATCTTCGGAGGCGAAGCGGAGATCGCAGGCGGCGGCCAGGCTGCAGCCTGCGCCGATGGCGGGTCCGCCCACCATGGCGATGGTGGGCTTGGGCATGAGGTGCAGCAACATGGCAGCGTGGAGGTCGTGGCGGGACAGGTCGCCCGAGAGTGCGTCCGGCGGGACACCCTTCTCGCTCCCCGGTGAGCCCCGCCCACCGCTCTTCACGTCGCCCCCCGAGCAGAAGCCGCCCCGGCCCCCCTCGGGTGCGGCGCCGGTGAGGACGATCACCTTGGCGTCTGGGTCGTCCGCCATCCGGCGCACGGCGCCGTCGAGGGCGCCGATGAGCTCGCCGTTGAGCGCGTTGCGCCGCGCCGGGCGGTTCATCGTGATCGTCCCGACCCGGTCGGTGACGTCCGTCAGGATCACGGGCTCGTCGTCGGCGTGTGCTGCGGGGGGTTCTGCCACGGTTGCACGGTCTCCCGGCTCGGCTCCCTGGGGTGCTATTCAGTATACTCAAAATCGGGTCCATCGATCAGGGAGCACGTGGCCATGACGTCTGGGGGTGAGCGCTGATGGAGCACGATCCGACCACCGACACGGCGGCCGGCCCACTCGCGGGTCTGCGCGTGCTGGACCTGTCGACCAGTCCCGCCGGGGCGCAGGCCAGCCAGACGCTGGTCGACTTCGGGGCCGAGGTGGTGCAGGTGGAACAGCCCGGCGGGAGCGCATTGCGGGCCCTGCCGTCATACCCGCTGATCTGCCGGGGGAAGAAGTCCATGGTGCTCGACCTGCATCACGCGAGCGACGCCGCGCTGGCGCGGGAGATGGCGCTCGGCGCCGACGTGCTCATCGAGACGTTCCGTCCCGGCGTGATGGAGCGGTGGGGGCTCGGGTACCACGATCTGGCCGCCGCCAACCCCCGCCTCGTCTACGGATCGGTGACAGGCTTCGGGCGGAAGGGACCCTATGCCCACGCCAAGGCGTACGAGGCCCTCGTCATGGCCCGCGTCGGTGCGCTCTGGGCCTCGCAAGCCATGGTCACGCGCGAAGGGCCGGCCCATGTGTCGGTGCCCTACTGCAGCTACGGGGCGAGCCAGCAGCTGCTGACCGGCATCTGCGCTGCTCTGCACGAGCGTGAGCGCAGTGGAGTGGGCCAGCACGTGGACGCCACGCTGGTCAACGGTGTCGCGTCCCTCGGCACCTGGAACTGGTATCTCAATGTCATCACGTCGAAGTTCCCCGACGCCTTCACGCCCTCGTCGCCGATCGGCCAGTACGGCAACCCGCTGACTCCCATGGTCTTCATGCTGCTCATCGCCCTGAGCAAGGATGGGCGCTGGCTCCAGTTCTCCCAGGTCCAGCTCCACCTCTATATGGAGATGCTCAAGGTGATGGGCCTGGACTGGATGCTCGAGGACGAGGAGTGGAAGGACGCCGTGTGGGCGGCCGACAGCCCCAAGACCGGCGAGTTCTGGGACAAGCTCTACGAGGCGGTGCAATCCAAGTCCCTGGCCGAGTGGAACGAGGTCTTCGAGAACGACCACGACGTCTGGGCCGAGACGATGCGTCGGGGGAGCGAACTGCTCGACCATCCACAGATGCAGCATCTCGGCGCGGTCGTGGAGATCGACGACGCAGAACGCGGCCTCGTGCGCCAGCCGGGGCCCATCGTCAAGATGTCGGGCACACCTGCGGTCCTCCACCGGGGCGCCCCGGTGCTCGACGCCGACGGGGACGCCCTGCGGTCGGCGCCGTGGAAGGCGCTCGGCGGCACCGACGTCCTTGTCGCCGCAGGGTCGACGGCGAGAGACCGTGCGCTCGGCGACGTCACCGTGCTGGAGCTCGGGACCTTCTTCGCCGCCCCGTTCGGCGGCACGGTGCTGCGCGAGGTGGGGGCCCGGGTGATCAAGGTGGAGCCGCTGGCGGGCGAGCCCATGCGTGCTCTGCTGCCCTTCCCCGAGGTGGGCGCAGCGAAATGCATGCAGGGCAAGGAGTCCATCTGCGTCGATCTGTCGACCCCCGAGGGCCGGGAGATCGTCCACTCGCTGGCCAGGACCTCTGACATGGTGCTGCAGTCGTTCCGAGCCGGTGTGGCGAAACGCCAGGGCGTCGACGCCGACACGCTCCGGAGCATCAATCCGGACCTGCTGTACCTCAACTCACCGGGGTACGGGGTCGACGGGCCCTGCGGAGACCGACCTGCCTACGCACCGACGATCGGTGCCGGCAGTGGCCTCGTCATGCGCAACATCGGCTCGTCCATCGAGGAGCGGGCGGGTCTGTCATTGCGGGAGATCCGGGCCGACGCCCTGCGCCTGTCGGGAGCGGGGACGACGGAGTACGCGCAGGCGGACGGGATCTCGGCGTTGACGTCGGCCAGTGCCATGGCGCTGGGGCTGCTCGTCCGCGACCGCACCGGGACGTCACAGGAGATGCTGACGACCATGTTGACGTCGACCGCTCAGGCGCTGGCTGACGACATGGTGGAGTACAAGGACCGACCGCCCACCCAGGGGGCCGATCCGGAGCTCCTGGGCTACTCGGCCCGCTACCGCCTTTACCAGGCCGCTGACGGATGGGTGTACCTCGCTGCCCCCTACCCGGGCGAATGGAGCGCATTGTGTGCCGCGCTGGCGGAGGCGGTGGACCTGGCCGGCGACGCGCGCTTTGCCGACGAGCAGTCCCGTGCGGACAACGACGATGCGCTGGCGCAGGTGCTGGCCGGGGTGTTCGCCGGCCAGCCGGCCCAGCACTGGGAGGACACGTTGCTGGCGGCCGACGTCGGGTGCATCGTGGCGCACCGCGAACCTCCCGAGACGGTGCTGCAGTCGGCCGAGTTCGCCGGGGCGGCGGACATGCTGGTCGAGGTGGAGCACCCGACGTTCGGCGGGCACGTGCGCCTGAAGCCCTACATTGGGCTCTCCCGGAGCGAGACCGTGGCCGAGCCCGGGTCGCTGGCGGGGCAGCACACCGATGCGATCCTGCGTGAGCTCGGCTACACGGCTGAGGCAATCGCGGATCTGAGAGAGAGGAAGGTCGTGGCCTGATGGGCGACACGGAGCAGGTACTGGTGACCGAGCGGCGGGGGGCGGTGCTGGTGCTCAGGCTGAACCGCCCCGAGGCCCGTAACTCGCTGAACCCCGAGCTCCTGACCGCCATCGGCATCGCGATGGTGGAGGCTGAGAACGACCCCGAGGTGCGCGCCGTCGTGCTCACCGGCACAGGGGAGAAGGCGTTCTGCGCCGGGATGGACCTGCGGGCCTTCGCCGAGGGCGGCGCGGTCGGAGGTGACCCCGAGGGGATGAAGGGCTTCGGGCGCTTCACGCAGGGTGATATCGGTGTACCGATCGTGGGTGCAGCCAACGCCACCGCCGTGGCCGGGGGCTTCGAGCTGCTGCTCGGCTGCGACGTGGTTGTCGCATCGGACGCCGCAAAGTTCGGCCTGCCCGAGGTGAAGCGAGGACTGTTCGCGGCGGGAGGCGGCGTGTTCCTGAGCACGCGGATCCCGCTGGCGGTCGCACTCGAGCTCACGCTGACGGGCGACCTCGTCGACGCCGGGCGCGCCCTGTCGCTGGGGCTCATCAACCAGGTCGTCCCGCCCGCCGAGGTGCTCGACGCCGCGGTCGCCCTCGCCGAGCGCATCGCCCGCAACGGACCCCTCGCCCTTCAGGCGACGAAGCAGCTGGTCCGCACGGCGTCGACCGACCTCGAGAAGGCACGCGCGCTGGCTGCTGAGTGGCAGCCCAAGGTGTTCGGCAGCGAGGACGCCAAAGAGGGTGCGACAGCGTTCATCGAGAAGCGCGATCCGGTGTGGAAGGGCCGCTGAAGTCTCACAGCGGCGCCGCCGGCGCGATCACTCGATCGGTCGTTGTCGGGGCACGTGGACGTCGTCGGTCGGCGTCACCTCCAAGGGCACCGAGACCCGGGCCACGACGATGTCGTCGCGACCGCGCAGCGCGGACGAGAGGACCAGGTCGATCTGGTTGTGCAAAATCCGGTAGCGCACCTTGGGGGGCCGGATGACCGGGATGAGGACGACGATCTGATCGTCGGGGTGATCCGCCCTGACTTCGTCGATGAACCCCACGATCGGCTGCACGACGGAGGCGTACTCGTTGTAGAGCACGTGCAACGGCACTCCCGGATCCCACGTGCGCCATTGCTGCTCCAGGACGTCGGCGTCGCGGGTCCCCTCGTCCCCGCCTTCGAGGACGACCGTCACGGCGATGACCTCCTGCCCGAGCGACTCGGCTTCGCACAGTGCATGCTCGGTCAACCGAGAGATCCGGTTCACGGGCACGATCACGATGGTGTACTTGGGCTCCGGTCTCATCGGCGTCTCGTCGATGCCGAGATCCTTCCTGGCTCGTTCGTAGTAGGCGTGGATGCGGAGGAAGAGGAAGACGAACGCCGGGATGGCGATCACGACGACCCAGGCTCCCTCGGTGAACTTGGAGATTAGGAACACGATGGTGGCGATGGCGGTGATGCACGCCCCGATGCCGTTGATCGTCGCCCGCCTTCGCCAATGCGGCGGGCGCGTCCTGCGCCAGTGCACCACGAGACCGGCTTGCGACAGCGTGAACCCGATGAAGACCCCGATGGCGAAGAGGGGGATCAGCGTGTTGGTGTCACCGCCGACGGCGACGAGGAGTGCGCCCGCCAGGACGGCGAGCACCACGATGCCGTTCGCGAAGGTCTGGCGATCCCCTCGCATGGTGAACAAGTGTGGGAGGTAGTTGTCCCGGGCCACGAGGCTGGCCAGGACGGGGAGACCGCCGAACGAGGTATTGGCCGCCAGCGCCAGCACGATGGTGATGGTGACGGTCACGATGTAGTAGGCGGGTCCCCGCCCGACCGACATCGCCATGATCTGGCTCAGTACCGTCTGGCCGGAGCGGGGTCCGATGTGCCAGCGCCTGGCCAGGACAGCCAGGCCGAGCAGCATGGCCCCGAGGATCAGCCCGAGCAGCATCTCGGTGCGCTTGGCCCGGATGGTCCGGGGCTCCCGGAAGAGCGGTACCCCGTTCGCGATCGCCTCGACACCGGTCAGCGCGCTGCAACCGGCGGAAAAGGCCTTGAGGATGAGCAGGATCGTGACCGTCTTGAGACCCGTCGTCGGCAGCTGCGACGTTCCCGGTTGTGTCTCGTTCAGGCCGAGGGGATGGATGAGGCCGACGGCGATGATGGCCAGAAGCCCGACGATGAACACCATCGTCGGCAACAGGAAGGCGCGCGCCGTCTCGCCCAGGCCACGCAGGTTGAGCACCATGATGAAGAACAGGATCCCCAGGCACAGCGGTATCGTGGCCCCGTCGAGCCCGGGGAATGCCGACTGGAGCCCGGCGACGCCGGCGGCGATGGAGACGGCGACCGTGAGCGTGTAGTCGACGACCAGGGACGCCGCGGCGACGAGGCTGGTGTGGGCCCCGAAGTTCGCGCGCGACACGGCGTAGGCACCGCCACCCATCGGGTAGGCGTCGATCACCTGGCGGTACGAGAAGACCAGGATGGCCAGCAGGGCGACGATGGCGATCGTGATGGGGAGGACCAGGTGCAGCGCCCCGGCGCCCGCCACCGCCAGCACCAAGATGATGGCCTCGGGGCCGTAAGCCACCGACGTCAGCGCGTCGAGGGACAGCGCCGACAGGCCCTCAACCGGGGTGATCCGCTCCTTGCCGGAGCCGTGGGAGGACCGGGGCGGACCCACCAGCAGGCGCCACACCGACGAAGCCCTGCCGCCGTTGGGATCAGCCATGCCGGGCACTTTACGGGGGTCCGGGTGTGGCGGTGTTGCGATGCGGCGTGGAGCAGCACCCGGCTCTGGCGGCGGCTGCACGCGATCCGAGACCGGGACGGTCGTCGTATGGTCGTGCCCGGGAGGAAGGTCCGAGTCGATGGAAGTCTGGGAACTGATCGCCCGGGAGTCGTGCCGGGACACGCTGGCGCAGTACTCGCATGCCGGCGACCGCTACCTGCTGGAAGAGTTCGCGGGAGCGTTCTGCGAGGACGGTGTCCTCGAGATCCGCGGCAGAGCCCCGGTCCGGGGTCGCGAGGCGATCATGGAGCGCTTCGGCGGCGGCACCGCGGCCCTTCAGGCGCGCCGGGCCTCCAAGGCCCAGCCGCCGGGCGCGATCAGGAGGGTCGTCCGCCACAACGTCACCAACGTCCGCTTCGAGGCCGTCTCCCCGACCGAGGCGACGGTGGCGAGCTACTTCACCGTGTTCACCGAGGTCGGCCCGGACCACATGGGCCGGTACAAGGACCGCCTGGTCCCCGTGGGTGACCGGTGGCTCATCGCCCACCGCTTCGTCTCGGTGGACTGGCACTCGCCCGACTCGACGTTCGGGGCGGCGACGTCGGACTAGTTGATCAGCGGGTCCCGGGGCAGGCCGAGGATGCGCTCACCGATCTGGTTGCGCTTGATCTCCGACGTCCCCCCGGCGATCGACATGCCTCGATGCATCAGCACCATCATGGTGGTCATCGCCCCGGCGCCGTCCGAGTACAAGGTGTCGGGTCCGCCGACGGCGGCCATGATGGCGGCGGCCTCGTGCCCGATCTCGGAGAGCACCAGCTTGGTCACGTTGCCCTCCGGCCCCGGTCCGCCACCGATCACGGCCCGGTGGGCGGTGCGCATGTTGAGCACCGCCATGGCCTCGGACTGCGCGATGTAGCGGCCGACCCGCCCCGCACCGCCCGCCAGCCGCTCGGGGTGGGCGTCGAAGGGGACGATGACCATGTCCGCGGACATGGAGCCCCCGCCCTGGCCGCTGCCGATGGACACGCTCTCGTTGCCGAGCGTCGCCCGGGCCACCGTCCAGCCGCCGTTGATCGGCCCCACCACGTCGTCGTCCGGCACGAAGACGTCGTTGAAGAAGACCTCGTTGAACTCCGAGTGCCCGGTGACCATCTTGAGCGGGCGGACCTCCACGCCCTCGGCGTGCATGTCGATGACCATCGTGGTGATGCCCTCGTGCTTGGGCGCGTCGGGGTCGGTGCGGATGGTCGCCAGGCCGAAGCCGGCGAGATGCGCACCGCTCGTCCACACCTTCTGGCCGTTGACGAGCCAGCCGCCGTCGACCCGGGTGCCCCGTGTCTTGATCCCTGCGGCATCGCTCCCGGCGTCGGGCTCGCTGAAGAGCTGGCACCAGATGACGTCCTGGCGCAGCGCGGGCATGACCCAGCGCGCCACCTGGTCCTCGGTGGCGTGCTGAATGAGCGTGAGGATCACCCAGCCGGTGATGCCGTACTGGGGGCGTGCCACCCCGGCGGCGCGGAACTCCTGCTCGATGACGAGCTGCTCGACCGCGCCCGCCCCACGCCCCCACGGTGCGGGCCAGTGCGGCATGACGTAGCCGGTCTCGATCATCGCCTCCCGCTGCGCCGTCGCATCCGAACCCTTCACCCGGTCGGCGAACGACCGCACCTCGTCGCGCATCGGCTCGGCTTCGGGCGGCAGGTCGATGGTGCGCACGCGCCGCGCCCCCCTGCGCACCAGGTCGGTCACGTCCCGTGCCGCCGCCTCGGCGTCCACGAGCGTCTCGAGCGCCGTCGCCCGGCGTAGATAGAGATGCGCATCGTGCTCCCACGTGAACCCGATGCCCCCGTGCACCTGGATGTTGAGCTGCGCGCACTCGTCAGCAGCCGACAGGGCGAGCGTCGACGCCATGGCCGCGGCGAGCGAGAGCTGGTCGCCGCCCTCGGCGGCCGCCCGGGCGGCGTCCCACACCAGCGCCGTGGCGAGCTCCGCGGCGACGAGCATGTTGGCGCAGTGGTGCTTGACCGCCTGGAAGGTGGCGATGGGTCGGCCGAACTGCACCCGCACCTTGGCGTAGGCGGCGGCCTGCTCGGTGCACTCGGTGGCGATGCCGACCGCCTCGGCAGCGGTGACGAGGCGGGCCAGGTCGACCAGCACGCGCCGTCCGCCGGGGATCACCTCGGCCGGCGCCCCCGACAGCTGGACCCGCGCGCTGCGCCGCGTCGGATCGAGATTGACCGGGACATCGACCGTCACGCCGCCCGCCGCGACGTCGACGACGATGGCGTCGTCGCCCGCCGGGAGGACGAGCAGCTGGGCGAGGCCACCGCCCAGGACCGCCGGAGCCGTCCCGGCGGCCTTGCCACCGGACACCGTGATGTCGGAGGCGAGCGCCACGCCGCCGAGGACCGACCCGTCGGCCAGACCGGGAAGCAGGCGCGCCGAGAGCTCCTCGGGCGCGGCAGCCGCGATCACCGCGCTGGCGATCACCGTCGGCACGAAGGGACCGGGCGTCACGGCCCGGCCGAGCTCCTCGGTGACGACGACGAGCTCGGGCAGTCCGAAGCCGGACCCGCCCTTGTCCTCGGGGAGGTGGAGGCCGAGCCAGCCGAGCGCCGCCAGGTCGCCCCAGAAGGTGGGCAACGACTCCGTGTCCGACTCGAGCAGAGCCCGGGCGGCCCCTCGGGCATCGCGCTTGGCAAGGAAGTCCGAGGTCGTCTGACCCAGGGCGCGGTGGTCTTCGGTGATCGCTATCGACATAGGTAAATAGTACCCTTTATTATCGCGAGCAGGCCAGACGCCGACGGAGGAGACGAACATGAAGCTGGGCGCCATGGTGGGGCTGCGCGACGACCCCGACGCGTTCGCAGCCCGCGCCAGGCAGCTCGAGGACGTCGGGGTCGAGTACCTGTGGACGGGCGAGGCCTACAGCGCCGACGCCGTCTCGACCATGGGATTCCTGGCTGCGGTGACCAGGACGGCGCAGATCGGCTCGAGCATCCTGCCTCTGTACTCGCGCACGCCGACGCTCCTGGCCATGACGGCGGTCGGCATCGACAAGCTCTCGAGGGGCCGCTGCATCCTCGGTCTGGGCGCATCCGGTCCCCAGGTGATCGAGGGGTTCCACGGCGTCGTCTACGACGCGCCGCTGGCCCGTACCCGCGAGATCATCGAGATCTGCCGCTCGGTGTGGCGGCGTGACCGCCTGGTCCACGAGGGCCCCAACTATCAGGTGCCCCTGCCCGAAGGAACGGGTACCGGGCTCGGCAAGGCCCTCAAGATCATGGACCACCCCGTCCGCGAGCGGATCCCGATCTACGTCGCCTCGCTCGGGCCGAAGAACGTCGAGATGACGGCCGAGCTGGCCGAGGGGTGGCTCCCGCTGCACTACTGGCCCGAACGGGCCCATGAGCTGTGGGGCTCCTCGCTCGAGGCCGGCACGGCCAGGCGGGCGGCGGACCTGCCCCCCCTGCAGATCGTCGCCGGCGGGTCCCTGGCCATCGGGAGCGACGTCGACCACCTGCGCGACCGGGACCGCCCGATGCTGGCCCTCTACTACGGCGGCATGGGAGCGCGGGGCAAGAACTTCTACAACGACGTGCTCAAGCGCTACGGGTACGAGAAGGAGGCCGAGCAGATCCAGGACGCCTATCTCGGTGGCGACCGCAAGGAGGCGGCCGCGCTGGTGCCGGCGGAGCTGGTGGCCGGCATGTCCCTGGTCGGGGACGCGGGGTATGTGAAGGACCGCATCGAGGCCTACCGGGACTCGGGGGTCACCGTCCTCAACGTGCAGCCGATCGGGCCCAACGGGCTCAGCGACGTCGAGACGGTCGCCGGCTGGGTGGCCTGAAACCGGGGGCATGATGCGGGGGAGGATCCGGACCTCGTGACGGCCAGGGTGTCGGTGCGTCCCTGATGCCCAGGGACATCAGGGAGCTGCGCGACGACCCGGCCGCCTACGCCGCCGAGTTGCGCCGACGGTGGGGAGGCCTGCTCAGCTATCGGTACATCGGGCGCAGGCACTCGTCGATGGACCTGGGTCCGGTCGACGACACAGTCACGCTCCGTCGTGACATGCGCAATCCCGCCGGCGGCGTCCTCCTGGCGGTGTTCGGGATCGCCTCGCCCGAGGGCGGCGGCATGTCCGACCTCGAGGCGGTGCCGAACCCGGTGATCCACTCCTGTCAGGTGCTCGATCCCGGACGCGACGTCCGCCGCATCGAGGTGGTGTCCGAGGTCCTGAAGCGGGGACGACAGATGGGCTACAGCCGCTCACGCATCGTCGACGCCGACGAGCCGGGCCGCGTCCTGGCGCTCACCGAGGGCCAGAGCATCAGCATCGGCGCCCCCCCGGGCGGGCTGGAAAGGATGCCGGTCGATCCGATCGAGGTCGTCGACGACCCGGACCTGCCGCCGCTCTGGCACGTCTTCGGGGGGACACGTCGCCCCGACGGCCGGTGGGCGCTGCCGCTGTTGTCGGCCGAGATGGCCTCGCCCGACGCCGCCCTTCACCTCGGGCCGCAGGTGGTCATCCTCGAGACCGCCGCGGCCGACCTGGCGGCCGCCGTCACGGGGACGGACCGCCTGCAGGGGATCTCCTCGCACGTGATGTTCCTCGCCCGCGGCAAGGTCGGTCCGTTCCGCGCCGAGGGCCAGCCGATCAGCGGGTCCGACGGGCTGGTCGCGGTGCGCATGGTGCTCCACGACGAGGGCGACCGCGATCGTGCGGTCACCGCCGCCTCGTACCAGTTCCGGATCGAGACCTGACGCGGTCAGCCGCCCGCGGGATGCTGGTCCTGCGCGAGGCGCAGCTCCCCCGTGTCGACCGCGTCGGCGTGCGCCAGCTCGATCTGCTCTGCCTCGGCGCGCACCATGTCCGCGGCCGATCCCGGCAGCAGGAGCTGCTCCTGGTACAGGGTGGCGCCGAGCCTGCCATGACGGTCACGGAGGGAGCCGTGGTACGCCCCTCGCGCACTGCGGGCTTTCACCGGCCGGAGGTCGACGAGCACCCAGTCGTCGGCCCGGATGTCCTCCTGGAACCACATGGCGTGGTCGATGGACGGTCCGCCGCGCCCGACCAGTGAGCGGTCCTGCTGGCCAAAGCCGGTGCCGAGATCCGACAGGAACGTCAACCCGGCACGATGCATCAGAGGGTCGTCACCGAGCTTCGTCGACGAGCGTACCCAGAGGGCGTCGGTGAAGACGCCCTTCAAGAAGTCGGTCGGCGTCACCTCTCGCACCTCGAGCAGCGTGCTCCACGCCTTGTGGGGCACACGCTCGGGCTCGGGGGCATCACGACGCGGCGCCTCGTCGAAGTGGGCGCCGTCGGCCTCCACGTGAAAGGACGTGATCATGGAGAAGATGACCTCACCGTCCTGGACGGCGACGACGTGGCGCGCCGAGAAGGACCGCCCGTCACGATCCCGGTCCACCTCGAAGATGACGGGAAGGTCCACGCGCCCGGCTCGCAGGAAGTACCCGTGGAACGAGTGCGGCAGGCGATCGGGCTCGACCGTTCCCGCGGCCGCCAGCAGGCACTGCGCGGCCACCTGGCCCCCGAAGAGGGTCTGGCGCGGCCCGTAGTTGGCGTTGAGGCCGCGGAACAGGTCGCGGTCGACCCGCTCGAGGGTCAGCAGCGTGGCCAGGTCGTCGGCCATCTCGAGGTCCATCAGATCCCCCCACCGGCCTGCGCGTCGCGTACGGCCCCCACCCAGGCCGCCCATGTCTCGATGCGCCGCCACATGAGCTCCCGGGTCCCGGCGAAGTTGTGCATGTGGCCCATCTTGGGGCAGACGAAGAGGTCGACGCTGCGGGCGGACTCGTAGGCGCGTGGCTCGCCCCGCGGGTCGACCAGCACGTCGCGTTCACCGAGCGCGACGAGGACGGGGCTCCGGATGCCCGCCGCCTCCGTCAGCACCGCGCCGGGAGCGAGGCACCACAGGGCCACCGTCGCCGGCACCGTGGCCGAGCCCCAGGGAGGGACGTCTCCGTGCCGCGCCGGGAAGTCGTCGAGGTCGCGCGCCACGACGGCCGGGTCCACGTCGTCGTAGTGGAAGCCCCACGCCATGGCCTCCGCACCCGACGCCGCGGCGCCGGCCTCCGCTAGCGCCGGCCCGTTGGTGAAGATGCCGTCGGCGAGCTCGGTGTCGCGCGGCACCCAGGGCATCACGATCGGGGGCGTACCCGGGGCGGTCGGGGGATGGGTGTGTAGCGCGCTGTAGCCCAGCACCCCGATGCCGTCGTAGCAGTGGAAGCGCCCCTGCTGCACGACGGTGAGGCAGCCCCCCATCGACTGCCCGATACCGATGGTCAACGGGTGCTCGACCTTCGCCAACCCTTCGATCAGGGTGCCCGCCGCCAGCTTCTGCAGCACGTCGGCTTCGGCGGCCTGACTCGCCGCCACCACCGGCGTGTAGGAGAGGCGCTCGGGATCGTGCTGGGAGCTGTCCCCGACGCCGAGATGGTCGACGGAGACGAAGACCCAGCCGCGCTGCGCGTGCCACGTCGCCTGCGCGCCGCCCGCCGGGCCCGGTAGGTCCTCGGTGTAGTAGCCCCGCGCGTACCCGCCGCCCGGCTTCCCGAAGCACACGATGGGGTCCGGCGGGACCTCGTCGGGAGCGGTGACGGTGAGGGCGACATGTGCGCGCTCACCCAGGCCGGCGGCCGCGGTGACGTCCACCTGGAAGTCGACCGACCGCACCGGCGGCAGCGCTCTCTTGTGTCCCGCTCCCTGTGGCCCGGGCTCTACTTGGGAGCGAATCGTGTGCCGGCGTCGAGGCGGATGCAGCAGCCGTTCAGCATGGGGTTCTCCACGATGGCCACGGCGAGCTTGCCGTACTCCTCGGGCCGGCCCATGCGCTTCGGGAAAGCGGCGTCTTTGGTCAGCACCTCGGCGAACTCGTCGGGGATGCCCTTGGTGATGCCGGTGCTGAAGAGGCTCGGCGCGATGGCGAGCACGCGGATGCCGAGGCTGCCGAGGTCGCGCGCCATCGTCAGGGTCATCCCGGCGATGCCGGCCTTGGCGGCGGAGTACGCCACCTGGCCGATCTGGCCTTCGAAGGCGGCGATGGAGGCGGTGTCGATGATGACGCCCCGCTCGCCGTCCTCGGGCTCGTTGCTCGACATGTGGAAGGCCTGCAGGCGGTTCAGGTTGAACGTCCCGACCAGGTTCAGCTCAATGGTGCGGCGGAACTCGTCGATGGGGTGCGGTCCCTCCTTGGTGAGGGTCCGCTTCGCGACACCGCCACCAGCAGTGTTGACGGCGATGTGGAGACCGCCGAGAGCGGCGACGGCATCGGCCAGGGCGGATTCGACCTGGGCGTCGTCGAGCACGTTGACCTCATGGAACGTGCCGTCGAGCTCGGCGGCCACCTCTGCGCCCGCCGTGTTGGGCAGGTCGAGGATGGCGATGTCCGCGCCCTTCTGGCGCAGCAGCTCGGCCGAGGCCTTGGCCATGCCCGATGCGCCACCGACGATGACGGCCTTCTTCCCCTTGATCTCCACGGCGTGTTCCTCTCTGTCGTGCTGCTGGGCGACTCGGTTGTGTGATGCTGGCTGGCCTGCGGGCCTACCCGCAAACTGGGAAAAGAGTGTACCATTTCGCCCTCACTCGCACCGCCCAGGAGGATGCATGGAACGCGAAGCCATCTTGTTCGACGTTGCCGACAACGTGGCGACCATCACGCTCAATCGTCCCGACCAGCTGAACTCGTTCAACAACGCCATGGCGGCCGACATGACGTGGGCCTGGGAGACGATCCGGGACGCCGACGACATCCATTGCGCGGTGCTCCAGGCCAACGGCGACCGGGCGTTCAGCACTGGGGTCGACATCAAGGAGGGGAGCCACTGGTTCGAGAAGGACAACGTGTGGAACAGCTTCGACCCCGGCCTCACGCTCGCCCCCAAGACGCACCACCGGGTCTGGAAGCCGGTGGTGACCGCAGTGCACGGGATGTGCGCCGGTGGAGGGCAGTACTTCCTCAACGAGTCCGACATCATCATCTGCTCGGAGGACGCGGTGTTCTTCGACCCGCACGCCAACGTGGGGATCGTCTCGGCGCTCGAGCCGATGGGCATGCTCCACCGCGGCGTGCCGTTGGGCGACGTCCTGCGCTGGGCCCTTTTGGGAAACGAGGAGCGGATCACGGCGCCGACGGCCCTGCGGCTGGGCCTGGTGACCGAGGTGGTCACCCGCGAGGGGTTGCGGGACCGGGCCCGCGAGATCGCCCTCTCCATAGCGGCGCGCAATCCCAGGGCGATCCAGGGCACCGTCCGGGCCATCTGGGAGTCCTTGGAGATGCCGCGCACGACGGCCCTCCACAACGGCATGTCGTATACGCAGATCGGGAACTACCCGATCGCGCCACCCAAGCCGCGGGACAAGAAGGACACGCAGTACCGCTAGCCGTGCCGGGTGAAGGGCCCCAGCGCCTTGGCGACGCGCCGCCACCAGCCCCGGGTCCCCCCGGGGCCTGCGGATCTCGCTGCAGATAGGTTGTGCGCCGATGACCTCAATGACCAAGGAACGGTCCCTCTGCATTCCCGTGCCGCCATCGGCAGGTCAACCGGATCGCCGTGAGGCGCGCTCGTGACGGTGGCCGTGGTCACCGGTGCCGCCCGGGGGATGGGCCGCAGCTGCGTGGAGAGGCTCAGAGGTCTGACGGAGCATCTGGTCGCCGTCGACCTCGCGGCACCCGAAATCGAGGGAACCCTGGGCCTGGCCTGCGACGTCTCGGATCCCGCCGCGATCGGTGCCCTGGTGGAGCGCGTGGGCGCGCTCGGCCCCTTCCGGGCGCTCGCCCACGCTGCGGGAATCTCCCCGACCATGGCCGACGCCCGGCGCATCTTTGATGTCGACCTGGTGGGTACACAGAGGCTGCTCGACGCCTTCGAACCGCTGGTGGGGCCCGGCTCCGCCGCCGTCTGTTTCTCGTCACTGGCGGCCTACCAGATCGCACCGTTCGCTGACCCCGCTCTGGACGCCCTCCTCGACGAGCCGTTGGCCGCCGACTTCCTGGACCACATCGCCGGCCAGGTCGCCGACAGCGGGTACGCCTACGGGCTGGCCAAGCGTGGGGTCGTGCGGGCGTCCGCCCGTGCTGCGGTGCGATGGGGCAAGAGGGGCGGGCGGGTGAACTCGCTCGCACCCGGGATCATCGACACGCCGATGGGCCGGCAGGAGCTCGAGCAGCAGCCTGTGATGCGGACCATGCTCGAGCACGTGCCGCTAGGGCGTCTCGGAGGAGCCGACGAGGTCGCGGCCGTGGTGGCCTTCCTGCTGTCCGACGATGCGTCCTTCGTCTCCGGTATCGACGTGCTGGTCGACGGCGCACTCGTGCCGGGGATGGCAATGGCCGGGCCGGCTGATTCCTAGCGAGGGGCGGAGTCCTGGGACGGCATGTTCAGGCCGTCCTACTGGCGCCGTGCTTCACAGCAGCGGTCGGAAGTCCGTTCAGAGCAGCGGCCGGAGGTCCCGCTTGCGCACCTTGCCTGCCGCGGTCCGTGGCAGTGCGTCGGTGATCACGACCCGGGTCGGGTGCTTGTGCGCCGCGAGACCAGCGGATGCCGCTGCCCCGGCCAGGCTCTCGACGGTCGGTGCCCGTTTCCCCGGTCGTGGGACGACTACCGCGCACACCGCCTCGCCCCACACCTCGTCCGGCGCCGCGCAGACAGCCACCTCGGCGATGGCGGCGTGGTCGGCCAAGGCCACTTCCACTTCACGGGCAGAGATGTTCTCGCCTCCCCGGATGATGATGTCCTTCATCCGGTCGGTCACGACCAGGTAGCCGTCCTCGTCGAAGCGGCCGAGATCGCCGGTGCGGAACCAGGTGGCGTCGACGAACGCGTCGGCGTCGGCCGACGGGTCCTGGTAGCCCAGGAACTGCTTCGGGCCGCGGGCCACGATCTCGCCTTCCTCACCGGGACCGACCTCGTTGCCTCCCTCGTCGAGGAGGCGCACCTCGTTGCCGGGGGTCACCCGGCCGTCGGTCAGTCGGCGCTTGTCGGGTGGGTCGGTAGGGCCGCCCGAGCTGATCGCAGGGTGCTCGGTGGACCCGTAGGTGCGCCAGGTGACGATGCCGGCCGCTTCGCCCCGGGCGACGAGTGCCGGCGGCACGGCGGCCGCGCCGCACAGGAAGCGCTCGAGGGACGAGATGTCACGCCCGGAGCGATCCGCCTCGTCGAGCAGGGTGGAGAGGAAGAACGGGGTGCCGGCGCTGCTGGTGATGCGGTGCTCCTCAATCAGCTCGGCAGCAGCGCGTGCACTCCAGCGGTCCATCACCACCGTCGTCCCGCCGGCGGCGAGCGGACGGAGAAGCGAGAGCAGCGAGGCGACGTGACCTGCCGGGAAGGTGCCGAGCATCCGGCCCGTCGCGTCGGCGGGTACGGCAGTGAGACCGCACAGCAGCGTCTCGTGGCTGTGCCGCACGCCCTTCGGTTCGGCGGTGGAGCCCGAGGTGTAGAGGACGCACGCCACGGACGACGGGCTCTGCGGGCGTACTCCGGAGGGCAGGGGAACGGGCGGGATGGATTCGAGCGCCACGGCCCCGTCGACGGCCTGGGCTCCCAGGACGACCACTTGGCGGAGCCCGAGAGCCGTGGCCCCGGCGACAAGATCGCGCCCGCGCCATTCCGGAGCGACCACGGCGCGGACCGCACCGGTCTGGCGCACCGCGTGAGCCAGCTCAGCGGCCGTCGCCGTGGTGGCGATAGGGACGGCCACCGCGCCCACCAGCCAGGCGGCCGCGAGGACCTCGGTGCCGGAGAGGTCCGCCGGTGCCTGCACGACCACCATGTCGCCGGCCTCCACGCCCGTGCCGGCCAGCCGCTCGGCGCAGGCGCGGGCACGCTCGAGGAGTTCGTCGAGCGTCACCGCGGTGGTGTCGCCGTCCACCCGGGCGAAGACGATCCGGTCGTCCGGATGGGCCGAGCAGCCGGCCTCGATCGCCTCGCCGAGGGTGAGGTCGGGGTACACCCCGGCCGCCCGCCACGCCGCCCGCAGGTCGTCGCGTGACGTCACAAGGCGAAGGTGCGGATCAGATCGGCCAGCATGAGCGGCCGGTCGCTCTGCACGGCGTGGCCGGCGCCGTCGACGACCACCACCTCGAGTGAGGGCAGGCGGCGCTGCATCTCGGCCAGGTCCTCGTCCCGCACGAAAGGCGACAGTCCGCCGCGCACGAAGAGGGACGGGACGCTGATGGCGCTCACGTCCTCCCACAGCGAGGTGAAGTCGACCCAAGGAGGACCGCCACCGCCTCCTGCCGCAGCCGGAGCACCCGCAGCGGGCCCGAAGAGGTCGTAGCGCCACGTCCAGCGGCCGTCGTCCAGACGGCGCGCGTTGTGCCGCACGCCACGCCGGACGCCGGCGGCGGAGCGGTATGGGCTGAGCGCCACCGCCGCATCGGCCATCTGCTCGAAGCTGTCGTACGTGGGCGGCCCGGTGATCAGCGACACCGTGCCGCGCTCGGCCGTCGTCAGCTGCCGGGTCGGATCGTTGATCTGCGGCGTGACGTCGACGAACACCGCCCGCCGGCAGAGGTCCGGTCGCTGCGCGGCCAGGCGGATGGTCGTGGCGCCGCCGAGCGACATGCCGATGACGCAGCGGGCGGCGGGCGCCACCGATTCGAGGAGCGACGCCGCCGCCTCGGCATTCCGCCAAGGGCCGTAGTCGCGGTCGTTGCGGCGATCCGAGTGCCCATGGCCCGGCAGGTCGACCGCCACCGCAGGACGGTCGAGCGCCAGCATGACCGTGTCCCAGGTGTGGGCGTTCTGCGCGCCGCCGTGGAGGAAGACGAGCTCGGGCTCGCCCTCGCCCCAACGCAGGTACGAGAGCTCTTGCCCCGAGGGCAGCGCGAAGGTGGCGCGGGAGACGACCGGCTGCCGTTCGAACGGGATGCCCCATTCGGCCGCGTTCTCGTGCAGGAGCGCGAACTCGTCGTAACCGTCCGAGCCCAGCGTGTCCTGTAGTGACGCCACGTCAGCCCGGCCCGGACTCTTGGCCCTAGACCCGCTCGATGATCACCGCCGGCGCCATGCCACCGCCGGCGCACATGGTGATGAGCGCGACCTGCTTGTCCTGTCGCTCCAGCTCGTCGAGTGCTGTGCCGACCAGGAGCGATCCGGTGGCCCCTATCGGGTGACCCAGTGCGATGGCGCCTCCGTTGACGTTGATCTTCTCGCGGTCGATGGCGAGATCGCGGATGAACTTCTCGGGTACGACGGCGAAGGCCTCGTTGACCTCGAACAGGTCGATGTCGTCCAGCGACATGCCTGCCTTGGCCAGCACCTTCCTCGTGGCCGGGACGGGCGCGTTCAGCATGAGTGTCGGGTCGTCGCCAACGTTGGCGATGGCCACGATCCGCGCCCGGGGCCGCATCCCGTGGGCGGACGCGTATTCGGGGCTCGTCATGAGGAGCGCGCCCGCACCATCGACCACGCCCGACGAGTTGCCGGCGTGGTGCACGTGGGTGATCTCGAGCCCGGGGAACTTCTGGAGGACCAGCGAACGGTAGGTGGTCCCCTTGTCGTCCAGCGGGATGTCGGCCAGCGCCTCGAACGAGGAGGGGAGCGCGGCGAGCGAGTCGGCCGTCGTCCCAGGGCGCGGATACTCCTCCCGGTCGAGCGCCACCGAGCCGTCCGGGTGGTACACGGGGACCAGGGACCTGTCGAAGCGACCCTCCTTGATGGCGATCTCGGCTCGACGCTGGGACTCCGCTGCGAGCTCGTCGACGGCACGACGGTCGATCTTCTCGAGCGTGGCGATCGCGTCGGCGGCCACACCCTGGTTCGTCTGGGGGTGGATGGCCCGTAGGTGGTCGTTGCCGCTGTCGAGGAAGGGCGAGCGCGACTTCGACGTGTTGGCGGCGTAGGACGACATCATCTCGGTGCCGCCGGCGACGACCACGTCCTCCATGCCCGCCATCACGGTGGCGGCGGCGAAGTTGACGGCGGAGATGCCCGACCCGCAGAAGCGGTCCAGCGTCACGCCGCTGGCAGTGACGGCGTAGCCCGCATCGAGGGCGGCCATGCGACCGAGGTCGCCCCCCTGGGACCCCACCTGCATCGACGTGCCCCACACGATGTCGTCGACGTCTCGGGTGTCGAGCCCGTTGCGCTCCGCCAGCGCGCGCAGCACGGTCGCCCCCAGGACCTGCGGGTGCAGCTCGGCCAGCGCGCCCTTCCCGACCTTTCCGATGCCCCGAGGGGTACGGCACGCGTCAATGATCCAAGCCTCGGTCACGACCTATCCTCGATCCTTTGTGTGATGTGCTCTGTGGTCTGTGCTCTGCGGGTTTCCGCACGTGGGCCTGAGCCCTATTCGGGCTAAAGAGTATCCTAATAAGGCAGGACGATCGAGTCGGGCTCCCGAGCCCCGGCCGGGGAGGACGACGGTGGCCAGCATGCGACAGGCGGAGTTCAAGGAGATGCCCGGCGCCGCACCGGACGTCATGCGGGACTACGACCTGGCGACGCTCGGTTACGAGGAGACCGAGTTCAGCGTCGCGGGGACCGCGACGTCGTACGATTTGCAGGGGGAACGCGGCGCGGACGGTCGCTGGGATGTCACCCCCGGTGCCGAGGCGTCGTTCCGAACACGGATCTTGGTGCGCCGACCCATCGACCCGGACCGCTTCAGTGGCACGGTCGTGGTGGAGTGGCACAACGTGTCGGCGGGCATCGACGCCGCCCCGGATTGGGGCTTCTTCCACCGTCACCTCGCGGCCCGGGGTCATGCGTGGGTCGGTGTGTCGGCGCAGAAGGTGGGCATCGACGGTGGGGGCTTCGTCGAGAGCATCCACCTGAAGCGGCAGGCGCCGGAGCGCTATGGCGATCTCGAGCACCCCGGCGATGCATGGTCCTTCGACATCTTCTCCCAGGTCGGTGCACTGCTGCGGCTACCGGCGGGCGACAACCCGCTCGGAGGTCTGATGCCCGAGCAGCTCCTCGCGGCCGGCGAGTCCCAATCGGCCGCCTGCCTGGTGACCTATATCAACGCGGTCGATCCCCACGCGCGCCTCTTCGACGGCTTCTTCGTGCACGGGCGCCCCGGTGTCGGCGTCTCGATCGACGGCGTGTTCATCCCCTCCGCCCAGCGCGAGGGGATGGAGGCGACGCGGCGCGCCATCTCGTACAAGGGTGAGCGCATCCGCCAGGACGCCCGGGTGCCGGTGCTCGTGCTGCAGAGCGAGACCGACGTCATCCTCCTCGGGGGCGGCCTCGCTGGGCAGCCCGACTCCGAGCGGATCCGTGTCTGGGAAATGGCTGGTGCGGCGCATGCCGACACCTACACGGTCAGCGCCGGGCGTTACGACGACGGCACTCTGAGCCCGGAACGCATGGCCGAGCTGCTGCGCCCCACGACGAATCTCATGATCGGGAACACGGATACACCCATTAACGCGGTGCCCCAGCAGCACTACGTCGCCCAGGCCGCCATTGCCCATCTGGCGCGGTGGGCAGCCGGGGGTGAAGCCCCCCCGTCCGCACCCCGGCTCGATCTCGACGTCGAGGGAACGGGCTATCAGCTCGATGATCTCGGCAACGCGCTCGGCGGCATCCGCACGCCGTGGGTCGAGGCGCCCACATCCGTCGTGTCCGGGCTGGGTCAGACGGGAGAGACGTTCGCCATGCTGTTCGGGCGCACAGAGCCCTTCGACGACGCCACGCTGACGGCGCTGTACCCGCGGGGCAAGACGGAGTACCTGGAGCGGTTCGCGGCCGCCCTCGACGTCGCGATCGCGGCCGGGTTCATCCTCGGCGAGGACAGGGCGGAGATCCTCTCGGTGGCAGCCGCCTCGACGTATCCATTGGTGGTCGCGGAGGCATAGCTCGACGGCCAGTTGGCACCGGGGACGACGGATGGGCGCGGGTAGTCATCGAACGTGAGCGGAAGACGTCGCCATGTGGGTGACCGCCCCTCGTGCTAAGTTGCAAAAAAAGAGGCTCCTCTTTTCCTCTGGGGAGGGTGCATGCAACAGGCGGTCGGGGGCAGCGAAGCGGCCGCAACGGCTCTCGGGCCTCCCGCCATGCTCCGATGTGAGGGCCTACGCAAGCGGTACGGCGACCGGTTGGCAGTCGACGGCGTGTCCTTTTTCATCGCCGAGCACGAGTGCTACGGCCTGTTGGGTCCAAACGGCGCCGGGAAGACCACCACCATCTCCATGCTGTGCGGGTTGGCGATCCCCGACGAGGGTCATGTCACGGTCGACGGCTTCGAGGGCGGCACGCTCGAGGCAAAGGCGGCCGTCGGCTACGTCCCCCAGGACCTGGCCCTCTACCCGGACCTCTCGGCCGTGGAGAATCTGACCTTCTTCGGCCAGCTCTACGGGCTGTCAGGCAAGGAGCTCCAGGCGCGTATCGGCGAGACGCTCGAGCTGGTTGGGCTCGCCGACCGTGGAAAGGACCGTATCGGGACCTACTCGGGCGGCATGAAGCGGCGCGCCAACATGGCGGCCGGCCTGCTGCACCGGCCCAAGATGCTCGTGCTCGACGAGCCCACCGTGGGCGTCGATCCCCAGAGCCGCAACGCGATCCTCGAGACCGTCGGACAGCTCGGCATCGCGGTGCTGTACACGACGCACTACATGGAGGAAGCGGCCAAGTTGTGCGACCGCATCGGCATCATCGATGACGGCCATCTGATCGCGGAGGGGACGGCGGAAGCATTGATCGACGCCCACGGAGGCCGGGACAAGGTCCACCTGGCCTCCGAAGGTGCCGACCTGCACGAGCTGGCTGCTGCCTGCCGCGAGCTCGACAACATCCATGACGTGCACGAGGTGGACGGCAACCTCGAGCTGAGCACGGACCACGGACCTGCCGTCCTCTCGGCCGTGGTGGCCGTCGCGACGCGGCATGGCGTCGACCTCACGGGGGTGGAGGTGCGTTCGCCCAATCTCGAAGACGTCTTCCTGAGTCTGACGGGAAAAGAGCTGCGGGATTGATCCGCGTCATCGCGCTGAACGAGCTTCGGCGCCGGCTGCGCGATCGCTCCGTCCTCATCGGCTGCCTCGCCGCTCCGCTCCTCATGGCGGCCGTCCTGGGTCTCTCTTTCGCCGGCAGTAGCTCCGCCGTAGCGGTGCATATCGGTGTGTCGGGCGCGTCGCCCGAGCTCATGGCTGCCGCTGAGCAGGCCAGCCAGCTGCCGCACGGTGTCACCGTCGTCGCCATGCCCAGTCAGCAGGCCGTCAGGACCGCGGTGGCCAACGGCAACCTCGACGGCGGGGTAGCAGTGCTGCCCCGGCAGATGCGGTTGTCCAGCCTGCTCATTCCCATCGTCGACCCCGGAGCCACCCACACTCCCGGGTTCGACGTCGTCACCCGGGGCACCTCGCAACTCGGGCAGGAATACGCAGAGTCCGTTGCCGCAGGCATCTCCAGCGCCCTGTTCGCGGACAAGGTGCCGCACGGCCCCACGGTCGATCCGGCGACGGTGGCCATCACGACACAGAGCGTGGGCCATTCCGGCAAGGTCAACCTCAATTTCTTCGCACCCAACATCGCGGTCGTCTTCCTCTTCATTGGCAGTGGTCTCGGCATGCGCTCACTCCTCATGGAGCGCTCTGCCGGTACGCTGGCCAGGATCACCGCCGCACCCTTGCGGCCGACGCAGATCGTCCTCGGGAAGCTGCTGGCGATCTTCGTGACGGGCCTCGTCACGGTCTTCGTCATCTGGGCCGTGACGACCTTCGCCTTTGGCGCGAATTGGGGCGACCCGTTGGGCGTCCTGCTGATGTGCGTGGGTGCCACCGTCGCGATGTGCGGCATCGGTGTGTTTCTCACCTCCTTGGCCAAGACCGAGCAGCAGGCGTTCGGCATCACGCTGCTCGTCGGCTTGGGCCTCGCCCTGCTCGGCGGCAATCTGCTTCCTTCGGGGTCGCTCCCCGACGCCTTCCAGGTGCTGGCGCTGGGGACACCGAACGGGTGGGCCCTGGTCGGCTTCGGCCGGCTGGACCAGCTGGGCGAACCGGCGAGCAGCGTCATCGGTCCGTTCTTCGTTTTGCTCGCCATCGCCCTGGTGGCCGGGGGACTGGCCATGACAAGGGTGCGGAAGATGGTCGAGCCGTGATCGCGGTCATCTGGGTCAACCTGCGCCGTGCGATGGGCGACCGCCGACTGCTCATCATCGGCACGCTCGTCCCGGTGGTCATCATCCTCATCACCGGCCTCCTGGAGGGCAGCCCCAAGGAACCGATCGGCCTGCTCCATCCCTCGGCGCGTCTGCTGCATCTGGCCGAGACGACCGACGGCATCAAGGTCCGGATCGAGAGCAACCGGACCGACCTGACCGACGACATCCTGCGCGGCCGGGTCGTGGCGGGGATCGTGCAGCTCCCGTCGCAGAGCAATACGGTGCGAGCCGACTTCCTGATCGAATCTGCCACCACGGACGCGGTGCAGGCCCGGACTGACGTCGTCGCGCTGCTGGACCTCATGGCGGTCGAAGGTCCGGACACCAAGTTCACCGACGCCACGTTGCGGGCGACACAGACCCAGGCGCCGCTGAGTCCGTTCTGGTACGTGGCTCCCGCCAACCTCGTGCTCTTCATGGGCATCGCGGTGCTGGTGCTCTCCGCCGGCATGGTCGAAACGCGCCGACTGGGCGTCCTCCAGCGGCTCTCCGCCGCGCCGGTCCACAAGCGGGCCATCGTGTTCGGGCAGATGGCCAGCATGATGGTCACGGCCATCGCGATGGCGGTCGGCCTCATCTTCGTGGGCATCGTGTTGTTCGACGTCCACTGGGGAAACCCGCTGAGCGTCTTCCTTGTCGTCGCACTTCTCGGCATCAGCATCGCCGCGCTCGCGGTCATCATCGGCACCTGGTCGCGCTCGCAGGAGCAGGCCATCGCGACGGCTGTGATCGTCGCGATCATCGCCGGCATGCTCGGTGGCTGCGTCTACCAGCTCAACACGGTCAGTACCACGGTGAAGAACGTCGGGCACATCGTCCCCCAAGCCTGGGCCATGGACGCCTTCATCAAGCTGATCTCCGACCACGCGACGTTCGCCGACACCTTGCCCGAAATCGGTGCGTTGGCCGCGTTCGCAGCGGTGCTGAGCGGTCTGGCGGTCTGGTACTACTCCCGCAAGGTGTTCTCGACCACATGACCGGGGTGCGCAGGGGGAGCCGAGTTCAGTAGAATAGAATGTACTGAATTAGGTCCAGGAGCCCGGGATCCCTGGTGAGACGATCGACGGGGGGAAGTGGTGACCGGCACCGCAGCCGCAGGACGGCTCGAGACGACAGACCTGGCCGACCCCGTGATGTTCACGGATCCCTATCCGCGCTACGCCGAGCTGCGCCGCAGCGCGCCGGTGTCGCGGGCCTACTCCAAGCAGTTGATGGGCGGCACCGGCTACATGCTGACGCGCCATGAGCACGTCCTCCTGCTCCACAACGACGTTCGCTTCTCGAGCGACCCCACGAGCCAGGGTTCCAGCTTCTTGATGCGGCACCTACCGCGCATGTTCCGGCTCCTGATGAGCAGCATGGTCTACAAGGACGACCCCGACCACGCCCGGCTGCGCCGGCTCGTGAACAAGGCGTTCACCCCCCGCATGGTGCAGCAGATGACGGCCGAGATCGAACGCATCGTGACCGAGCTCTTCGACAAAGCGGAACAGCGGGGGAGCGAGACAATCGACCTGGTGGCCGACATCGCCGTCCCGCTCCCGCTGTCCGTCATCTCGACGATGCTCGGTGTCGGCGACGAGGACCGGAACGAGTTCCATGTGCTCATGGAGCGCTTCGTGGTGCGCTTGGGCAGCGGCTCGGCAGCCGACGCCATGCGCGCGGTGCCGACGGCGCGCAAGCTCTACGCGGTACTTGAGCGCCTGGCCGAGCAGCGCCGCAACGAGCCGGACGACGGGCTTATCTCCGCTCTCCTCGCTGCGAGCGAGGACGGTGACTCCCTGACCCCGGACGAAGTCATCGCCATGATCTTCCTCCTGATGCTGGCTGGGCACGACACGACGGCGAATCTGATCGGGAGCTCGGCGCTCGCACTCATCGAGCACCCCGCGCAGGCGGAGCGGCTGCGGGTCGATCCGGTCCTGATGCCGACGGCCGTCGAAGAGCTCCTCCGGTTCACGACGCCCGTCCCCTGCGGCGCCGCCCGGACATTGCTCGACGACGTCGAGGTCGACGGCACGACGATGCCCAAGGGCAGCAAGGTGCTGGGCATGATCATTTCGGCCAACCGCGACGAGACCATCTTCGAGCGTCCGGACGATCTCGATCTGGGCCGGGAGCCGAACCGGCACCTGACCTTCGCCTTCGGGAAGCACTTCTGCCTCGGTAACCAGCTGGCGCGTCTGGAGGGGCAGATCGCGATCGGTGAGCTGGTCCGGCGCTTCCCCGCGATGCGCCTGGCCGTGCCGAGGGAGGACCTGCGCTACAAGCCGGTGCAGGCGCTGCGGGGATTCAGGAGCCTGCCCCTGCAGCTTCGTTAGCCGACGGCCCGCTCCCCCGGGTCCACAACGGCGACGGGCGCGACGTCATGACCCGGCCCGTCGGGCCGACGAAGCTCAGTTCCGCGTTGGCGTTCCCGTACATCGTCCACTCTGAGGAATGGACCCGGTGGTGGTGGTGCTCGCACAGCAACGCAAGGTTGTCGATGTCAGTCCGCCCATCGGGCTTCCACGGCTCGATGTGGTGGGTGTTCGTGAAGGTCGCGTTCGTACAGCCCGGAAAGCGGCAATGACGATCCCGGCGCCTCACCTCGCGGCGCTGCGCATCGGTCGGTTCGCGTCGGGCCCGGCCTTCGTACATGGTGTGGCCGACATCGTCATCGACGGCGATGACGATGGTGGCATCACAGGCGATCCGCCGGACGGTCTCCACGCTCAGGAGCCCGTCGCGCTCGAGCTCGCCCGCCAGGGCCGACACTTCGTCCGATCCCCCGTCGATCAGGGACCCGAGAGGAGTGTGGGCCACCACGAGGTAGGGACTCGGCCCACCTGCGTCCGATGAGCGCAGCAACTGCAAGAAGGCGTCGCACATCCGCTGATCCCAAGGTGTCTCGCCGTCGGAGGGGATCCGCCGGGCCCGCGTTTCGAGGCAGGCCCGTACCTCGGCGTACGGAGCGGGCGGGAGTTGGACGGTGACCGTGCGGAACTGGTCGTTGCAGCGGAGGGAGCGACGATGGTGATCGCGCTGCGCCTGCTCCTCGTCCGTCCCGCGGGCGGAGCGCGCCAGCTCGGCGAGCTGCCGTACCGAGCACTCGGCAGCCCGTTCGCGCAGCTCGCGGTCGGTCTCGGGTGTCGCCACGTCGACCACGGCGCGCACCTTGTCGAAGCTGAGCTCGCCTGCACTCAGCGCCGTTCCCAGCTCGGGCAGGTCGAACAGCCGTTCCGCCACGTGCGCCCAGGCCCGGGCGGTCGCGGTGGAGACACCGCAGCGCTCGACGACCCAGGCCTCGAGGGACGTCGCTCCCTCGGCCCGCCATCCTTCGCGCCGGTCGAGCTCGCCCAGGAGCTCGACGAAGCGTCCCGCCAATGCCCCCATCTGCCGGACCGTCTCGGCCGCGGATTCCATGAGCACCTCGTCCGAGAGCACCGCCAGCGCCGACCGTCCGCTGACAGTGACGTCGGGGGTGGGTGCGGCGGCCATCGGAGGGGAACGGTCGTACGAGGTCAGCCCTTTGTCGAGCGCCTCCGGTTGGCCTCCCACTGGTCGCGGCTGAAGTAGCTCTGGTCCTCGCCCCAGCCGTCCACCCCGTCGTCCCAGCGCCAGTGGACCAGCGAGTCCCCGCCGTGACCGCGCCAGCGCCGGCTGACCGACTCGCCGCGTACCGACAGCCGGCGATCGAACTCGTCCACCGTCTCGATCTCGAAGGCGAGCGGCCACCCCGTCCCCGCGTCGAAGCTCACGCGTCGCTCCCCGGCCAGGATGTGACCGTACCGGCCGCCCCGGAGCAGGAAGCCGCAAGAGACGGGCTCCACCTCGGGCCCGGGCACCGCATAGGTCAGCCAGGCCTCACCCGGGCCCGCCGCGCAGAAGGAATAGCCCACCCCTCCGAAGTTCCCCGCCTGAGAAGGCGCGTCGCCCGTGCGGCGACGGTGGCGGCCCTGTGGTCGCGGCCCCCAGGAGCGGTCGCGCACCGAGTAGCAGTCGATCGGCACCTCCTCGCCGCGCAGCACCATGGTCCCCGTCACGTGGCCCGCCTGGTCGAAGTGCACGCCCTTCCAGAATGGGACCACGCCCGTCGGGTGCGGGTTCGGCGTCATGATCGCCTCGAACTCCAGGTCCAGCTCGAGCCCCCCCGGGTCCGTGTACGACACGGCGTAGCGCCGCAACGGCTCGAGCACGCGCACGTGCACCCCGTTGGGCCACTCGAAGTCGCGCATGTCGCGCTCGGCGCGCGGTGGCAGTTGCAGGCCCGAGTACTCGGCCCGGTAGGCCAGCTCCCAGGGGAGGGCGCCGCGCTCGTCCCACACCCAGGCGCCGCCGTTGCACAGACCGGCGTTGGGGCGGGCCTGGCAGTAGGTCCACCCGCCCAGTCCCCGCTCGGGCACGTTCCACGAGAACCAGTTGGTCTCGGTCTCCCACCAGCGGTCCGTCATCTCCTCGTCGTGGAAGTCGTCGTCCTCGGGTCCGAACGTCCGGTACGTGCGCTCCGCACGCCGTCGGTCCAGGTCGACGCCGAACAGCTCCCGGTCGCTCACGACGCCACCAGGTCGGGCCAGTGCCGGTCGGCCAGCGTCCCCATCGAAGGCCGGGCCAGCTCGGTCTCGCGCGCCACCCGCCGCCACAGCACCTCCAGGTACGCCTCGTCGCTCACGCCACCCGACGCCACCGCGTCGGCCGCGGCGCGCCGTCCCAGGGCGACCGACTCGGGGCGTCGGCCGAGCAGCACCTCGAGGTCATCGAGCTCGAACACCTCGTAGGACGCACCGTAGGTGTCGACCTGCGCCAGATACTTGACCAGGCGGGCGATCCCCTTTCCCCGCGCCGACGCCAACGGGTCCGAGGTCCGGGGCACGATCACGTCGCGCAGCTGGGCGAGGACGGCGTCGTACATCCAGTCGTGGTCGCTGCCGTCCCGGGCCCGCGGAGCCTCGGCCGGCGTCAGCACCAGTCCGGTCGCCGCCGCCAGCGCCTCGAGCCACAGTCGCCGGTGCAGCATCTGGTAGATGAACCCGTTTCCCACGTCCGTGTCCGCCGATACCGGTCCGGCGGCATCCGGTCGGTGGCCCATCACCTGGAGCTTCGTCTCCGCCATCACCTGGTAGTAGTGCACCCTCGCCTCGTCGATGGCGTTGCCGGAGAGCTCCGCGTACTCGCGCAGACGGGTCGGGAAATCGGTGAAGGGCTCCTGGGTCGCCCGCAGCGACAGCCAGGCGATGTCGTCCATGGGGTCCCCGAGGTGCGCCAATTCCCAGTCGACCACGGCGGTGACACGACCGCCTTCGTACATGAAGTTGCCCGGCCCCGTGTCGCCCTGCACCAGAACGGGCGGGCCGGAGTAGTCGGGGACGTGGCGGCGCAGCCAGCGCAGCGAGAACGCGAGGGCGGGATCCGGCGTCCCGCCACGTTCGGCCAGGACCCGCTCCCATTCGTCGAGCTCGGCGTGCACTGCGTCGGCCACCGTCCTCACGGCGGGGAAGGCTGGCAGGTCGAGCGCAGATGCATCGAGGGAGTGCAGGGCGGCGAGCTTCGTCATGAAGTCGCGTGCGGTCGCCTCCTGCTCCGCCGGGTCGCTGATGCGGGAGAACCAGTTCTCGCCCGTCACGCGCTCGGCGAGCATGGCCTGGTGCACCGGGTGCACGCCGAGGACGCGGGGGACGGGCACCGGGCCGTCCTGCAGCGCCAGGTACACGGTGGCCTCGCGGTGCAGCGTCCACGGGTCCCTGGTGCGGGCCGGGTCGGAGCGGTCGTAGCGCAGGAAGAGATGCGCCGTCGTGCCGTCGGGGCGTTCGAGGTCGACGAACCAGGCCTCCTTGCGCGCCCCACCCTGCTTGCGGTCGGCCAGCGCCAGGCGGCCGCCCCCGATGTCCTCGACCCAGGACGCCAGGTCGTCGGGCAGCCGGGCCGTCACACGATCCGGGTGGCGTGATCGCCCCAGTACTGCTCGCGGAGCACGCCCTTGTAGAGCTTCCCGGTGGGCAGGCGGGGGAGCTCGTCGACGAAGTCCACGCTGCGCGGGCACTTGAAGTGCGCCAGGTGCTCGCGACAGAAGGCGATGAGCTCGCGCCCGAGTGCCTCGTCGCCGACGACGCCGTCGACCGGCTGGACGACTGCCTTCACCTCCTCGCCCAGGTCCTCGTTGGGTACGCCGATGACGGCGGCATCGAGCACCTTGGGGTGGGTGACGAGGAGGTTCTCGGTCTCCTGGGGGTAGATGTTCACGCCGCCCGAGATGATCATGTGCGCCTTGCGGTCGGTCAGGAACAGGTAGCCGTCCTCGTCGAGATAGCCCACGTCGCCGACGGTGCTCGTCGTGCCGTCGTCCCGGCGCGCGCTCGCCGTCTTCTCGGGGTCGCGGTAGTACTCGAAGTCCGTCGCGCCGGCGAACCAGATGGTGCCGGATGTGCCGGTCGGGCACTCGTTCCCCTCGTCGTCGAGGATGTGGATGTCGCTGAGCACGGCCCGGCCCACGCTCCCCGGATGCGCCAGCCAGTCGTCCGAGGTGATGAACGTGCAGCCGTTGCCCTCGGTGGCGGCGTAGTACTCGAGCAGGATCGGGCCGAACCACTCGATCATCTGCTCCTTCACCGGCACCGGGCACGGCGCGGCGGCATGGATCACGGCCTCGAGCGAGGACAGGTCGGCCGCCGCCCGCACGTCGTCGGGCAGCTTGAGCATGCGGGTGAACATCGTCGGCACGACCTGGGAATGCGTGACCCGGTGCGTCCCGATCAGGTCGAGGTAGAGCGCCGGATCGAAGTGCTCCATGACGACCGCGGTCGACTTCATGCGCAACGCGATGGCGACGCTCACCTGCGGGGCGGTGTGGTATAGCGGCGCCGGCGACAGGTACACCATGTCCTCGCGGAACTGCCACAGCATGGCGATCCCGAGCACGGCGATGCTGGTCTCGGACGGGTGGATGTCGTACATCGGGCGCAGGATCCCCTTGGGCCGCCCCGTGGTCCCCGACGAGTACATCATGGGCGCGCCGAGCTGCTCGTCGGCCACCGGACCTGTCGCCTGGCGGCCCACCGCCTCGTCCCACGACTCGTAGGGTCCGGCGGGGTCGCCGACCATGATCCAACGCTCCACCTTCGGGCACAGCGCCGGCAGTTGGAGGGCCACGTCCGCCTTGGCCGCCGACGTCACCACCACCCGGGACTCGGAGTCGTTGACGATGTAGGCCACCTCTTCGGCGGAGAGGTAGGAGTTGACCGGGGTGAAGTAGAGCCCGGTGCGCTCGGCGCCCGCCTCGGCGAGCAGCATGGCGGGGTCGTTCTCCATGAAGATCGCCATGTGGTCCCGACGGCGCAGGCCCGTCTCACGCAGGACGTGGGCCACCTGGTTGGCCGCCGCCTCGTGCTCGGCGAAGGTCAGTGTCCGTCCCGAGGGCGCCATGACGATGGCCGCATGGTCTGGATGCTCTGCTGCGTGCTCTGCTGCGTACACCGCTCCCCCTAACTCCGACCGTTCCCCGTGCATGAGTAGAGCACGTCGACCAGGCAGGCGCCCATGAGCGGCAGCGCCTGGTTCTCCAGGTGGTTGCGCACGAAGCCGCAGGCCACACGGGCGGCCGGGTCCGCGAAGCCGATCTGGCCGCCGGCGCCCATGTGACCGAACGCACCGTCGTCCGGCCCGTGCATCCGCGGGATCCCGGGCACGAGTGCGGGTGGCTCAAGCGAGTAGCCGACGGCCCACCGTGTCGGCACGCCCATGACGGCGTCGCGCCCGCAGACCTGCTCGATCCGGAAGCGTTCCACCGAGGCGCGCGACACGAGCTCCTCGCCGGCAGCGAGGGCGGAGTACACACGGGCCAGCGCCCGCGCCGTCGCCGTCGCGCCCAGCGCACCGATCTCGGCCTGCAGGACCGCCGGCGTGTTCATGAAGTCGGCGAAGCGGGGCCGGCCCTCCTCGTCGGCGAAGAGGCTCCCGTGCGCGCCGGCCAGGACGGAGCGGCCGGACCTGGACTCGGGGTCGATGGCCCGCAGCGCGCTCTCCTTCCCCGGCTTCACGGGGAATTCCATGACCGTCGCGACCGACCCGAGCGCCGCCGCGGGCGTCCCGATGGAGATCGACCCGGCGATGCCGAGCGGCTGCGCCACCTCGGTGTCGAAGAAGGTCCCGAGGCTCGACCCGCTGATCCGGCGCACCAGCTCGCCGACGAGCCACCCGAACGTCACGCCGTGGTAGCCGTGCCGGGTCCCGGGCTCCCACGCCGGCGGCCCCGAGGCGACGCCGGCGGCGATGGCCACCGTGTCGGCCCACCCGCCCCCGTCCCACGACAGCAGCTCGTCGGACCCGGGCAGCCCGATGGCGCCTGACTGGTGGCTGAGCAGTTGGCGCACGGTGGTCGACGACTTGCCCTCGGACTCGAACTCGGGCCAGTAGCGGACGACCGGCGCGTCGAGGTCCAGCTCGCCCCGGTCCTCGAGCAGGTGCGCGCACAACGTCGTCATGCCCTTCGTCGACGACATGACGACGGCCCGCGTGTCCTCCTGCCACGCCCGACCCGTCGACCTGGCCGGCCCGGCCGGTCCGGCCCACAGATCGACCACGCAGTCGCCGTCGACGAAGGCGCAGAAGGCGCCACCGCCGTCGCCGAGGTCGACCCGCCGCTCCCGCTCGCCGACCAGGACGGACGCACCCTCGCCCAGCACCCGGGCGACGGGCTCGAAGCCCGGCGCTGCGTACCCCGTCACGGACGTCACAGGGCGCGCAACTCCTTCTCGACGTCGGGCCACCACTCCTTGCGCCACCACGAGACGTTGATGCGGTCGATCAGTCCCCCGTAGCGGCGACCGACCTCGCCGGCCAGCTCGCCCGGAAGGCAGACGATGGTCAGCGTGTCGAGCACCTCGTCGTCGACGAGGTGGGCCATGTCCTCCCAGCGCCCCTGCTTCGAGCAGGCGTAGAGCTCGCTCTGCAGGTCGCCCCAGCCGTGGAGGTCGAGCACGGGCCGGTAGGCCGGGGTGGAGGCGTAGTAGCCGACCTGGCGCCGCATGGCGTCACGGGCCTTCTCCAGCTTCGTCGGGTCGTCGACGACGGCGATGAAGCCGGGGCACGTGACCTCGAATGTGTCTCGGGCACGTCCCGACTTCGCCAGGCCGCGGTCGAGCGCGGGCTCGATCACCTCGCGCAGGTACCGCGCCGAGCAGATGCCGTGCGTGATGACCCCGTCCGCCACCTCGCCCGCCACCTCGTTCATGCGAGGGCCCACGGCGGCGAGGAAGACCCGGGGAGGCCCGAACGCGTGCGGCGCCGGCGCGAACACCGGCGTCATGAGGGTGTGGGTGTAGAATTCGCCATCGAAGCCAGGGGGAGCGCCCTCGTTCCACGATGCCCAGATGGAGCGCAGGGCGAGCACGTACTCACGCATCCGTGCCGCGGGACGCGACCACGTCATGGAGAACCGCTTCTCGATGTGCCGTCGCACCTGCGAGCCCATTCCCAGCACGACCCGACCGCCCGAGTACTCCTGCAGCTGATTGGTCGTATACGCGAGGCTCATCGGGTTGCGGGCGAAGGCGATCGCCACGCCCGTGCCGAGCAGCACCGACGTCGAGTGCTCGGCCGCCAGCGTCAACGACAGGAAGGGGTCGTTCGTCGTCTCGGCGGCCCACAGGCAGTCGAGCCCGGCCGCCTCGGCCGTCGTCACCCGGTCCGCCACCCGCGGCAGCTCGGCCCCCAGCCCGCTGTCGATCCTCACGACGCCGCCCGTCGCCGTACCGGAGCCGGCGTCGGCGCCGGGCCCTTGACCGCCGGCGCGTCCACCGAAAGCGACAGCGGGATCCCCACCTGCACGAACCGCCCCGCCGCCGGGTGCCGGTACTGGCGCAGGAGGCCCCGAGCCACCACCTGGGGGTCGTCGGGCACGGCGGAGTGGTGCAGGCTCGCAGCCGCAGGGACACCCGAGTCCCGTAACCGAACCAGCACCTCCTCCACCGTCATGGTCCCGACCGCCTCCGCCACGTCGTCGGCGCCTACGACCGGCGACACGCCCAGACCCACCGCCGAACCCAACCGCGCCACGTCCGACGACGTCACGCAGCACACCACGACCCACCCGTCCCTGGCCCGATACAGGCGCCGCCCCACCGAAGGACCACGCAGCTCGGGCGCACCGACCTGGTCGACCACGGTGCCCGCCTCCCCGCAGGCAGCGTCCACCGCCAGCCGGGCCACCTCCGCCGCCTGATACAACGTCGCCGTCACCGCCAGCGATGCCTCCACCGTCGTCACCGCCGCTCCACGGGCCCGCCCCAGCAGCGCGCACACGATCCCGGCCGCCAAGAGCAACCCCGTCCCGTAGTCGTTGACCACCACGTTGCCCGCCACCGGCACCGAACCGCCGCCCTGGGTCATCTCCATCCCCGTCGCCGCCTGCACCACGTAGTCGAACGAGGGCCGGGCGGCCAGGGGCCCGACCGAGCCGAAGCCCTTGGCCCGGGCGTAGACCAGCGCCGGGTTGACCGCGCGCAGCGCCGCCTCGTCGAGCCCGAGCCGCTCCCACACGCCGGCCACGGCGTTCTCGACCACGACGTCGGACGCGGCCACGAGGTCGAGGAGCCGGGCCCGGTCACTCGGTGCCTTGAGGTCGAGCACCAGCCCCCGCTTGGACCGGTTGCCGTCGACGTAGATGTTGGGCAGCACTGGCATCATCTGGAACCCGCCCTCGCCTCCCGGCGGCTCAACCTTCACCACGTCGGCCCCGAGCTCGGCCAGCAAGCGCGACGCCAGAGGGCCGGCCCAGAAGCTGGAGAGGTCGACGATGCGGTGCCCACCGAGCGCGCCCTGCTCGCCTCCGTGCCGGCGGCCGGGCCTCCGCTCGCCGGGCTCCGCCCCGATGCGCACGGACGGGCCCAGCAACGGCACCCGTCCCAGCACGGGGTCGTCCGTCTCGACCACCAGATCGCTGGCCCGGGCCTGCTCGCTGTCCAACCACTCGGCCAGCGTGTTGCACTTGGCCACGGCGGCAGGGCGCTCGAGCAGGGCGGCCTCCCACTCGTCGGCTGTCTTGGACGCGAAGGCAGCGGTGACCTCGGCCAGCTTGACCCGGTTCCACTCCTTGTCCGAGAGCTTCGACAGTCCCTCGGGCGTGGCGTAGTCGAGGCCGCCGCCGTCGATCTCGAGCAGGCGGCACAGCTCGCGCCAGCGCTCGGTGCCGCTCAGGTTCACCATGACGGAGCGGCCGTCGGCCGTCTCGTAGGGACGCAGGATGACCGAGTTCTTCTGACGCGAAACGCGGGGCCGGTGGCCCGGCCGGTGGAAGATGGGCGCCGCGTTGAGGAACAGCAGCCCGTCGAGCAGGGAGGTCTCGACGTGCTGGCCGTAGCCGGTCGACTCGCGCTTGACGAGAGCGGCGCCGGCGCCGAGCACGGCCAGCAGGGCGGCGGCCACGCTGCCCACCGGGAAAGGCTGCCAAATGGCGTCGTCGCCGGTGAACAGGCCCTGCTGTATGCCGGCCCGGGCCTGCACCAGCGGCTCCCAACCCGGCTCGTCGCGTGAAGGCCCGCTGCTGCCCCATCCACTGATCGAACAGGTGACCAGCCGCGGCCGCCCTCGCCGCAACCCGTCGTTGCCGCTCCCTCTCCGGTCCTCGTCGCCGTCGTCGAAAAGGTGACGCTCGAGGGAGCCGGGCCGGAGGTTCTCCATGAGCAGATCCGCCCGATCCAGCAACGCACCCAGCTCGCGGCGACCATTTTCCGTCGTGAGGTCGAGCTCTAGCGTGCGCTTGCCCCGGTTCCAGGCGGCGAAGCCGGGCGGGTCGGCCCGCATCGGGTCGCCCCCGGGCCGCTCCACCTTGACCACTTCGGCACCCAGGTCGGCGAGGATGGTCGCCGCCAGGGGTGCGGCCACGTATTGGCCCACCTCGACCACGCGCAGGCCCTGCAGCACGCCGAGCTGCGACGGTTCAGCGGGCACCGGTGGCCGCCCGTCTCGACGGGCCGGGGGCGAGATCGCCCGGCATGAGGTCTCCCTCCTCGTCGCGCGGGAGTCCGAGGAGCCGCTCGGCGATGACGTTGCGCACGATCTCGTTGGTGCCACCCCCGATGGAGGCAGATTGCGAGCTCAGCAGCTGGTCGGACCAGCGGCCGCCCCCGGGGTCGGTCGCGAGCCAGGCGGTGGCGTGCATGCCCACCACGTCGACCGCGACGAGCGCGGACTCCTGCACCAGTTGCGCCATGGCGAGCTTGAGCACCGACGCGGCGGCGCCGTCACCGGCGCGCGCCTTGGCCTGCAGGTAGCCCGAGAGATGCCGCAGCACCATCTGGCGGATGCGCAGCTGGACCAGACGGTCGCGCAGGACCGGGCGGTTGGCGAGGTCGCGCCGCTTCGCCTCGGCCGCCAGCGCCGCGAAGCCGCCCTTGCCGCCGCCGCCCGAGCCCAGCCCACCCAGGGCCTGGCGCTCGAAGGCGAGCATCGTGCGGGCAACCCTCCAGCCGTCGTGCAGCTCGCCGAGGATGTTGGCGGCCGGCACGCGCACCCCGTCCAGGAAGACCTCGTTGAAGTGGCTGTCACCCGTGATCTGGCGCAGCGGCCGCACCGTGATGCCCGGCGCGTGCATGTCGACGATGAGCATGGTGATGCCCTCGCGCTTGGGGCGCGCCGGATCGCTGCGGGTCAGGCAGGCCGCGTAGTCGCTGTGCTGGGCGCCCGAGGTCCAGACCTTCTGCCCGTCGAGCACGAACTCGTCGCCGTCGAGCCGGGCCCGGGTCTGCACGCTGGAGAGGTCCGAGCCCGCACCCGGCTCGCTGAACAGCTCGCACCAGATGTGCTCGCCGCGCAGCAGGGGCGGGATCAGCGCGCGTTTCTGCTCCTCGCTGGCGTGCACGAGCAGCGTCGGGCCGCACATGCCGAGCCCGATCTCCAGGGCGCGGGGCGGGACCCGGAACGCCTTGGCCTCGGTGTCGTACATGCGCTGAAACCTGCCGGGGAGGCCGCGACCGCCGTACTCGACGGGCCACGTGATGCCCGCCAGGTGAGCCTCGGCCAGCTTGCGCTGGAAGGCGACGGCGCGGGTCACGCCCGTGCCCCCCGTCTCGAGCGACGCCCCCTTGCGTGGCAGCGCCGCCGCCAAGAAGGCGAGCACCTCGGCGCGGAAGTCCTCCTCGTCGGGCAGGTCCGTCACGCCGGGACGACCGCCACCGGGCGCGGCACGCCCACCGACAGCAGACCTCCGAAGACCATGTCCTTCATGACCCGCGCCAGCTGCTCCTGGTCGGCACCGTTGAGCGACGTGATGGAGCGCAGCATCCCGTCGACCATCGTGACGGCGGCGCGCGCCTCCTCGTCGCTCAGGCCGGGCCGCACCTCGCAGAGGAGGTGCACCCACTCAGCCATGCGCACCCGCTCGATACGGGCCACCCGTCGCCGCGCGTCGTCGTCCAGCGAGCGGTACTCCTTGACGAAGACGTCGCGCAGGTTGCCGTTCTTCAGCTGCAGCACGACGGCGGCGTCAATGAGGCGCTCCAGGGTGACCAGCGGCGGCGTGTCCTCGTTGAGCACGTCGTCCACCGTCTCGCGCCAGGTGATGGACGCCTCCTCGATCAGGATCGAGAGCAGCTCGCCCTTGCTCTTGAAGTAGCGGTAGATGGCCGGCCCGCTCACCCCGGCGGCGGCACCGATGTCGCCCAGGCTCGTCTCGCGAAAGCCGCGGTCCCGGAAGAGCTCGGTGGCGGCCGCCATGATCGCCTCCCGCGTCCGCTCGCCCTTGGTCCGCCGCCCGGCACCGGTCTGGCGGGAAGGCGGCGTGGTCCCCTGCGTCTTCTGGGTCATACGCCGTCGGATGTTAGCCATCCATCACAAAAGCAGCCCCGATCACGTTGACTCCGGGCTGCGGTCATGGTTAGATTTTAATGCCCATTAACAAAAGTGCAAGGGAAAGTGCAAAGGGGAGGACGCCCGTGGAGTTCGGCATATTCATGGAGCTGTCGGTGCCCCGCCCGTGGACGGCGGATTCCGAGCGACAGGTCTACGAGAACGCGCTCGAGCAGGTGCGCCTCGCCGACGAGCTCGGCTTCGACTACGTCTGGGCCGTCGAGCACCACTTCCTCGAGGAGTACTCGCACTGCTCGGGCCCCGACATCTTCCTCGCCGCCTGTGCGGCGCAGACCACGCGCATCCGGGTCGGGCACGGGGTGATCCCGTGCGTGCCCCAGTACCAGAGCCCCATCCGGGTGGCCGAGCGGGCCGCGGTGCTCGACATCATCTCGGGCGGGCGTCTGGAGCTGGGGACCGGGCGGTCCGCCACCTGGCCCGAGCTGAGCGGGTTCAACGCCGATCCCGACGAGACCAAGAAGACCTGGGACGAGTTCGTGCGGGTGATCCCCAAGATGTGGATGCAGGAGCGCTTCTCCTGGGACGGGCGCATGTTCTCCATGCCCGAGCGGGCCATCCTGCCCAAGCCGCTGCAGAAGCCGCACCCGCCGATGTGGGTGGCGGTGACCTCGCCGGGGACCGAGGTCGACGCGGCCGACCGTGGCCTCGGCTGCCTCGGGCTGTCGCCGGGCGGCTTCGCCGACTCGGAGAAGAAGGTCCTGAACTACAGGAAGCGGATTGAGGTGTGCGACCCGGTCGGCGCCTTCGTCAACGACAAGGTGCTCACGGTCAACTTCCTCTCGTGCAACGAGGACGGGGACCTCGGCCGTCGCAACGGGCTGAAGGTGGCCTCCATGTTCAGCTACATGGCGGCGCAGCTGCTCTCGGCCAAGGAGGTGCTGCCCACCCACTCCTACCCGTCCGAGGGCCTGCTCCCCGCCCTGCGCCGCGAGTCGGGCAGCCCGGGCGACGCCGCCAAGTCGTTCAAGGGCGTGACGATGGGCACCCCCGACGACGTGGCCGACGCGATCACGGCCTGGGAGAACGTCGGGTTCGACGGGATCAACTTCATCCACCAGTTCATGGAGGTGATCCCCCAGCAGTACGTGCTCGACAGCATGCGGCTCTTCGCCGAGGAGGTCATGCCCCGCTTCAAGACGGGGACGGCGGCCGACCGGCGTCCGGTGGCGGCGGGGGTGGCCTGATGCCCCTCGCCGGCTCGCTCGACATCCGTCCGCTCGTCGACGGTGCGCCCGAGGTCGTCCTGAGCGAACGCGAGCTCGAGGTCGACGACGTCGACATCCTCCAGGTGCTCTACGAGGTCCGGGTGGCGGACCGTGAGTCGCTCGTCCCGCCGGCGCTCAACCCGACGATCCCGCCGGTGATCAGCTTCCTCGTCTACCGGGCGAAGGAGAGCGTGTTCGGCCCCTTCGCGCTGGCCCAGCTGCGCCTGACCGCCCGCTCAGGTGTCCGCCCCCGGGCCTACCTGATCTCGGCGCGCTGCGACAACCCCGCACTGGCCGGGGTGCTGGCCGACTCGTGGGGATTCCGGGTCACACCGGGTGACATCAGCCTGCGTCGTTTCCACGACCGCGTGGACTGTTCGGTGCACGAGGACGGCCGGCCGATCCTGCAGGTGTCGCTCGTCGACCCGGTGCCGGTGACCGGGCACGACGTGCAGTATCCGCCGGGCATGCATCTGGCCCGGGTGACCCGCGACGGAGTGCTGAAGCCGCGCATCGTGCAGGTGGACTCGGAGTACGTGTTCCGCCGGGCCGACCGCGGCCGGCCCGAGCTCACCCACTTCGACCCCGCCGATTGGGGCGACGCCCGGCTCGTGCCCGACATCCCCGTCTCGGCGAGCTTCGCCGCCTGTGACATGACGATCGCCAACGTGCGCTACATCTGCAATCCCGACATCCCCGCCGCCGAAGGGACCGAGAAGGTCAGCGACGGATGAGGTCCAGCCCCGCCACCGACCATTCCCTATCCTGAGCCCGGTGGGCGCGGACGCGAGCGACGAGGGGCTGCACCCGGCGGGTGATGACCCCGACTGGCAGGAGAGCGCGTATCTCGCGTGGCGCGACCCGGTCAGCGGCCTGGGCGGGAACCACCGCATCGGCAACGAGCTGAACCGCGGCGTGGCCAACCTCTGGTGCGGCGTCTACCACGAGCGCGGCACCCGCTTCCGCTGCAACGGCGAGGCGCTGCCGCTGGTCCGCCTCGACGAGGAGGGCATGTGCGCCGGGCCGCAACGGCTCTTCCTCGAAGGCGCGCGGCTGCGCTTCGTGCTCGACGGCGAGGGCTGCCGCGCCGAGCTCGAGATCACCGACGCGGGCTCGCGGTCCTTCGCCAACGCGCAGACGTTCACCGGGACGGCCGGGACGGCCGGGACGGCCGGCACCATCTTCTCCAACAATTTCCACGTCTTCTGCCGGGTCCGGGGCACGGTCGAGCTCGACGGGACGAAGGCGGAGGTCGACGCCCCGGCCTGGCGGGACCATTCGTGGGGGGCCCGCCGCTGGGACAGTTTCGTGTCGAGCCGGAGCTTCGGCGGCACCCACGGCGACCTCCGGTTCCGCTTCGCGTCCATGGTCGGCGTCAACGGCAGCTTCTTCCGGATCGGCTCGCTCTCCCGTGGCGGGGAGCCGATCCCGGTCGCCGGCGCCGAGATGCTGGTGCACGTCGACGACGACTCCGTGCGCTGCCCCTCCGCCGAGGTCCGCTACCGGCTCGAAGCGGGCGGGACGACGTGTGTCCGCATCGAGACCATCGGCGGCATGATCGGCGCCACCTCCCAGCGCTACGGCTGGGAGTCGGTCGGCGACGTGCGCGTGGACGGCGAGCCGGGCGGCTGGGGCTTCCTCGAGACGAACCTCAACGCCCGCAACGGCCAGAGCCCGCCCGCCTTCGTCCTGGCCGACGCCCTGACCAACGGCGTGACGCGGCCACCGCCGGTGCCGTGATGCCGACATGAGGCAGCCGTCCGACGACCGGGCGCTGTACCTGCGCCAGCTGCGCGCCACCGTCACCGCCACCTTCCTGCCGGAGCTGACCAGCCCGACGGCGATCGACGCGGCGGGGCTCGTCGACCGGATCCTGGCCGAGCTCATCGTCGAGGAGGAGTGGGCCGAGGCGCTGAGCCGGCAGTTCGGCGCCGAGTTCGCGGCGCTCCTGCCTGCGTCGGGGGACGACAGCGTCACGCCGGAGCGTTTCGGCGACCTCCGCCGCCGGGCGGCCGAGGTCGTCGCCCAGCGGGCCGCCGGCGACGATGCCGCGGACCGGGAGCTCTGCCGGCGGCTCGTCGACGTCGAGCGCCGCTTCCTCGATCGGGTCGACGAGCTCCGTGGCGCCGTGCTCGACGAGCAGCCCGATCCCGACGGCGCGAACTCGTCGACGGAATGCTCGCTGTCGAGGGAGCAGCTGGCCGCCGCTCTCCGCCGCACGCTCACGGCCTCGCCGGACCTGGCGGTGACGACCATGGAGGTCGTCCCCGGTGGCCGCTCCAAAGAGACCATCCTGGTCACGCTCACCGGTACGACCGAGCTCCCCGCCGACGTCATCGTCCGCATCGACCGGCCCGTGGGCATCCTCCAGACGAGGGCAGCCGACGAGTTCGCCGTCCTCCAGGCCGTGTACGCCCACGGCGGCGTCCCGGTCCCGCGGCCCTTCTTCGCCGACGAGCTGGACGCAGACGGGGCGCGCACCCTGCTCGTCATGGAGCGGGTCAGCGGGCAGAAGGCAGGGGAGTACTTCCCCGACCTCGCCGCCCCGACGGAGCACTGCCATGCCCTCGGGGAGCAGCTCGCCGCCGCCCTCGCCCACGTCCACGGCGTGCCGCTCGAGACCCTGGCGGCGTCGAGCCTCGACGTGGACGCCGCCGTGACCGAGGCGTCGGTCACAGCGGCAGTGGAGGGGATGGCGGCCCGCATCGGCGAGCTCGGCGGACCGCCCATCGTGGCCGTCCCGTTGGCGCGCCAGTGGCTGCTCGACCACGTGGCCGACGTGGTGCCGTCCGGCCCGCTCCACCTCCTGCAGGGCGACGTCGGCCTGCACAACATGCTCGTCGAGAGGGACCGCGTCACCGCGCTGGTCGACTGGGAGGCGGCAACCGTCGGCCCCCCCGCACGCGAGCTCGCCGCCGCCCGGCCGGCTGCCACGGCGTTGATGAGGTGGGAGGAGTTCGTCGACGCGTATCGAGCTGCGGGTGGCCCGCCCGAGGCGACCGATGAGCGGGCCGTCGCGTTCTACCGGGTCTTCTTCGCCCTCGGTGCCTGCATGTCCAGCCGCACCGGTGGCCACTTCTTCCGCACCGGAGCCAAGCGCGATCTCCTCACGGCCCACTCGGGGCTCGACGCCCACTTCCGCGCCCAGCGCAACCTCGCCCGCGCCCTGGAGGACGCCCTGGGCGAATAGGAGGCCAGGCGCCGACCGAGGAGGGTGGTCGCCGACGCGCGGCGACGGCAGCAACGGTGCGTGCCAGAAGTGTTGCGATTCCGGGTCGCGACATTATTTCGGTATCCTCTTTCCTGGTCAGCGGCTTGGACTGGTAGAGGACGGGGGCATGACTTCTCGTCGTGCCCGGGGAGGAGAGCGTGCACCCATCAGGTCGAACCTGTCGGTCCTACGCCGCCCTGGCCCTCGCCGCTCTCGTCGCCGGCGCGCTCGCTGTCGCGCCGCTCGCCGTGGCGGGCGTCGCCGGTGCCGCCTCGAACGCCCTCGGTACACCCCGTCCCGCCAGCGGCAGTGCCGTGACCCTCGGCATGATCAGCGATGGCGGTTCGGGCACCGTCGGTACCGCACCCCTGGTCGAGCAGGGAGCCAAGGCGGCCGTCGCCTACGAGAACGAGTACGGCGACGGCCTCGAGGGCCACAAGATCGACCTCTACATCTGCGAGAACCAGGAGACGCCGGCGGGCGGGCAGGCCTGCGCCAACGACATGGTCCAGCAGGGCGTCGCCGCGGTGATCGAACCCTTCACGGGCCAGGGCCAGACCGAGGTGCCGACGATCGTGAAGGCCGGCATCCCCTACATCACGATGTCAGGCGGGTCGACGGCGGAGCTCACGACGCCGGGCGCCTTCGCGCTACAGGGCGGGTTCCCGGCCATCCTCGGAGCGATGGCCATGCAGGCCAAGCAGGAGGGCTACAAGAAGGTGGCCCTGCTCGTGTCCAACGTGCCCTCTGTCGTCCAGGCCACGGAGGGGATCGGCGGGATCGTCTTCAAGGCCGCCGGGGTCGGTCTCCAGGTCGTGGCGGTCAACCCGGGGACGGCGGACATGACACCGCAGCTCGAGTCCGCGGTGTCGGGTGGCGCCTCGGCCGTCGGGGAAGCCGGCGACGTCACCTTCTGCAGCTCGTTCCTGCGGGCCTACGCCGCGCTCGGCCTCCACCTGCCCAGGTACGTGGTCGCCACCTGCCTCGACCCGAGCATCCTCAATTCCCCGTCCCTCGACAAGGTGATGAAGGGCTCGTGGCTGGCGGGGGCCGGCACTGCGAGTGCGGGCAACGACGCCTTCTACGCGGCCATCGTGCACCGGTACGCGCCGAAGGTGAACCCGAACCCCAACGCGAGCGCGAACGACCTGGCGGGCATGCTGCCGGTGCTGTCGCTGGCCGACATCATGAAGGGCTCCGCGCAGCCCGTCACCGCGTTGGGGATCCTGAGGCAGACCGAAGCCGCCAGGGACGTCGTCCTTCCGATGTTCGGGACCCTGACCTTCACCTGCAACGGCACCGCCATCCCATTGCTGAAGTCCGTGTGCTCGTCGACAGCCGCCGTCGGCGTGCTCGGCAGTGGGTACCAGGTCAGCCACATCGAGATCTACGATCCGACGCCGCTGTTCTCCGGATAGGGCAGCGACGGGTCACCGGCTCCCCACCGGCGTGGTCGCCCCGTCTCGAGTAGACGGCGCCTCCCGCCCTCCGCCGAACCGCTGGTCGGGCGCACGTCACAGCCCTGGAGATCTCGAAAAAGGGGGTGAGGATCTATTTCAGAAGTGTTGCAGTACGTTGGCCCGTGGAGAGGTCTAAATGGTATCCTCTTTTAGCCGCAACCGGGGGGCCGCTGCGGCTGGACGTGAGCAGCGACGTCGCCCCCTGATCCCCAAGGAGGAAACAACAGTGCTCAGAACAGGTGTGATGGGGCGGTCCGGCGGGAAGGCGCGACGGGTCTTGGCGACCGGATTGCTCGCGGCCGGCGTCATGACGGTGGCAACCGCGTCGGTTGCCGTGGTCGGGATCGGCACGGCAGGTGCCAGCAGCGCGCTCGGAACCGCACATCCGGCGACCTTGCCGGCAGTCACGATCGGTCTGATCAGCGACGGCGGCGGCAGCAGCTCCATCGGCACAGCCGCACTGGAGGAGCAGGGCGCCAAGGCCGCCGTTGACTACGAGAACGAGTACGGCGACGGGCTCGAGGGTCACAAGATCGACCTCTACATCTGCGAGAACCAGTCGACCCCGGCCGGCGGCCAGACCTGCGCAAACGACATGGTCCAGCACGGCGTGGTCGCGGTGGTCGAACCCTTCACCGGGCAGGGTCAGACCGAAGTGCCGACCATCGTTGGCGCCGGCATCCCCTACATCACGATCAGCGGAGCGTCCACGGCCGAGCTCACCTCGCCTGGCGCCTTCGCCATCGAGGGCGGCTTCCCGGCCTACCTGGGTGCCGAGGCGCTGAGCGCCAAGCAGCACGGCTACACGAAGGTTGCCCTCCTGGTGGACAACGTGCCGGCCGCCATCCAGGGCGCGCAGGCCCTCGGCGGCATCGTCTTCAAGGCCGCCGGCGTCGGCTACACCGTGATCCCGGTGAACTCGGGCACAGCGGACATGAGCCCGCAGCTGCAGTCCGCCGTCTCCGATGGCGCGCAAGCGGTCGGCATGGTCGGCGACGTGACGTTCTGCAGCTCCTTCCTCCAGGCCTACAACACGCTCGACCTGAAGCTTCCCAGGTACGTGCTGTCGACCTGCCAGGACCCGAGCATCCTCGACTCGGCCACACTCGACAAGGCGCTCGCGGGCTCCTACATCACGACGACGACGCAGTCGTCGAAGGCTGACCTCGCGACTTACGCGGGCATCATCAAGAAGTACGACCCGAAGGCCAGCCCGAACCCGAACGTCAGCAGCAACCAGGCCGACGGTGTGACCCCGGTCCTGACACTGGCCGCCATCATGAAGGGTTCGACGCAACCCGTCACTGCAGCGGGGGTCAAGACGCAGACGGAGACGGCACAGAACGTGGTGATCCCGCTCTCGGGCGGCCTGACCTTCACGTGCAACGGGACGGCCATCCCGCTCCTCAAGTCGGTGTGCTCGTCTTCGGCGGCGATCGGCGTCATCCAGGCCGGCAAGACCGGCAAGGTCACCCAAGTGAGGGTGTACAACCCGACGCCGCTGTTCTAGACGGAGGGTTCTGGGAGCCGGCACCGCCGCTCCCGCCGGCAGTTGTCACAGGGGTGGCGCCTCTTTGGGGGGGGCCGCCCCTGTGGCGCCTCTTTGGGGGGCCGCCCCTGTGGCGCGTTACGGGCCACAATGTGGACCTTGCCCGACACCGCGCTGCTGATCATGGACGTGCAGGTCTCCATCGTGGAGCGGATCGCGGACGCCGCCGGACGGCTCTTGGCGGCCACCGATCGGGCCGCAGCGATGGCCCGGGCCAACGGGTTCCCTGTCATCTATGTCCGCGTCGCCTTCCGACCCGACGCCCCCGAGGTGGACCCGCACAACCGCGTCTTCGCCGCGCTTGCCGGTTCGGCGGCCTTTGCCGAGGACTCGCCGGGCGCACAGATCCACGCCTCGGTGGCGCCGCAGCCCGGTGACGTCGTGGTCACCAAGAAGCGGGTGAGCGCCTTTGCGGGCAGCGATCTCGAGGTGGTGCTGCGGTCACAGGGCGTCCGCACCCTGGTCCTGGCGGGCATCGCCACCAGCGGTGTGGTGCTCTCGACACTGCGCCAGGCGGCTGACCTCGACTACGGGCTCGTCGTGCTGCGCGACGCCTGCGCCGACGCCGACGAGGAGGTCCACCGGGTACTCCTCGACAAGGTCTTCGCCCGCCAGGCAGACGTGATCACGGTGGACGAATGGATCGAAGGCATCGGGGGCGGCTGGCTCGGCGTCACGCGGGTGTCGGCCTGGGAGCGCTTCGCCGCGGAGGAGTAGTTCGCGACCGGTGCGCCTCACGGACGACGAGTCTTGGAGCTCTCTGCGGGGGGCGGAGCACGGCGTGCTCTGCACGACGAACGCCCGAGGCGCGATCGACGCGGTCCCCGTGTGCTTCGCCGTCGTCACCTCGATGATCGCCACGCCGATCGACCGGGTCAAGGAAAAGGGCACAACGGAGCTCGGCCGACTCAAGAACCTCGACCGAGACCCCACAGCGACGCTGCTTTGCGAGCACTGGGACCGGGATGACTGGTCAGGACTGTGGTGGGTGCGGGCGCATCTCGTTCGTCGATCCAGTCACGACATGAGCGCCGCGTTGTTCGCCGAGTGCGACACCGCACTGCGCCGGAAGTACGCCCAGTACGAGGACACCGAGTTTTCCGAACTCGTCGTCTTCGACGTGAGGACCCTTGTCGGCTGGTCCGCTGCCCCCACTCAGCTGGAAGGGACCGATCCGCTCATGTAGGCGGACTCGACCGCGCTGGTGTCGTTGCGGTACGTCTCTGCCGCCCCGGCGAGGACCACGCTGCCGTGCACCATCACCATGGCCTCGTCGGCCACCTCGAGCGCCAGCTGCACATGCTGCTCCACCATGATCACCGACGCGCCGTGCTCGTCGGCCACCTGCCGGATCACCGGCATCAGCGCCTCCACCGCCACCGGTGCCAGCCCCATCGACATCTCGTCGATCAGCAGGAGCTTGGGTGACTGCACGAGCGCCCGGGCGATCGCCAGCATCTGCTGTTCACCGCCCGAGAGGTCGGCGACCCGGAGCTTTTCGCGCCGCTGCAGCGCGGGGAACAGGCCGAGGACAGGATCCAGGTCGGCACCACGCGGAGCCGCCAGCTTCAGGTTCTGAATCGGGGTCAGCTCGGTGAACAGGGCGCGGAAGTCGGGGATCAAGATCATGCCGGCCTGGTTCATCCGGCGTGGCGACGATCCCCTGACCGGCACCCCGTTGAGGGAGATCGTGCCCGCACGAAGCGGCAGGAAGCCGGCCAACGTCATCAACAACGTGGTCTTGCCGGCACCGTTTGGGCCGAGGATGGTGAGGATCTTCTTGGGTGCGAGGGTGAAGGTGATGTCACGAGCCACGGTCAACTTGCCGTAGCCGACGTCGAGCCCCGTGCACTCGATGACGGGGCTGTCGCCCGCCGGCACATCGCCCAATGGCACCTCGCTCACCGCAGTGTCCGTCACGTCGCCACCACCTGCTGATGCGTGACGCCGAGATACGCCGTGGACACCCGCTCGTTCGACCGGATCTGCTCAGGGGTCCCGGTCGCGATCAACGCGCCGAAGTCGAGGACGTCGATCGCGTCGCACAGGTTCAACACGAGGCTCATGTCGTGGTCGACCAGCAGGATCGTGACGCCGCTGTCCCGCACGCCCCGCAGCCGCTCTGCCAACCAGAGGCTCTCGGTGCTGTCGAGCCCGGCCGCCGGTTCATCGAGCAGGAGGAGCCGCGGCTGACCCGCCAGGGCCCGGGCCACCGAGACGAGTTGCCTCTGACCTTGGGAGAGCATCGACACCTGCAGGTCGCGCATCTCGACGAGGCCGAGCTCGTCCAGAATGCGGGTCAGGGCCGCCGGGTCATGGGCGGCCGCCATGTGCTGTCCCACCCCCACGTTCTCCTCGACGGTGAGGTCGTCGGCGACGCCGGCGAGCTGGAACGTGCGGGCGAGACCAAGGGCGGCCCGGCGGTGAGGTGAGCAGCCACCCACGTCCCGCCCGGCGAGCACGACCGAGCCTTCGTAGCCGTGAAACCCGCACAGGGCGTCGATCGTGGTGGTCTTCCCGGCGCCGTTGGGGCCGATCAGGCCGACGATCTGGCCCTCCTCCACGGTGAAGCTCACGTTGTCCACCGCCACGACCCCGCCGTAGCGCACCGTCAGGTTCTTGACGTCGAGCAGCGGCCCGGACGACGCACCGTCCGGCTGGGAGTGGGTGTGGCCGTTGGACCCGACACCGGCGCGGCTCTCGACCAGTTCGCCCGGCTCGGCCGACACGGGGGCCAGCACCGGGGTCGGAGTCGGTGGTGTCTCGGTCCCTGACTGCAGCGTCGGCACGAGCGCGCCACCGGGTCTGGCGAGGACGCCGCGGACCCGACGCTGCTCAAGGAAGAGGTGGGTCGGTCCCACGATGCCGTCGGGGTTGAAGATCACCGTGAGGATCACGCCGATGCCTGCGACGACCCCGTACCAGTTGTCGACGCCGCCGCTCCCGACGCCCGACGAGATCACCGCCACGAGGATGCCCCCAGCCGAGATGACCCCGGCCAGGATGCCGCCGCTCACCGACGTGATGCCCGCCACGACGACCACCGAGAAGGTGACGAGGCCCAGATAGGCGTCGAAGTCCTGGAAGGTGACGTTCCCGAGCTGGTAGGCGAGCAAGGATCCGCCCAACCCGGCGATGAAGGCCGCGATGGCGAAGGCGATCAGTTTGACCTTGACCACGTTGATCCCGGCCGCCGCCGCCGACCGTTCGTCGGCCCGCACGGCCAACATGGCCGAGCCGAGCCGGCTCGTGCGCAGCCAGCTCACGCCGAGCGCCACGAGCACCAGGACCACGAGGCAGAGGATGCCGAAGGCCGGCCGCGGGAAGTCCTTGCCCGACCCGATGCCAAGGTCCATTCCGAACAGGCGCGGCGTCGGGATGGCCAGCCCGCTCGCACCGCCGTCGATCGAGTTGTTGTTGAACCAGATGGCCTCCACGCCGGCAGCGAAGGTCAGGGTGACGACACCCAGCATCAGACCGCGCACGCGGAGCGCCGGGATGCCGATGAGCACACCCGCCGCCGCGGCGACCAGTGCGGCCATGATCGGCGCAACGGGGAAAGGGATGCCCCACGACGAGGCAAAGGTGCTCAGGATGTACGCCGACACGCCCGCAAAGGTCAACTGGGCCAGCGAGATCTGTCCCGTGTAGCCCGTGACCACAACAAGCGACAGCGTGATGACCCCGGTGATCATGCTGGCGTAGAGGGCGGCGCGGTCGTTGCCGGTGAAGAGGAAGATGGCTGCGATCCCAGCCGCCGTGCCGATGACCGCCGTGGGCAGGCGCCAGTGCGGGCGCGGCGCCCGTCCGAGCGTCACCTGCATGAGCGTGCCCCGGCTCGGCATGGTCTGTCCCCTGACGGCCAGCACCACCAAGACGAGGACGAGCGGGATGAGCTCGCCCGCGCCGGCGGGGAATCCGGGGTGGACGCCGTTGACGTAGACGGAGAGCGACTCGAGCGCGCCGATGCCGAGACCCGCCGTGATAGCCCAGCCCAGCGAGTGGAAGCGCCCGACCACGGCTGCCGCGAGCGCCGGGACGATGAACAGCGTGTACGTGCCGGGTTGGAGTGGGACCAGAGGAGCGATCAGGACGCCGGCGATGCCGCAGACGACAAAGCTGATCATCCAGTTGAGGAGCGCGATGCGGTCGGGCGAGAGCCCGCTCACCAGCGCGCCCACCTCTGTCTCGGCAGAGGCTCTGGTGGCCAACCCGAAGCGGGTGAACCGGAAGAGGACGGTGAGCACGATGCCGAGGGCGATGATGATGCCCGCCAGCAACAAGCGGTCGACCGAGATGTTGACGCCGAGGAAGCTGACGTGGTTCTGGGGGAAGATCGGGTTGACTTCGATCACCGACGCGGTGCCGACCTGGTACGTCACGACCGCGGTCAGCAGGCCCATGAGTCCGATGGAGGCGACCGCCTTGGCCACGGGCCGATGGTTGCGCAGCGGGCGGAACACGAGCAGGTAGGCCACCGCCCCCATCGCCGCCTGGATGCCCAGCGTGAGGAGCAGGGCCGGCCAGAAGCCGAGGTTGGTCCCGAGATTGATGGTCGGGCTCAGCCCGGGGATGGGTTGTAGCAGCTGCCCGTTGCGCAGAAGGGAGTAGGTGTACGCCGCATACAGCGCCTGGGCCCCGGTGGCGAAGTTGAGCACTCCCGACGCGCGGTAGGTGACCACGAGCGCCATGGCCAGGGCGGCGAAGACGCCACCGTTTCCGAGCCCGAGCAGGAGGAACTCGGCGTAGGTGTTCACCCGGCCCGGCCCGTCCGTCTCATCGGCCTCTGCCGTCGGTCAGACGGCTCCCCCCGGGAGCAGCTCACGGATTTAGGATACTCAAATCTGGCTGACCTCGCACGTGCCGTCCGGCAGATCCGACGGCGTGACGTGGTGGCGTGGTGGCCCTACGACGCCTCGCTGACCCCTTCCGCCAGCTCGTCGCGCAACACCCGCCGCAGGAGCTTCCCGGTCGGTGAGTAGGGCAGCTCGTCGCGGAACTCCACCACGCAGGGCATCTTCGTGGAGCGCAGCCGGGTCCTGACCCAGTCCTGCAGCTCGCCTTCCGTGGCCGCCGTGCCCGGATGCAGGACGACCACGGCCGCCACCGCCTCGCCCCACTCGGCGTCGGGGATGCCGATCACGGCGGCTTCGGCCACGGCACCATGGGCCATGAGCACCTCTTCGATCTCGCCGGGCGATATATTCTCCGCTCCCCGCACGATCACGTCGTCCAGCCGGCCCTCGATGTACAAGAAGCCGTCCGAGTCGAACCAGCCCGCGTCCCGCGTGCGGAACCACCCCTCTTCGGTGAGCACCGTGCGTCCGACGTACTCTCCGGCCACCTGCTCGCCGCGCACCCAGATCTCACCTTTCTCGCCCGCCGGCAGGGCCGCCTCGTCGGTGCCGCGCACTTCCACCTCGAGGGACGGGAGGGGACGCCCGACCGAACCCAGCCGGGCCCGCACTGCCGGGTCGTCGCTCGCGAAGGCCTCGCGGTGGTCGTGGGGGGTGAGCATGGCGATGGTCGAGCTGGTCTCGGTCAGCCCATAGGCGTTGACGAGGTCGACCCCGGGCATGTCGCGCAGCGTCCGCTCGACGAGCTCGAGCGGCATCCGCCCCCCGCCGTAGGAGAGGTGTCGCAGCGCCGGCAGCTCCACTCCGGCGTCCTCGATCGCGGAGAGGATCCGTCCCAGCATCGTCGGGACGACCATGGCGTGGGTGATGCGCTCCTCGGCGGCCAGGCGCACCCATGCGCCGGCCTCGAAGGCGGGCAGGTACATGATCCGGCGCCCGGCGTACAAGGAGCTGAGCACGGCCGCGATCCCGGCGATGTGGTACGGCGGCACGCAGATGAGTTGCGCCTCGCTGGGCTCGCAACCCAGGAACTCGACGCTCGAGATGATGTAGGACACCAGGTGCCGGTGCCGGAGCACAGCGGCCTTGGGTTCCGATGTCGTGCCGCTCGTGAACAGCAGCACCCCGATCTCCTCGGGGTCCACGAAGGGGTGCTCCCCCGAGCGTGGCTCGGCGATGGCCGCCGCGAGCTCGCCCTTGGTCACGATGTGTTGCGCGCCGCACGCCCCGAGCCGCTCGACCTCGTCGTCGTCGGCGATCATCAGCCCGTCGGCGACGCGCCCGAGGATCCCGGCGAGCTGCTCGTCGGGGGCCCGGTAGTTGATCGGAGCGAACGGCACACCCGCCAGCGCGGCACCGAAAAGCGTGACGGGGAGCACGTCGGAGTTGAGACCGAAGTAGCCGACGGCCTTGGCACCGCTCTGCTCGAAGTAGAGGGCGGCGCGGCGCGAGCGCTCGAGCAGCTCGGCAGCGGTGATGCCGCCGTCGTGGGAGCCTAGGACGATCCGCTCCGGGTCGCCCTCGGCTGCCATCTCGAGCAGCATGGCGATGTTCACGCGGAGCTCTCTCCTGTCAGTCCGAGGCCGGGAGTGGCTTGGCGCCCTTGACCACCAGGATCGTGTCGCCCACCGAGAGCGATCCCTCCCCGGCCTTGGTGCACAGAAGCTCGATGCCCAGTTCCTCGTCGCTGTAGCGCTTGCCCAGCTGGGTACCCTGATCGAAGCCGGCCTCCGGGCTCTGGGGAGTGACGTCCGCGTCCATGGGCACCAGAGGATGCCCGCCGCAGCGCAGGTCCACGGGCTCTGCGGGGGCGCGGACGACCACGACCTCGCAGGTGTCGGTGGCGCTGCGCAGCCTCGCCCCTGCCTTCAGTTGCATCCCCACTGCAGTCTTACCTCGCTCTCGAATGATCCATGCTGTCTGCATTCCTGCGCCCAACCGGCCGCCGGAGGAAAATTCAGGATACTATTGGAAGGCCCACCTCCCCCCTCGCCACACAGGCGGAGGTCCTTTCTAGCGCCGCACCCGGTGCACACGCATACCCGGTGCGTATCTATCGTGGGAAACTGGCACAGGGGATCCCGCGCGGATCGGAGGATGACGGATGGAGAGCGGCCCCGGGTGGCTGCCCGACCCCGAGGACGGGGACCGGGAGCGCTATTGGAACGGGTCTGACTGGACCGACCGCGTGCGCCCTGCGGGCAAGGCGCGCTCCCTCCGTCTGCCCGAGCACGTCCCCGAGCTCCAACGGGCCCTCGCCGGGGCCACTGCCGACATCGATGAGGTGGAGGACCGACTCTCCACCCTGTTCGATCGCGTCAACGAACCGGCGAGGCCGCCGATGAAGCGGATCCCGCCCACCGGCCAGGACGCGGACGATCCGGCCGGCGTCGATGCCTTCCGCCAGCTCGATCGCGACGGCATCGAGTCCGAGGGGGAGGAAGAGCAGCTGGAGAGAGAGCCGATTCACCCCGAGTTCGCCGATCCTTCCGGGCAGGACGATGACGACGACGCCTTCGCCGAGCTCGATGCCGCCCTGGCCGCCGAGGAGGCCGAGGAGTCCGAAGAACCGACGAAGCCCAAGCGGCGCCTCTTCCGTCGGCATTCTTAGGAGCGAACCCCCGTCCCCACGGGTCAGGGCTTCGGGGCGGTTCTGGCCTACCTGGAACTGGTGACCTGGCGGGCCAGCTCTCCCCAACGTTCGAAGGCGCCCGGGTCACGGACCACGTCGGACCCCGTGAAGTAGCTCACCACCCTGGTGGCGATGCCGCCGTATTTGGCGACGATCTTGTCGGCCATGTCGTCCCAGGTGCCCGTCGTCGTGAACTGCTCGAGCAGGTCGTCGTCGATCACCGCCGCCATGCCCGCGATGTCGCCCGCCCGCTGCCGTTCCCGGATCCGCTCGGTCGTCCCCTCCCGGTCCAGCTGTTCGAAGATGAAGGCGTAGTTGGGCGTGGAGCCGTAGAAGGCGACCTGGATCCGCGCCGTCTCCCGCCAGGCGTGTTGCTCCTCCTCGGTGTCGCCCGCGCACAGGAAGGCAGGCACGATCACCTCGAGGTCATCCACCGTGCGCCCCGATCGCGCCGCGCCGGTGCCCATTTCGGGCAGCACCGTCTCGCGCAGGTAGGTGGTCGTGTTGAGCGGGTGCACGTGGACCCCGTCGGCGACCTCACCGGCCATGCGCAGCATCCAGGGATTGACGGCGGCCACGTCGACGGGCGGGTCCGGGTAGTCGATCGCCCCCGGGGCCCACGTGGCCGGGAGCAGTGACAGCGCGTAGAACTCGCCCTCGACGGCCAGTGGCGCCCCCGTGCGGAAGGACTCGAAGATCTGCTTGACGGCGAGGACGTACTCGCGCAGACGGGGGCCGGGTGGGTCGAAGTCCGACCCGTAGCGGCGCAGGATGTGGGCGCGCACCTGGGCCCCGAGACCGAGCCGGAACCGTCCCCCGGTCGCCTCGGCCAGCTCCCACGCCGTCGCCGCCGTGACCATCGGGCTGCGCGGGAAGGCGACCGCGATGCCGGTCAGCACGTCGATGTCGGCCGCCACCGCCAGGGCCCCGCACGTGAGGTACGCCGTCCGGCCCGCCTCGGTGACCACGAGCCCCGAGAGTCCCGCCTCGGCGGCCCGTCTCCCGAGCGTGCCGACCTGGCGCAGCGGCTGGGCCGACAGCATGGCGTCGAATTTCAGCGGCACGGTCCCTCCTCCTCACGCCACCCGCGGCGACGTCGGCGCTGCCGGCGCCGTCGGCCGTCCGCCGCGCCGGGCCGGCACCCAGTCGTTGACGGTGGGGAAGTACTCCTCGGTGTGGTCGATCGTGCCGGCCGCCGCGTAGTGGTACACCATCGCAGCCCGCATGCCGTCGGACTCGTTGTCGGTCGAGCGGTGCATCAAGTGGCTGTCGAAGACCAGGAGGTCACCGGGGTCCATGAGGACCGGCTCATCCGCGGCCATGTCGTGGTCGACGATCTCGAAGTAGCCGTAGTTGGCACCGCGCCGGCGGTCCGGCACGTGCGTGTGCACCGGCTCGGTATGGGACCCGGGCAGCACGTGCAGGCAACCGTTGGCCAGGGTCGCCTCGGTGACCGCGAGCCAGACGCCGACCACGGGCCGCGCCGGCTCAAAGGGAAAGTAGAAGGAATCCTGGTGCCAGGGTTGGCCCCAGGCGCCCACGGTCTTGAAGATGAATTGGGACAAGAAGACGTCGACGTCGGGTGAGATCAGCTCCGAGACGCGGTCGACGACGTTGGCCGAGTGGGCGAAATCGGCGAAGACGCCGTCCCGGTGCAGCTTGAAGATCTTGGACATGCCGTCCTCGGGGTTGGCCAACTCCATGCCGGCCTTGTTGCTCTCGGGCACGAGCTTCACGCCGAGCTTCCCGGAGACCGCCGGCTCACGCACGATCTCGGTGACCCGGTGAAGCATGGACTGGCACGTCCCGGGCTCGGCGAATCCGGCGATCCGGAAGAACCCTCGCTCGTTCCATGACGCCCGCTGCTCGTCGGTGAGGGCAGTGCTCATCGGATCGGCGCCGCCGGCGCGTCGGGAGGGAGTCCGCCGGGGCGGGGCCATGCAATCGGAGTCACGTCGCTGGCGATCTGGGCGCCGATGGCGATGCCGGCCCGCTCGACCGAGGGATGCGGATACCGACCCTCGCCGCGCGTCGAACCGTCGGCGAAGTAGATGGCTGTATGCACCCGGCGGACCGTACCCGTGGTGTTCGGCCCGGCCAAGTGGAACGTCAGCCCGTGGTGGTAGGCGACCGCGCCCGCCGGTACCTCGACCCACACCGGCTCCAAGCCCTCGAGCTCGTGGCGCGCCAGCGGGTCGTCCCCGGTCCCGGTGAAGATGTCCACGAACTCGCGGAGCCCGAGGCGGTGGCTCCCGGGCAGGTAGCCCATCGCACCGTTGGCCAGCCTCGAGCCGTCGAGGGGGATCCACGCCGTGACCGTGTCCGGCTCGACGATGGGCCAGTAGGGCTGGTCCTGGTGCGGGTCGGTCTCGCGCCCACCCGCCTCCTTGTAGAGCGCCTGGTCGTGCCAGATCCGGACGGCGCCAACCCCGAGCAGGCAGGCGGCCGTCTCGGCGATGCGCGGATGGAAGGTCAATGGCCGCACCCCGGGGCAGTCCTCCCAGAGGTTCTGGCACTGCGTGAAGCTCTGCTCGTAACGGGACTTTTCGGCCAGCGTCCGCGTGTCGTGCCGGCTGCGCCGGGCCACCGCCTCGTCCACCGCCGCTCGGAACTGCGCCAGCTCGCCGGTCGTGAGCAGGTCCGGGACGACCACGAAGCCGTCGCGCCGGAAGTCCTCGACCAGCTCCGTCGCGACCGTCGTCACGGGCCCCTCTCCCCGCGCATCTCCGCGGTGTAGCCCACCAATTCATGGACGCTCGGCGAGTCGAGCCACGGGGTGAGGTCGCGGTCGAAGCCGGAGGCGGGGAACGGGCCCTGGTCGAGCGTGTGGGCCCGGGACGCCATGAAGCGCCCGTCCATGAGGCGCACCTCCGTGAGGACCTCGGCGTAGGGGAGCGTGCTGGCGGCGGGGGAACCGAATCCGAACACACGCTCGGAGCCGAGCACGGCGTTGGCCGCGGCTCGGCCGAACAGGAGGCGCTGGTAGTCGTTGCGCTCGAGCTCTCCGGCATACGCATCGAGGACGTTCGCCGCCCGGTCGAGGAGGTTCCCGTCGAAGGCGTGGAAGACGTTGGGCGCGGGCAGATCACCCCACACGCCCCACATCCACCAGCGCACCGTCGGGGAGAGGGCGGCCATGGCACGCTGCACGCCCCGCCCGACGGCCTCGTGGCCGTGGTGCACATCGTGTGGCGACGGGGAGACGACGATGGACGCGTCGTGCTGTTTCACGATCGCCGGGAGCTCCGTGGCGACGCGGCGGACCGCCAGCGGAAGGTCTCCGTCGAGGTCGATGTTCAGCGGGGGGTCGAGGAAGACCGGCACGAATCCAGCCCGGCGCGCGGCCTCCTCCGCCTCGGCGCGCCGGCGGTGCCACTGGTCCTCGAAGCCGAGGCTGGCGATCACGCTGACCACGGTCCAGCCCCGGTCGAGCAGGTGGAGGAGGGCGCCGGGGCAGCCGACGGCCTCGTCATCGGGGTGGGGTGCGACGTGGAGGACCGTGGGAGCCACCAGGGCGCAGGTTACGCGCGGTCCCGGGTTCGCAGGCCACGACCTCATACGGCTCAGATCACTCTTTACAGATTACTCTGAATAGAATATTATGAGCCGTGTGCCGAGATGGTCCCGGTCCAACCCCCTCGCCCTCGCCGTGCTGGTCTGCCTGTACGAGCGGCCCATGCACCCCTACGAGGTGGCGCAGACGCTGCGCCAGCGGGCCAAGCAGGAGAGCGTCCGCCTCAATTACGGGTCCCTCTACGCCGTGGTCGAGTCGCTCGAGAAAAAGGGCTTCATCAAGGCCACGGGCACCGTGCGGGAGGGCAAGCGCCCCGAGCGGACCGTCTACCAGATCACCGACGACGGCTCGCGGGAGATGGACGACTGGATGACCGAGCTCATCGGCGTCCCCGCCAAGGAGTACCCGGCCTTCATGGCCGGTCTCTCCTTCATCCCCTCGCTCGATCCCGACGATGCGCTCATGGCGCTGCGCGGCAGGGCAGAGGCGCTCAAGGTGAAGCTGGCCGGGATGAGAGGCGCCATGAAGGCGGCCCAGGCGGCAGGGCTACCCCGCCTGTTCGAGCTCGAGACCGAGTACGAGGAGCAGCAGCTGATCTCCGAGCTGAAGTTCGTCAACGGCCTGGTCGAGGAGATCTCCTCGGGCACCCTCGAGGGGCTCGACATGTGGCGGATCTTCCACACCGAGGGCTTCAACTCCGAGGAGGTGCACTTCACCTTCGACACCGAACCTGAATGACCCGGGGCCGCGTGTTGTACCACGCGGCCCCGAGCCCATACGACCACGAGCCCGATCCACGAGGGACCTTCGCCCGAGGCAGCACTCAGGAGCGTAGGCGACCTCCGTCGGGCGGGCTCTTCACACGAGCACCACGCTCGACGGAGGGAGGCGCGCGCATGCACGCCCTGATCGAGGCCCACGGCCTCTCCAAGAAATTCGGGAAGGTCGAGGCGCTCAGCGGCCTGACCCTCACCTTGCCGGCCGGGAAGGCGGTGGCCATCCTCGGCCCCAACGGCGCCGGCAAGACCACGTTCATCCGCATGGTGGCCACGCTGATTCAGCCCGACCACGGGACGTTGATGGTCAGCGGCCGCGACGTGGTCCGCGACCCGATGGCCGTCCGGCGCATGATCGGGCTGGCCGGCCAGTCGGCCGCCGTCGAGGAGATGATGACCGGTCGCGAGAACCTGATGATGGTGGCCCGCCTGTACGGGCAGCGCCGGTCCGAGGCGGTGGCCTCGTCGGGACGGATCCTCGAGCAGATGGATCTCGTCGACGCGGCCGATCGTTGGGTCAAGACGTACTCGGGCGGAATGCGCCGGCGACTCGACCTCGGGGCCAGCCTCGTCGGCTCGCCCCGGCTGCTGCTGCTCGATGAGCCGACGACGGGACTCGACCCGGGAAGCCGCAACGAGGTGTGGGACGGCATCCGCGAGATGAGCTGGGCCGGTACCGACATCCTCCTGACGACGCAGTATCTCGACGAGGCCGACCATCTCGCCGCCTACATCGTGATCATCGACGGGGGACGTGTCATCGCCCAGGGGACGCCCGACGAGCTGAAGTCGCGCGCGGGGGCCGACATGGTCGAGCTGCACACCGTCGACGTGCCCACCATGCAGCGGGCGGCCGAGGTGCTCGGGTCGCTCGGGATCGCAGAGCCGTCCACCGACCCGGCGACGCGCAGGTGTTCCCTCGCCGCACCGGGCGGCTCCCGTCTCCTGCCCGTCGTCGTGCGCGCACTGGACGACGCCGCCGTGCCGGTCGAGGACATCACGCTGCGCCGTCCCACGCTCGACGAGGTCTTCCTGGCGCTCACCGGGCACACCACCGGCTCCACGACCACGACCACGACCACCGACACCGACCCGACCAGTCCCGAGGAGGATGCAGCATGACCGTGGACATCACACTCGATCGACCGCGCCCGGCTCGCCCCGTCGGGGTGGCCGAGAACGGGGGCGCGCCGTATCTGGTCGCCTCGTGCCAGGTGGCGGCCCGCACGCTCAAGAAATTCGTGCGCACGCCGGCCCTTATCGTCGCGGGCACGGCGCAGGGGGTGCTCTTCCTTCTCATCTTCCGCTACGTCTTCGGCGGCGCGGTCGCGCATCTGGGCACCCTGACGTACGTCGACTTCCTTGTGCCCGGGTTCGTCGTGACCGGCGTGCTCTTCCAGGGCATGGGCGCGGCGAGCGGTGTGGCTGACGACCTCGAGGGGGGTCTGTTCGACCGCCTGCGGAGCCTGCCCATCCGCCTGCTCTCGATCATCACGGGCCGGGTGGGCGCGGACTCGACGCTGGTCGCCTGGGGCGTGCTCGTGATGACCGCCGTCGGCTTCGCCGTCGGCTTCCGCAATGGGGGCAGCGTGCCCGACGCGCTGGCGGCACTGGGTCTGACCATCCTGTACGGCTTCGCGTTCGTGTGGATGTTCATCGCCATGGGCCTGGCGGCAGGCAGCCCGCAGGCCGCCCAGGGGCTTTCGTTCCTGGTCTTCCCGCTCAGCTTCGTCTCGTCGGCCTACGTCCCGGTGGCGACGATGCCGGGCTGGATGCAGGGCTTCGCCACCAACCAGCCGATGACGCAGATGGTGAACACGGTGCGGCTGCTGACGGGCGGGCCGGGCGCCGAGCAGCTCCTCGGGCACAGCGTGTCGTACTACCTGGTGCGGTCGCTCCTGTGGAGCGTGGGACTCGTCGTGGTCTTCGCGCCCTTGGCCGTCTGGAAGCTCAAGAGGTCGTGACGGGAATGTCCGGCCTCAGCGGCGGTCGAAGTCGTCGTCCACGGGCAGGCCGCCGTGCAGGACACCCTCGATGGCCCGGCGCAGCCGTTCCTGCGCATCGATCATCCAGTCGATGTAGAAAGCGTAGTCCTCGACCGACGTGACCTCGCCCTCGCTGTAGTCGGCGATGCGGAAGGCGGCGCGGTCGGGCAGCCGCTCCCACGACAGCGGTCCGTCGTAGATCGACTCCACCAACTCCCGCTGCGACTGGATCACCTCGTACTGCGCCGCGCTCGCTTCGGGAGAGCCGAGGTCGATGAAGAATTCCGACCGCAGCCTGCCGCCGGCCGCGAAGCCGAGCCCGTAGTGCGTGCCCTTGATGGGTGAGGGGAGCGTGATGAAATTCTGCGCCGGCAGGGTCGACATCTGCGTCCAATGGCTGTGCGCCATCCGGACCCGATCGAGCCAGCGTGACCAGAACTCGCGGTAGAGCGCGCCCTTGCCCCCGCTGAGCGGACCCGCCAGCTCGGCCAGCGTCCATCCGCCGGGATCGCGCCACCACTGGGTCCCGAAGAAGTCGCGGCTGATCCCGGTCGACAGCTCCATGATGTGGCGGACCAGCCCCGCCGGCGTGTACGACGCCTTGTCGGCGTCCCACACCAACGGCGCACCGAGGGTGTTCTGCCAGTGGGCGGTCCGGCGGCCCGGATCGGCGTGGAGCCACTCTTCGAGCTGGTTCCGGACTTCGAAGCCCATGTCGTCCCGGGGGGCGATCGTGAAGAGCGTCCCGTCCGCCACGGACTCCGACGTCACGAGGCGGCGCACCGTGCTGGCGTCCTGGACGCGCCGCTTGGACTCGGCCATCTCCTTGGCCAGCTGGCGCTCGGGGCTGATGGTGAACTCCTCGACCTCGCGCAACGGGTAGAGCTGGCTGACCGAGATCATGGGAACGTTGCCACTGCCGGCCCGCCCGTAGACGTAGGACCGGAAGGCGCTGATCTGCACGAGCGAGATGTCGAGGCCCATCTCGCTCAGCCAGACCACGCTGGCCGTGACCAGGGGGGAGAAGTCGCGGGCCAGCAGGACGATGCGGGGGCGGCGCAGCGACTCCTGGGTGAGATCGGGGGCGTGGGCCTGCAGCTCGGCGAGCGCCTCGTCCGGAGTGATGGGGGACTGCCGCCGCGACTGGAACCGCGCGTAGTGGTCTGCCAGGGACTCGGGCAGGATCCGGCTGGCCATGGCGGCGTACTTGAGCGCCGAGACGTCGGTGTCGGCCGTCCGGCCGCTCTTGAGCTCGGCGACCACCAGCCGTCCGTCGGAGCCCAGGCCGAGCACCCAGATGCGATCCCGGCCCGCGCCGGCCGCCGTCGGCACGCCGTCGAACTCGAAGGTGATGACCTTCACGGCCGGCCCCAGGATGGCCGGGTTCGACAGCACCCACTCCTGCAGGTCGGCGCGCTCCTCGAGCCCCGCCTCCTCGAGCGAGATCATCTGAGCCGGCATCGCGACCGACCCCGCAACTGTGAACAGCATCTCCTCCGCCATCTCTCGGTTCAAGATAGGTCAAACGGTCGTTGAAGCGCAGGAACCGAAAGTCACAGAAAGGCTCAACGGGACCCCAAAACTCGTGCTCAGGCCCAGGGATCGACCCGACTCGTCGTGTCCCTACCCCATTTCCGCCTCTTTACCGCGTCTCGTATTCCGAGCTGAGGACGGAGCAGATCCGCGTCAGATCGGGGCCGTCGGTGCCACGAGGGGCCATGGCCGCTCCCGCTCGACGATCCGGGCCAGGTCGAGCAGGAGTTGCTCAGCATGCCGCCGCCCGATGATCTGCATGGAGACGGGCAGGCCGTCGACCAGCCCCACCGGGATGGCGACCGCAGGGTGCCCGGTGGTGTTGGCGGGGATGGTCAACGCCCCGTTGTTCGCCACGGCGGCCTCGAAGCCCCGTTCGGCCACGAGGTCCACCCCGTCGACCGTGGTCGGCAGCGGTCCCCGGGCGCCGAAGGCGACGTCGGGGTTGGTCGCGCACAGCACGAAGTCCACCTGCTCGAAGATCTGCGCCATCTGCACGATGGACGCCCGCCGCAGCGCCTCGATGCTCTTGGTTGCCTCGATGTCGAAGTGATGGGTCGCGATGTTGGCCGCCAGCATGATTTCGGGCGTCAGCTCCGGTTCGCATGCGGGGTAGAGGTCACCGAGTCCCATCAGCAGACTGGCGGTCCCCGCCATCGCCCACTCCATGCCGCCCTGCGGCAGCGCGACCGGCACATCGTGCCGTTCGAGGCATGCGTCCTCGATCAGGAGGGCGGCCGCAGCCTCGACCTTCTCGCACACGGCGTCCGCGACGACCGCCGTCCCGAGGTCGACGCACACCGCGGCCCGCTTCCCCCGGACGTCCTGCCGGTCGAGCCCGGACTCCCAGCCCTCGACCCGGGGAAGGGAGAACGGGTCGTACTCGTCGTACCCGTTGCAGACGTCGAACCACCGCGCCGCGTCGCGCACCGATCGCGCCAGGCATCCGAGGACCGCGGTCAGCGGCTCGATCTCGGTGTACGGTCCCTTCGGGATCCTCCCGAAGGTCGCCTTCAACCCGAACAGGCCCGTGAAGCCGGCCGGGATCCGTATGGAGCCGCCTCCGTCACCACCGGTGCAGATCGGGAACAACCCGCCGGCGACCGCGGCCGCCGAGCCACCTGAGGAACCGCCGGGCGTCCGCTCCAGGTCGTACGGATTCGACGTCGCGCCGTGCAGGCGGGTGTACGTGCAGTTGATGCCGCCGAACTCCGACGCCGTGGTCTGCCCGACCAGTACGGCCCCGGCCCTCTTGAGGCGCGCCGTCATGGTCCCGTCGTAGGCGGACACCCGGTCCTTGAACACCAGGGACGCGTCGGTCAGCGGCCAGCCCTCCACCGGGTCGAGCTCCTTGACGCCCATCGGCACGCCGCCGAACGGCAGGTGCACGTCGGCCGCCGCCGCCGACCGGTGCGCCCGCTCCTCGTCCACGAAGCAGACCGCGTTCAGCTCCGAGGACGCAACGGCCGCGAGCGATCCCTCCAGTGCCTCGGTGGGGGAGATCGTCCCCGCCCGGAACGCATCGACCAGCGAGCACGCGTCAGACAGCCATGGTTCTCCCGTCACGGATGGCACGCTACCCAACCAGCCCGCCGGCCATTCCGGCCGTGCGGTCCGGTCCCGCCCGTGCCCCAGAGGCCCTACTCGGTCGTGCGCCGCCGGAAGAAATGCGCCGCCAGCGGAGCGGCCAGCGCGATGAGGGCCACGGACCAGATCACCGAGGCCTCAATCGGATGCCGCATGGGCCAGGCATGGAGCGCCCCGGCAGGGTTCGGGTTGCCCCACAGCACGCGCGTCCCGGCGCACACGGCGCTGACCGGATTCCATTCCGCCACCGCCTGGAGCCACCCGGGCATGTGCTGGGTGGGCACCATGGCGTTGGAGACGAAGGCTAACGGGAAGAGCACGATGAAGCCGAAGGAGGCGGCCGACTCGGGGCTCTTCGCGTTCAGCCCGACGCAGGCGGCGATCCACGTCAACGCGTAGGCGAACAGGATCACGAGGGCGAAGCCGCCGAGGACCGAGATGTCGTTGGCCCCCGGTCGCCATCCGACGGCCAGACCCGTCAGCCCGACGATGAGCGCGCAGAGGAGTGAGGTCAGGAGGTCGGCCATGGAACGCCCGACCAGCACGGCCGAACGCCACATGGGCAGCGTGCGGAAGCGGTCGATCATGCCCTCGTGCAGATCCGTGCTGAGTCCCACCGCGGTGCCCATGACGGAGGTGACGAGGTTCAGGGCCAGGATCCCGGCCAGGAGGTAGTCCACGTAGCTCCCGCCCCCGGGGAGCGCGATGGCGCCCCCGAAGATGTAGACGAACAGCACCGTGAAGAGCACTGGCTGGATCGTCACGTCGGAGAGCTGCATCGGCTCGCGCGCAATGTGCACCAGGTTGCGCCGCGTCATCGCCCAGATGTCGGAAAGCGAGCCGAACACGAGCCCACCGGAGCGGGGACGATCGAGGCCGACCGACGTCGGCGTCAGCGTGGTCGTCATGTGCGCACCCCTTCCAACTCGTGACGGTCACCGCTCTCGCCGTCGCCACCGTCGGACCCGCCAGCCGTAGCTGCCGCCACTGCGCCGTCGCCCGATCCGATCACCTCGTCCTCGTCCTCGTCTTCGATGTGGCCGCCGGTGAGGGAAAAGAACACGTCGTCCAACGAGGGCTGGCGCACCTCGATGTTGTCCACCAGCACTCCCGCCGCGTCCAGCGCCCGCACCACCGCAGTGGCCAGACCCGGCACGGCGTCCACGCCGGCGCTCAGCCGCCGACCGTCCTCGCTGACGTGCACCCGTCCCGCCACGAGCGGCGCCATGGCGCCCGCTGCCCGCGCTTCGCTGTCGGGCGCGGCGAGCGACACTTCCAGGCGGGCACTGCGGCTCGCCTCCTTCAGCTCCGTCGGCGTCCCGTTGGCGATCACCTTGCCGTGGTCCACCACCACGATGCGGTGGGCCAGCGCGTCGGCCTCTTCGAGGTACTGCGTCGTCAGCAGCACGGTCACACCCTCACCGAGCAGCTCGCGGATGGCCTCCCACACCCGCTGGCGGCTCGTCGGGTCCAAGCCGGTCGTCGGCTCATCTAAGAAGAGCACGGGCGGCCGCGTCATCAGGGCTGCAGCCAGGTCGAGCCGCCGGCGCATGCCGCCCGAGTAGCCCTTGAGGACCCGGTCGGCGGCGTCGGTCAGCTCGAACTGGGCGAGGAGCTCGGCCGCCCGGGCCCGCGACGGCGCCCGGCCCATGTCGGAGAGCTCGCCGACCAGAACGAGGTTCTGCCGCCCGGTCAGCAGCGGGTCGAGCGTGGCGTCCTGCGCCGCCACGCCGATGTGGCGGCGCACCTCGCCCGGGTGCTTCACGACGTCGATCCCCGCCACCGCGGCCCGGCCCGAGTCGGGCCGCGCCAGCGTCGTCAGGATCCGCACCGCGGTGGTCTTGCCGGCCCCGTTCGGGCCGAGCAGTCCGAGGATGGTGCCGGCGGGCACCGAGAAATCGACCCCGGCCAGGGCCTGCGTGTCGCCATACCGCTTGGTGAGCCCCTCGGCCCGGATCATCAGCTCGTCAGCCATGGCATCCTTACCTGTCGGTCAGTAGACTGGTCCCAGAGCGACAGAGTACGGCTGCTACTGACCGGCCGTCAAGTAGAGTATCCACCCCAATGAGCCAGACCGCACCCGCCACCGAGGACCTCCCGACCGGTACCGACCACGTCGACGAGCCGGTCGACGCCGACCCGGCGCCCGGGACGGCGGCGGTCAACACCAGGGAGCGGATCCTCGATGTGGCCCTGGACCTCTTCATTGAGCAGGGCTTCGACGGCACCAGCCTGCGGCAGATCGCCGGGCAGCTGGGCGTCACGAAGGCGGCGCTCTACTACCACTTCACCTCCAAGGACGACATCCTCATGGCGCTGCACATGCGCCTGCACGAGTTCGGACGGGATGCGCTCGTCCGGATCGGCAAGGGCCCCGTCACCCTGGCGCTCTGGGGAGAGCTGCTCGACGAGATCGTCGACCAGATGCTCGCCCAGCGCAAGATCTTCCTCATGCACGAGCGGAACCAGGCCGCCCTCGAGAAGCTGCACCGCAAGGAGCACGAGGCCGAGCACGAGGACATCCAGAACCAGTTCCGCCAGGTGCTGGCCGACACCAGGGTCCCGTTGCGGGACCGGGTCCGCATGGCGGCGTCCTTCGGCGTGATCTTCTCGAGCCTCTTCCTCTCCGGCGAGGCCTTCTCGTCGACGACCAACGAGGAGCTGGGTGGGATGCTCCGCGACGTCATCCGCAACGTCCTCCGGGGATGACGGGATCGGTGTCGCCGGACCCGGTTGAATCCGGTTTCGCTACAGTCGGCCCCGTGGAGGTCACGCCAGCCGGTAGCGCCCTTGCGCATCCCTACACCCTGGCCATCGACGTCGGGGGCACGGGGCTGAAGGCCAACGTGCTCGCGTCGGACGGCACGCTCGTGGCGGACCGGGTGAAGATCCCCACCACCTACCCGATGCCACCCGACCAGTTGGTCGAGACGCTCACCGGCATCGCCGCCAAGCTGCCCGCTGCGGACCGCATCTCGTGCGGGTTCCCCGGCATGGTGCGCGGCGGCCACGTTCTCAGCGCGCCCCACTTCGTGACGAAGAGCGGGCCGGGCACCGAGATCGTCCCCGAGCTGGTCAAGGCCTGGTCGGACTTCGACCTCGCCCATGCGCTGGCGCACTCCCTCGACATGCCCTGCCGGGTGGCGAACGACGCCGACGTCCAGGGTGCCGCCGTCGTGCAGGGCTACGGCTTCGAGGCCGTCATCACGTTCGGGACGGGCGTCGGCACGGCCCTCTTCATGGACGGCCGCCTCCTGCCCCACCTCGAGTTCTCGCACCTCGAGTTCCGCAAGGGTGAGACGTTCAACGAGCAGCTGGGCGAGCCGGTGCGCAAGAAGATCGGTGACAAGCGCTGGAACGCGCGGATCCGCAAGGCGATCGCCTACTTCAATGCGCTCACGTTCTTCGATCACCTCTTCATCGGTGGAGGCAACGCGCAACGCATCAACCGCCGCGACCTGGGTGAGGTGCTCGAGCGCATCACGGTGGTGGACAACACGGCGGGCATACTGGGCGGCATCAAGCTCTGGGACGGGGAACACATCGGCCTCGACTGAGGGGAACCTGCACATGACGTCCGTCGATACGCCGCCACTGGCCTGGGACCCGCTCGATGCGCGGTACAAGGTCGACCCGCACCCGATCTGGCGCCGCCTGCGCGACGAGGCGCCGGTCTACTACAACGCCGAGCACGATTTCTACGCGGTGAGCCGCTTCGCCGACGTCGACGCCTTCAGCCGTGATCCGAAGACCTTCTGCTCGTCCCACGGCACCGTGATGGAGATGATCGGACCGGAGCCGACGGAGATGGAGATCATGATCTTCATGGATCCCCCGGAGCACACCCGCTATCGCCGGCTCGTCTCCAAAGCCTTCACGCCGCGCCGGATGACGCAGCTCGAGGACGACATTCGCCGGCTCTGTGCCGGCCTGCTCGACGCCCAAGTCGGCCAGAGCTCGTTCGACTACGTTCAGGACTTCGGTGCCCGCGTGCCCGCCTACGTGATCGCCGCGCTGCTCGGCGTGCCGGAGTCCGACCGGGACCAGGTGCGGCGCTGGATCGACGAGACGTTCCACCTCGATCCGGAGTTGGGCATGTACAACGACGTGTCCGCCGTGGCGATGGGCAAGCTGCAGGAGTACGTCGCGGGTGAGCTCGCCGAGCGCAGGAAGAACCCTCGTGACGACATGTTCACCGACCTGTTGAACGGCGAGATCGTCGACGAGGACGGCGAGCTGCGACGGCTGACGACGGAGCAGGCGGTCAACTTCGCGCTCCTGATCGGGAGCGCCGGCACAGAGACGGTGGCCCGGCTGCTCGGATGGGCGGCCCTCACTCTCGACCAGAACCCGGACCAGCGGGCCGAGCTGGTGGCCGTCCCCGGCCTCATCCCCAATGCGGTGGAGGAGCTGCTGCGCTATGAGGCACCCTCCCCGGTGCAGAGCCGCTTTTGCACCGCCGATGTCGCGATCCACGGGCAGACGATCCCGGCCAACTCGAAGGTCGTGATGATCACCGGCTCGGCCGGGCGGGACGAGCGTGCCTTTCCCGACCCGGACCGCTTCGACATCCACCGCCAGATCGATCACCACCTGTCGTTCGGCTACGGCATCCACTTCTGCCTGGGGGCGGCGCTGGCGCGGACGGAAACGCGCATCGCACTGGAGCAGACCTTCGAGCGTTTTCCCGAGTGGTCGGTCGACATGGACGGGGCGGTGCCCCTCTTCACCAGCACGGTACGGGGTTACACCAACCTGCCGATCTCCGTCTGACCAGCACGTTCACGCAATCCGGCGCCTGCCTGGGTCCGGTACACTTGTTGACTCACCCGGCGCTCGTAGCTCAACGGACTAGAGCATCTGACTACGGATCAGAAGGTTGGGGGTTCGAATCCCTCCGAGCGCGCACTATAAGTCCAGTTCAGAGTGATTTCCATCAAATCGCTTGAGGCGAAAACAGCCCCGTGAGAACATCGTGAGAACCGGAAGGGTTCTCACGAGTGGCGGGGAGGCTGTGGATAATGCCGGCCAGACCGCAGGGCGTCTACCAAGACAAGCGGGGCAAGTGGTACTTCAAGGCCACCGTCGGCCATGACCCCCTGACCGGGAAGCGGGACCAGATCACCCGGCGGGGCTTCCGCACCATGGCCGAAGCTGCCAAGGAGCGCCGTGAGGTGCTGTCCAAGATCGACCGAGGCCAACTCGCTCCGTCGCCGGCCGGCCTCAAGGTCACCGAGCTCCTCGACCTCTACCTCGACGGGATCGATGCCGACCAGAATCTGGCGTTGAAGACCCGCTTCGATTACCGCCAGTACGCGGACGACTAC
>JBKQUM010000074.1:0-26549 GCA_052140165.1 Acidimicrobiales bacterium
CCCCGTTGGGACCGAGATAGCCGAAGGCGCAGCCGCGCGGGACCAGGAGCTCCACGTCGTTGACGGCGATGTTCTCGCCGAAGCGCTTGGTCAGCCCGTGGGTCTCGACGGCCCATTGGGTGTCGCCTCCGGAGCGCTCCGTCTCCACCGCAGTGACGGTCATCGGGTCGCTCTCCTCATGCGCACCGTGGAGCCGCTACCGCGTCGCATTTTCGTCATAAAACCGGACCTTCCAGACTGTTGACGTGTCCGTTCGTCGGAGCTGTCACTTGGAGTGGCGTCGAGCCCAAGGAGCCCAATAGAAGACAGCGAGACCGAGGACCACAACGCCCGCGAGCAGCAAGCCCACCGCGACGATGGCCGGGCCTGGGCCGTGGCCCACCGCGAATGACGGACCGGAAACGAAGACCCGCGCCGGTGGCGTCGCGGGGCCGGCCCCGAACCAATGGACCGACCCTGGTCCCAGGATCTTGCGAACCGACATGGCAACCGACGCACTCTGATGGCCTATCCCCAGCACGAGGGCACCCATCACCAGGACAACGGCGAGGGCCGCCAACGCGGCGGCCGCGATCTGTCGGCGGCTCAGCGAGCGTCGGGGGGCAGTGGACGGCGTGGACGGCGTGGACGGCGTGGACGTGACGCCACGAGCTTCGGCCCACGACGCCGCGAAGTGCTGCGGGTCAAAGAGGCTGTTCCCAAGCACGTCCTCGGCGGAGCCGCCTTCCGCTTCGGCTTCGTCGATGTCAGCGGTCAGGTCCGCAGCCATCTCGTTGGCGACGGGATCCGGCACGCCCAGCCGCTGCCACTCCTTACGACACTCCCCGATGAACTCGTTCACGGTCGCACCTCCACCTTGACCAAATCGAGAGCACCGTCGATCGCGTCACGCGCTGCTTGCCATTCTCGTACGCCCTCCTCGAGCGCCCGCTTGCCCTCTGGCGACATGCTGTAGTACTTCCGCGGTGGGCCGCCGTTGCTGGCAGCACGCTTTGTCTCGACCAGATCGTCACGCTCGAGCCGTCCGAGGAGCGGATAGATCGAACCCTCTCCGACGATCGAGAGCCCACGCGCCCGCAATCGCTTCGTCATCTCGTAGCCGTAGGCGGGGCCCTCGGCCATCACGGCCAGCAGACACAGGTCCAGAACGCCTCGAAGCAGCTGGCTGCGCCGTCCGTCCGACTGTCCCATGCGTCACAAGGTACTCCCCTCTACCTTGCCCTGCAAGGCATCGGGGGTTGGGCCGACTGGACCAGTGAGGATCCTCGAACGTCCGACGACGTGGCGGCAGCGCCAGCTGATCGCAAACCGCTCGAGATGCAGGCAACCATCTCCGGCTACGCGTCAGAGCGCGCTGACATCTGACGTCACCGGGTTGGTCCGCATGGACACATGAGCGATTGTGAGCGAACGACAGGGGCGCGGGTCCGTTGTGCTCGCCGGCGAAGCTGCCAAAGATCTCGTCGACGGAGTGATCCCGGCGCCACAGGCGTTCTCCCGCCGTCACTGTGCACGCTCGCTGCCGTGTGATCGTGAGGACCAGATCGAGCCAACGTGAGTGAACCGGGCCGCACCGCACAGCAGTACGTCATGTTCCGCCTGGCCTGAACCTCCAGCGGTATAGTTCGCATCGAGTTCGCAACGAGTTCCGCTACTGCCATCGGATCATCATGTCGGACATTGCGACAGAGTTGAGCAGTGCTCGTCACGACGATGTCTCACACTGAGGGCTTCTGGAGGGAATATGACGGACTCCGCCACTGCACCGGAGCAGCCACCTTCCCCTCCCGACCCCGCGGACATCATGAAGTCCCGGGCTTTCTTGGCACTCCTGGCCCTCGGAGCCCTGATCGGTGTCCCGGTGGCGACCGTGGCCTACTTCTTCCTGGAGGCGGTCGCCAGGGTCCAGACGGAGGTCTTCACCGATCTCCCGAAGACCGTCGGGTTCGCCACGGAACCACTGTGGTGGCCCCTCCCGTGGCTGACTCTCAGTGGCGTGCTGGTCGCACTGGCTATTCGCTTCCTGCCGGGCACCGGCGGCCATGAACCGTCGGAGGGCTTCAAGTCGGGCGGTCCCGTCCCACCCATGGAGCTCTTCGGCATCATCGCGGCGGCATTCGCCACGCTGGCTCTGGGGGTCGTGCTGGGTCCTGAAGCACCCCTCATCGCGATCGGGAGCGGGCTGGGTGTCCTTGCCGTGCACCTGGTCAAGAACGACGCACCACCCATGACCGCCGTCGTCATCGGGGCCGCGGGGAGCTTCGCCGCGATTGCCACGCTGCTGGGATCCCCGCTCGTCGGCGCCTTCCTCCTCATGGAGATGGCGGGTCTGGGCGGTCCGCTGATGGAGGCCGTGCTGCTCCCCGGTCTCCTCGCCGCCGGGGTGGGCTCGTTGATCTTCGTGGGTCTCAACCACCTGACGGGATACGGGACGTTCTCGTTGACCATCACGTCCATCCCCCATGTCGGGTCACCCACGGTGGTCGAGTTCTTCTGGGCCATCGCCATCGGCCTGGCTGCCGCCGTGGTCGCCGGCGGCATCTTCAGAATGGCCCGGGCGCTCCGGCCCATCACCGAGCGACGGAGGGTGCTCGTGACCCCGCTGATGGGCCTGGCGGTGGGCGGACTGGCGATCGCCTTCGCCCAAGGCACGGGTCGCAGCTCGTCCGACGTCCTGTTCTCCGGGCAGAGCGCACTCCCTACCCTCGTCCAGCACGCCGCAACCTGGAGCGTGGGTGCACTGGTGCTCCTCGTCGCGTGCAAAGGGCTGGCCTACTCAGTCTCGTTGAGCAGCTTCCGCGGCGGTCCCATCTTCCCGAGCATGTTCATCGGAGCGGCCGGCGGGATCGCCCTTTCGCATGTCGGTGGGCTCCCCATGATCGCCGGCGCGGCTATGGGCGTCGGGGCCATGACTGCGGGCGCCCTGAAGATGCCCATGACCGCGGTGCTGCTCCCGAGCCTGCTCTTCATATCGGACGCAGTGGCTCTGATGCCGATCGTGATCGTGGCGGTGGTGGTGTCCTTTGTCGCGGCACTCAGGATCAACCCGAACCCACAGCCCAAGGACGCTCCGACCGCACCCGCCCCGGTCCAGCCTGCTCCTGCTTGATCCGTCACCAGAGCGGCGCTGACGGCTCCTCCATCGGTACGGAGCGCCACACCCGCCTCGATTCACTCGTCGCTCGCGCCCCCGGTCGAGATCGCTGACTGATTCAGCGGGTCGAAATCCGCGGCCGCGGTGAAATCGACCTGGACTTCGACTTCACCCCGGCGGATCTCCATCCGCGCCAGGCGCTCGAAGACAGCCCTGTCCGCGTCGGTGAGCGGCGGTTGGGTGATGGATCTCGGCCAGAGGCGGTACCGCTTGACGACGTTGATCTCCGCGGCGAGAAGGAAGAACTGGGCCCCCAGGTAGATCCAGGCCACCAGAACGATGACGATCCCGAAGAAACCGTACGTCGCCGTTGCGTGCCGGAGCTCCCGGCCCACGTACCAGCTGCCGACGATCTGCAGCGCCTGCCAGAACACGGTGGCCAACACCGCCCCGAGGACGACCTCGCGCACGGTGAACCTCACGGCGGTCATGACCATGTATGCGAGGAGTATGAGCCCGAAGTTCAGTGCGAGTGAGCCGACCAGCAAGAGCGCGGTGGAAGCCTGCCCGTGTGACGTCAGCGTCGCGAACCCCGTCAGCACCGTCGATCCAATTGTGGAGAGGGCGAGCAGGACGAGGACGGCAAACCCCCGGAGGTAGCGCACGGCGAGGGATGGCCAGCGAACGTAAGGGATGTTCCACACCTTGTTCATTGCGCTCTGCGTCGCCAGTCCGAGGCCGATGGCCCCGTACAAGAGGAGCAGACTCCCGATGACGACGGCGAGGGCGCTCCCGGTCAAGCCGTGGACCTGGGATTGCAACTGGGAGCCGATGATCGGGAAGCTCCCCAGAGCACTGTCGACGAGGTCCTTGCGCAGTTGGTCGTTGTTGTGCAGGACATAACCGAGGATCGTCGTGAAGAGCATCAGCAGCGGGAAGATGGCGAAGAGTCCGTAATAGGCGATCAGCGCCGCTTTGCTGCCCGCCTGGTCGTTGCCGAACTTCTGTAGGACCGCGTAAGGGAAACCCAGCACATCGTGTCGCTGCTGGAACTTGTCCGTTCGACGGACAAGGACCTCCGCCCTGCCTGGCCGACGGCTCCGGCCCTCATCCGGGGTTTCGTCGAGGGTCTGTTCCGGCGGGCGGGTCGACGGGCGTTCCGGAGCGGTCACGACGACCCACGATAGATCCGAGGGGCTCTCGGGCCTGCAGCCCGCCCGTGGACCGGCGGCGCAGACGCGCGTAGCTCGACGCTCAAAAGAGAAGCGCAGCGTCCTCTTGGGCCGCGAACGCGTGGCGCGGTACGCCGACAAGACTGTTCCCGATGAGCGCCGCCCCTTCCACCGCGCGGCGCCGCGGTGGCGAGCGGAGCCGTCGGTGACCGAGGATGATGCAGCGCCTGGGGCACCCGTGTACCCCGTAGACCCCGATGCCCCCCGCGGGGGCCCGAATCTCTCCTACATCCCCGCACTCGACGGGATCCGGGGCGTCGCGATCATCGTCATCATGGGCTACCACGGGGGCGTCTTCCTCACGTCGGGGGGGTTCTATTCTCTCGATACGTTCTTCGCCCTCTCGGGCTTCCTCATCACGTCGTTGCTCATCTCCGAATGGCAGAGGTCGACGACGATCCGCCTCGGGCGCTTCTGGGCCCGGCGGGCCCGGCGGCTTCTTCCCGCCCTGTTGGTCATGCTGCTCGGGGTCGCCCTCTTCGCCGCCTTCCTGGTTCCCGCAGGCACCTACCCCACATTGCGCGGTGACGCCTACTCGGCTCTCTTCTACTTCGCCAACTGGCACTTCATCGCGAACGGCTCGAACTACTTCAACCAGACCGCGCTGACTTCACCGTTGACCCACACCTGGTCGCTCGCCGTCGAGGAGCAGTTCTACCTGATCTGGCCCCTGGTCGTCCTCGGAGTCTTCAAGCTCTGGCGGAGCACCCGGGCTCTGCTCGCCGTGTGCATCACAGGGGCGCTCGCGTCAGCGATCGAAATGGCCCTTCTCTACTCCCCCGGTGATGTCGATCGCCTCTATTACGGCACCGACACCCGCGCCCAGTCCCTGCTCGTCGGCGCGGCTCTGGCGGCATCGCTCTCGCTCTGGGCAGACCATCGCCGCCGGGCGGGTGCCCTCCCCGCGCTGATCGACCGGGCGGCCCGACAACTCGGCGGCGATCCGGCGTGGGCCGCGCAGACGGTGCGTGGGCGTGCCGCTGCGCTCGCGGTGGGAGTGGCCGGAGTGGCGCTCAGCGCGCTGCTGTGGACCCTGGTCACCTACAACGACGCCTTCGCGTATCGCGGTGGCTTCCTTCTGGCGGCACTCGCCACGACGGCCGTGTTGTTCAGCGTGGTGTGCGCCCAGCGCTCCATCCTGGCCCGGTGCCTGTCGGTGACGCCGCTGCGCTACGTGGGTCGCATCTCCTACGGCATGTACCTCTGGCACTTCCCCCTGTTCATCTTCATCGACAACGCGCGGACCGGACTCACCGGCTACCCGTTGTTCGCAGTGCGGGTCGCCCTCACGCTGGCGGTCGCCTCGGCCTCCTTCTACGTGATTGAGCGTCCGATCCGACAGGGGAACTTCCTGCGCGGCCGGCGGGCGTGGGCCGTCACGCCGGCGGCGGTCCTGGCCACGGTCGTCGCTCTCGTGGCGGCGACGAATGTCCCCGCGGTGGCCGCGCCGGGGCCCGGGCCGCCGGTTCAACCGACATCGGCAGCCGGCACCGGACCCCTCGTGAAAGCGCTGGTGGTGGGTGACTCCACCGCCCTGACCCTCGACATCGGCCTCAACGAGCACGCTCGTGACTACGGCATCAGACCGTTCAACGACGGCATCCTGGGCTGCGGGGTCACGAGCGGAGCCGAGTACCAGGAAAAGGGTGTGGATGCCCCAATGGCCGTCCAGTGTGTGGGCTCCCCGCCCCGGACCCAATGGCCCGCGCTCTGGAAGGCAGCCATCGCCAAGGACGATCCGAACGTCGTCATGATCCTGGCCGGCCGTTGGGAGGTCTCGAACCGCACCTACGAAGGCCACTGGACCAACATCGAGGACCCCACCTACGCGGCCTATGTGCGGCGGAAGCTCACGGACGCGGTGCACCTCGCCGGATCCGGAGGCGCCGCGGTCGTCCTGATGACGGCTCCCTGCTACGACACGGGTGAGCAGCCCGACGGCCAGCCATGGCCCGAGGACTCACGGGCTCGTCTGGCCATCTACAACCACCTCGTCCGCAACGTGGCCGCCTCCATCCCGGGCACAACGCTCCTCAACTTCAACGCGGTGGCCTGCCCGGGCGGGCACTACGAGGAGTTCATGGACGGCCAGCAGGTACGGCTCGCCGACGGCATCCACTTCGCGTTCACAGGAGGTGACGTCTTCGCGCCTCGGATCTGGCCGCTCATTGTGCGGCTCGGGGACCGGCAGATGGCCCGAGCGGGGAGTCGCTGACTCACGGCCGTCGGCACACGGCCCGGATCAGCCGACTCGACGCAGGGTGTTGTGATCGGTGTGGGCGAACGGCTCGTCGAACTCCTTCATCCTGAGAATGGTCACCTCGTCGTAGGACCAGCTGTCCTCGCCGAGGGTGATCGTCACCTGGTAGCTCACCGTGCTGGCGTTCTGGGCCAGGTACTTGTTCTCGCCGATGCCGTACTGCGCCTCACCCATCGCGGCCTTCAGGGTGAACTCGGTCGTGTCGGCGGCGGCGGTGCCCCCGGCCAGGGTCGTGATGCCCCGAGGAACGACGAAGCCCTTCATGATCTCATCGGTCGCTGCGTCCCAGAGCCAGTAGCCCACTTCGGTGTGGAAGGGGTTCTCTTCGTCGCCGCGCCACATGGCGCTCCTGTAGTCGAGGCCGTAGAGGTGCTGGTTCCCGTTGTCGACCGGGCCGAACGGCTTCATCGTGCACTTCTCGAGGTACGGGCTGCCCACCACCTTCCCCTGCGAGTGTGAGAACGCGGTGTCGAGCCCGCCCTTGTCGCTCTCCCATTCGCCGGCAAGCGCTCCCAGCGGTCCCCATTCATTGGTCATGTCTGATCGTTCCCATCTCTCGGCGCGTCGTCGACGAGGAGCCTAGGCCGATCGGCGGTGGGTGGATGGCTTCCGGCCAGCCCGGCCGCGGCGGATCATCCTTGGGCCTTGGCCCACTCCGCGTCCGACTTCCCGAGCATGAAGGTGATCGTACCGACGACGACCAGCACAACCAGGGCGATCACCAGGGCGATCACGATGTGGACGTGCAGGACGCACGCCGCTCCCACGAGGGCACCCACCAGCATGGCGGCGATCGCAACGAGGCGCCGTCCCGATTTCGAGCCCTTGCCGCCGACGATCGTGCTGTCGGCGACGATGCCGGTGATTGTCATGGTGAGGACGGTGGTGGTCAGATCGGGGACGGCGACCCGGCGAGCGGCGGCATTCTGCACCCCCATGGCGGTGGCGAGGACGAAGATGAGCGGGTAGCGAAATCCGGCCGTGACGGGACTTCCGCTCACGAACCCCAGAATGACCGAGGCGCCGAGCAGCACCGCCTCGACCGCTGTCACCATGCTGAGCAGGCGGCCCCGATGCGCGCCGTATCTCTTCCCGGCCTGCCCGCCGACGAGGGCGCCCAGGCAGAACGAGGCCAAGGCGACGACCGAGGCACCGATGGAGAAGCCCGGTGCGCCGGCCAGGGCGAAGCCCAGGAAAACGACGTTTCCGGTCATGTTGGCCACGAAGACGTGCCCGAGCACCAGGTAGCTGAAGGCATCGACCAGACCGGTCACGAGCGTCATGGCCACCAGCAGCGGCGGCAACGGTCCGTCCTTGCCGGACCGGGAGGGGATGAGTGTCTGGCGGACTTCTGTGATGAAGGTGTGCATTGGGTTTCCCTGTCGTCGCGAGTGTGACCACGGCGGTGCAGCGGTATCTGCCCGCCCCGCCAGTCTCGTACGGGTGGGTCGGCGTTTCACGAAGAGAATCCCGCCATTCCGCACGACGGCCGCACGCCGTTCGGGCCCGCCCGGCCCGCCCGGCCCGCCCGGCGACCCTGGGGGAGAGGATGCGGAGGCCCGGAGGGCCGGCGGGCGGGTGACCCGGGCGCCCGTGCCTCAGATCGCCCGATGACCTACCATTTCGGTGTGCCCCCTCGTAGGGCGCCCGGAGAGGCATGGGGCTCCCACGGCGCCGAAGCACGAGCGGACGACGCGATCGAGTCGGCGCTCCTGACACTCCTCCGGCGTCACCCCGACGGTGCCGTCTTCGCGATCACCGGCGGAGGCGTTCCGAGGCCGGCGCCGGTGCCCCGGACCGTACCGCTCATCCGGCACGAGGTCGCCGAGGGCGGCGGCCAGCTCATGGACCAGGTCATTCCGGCCGATCGCGCCGTGGTGGCCAAGCTGTGGGGACAGGCGCGCACCCAGGGGGCAGCCGTGGCCACAGTCCGGCGGGTCAGCGATCCCGAGAACCCGTCGAACCTGTACCTGCTGGACGTGCGGCACAGACACCAGGTGATGATCGGGCTGTTCACCCCGGGCTACTCGTCCGACGGCGACGAGATCGTGGAGGCCGCCCGCCTCCCCACACCGCCGCCCCGCCTGGCACGGGCCGTGAAGGACACCAGCGCGGTCTTCACGTGGGTCGATCCCGCCCTCTCGGTCATCCTCGGTTGGGTCCCCGAAGAGCTCATCGGCCAGCGCACGCTCGAATTGGTCCACCCCGACGACCGCGAATTGGGCATCGCGACGTGGTTGGAGATGCTGGACTCGGAAGAGTCGAGCCCCCCGGTCCGGCTGCGGCACAGGCACCGTGACGGCTCGTGGGTCTGGCTCGAGGTCACCAACCAGAAGCGCCACGGTGAGGGGGACGAGGTGGACGTCCTGGCTCAGATGCTCGATGTCTCAGAGGACATGGCCACCATCGATGCACTGCACGCCCGGGAGCAGCTCCTGGGCCAGCTCACGGAGACGGTCCCGGTGGGTCTCTTCCATGCGGACCTCGCCGGCAACCTGCTGTTCGCCAACGGACGGCTGTCCGAGCTGATGGGATCGGCGCTCGGGCCGAAATTGATCGACCAGCTCGGAGGGGTCGACCCGGAAGACCGCTCGGAACTGGACGCTGCCCTCCGCGCGGCCGTAGACGGAACCGAGTTCGACACCATCGTGCGCGTCCCCGGAGAGGGTCGGACCCGCCACTGCTCCGTCAGCGTCCGGCCCCTTCGTGACGACTACGGCATGGTCACGGGCTTGACGGGCTGCGTCGAGGACGTCACAGCCAGCGTCCAGAGCCGCAGCGATCTCGAGGTGAAGGCCATCAGCGACCCTCTGACCGGCTGCCTCAACCGTGCCGGCACCCTGGCGGTGCTGCAGGACACCCTGGACCGCGCCCCGGCCGTCGTGAGCGACCCAATGGGGACGGCAGCACTCTTCGTCGACCTCGACGGCTTCAAGCCGGTGAACGACCAGTTCGGTCACGCGACCGGCGACGAGGTGCTCCTCCGCGTGGCGGAACGGATCCGCACGTCGGTGCGCGCGGGCGATGTCGTGGGGCGTCTGGGCGGGGACGAGTTCCTCGTGATCTGCCCGCACGTGGCCGACCCCGGAACCGCACTGGCGATCGCGCGCTCGTTGACGGACCGTGCATTCGGGTCAGCGATCGATCTCGGCACCACCAGCGTGGAGATTCGCGCCAGTCTCGGCGTCGCCTGGTCCGACGAACGGAGCGCGCATGCCACGGCGTTGGTCGCCCAGGCCGACGCCGCAATGTACCGATCCAAGCGTGACGGACGATCCGAGCCGGTGCTGTTCGTCGACCCGGCGGTCTGAAGGGCGATCGGTCAAGCGAGCCCCTGGTCCGGACCGGCGTGGTGCTCGCACCCCCGCCGGCCGCCGGGGCCTCGCCCCTGGTGGCCACCACGGGCGCGTTCCCGAGTTCCCGGCCTGCCACCCGCGCGTTGGGGGAAGATGGCCCCATGTCCAGCGTCCCCGAGCCCGTGGGCGAGCAGCGGACGGGCCGCGCCGGCGAGCCCCGTTGGCCGATGGCGCTCGCCGTCATTGCGACGGGACTGCTCCGGGCCGCACTGCCTCATCAACTGCGCAACGGTGACGCGGCCTTTCTCTTCCTCGTCATCCTCGTCGTCCTGCTGGCCGCGCTGATCATCGGCGATCCCGGCCGCATCGACCGGGATCGCCCGTGGCTGCACAACCTGACCAGCGTCCTCATCGGGTTGATCTCCGTCGCCAACGCGGATGCGGCCGTGCGCCTCGTGATCGGCATCGTCGACGTGTCCAACTTCACCCAGAACGCCAAGGTGCTGCTGGCCAGCGGCGCCGCCATCTGGCTGACCAACATCATCGCCTTCGCGCTGTGGTACTGGAACCTCGACCGGGGCGGACCGGCGGCGCGCGTCGCGGGCACCGGTCCCAGGCCTGCCCTGATCTTCCCCGAGATGCTGCACGCGGAGCACGTCGAGGAGGGGTGGTACCCGACGTTCGTCGACTACTTCCACTTCTCGTTCGCCACCGCCGCCGCCTTCAGCCCCACCGACGTGTCGGCGGTCAAGACCTGGGCGAAGCTCATGATGATGGCCGAGTCGGCCATCTCCCTCGTGGTGGGCATCCTCGTCGTCGCGCGCGCGGTCAATATCCTGAAATGATCCGCCCGCAGCCCAATGATCGCCGCGGTGAGCGGACCGGCTGACGCCGGCGGCCCGCCCTCTGCGGGCACGGTCGTGGTTGCGCTCGCCCTCTCGAGCGGGCGGGGTCGCTGGGTCGTGGCGGCCACCGTCCTCGGCTCCGGCATCGCCTTTCTCGATTCGACCGTCGTCGGCATCGCGCTCCCCTCCATCGGGCGCGCCTTCCACGGGGGCGTCGGCACGCTGCAGTGGGTCGTCACCGGGTACTCGCTCACGGTCGCCGCCTTCCTCCTCCTCGGAGGCTTCCTCGGAGACCGCTACGGCCGCAAGCGGATCTTCTCGGTCGGGGTCGTCTGGTTCGCCGTCGCGTCGGCCTGTTGCGGCGTGGCCCCGAACGCCACGCTGCTGATCGTGGCGCGGGTGGTCCAGGGCATCGGCGGCGCTCTCCTGACCCCGGCCAGCCTCGCCATCCTGCAGGCCTCGTTCCGTCCCGAGGACCGCGCCCGTGCCATCGGCGCCTGGTCGGGGCTGAGCGGCGTCGCGGCCGCGGCCGGCCCGCTCATCGGCGGCTATCTCCTCGCCATCGGTTCCTGGCGTTGGGTCTTCTACATCAACCTCCCGGTGGCCGGAGCGGTCCTGGCCATTACCGCGCGCCACGTGCCCGAGACGCGAGATCCGACGAGCACCGGCCGGGTCGACAGCGTCGGCGCAGCGCTCGCCGTCGTGTTCCTGGCCGGCCTGACCTACGGGCTCATCGAGGCGCCGACACGCGGCTGGACGAGCCCGGCCGTGGTGGCCGGCCTCGTCCTGGCCGCGGTTGCCGGGCCCGCCTTCCTCGTCGTCGAGCACCGCCGCGCCAATCCCATGCTGCCGCTCGGGCTGTTCCGCTCCCGCCAGTTCAGCGGGGCCAACGCCGTGACCTTCGCCGTCTACGGCGCCCTCGGGGGCGCCCTGTTCCTGCTGCCGGTGGAGCTGCAGATCGTGGAGCACTACAGCCCGCTCAAGTCCGGACTCGCACTCCTGCCGGTGACGCTGGTCATGCTCGCGCTGTCGGCCCGCTCCGGCCAGCTCTCGACGCGCATCGGCCCTCGCCTCCAAATGACGGCGGGGCCGCTCATCGTCGCCGCCGGTCTCGCACTGCTGACGCGCGCCGCGGACCCGGGGACATATTGGACCCAGGTGTTCCCCGCCGTGCTGCTCTTCGCCTTCGGCCTGGCGGTGACCGTCGCCCCCCTCACGTCCACCGCCATGGGCGCCGCGCCGCCCGAGCACTCCGGCATCGCGTCGGCGGTCAACAACGTCGTGTCCCGCGCCGCCGGTCTGCTCGCCGTCGCCGTTCTGCCGCTGCTCGCCGGCCTGACCGGGGCCGCGGCGCTCGGCGCCACCGAGCTGGCCGCCGGATTCCGCACGGCCATGCTCATCTCCGGACTCACCTGCGCCGCCGGCGGTGTCATCGCTGCGCTGACCATTCGCAACCCCTCGCGCGCGCCGGCGCCCGCCCCGCACGGCAGGGCATGCTGGTCCTGCGGGGTCAGCGGTCCCCCGCTCCAGGTGGCGCCGATGCCCGCGGGAAATCGCCCGCACTGAGGCAACGTGCGGGCCGCCCCCGCGTCGACAAAGGTAGGCGCATGCCACGCACCGCTCGCCCGGCCACGCCGCAGGTCTTCGCCCCGGGCTCCCTGGGCCCGCTCACGCTGCGCAACCGGATCATCAAGGCCGCCACCTTCGAGGGCGTGATGCCCGGCGGCAAGGTCAGCGACGCACTGGTCGAGTTCCACCGCCGGGTGGCTGCGGGCGGCGCCGCCATGTCGACGGTGGCCTACCTCGCCGTGTCGCCCGAGGGCCGCACCGACCGCCACTGCCTGCTCCTCGACGAGGCCACCGTGCCGGGTCTGCGTCGCCTCACCGACACCGTGCACGCCGAGGGTGCCGCGGTGGCAGCGCAGATGGGCCATGCCGGGCCGGTCGCCAACTCGCGCTCCAACGGGGCTCCCGCGCTCTCGCCCTCGGGCGGTTTCACCCCCATGGGCTCGCGCCTACGCGCCGTCGACGTGGCCGGCATCGAGCGCATCACCGAGGACTACCGGCGGGCTGCCGCGCTGGCGGTCGAGGCGGGCTTCGACTCCATTGAGGTGCATGTCGGCCACAACTACCTCCTGAGCGCGTTCTTGAGCCCCAAGCTCAACCGCCGCGACGACCAGTTCGGCGGCTCGGTGGAGAACCGCGCCCGCTTCGCCCGCAACGTCCTGCGGACCGTGCGCGACGCCGCGGGACCCACGACGGCCGTGACGGCCAAGCTCAACATGGCCGACGGCGTGGACGGCGGGCTCTGGCTCGATGAGAGCGTCGAGGTCGCCACACTCTTCGAGGCCGACGGCGCGCTCGACGCGCTGGAGCTCACGGGGGGCAGCTCGCTGGCCAACCCCATGTACCTCTTCCGGGGCGATGCCCCGCTGTCGGAGTTCGGGGCCACCCTGCCGCCGGCCGTCCGGCTCGGGTTCCGGGTCGTCGGCCACCGCTTCCTCAAGTCCTACCCCTATGAAGAGGCCTTCTTCCTCCCCTACGCGCGGCAGTTCAAGGCGGCCCTGTCCACCCCGCTCATCCTCCTCGGCGGCATCACCGAGCTGGCGACGATCGAGTCGGCACTGGCGGAGGGCTTCGCGTTCGTCGCCATGGCCCGCGCCCTGCTGCGCGAACCGGACCTGCCGAACCGCATGCAGGCGGGAACGTCGAGCACCTCGCTGTGCATCCACTGCAACAAGTGCATGCCCACCATCTACTCGGGCACGCGTTGCGTCCTGGTCGACGACCGCCCCGGTTCCGCCTAAATTAGGTGTACTCCTAGGCCCCGACCGGCGGCCGGCGGTCCGCCCAGGGGGCCGCCTCTTCGAGCTGGCCCGCGAGCGAGAGCAGTGTCTCCTCGTCGCCGAAGCGCCCGACGAACTGCACGCCGATCGGCAATCCGCCCTCGTTCCAGTGCAGGGGCAGTGAGATGCCCGGCTGGCCCGTCACGTTGAAGGGCGGGGTGAAAGGTACGTAGGCCGCGGCGCGGAAGAGACCGGTCAGCGGCTCGCCAGGAGGTGAGTCGAAGGTCCCGAGCGGCGCCGGCGGCTCGCCGAGCGTCGGGGTCAGCAGGACGTCGATGCCTTCGAAGTAGTCCGCGATCTGGCGGCTGATCTTCTGCAGCTCCTGGACCGAGGCGAGATACCGGGCGCCGTTGAGGGAGCGGCCGAGCTCGATGAGGGCCCAGCTCAACGGCTCCACGTCGGCCTCCTCCGCGCTCCGGCCCACCCGGGCCTCCCAGTCGCCGATCGCCCAGGCGTTGCTGCAGGCCCACTGGTTGATGAAGTGGGTGGTGAAGGCGTCGCCGTCGACCGACAGCGCCGCTTCCTCCACCTGATGGCCGAGCGACTCGCACAGCGAGGCCGTGGCCCGGACCGCGGCGACGCAGTCCGCGTGCACCTCGCTGCCGGTCGGCGAGGCCACCATGACCGCCACCCGCAGCCGGGACGGCGCGGTGGCTGCGGCCGCCGCGAAGGAGGGGCCGCGCAACGGCGGGGCCCAGTAGGGGTCACCGGGCACCGGTCCGGCGGTGACGTCGAGGATGGCGGCGCTGTCGCGCACGGACCGGCTCACCACGTGCTCAACCACCAGCCCGCCCATCATGTCGCCGTACTGGGGCGCCAGCGAGTTGCGCCCCCGGGTCGGCTTGAGCCCGACGAGGCCGCAGCACGAGGCGGGAATCCTGATCGACCCGCCCCCGTCGTTGGCGTGGGCGACGGGCACCATGCCCGACGCCACGGCCGCCGCCGACCCGCCGGAGGATCCCCCGGTCGAGTGCTCCGTGCTCCACGGGTTGCGCGACGGCCCGAAGCGGCGCGGCTCGGCCGTCGGGAGGATGCCGAACTCGGGCGTGTTGGTCTTGCCGCAGATGACGAACCCGGCATCGATGTAGCGCCGTGTCAGCTCCTGGGTCACCGTCGACGTGTAGTCGCCCGAGAAGTCGCTCCCCTCGTTGAACGGCGTGCCCTCCAGCTCTGCGCCGAGGTCCTTCAACAAGAACGGCACCCCGCGGAACGGTCCTTCGGGCAGCTCGCCGGCCGCCTCCGTGCGGGCCCGGTCGAAGAGCTCGTGGATGACCGCATTCAGGTGCGGGTTCAGCTTCTCAATGCGCGTGATGGCCTCGTCGACGAGCTCGGCCGCGGAGGCCTCCCCGGTGCGGACCAGCTCCGCCTGTGCCGTCGCATCCAGCCATGCCGTGTCCTCGCTCATCGGGCCACGGTAGCGAGGTATGCGGCGACGCGCCCCGAAGACGGTCAGGCGCCGACGGACTCGGCTGCGGGTTCGGGCCGCCGCGCTCCGGTCCGGATGGCGATGGCCTCGGTCACCGTCACGTCGGCGCCGCAGGACAGGCAGCGGCGGCGGTCGTCGAGCTCGCCCCCGCAACCGCGGTGCTGGAGGATCATGGGCCGCTCGCCGTCGAGCCCGTAGCGGTCACCCCACTGCAGGAGGGCGACGAGCACCGGCCAGAGGTCGGCACCCTTCTCGGTCAGGCGGTACTCGCTGCGTGGCGGGCGCTCCTGGTAGGGGCGCTTGACGAGGATCCCCTCCTCCACCAGGCGCTCGAGGCGGGACTGGAGGATGTTGCGCGCCACCCCCAGATCGCGCTGGAGGTCGTCGAAGCGCCGGATGCCGAGGAAGACGTCGCGGACGATCAGGAGGGTCCACCGCTCGCCCACCACTTCGAGCGTCGACGCCACCGGGCAGTACTGGCTCGGGTAGTCACGCTTCAGCATCTCCCCAGTGTACAGCGGATTTCATCCGGATAGGTTGTTTTATGAAACTTTCTTGGTACAGTACGTTTCATGACAGAACTGAATGCCCGCCCCGGGGCTCCCGGCGAGCGCTCCCGCCCCGTGCTGACCGCCCTGATCGTGCTGACGGGGGTGTTCCTGTCCTCGCTCGACCTCTTCATCGTCAACATCGCCTTCCCGAGCATCTCGGCGGGCTTCCACGGGGAGAGCCTGAGCTCGCTGTCGTGGGTGCTGAGCGCGTACACGATCGTCTTCGCCGCCGCCCTCGTCCCGGCCGGCCGCTGGGCCGACCGCGCCGGGCGCAAGAAGGCCTTCCTCATCGGGCTGGGGATCTTCACCGCCTCCTCGGCGCTCTGCGCGCTCGCCCCTTCGCTCGGCTTCCTCGTCGCCGCCCGCATCCTGCAGGCGACGGGCGGAGCGCTCATGCTGCCCACCTCGCTCGGGCTGCTCCTCCCGGCATTCGGTCCCGAGCGCAAGGGAGCGGCCATCGGGCTGTGGTCCGCGGTCGGCGGTGCCGCCGCCGCCTTCGGTCCCCCCATCGGCGGCCTCCTGGTGCAGGTGAGCTGGCGCTGGGTGTTCCTCGTGAACCTGCCCTTCAGCGTCCTGGCGCTCGTGTTCGGCCTTCGGCTGCTGCGCGAGGTGCACGACCCGGCGGCCCACAAGTCCGACCTGCTCGGTGCCGCGCTGCTCTCGGTGTCCGTGGCGAGCCTGGTGGCCGCCATCGTCGAGGGCTCGGACTGGGGCTGGACCGGCCCGCGCATCGTCGGCGCCTTCCTGGTGGCCATCGCGTCGGGCGCCTGGCTCGTCGTGCGCTCGCTCCGCCACTCGAACCCCATCATTGAGCCCGCCGTGATCCGGCACCGCGCCGTCGCTCTGGCCGATGTGAGCTCGCTCGCCTTCTTCAGCGGCTTCGGCGCGCTGGTGCTCGGTGGCGTGCTGTTCCTCACCGGGGTCTGGCACGAGTCGATCCTGCGTGCCGGCTTCATGATCGCCCCCGGCCCCCTTCTGGCCGCGCTGACGGCCTTCCCCGGCGGGCTGCTCGGGGCCCGCCTCGGGCACCGCGCCGTCGGCACCGTCGGGTCGCTGCTCTTCGCTGCCGGCGGCCTGTGGTGGATGACCCACGCCGGCGCCGTGCCGGATTGGGCCGGCGCCTACCTCCCCGGCAGCATCGTCAGCGGCATCGGCGTGGGGCTCATGCTCCCGTCGCTCGGCGGTGCCGCCACCGCCCCGCTGCCCCCGCAGCGCTTCGCCACGGGCTCCGCGCTCTACGCCATGACGCGCCAGATCGGCATCGCTCTCGGGGTGGCGTGCCTGGTCGCCATCCTGGGTGCCACCACGGGCGCGTCCGCCGTCACGGCGTTCCACCACGCCTGGATCTTCATGATCGTCTGCAGCCTGCTGGCCGGGGCGGTCCTGCAGGGCATCGGCGCCCGCGTCACCGAGACCGCCGACGCCGGGGCGGTGGCACTGGACGAGGCGCCCGAGGTGGGCGCCACGGGCTACGCGCTGGCGGCCGGCAAATAGGAGGGGTTGGCCACCAGCAGCTGGTCGCGGGCGGACGCGGCGAGGGCGGCGGCCACCGGTTCCCACCCGTCGTCGAAGTCCCCTGCCCGGATGGCCGCCGCCAGGGCGGCGTCGTCCGTGATCCCGAGGTCGCGCAGGCGGTAGGTGTGGGCGACCGCCACCTCGCGGCCGTAGACGAGCTCGCGCTCCACGATGGCCAAGGCGTTGCGCGCCACCCGTGCCTCGAAGCGCTCCCCGCCCTCGCTGCGTTCCATCACCGCCGATTCGAGGTACTCGCGCACCGCCACGACGAGCTCGGCCGCCGTCGGCCTCCCGAAGGGCGCCACCGGGTTGCCCTTGGCCACCGGCTCGGGGCCGGGCTCGCCCGGGGCGACGCCGAGCAGCGTGAAGAGGTCCCACTCGCTCTCGCAGACCCGCCGCCCGATGGCGGCGAGCTCCACCGAGCGGGTCGACCCGCTCAGGTGGGCGGAGGCCTGCAGGGAGCAGATGACCGCCCACTTGACCGTGGCGTGCACCTGCCACCAGTGCACCCGGTCGCGGTCCATCGCCTCGCCGCCGGCCGCGGCGTACGACCCGAGCAGCTCCCCGAGGGTGCCGAAGCCGCCCACCTCGGCGCGGCCCCCGAAGCGCCAGGCCGGTGCGCAGAGCCACCCGATGTCCTCGGCCGGGTCGCCCGCGTGGGCCAGCTCCCAGTCGAGGACGCCCCGGAGGCCGTCCGGGCCGACCAGGAAGTTGCCGAACCGGAAGTCGCCGTGGACCGTGACCCGTGGCCCGGCCGCCGGGCGGTGCCGTTCCAGCCAGCGGACACCGAGCTCGAGCGCGGGGCGCGCCTCGCCCAGCGCGTCGAGGAAGGACAAGGGGTCGCCGAGGGGGTCGGCGCTCGGCAGCCCGTCGATCGATCCCGGGTCGATGGTGTGGATGGCGGCCAGCGCTGCTGCGCACTGGGACGTCAGGGCGCGCCGGGCCGCGGTCCACTCCGCGTCGCGCAGGATCTTGCGCGGGATGGTCTCGCCCTCCAGCCACTCCACCACCAGCCAATCGGCGCCCAGGTCGTCGCCCACGCCCATGGCAACGACGGCGGGCACCGGGACCCCGACCGCGCGCGCCGCGAGGAGCAGCGAGCGCTCCATCGGGACCTTCCCGGCCTGGGTGCCGAGGTCACCGCGGTCCATCTGGAGGATGAGCCGGCGCGGAGGCGCGCCGGGCGCCTCGAGCTCGAACGCGCTCGTGACCCGCGACGCGCCGCCCGAGAGCCGGTGCAGGTCCCGTACGGTCCCGCCGAGATGCGCGCCGAGCGCCGCCGCGATCTCGTCGCTACGCAGAGGTGCCATGGGGTCGGCTAGGTGACGGGGACGACGGGCCTCCCGCCGTCGTCGAGCTGGTGGAGGTACTCGCAGATCCCGTAACCGGTGCGTGTCCGGCCGGCCGGTTCGGCGTAGGTCCAACGCGCCAGCCCCTCGTTGACCATGGTGCCGCCGGCCTGGCCGATGTCGGCCACCCGCATCACGTCGCCCCGCAGCGGGTAGATCCGGCCTTTCTTGTCGTGGACCTCGAGGTGCACGACCCGTTGCGTCACGCCGTCGTCGGCCAGCTCGGTGCGCACGTCCCATTCACGGACCGAGGTCGCCCGGTCGCCGTCCCAGACCCAGCCCCGGTGCAGGTCGCCGGCGTCGGTACCGAGGCGGATGCCCCCGAAGTGCAGGTCCTCGCCGACGTCGCCGTCGCTGAAATTGATGGAGAACCAGCGCCACATCCTCGGGCCGCCCCATCGCCGCGGCCCCCAGGAGCGGTCACGGTTGCCGTGGGCGCCGCGCCACTCGTGGCCGACGCCGTCGACCGTGAGGATGCCGCTCCAGCGGCCCGCCTGCTCCAGATGCCCCTTGCCGACCGTGCCCGCGGCGGCGGCCGCTTCGGCGGACTTCGGGCCTCCGCTCGGCTGCCCGTCCGTGCCGACGGCGGGCGTGACGGCGTCGAAGCGCACGTCGAGCGAGACGGGGACCGGGTGGGTCGCGGTCTCCCCTCGCACACACGGGCGGGCCCGTACCTCACCCTCCATGGTCAGTCGCCACGACTGCAGCGGCTCGAGCATCTCGTAGCGGACGTCGCCGACCTGGAGCACGGTGTCGACCATCTCCCGCTGCTCCTTCACCGAGCGGTACTCGCCCAGCTCGCCGCCGGGGAGCCACAGGGACATCCCGACGTCCATCGTCCCCTCGTTGGGCCGGATGCCGATGCGGCTGAAGAGACCCGAGCCCGTTCCGGGGTCGTACGCGTTGAAGTAGTACGACTCGCTCCAGGCGGTGTCCCCTTCGACCGGGTGGGCGAAGTCGTGGCGTGCGTCGAGGATCGGCATCGCTACACCATTGTCTGTCCGGCGCTCACGTTCAACGCCTCACCGGTGACCCCGGCCGCCGACTCGGAGAGCAGCCAACAGATGGCGCTGGCGATCTCCTCCGCGCTCTGCAGGCGGCCGAGCGGGATCTCGCGGGCGATGTAGGCCGCCAGACCCTCGGGGCCGCCCATGAGGTTCTCGAACATGGAGTCCTTGTTCATCAGGTCGGTGTCGACCGTGCCGGGGCACACCGCGTTGACCGCGATGCCGGCCGGCCCGAGCTCGAGCGCCATGGTCTGGGTCATCAGGATCACGCCGGCCTTGGCGGCACAGTAGGGGCCGAGGAAGGGGAAGCCCCGCTTCCCCGCCTGGCTCGACACGTTGCAGATCCGGCCGCCCACGCCGTCGGCCACCATGCGGGTGGCGCAGGCCCGCGAGACCAGCCAGGTGCCGACCACATTGACGTCGAGCACGCGGCGGAACTCGGCGACCCCGACGTTGAGCAACGGGCCGAGGCCGAATCCGGGACCGCTGCCACCGGCGACGTTGGCCACCAGCGTGGCCGTTCCCAGGTCCTCGCTGACCCGGGCCACGGCGGCCTCCACGGCGTCCTCGTCCGACACGTCGGCCTGCACGGTCAGCGCCCGCACCCCGAGGGACGTGAGCTCGGTGGCGAGCGAGTCCAGGTCGTCGTCGCTGGCGGTGCCGTGCAAGGGGGCGTCCTCGTAGGGCCGGGCGATGTCCAGGCACGCCACGTCCGCCCCGCCTCGCGCCAGCCCCAGCGCGGTGGCCCGGCCGATACCCCGCGGCCGCGCCGCTCCGGTCACGAGCGCGACCCGGCCCGCGAACGGGCGCTGCCCAGGTCCCTGTGTGAAACTCACCGGGCAAACGTAGCGACGAATGCGGGCGGCCGCGCCGCCCGGGGGGTGGTGCCGGCGTGCGTGCCGCAGTGACGAGGGGCGGAAGGCTGGTCGTGGGCGAGGTGCCCGACCCCGTGCCGTCCTCGGGCCACGTCGTGGTGCGCTCGCTGGCCACCGGAATCTGTGGATCCGACCTGCACGCCCTGGCCGACTTCCCGCATTTCACCGGGCTGATGGACTCGGTGGGCGTGCCCGCCCTCGACCCGGAGGCCGACTGCGTGTTCGGCCACGAGTTCTGCGCCGAAGTGGTGGAGCACGGGCCCGGTACCGCCGCCACGCTGCCCGTGGGGACCCGCGTCTGCTCGGTGCCAATCATCCTCGGGCCGACAGGGGTGGAACAGATCGGCTACTCCAACGCCTACCCGGGCGCCCTCGCCGAGCACATGGTGCTCCAGGAGCTGTTGTGCCTCCCGGTGCCCGACGCCGTCAGCACCGAGCTCGCCGCGCTGACCGAGCCGCTGGCCGTGGGCGAGCACGCCGTGGGTCTGGCCGGTCTCACCGAGAGCCAACCCTGCCTCGTCGTCGGGTGCGGCCCGGTCGGCCTGGCCGTGATCGCCGCGCTGAAGGGACGGGGCCACGGGCCCGTCCTCGCCGCCGACTACTCCCCGACCCGACGGCGCCTGGCCGAGGCCTTCGGGGCCGACGAGGTCCTCGATCCCACCGAGGCCTCACCCCATGAGCGCTGGTCCGACTTCGGCATCGCCCGCACCGTCATGGAGCGCATCGGGGCGGGCATGCTCGGGGCCGCCGTGAAGGACCCGGTCATCTTCGAGGCGGTGGGTGTGCCGGGCATGCTCCAGTCCCTCCTCGTCGAGGCCCCGCCGCACAGCCGGATCGTCGTGGTGGGGGTCTGCATGCACACCGACGCGATCGAGCCCTTCATGGCGGTGACCAAGGAGATGGAGCTCCGCTTCTCCTTCGGCTACACGCCCGACGAGTTCGCCGGCACGCTGGCCCGCCTGGCCGCCGGTGTCCCTGGCGCCGATCTGCTGGTCACGTCCGCCGTCGACCTGGCCGGCGCACCGGGTGCCTTCGAGACCCTGCGCACACCGGGCGAGCACGGCAAGATCCTCGTGACGCCGTAGCGACGCCACCCCGACGACACCGACAGACATGGAGATCGATGACCACCATTGACGCAGACGGCCGGCTCAGGTTCGGGATCTTCCTGGCCCCGTTCCATCCGGTGGGCCAGAATCCGACGCTGGCGCTCGAACGCGACCTCCAGCTGATCGAGCATCTCGACGAGCTGGGATTCGACGAGGCCTGGTTCGGCGAGCACCACTCGGCCGGCTACGAGATCATCGCCTCACCCGAGGTGTTCATCGCCGCCGCCGCCCAGCGCACCAAGCACATCCGGCTCGGCACGGGCGTCTCGTCGCTCCCGTACCACCACCCGTTCATGCTCGCCGACCGCATGGTGCTCCTCGACCACCTGACGCGGGGCCGCGTCATGCTGGGCGTCGGCCCCGGCGCGCTCCCCTCCGACGCCTTCATGATGGGCATCGACCCGGCCAAACAGCGCGACATGATGGAGCAGTCGCTCGAAGCGATCCTGCTGCTGCTGGCGGGCGAGACGGTCTCCATGGAGACCGAATGGTTCAAGCTCGTGAAGGCCCGCCTCCAGCTGCTGCCCTCCCAGCGGCCCTTCCCCGTGGCCGTCGCCGCGCAGGTGTCGCCGGCCGGGCCGCGGGCGGCCGGCCGCTTCGGCTGCAGCCTGCTCTCGCTCGGTGCCACGACGACCGGGGGCTTCGACGTGCTGGGCTCGCACTGGGAGGTCATGGAGCAGCGCGCCGCCGAGTTCTCCACCACCGTCGACCGCAACGACTGGCGGCTGGTCGGGCCGATGCACATCGCCGACACCAAGGAGCAGGCGGTGGCCGACGTGGCCTTCGGGCTCGCCGACTGGGTGGACTACTTCGAGCGGGTGGCCGCCCTGCCCCTGGCGCCCGACACCGAGAACTTCGAGTCCCTCGTCGACGCACTCAACGCATCGGGCATCGCGGTCATCGGCACGGTCGACGACGCCATCGCGCAGATCGAACGGCTGCAGGCCCAATCCGGTGGGTTCGGCACCTACCTGCTCATGGGCCACGAGTGGGCCGACACCGCCGCCACCCGGCACTCCTACGAGCTGATCGCACGCTACGTGGCACCGCGCTTCGGGGACTCCGCGGCGTCGCTCACCCGGAGCCGGGACTGGGCCGCCGAGAACCGACCGGAGTTCATCGGCAGCGCAGTCAACGCCGTGATGTCGGCCATTCAGACGCACCAGGAGGAGAGGGCTCAGAAGGCCGAGACGCAGGAGGTGACGCCCCGTGGCTGAGATCACGCACGAGCAGATCCCGGCGAACGGGATCCACCTGCACGTGGCGGTCGCCGGCCCGGCCGACGGCCCCCCCGTGGTGCTCTGCCACGGCTTCCCCGAGCTCTGGTACTCGTGGCGCCACCAGCTCGGTGCGCTGGCTGACGCCGGTTACCGGGCCATGGCCCCCGACCTGCGCGGCTACGGCGCCAGCGCGCGTCCGGGCGAGGTCACCGACTACGGGTCCGACGAGCTGACCGGCGACATGGCGGGCCTGCTCGACCACTACGGCTACGAGCAGGCGTCCTTCGTCGGCCACGACTGGGGCGCCATGCTGGTCTGGGAGATGGGGCGTCTCCGGCCCGAGCGGGTGTCGTCCATCTGCAACATGAGCGTCCCCTACACGAACTCGCCCGCGCCGCCCACGCAGATCTTCGAGGTGATCTTCGAGGGGAAGTTCTTCTACATGCTCTACTTCCAGCCCGTCGGCCCCGCCGAGGCAGAGTTCGAGGCGGACCCGCGCCTGTTCCTGCGCACCATGCTCTACGCCGCCGGCGGCGAGGGGATGGCCCACGCGAACCCGCTGCCCGACGCCCCCCGCGAGGGCACCCGCTTCATGGACATCCTGCCGCCCGCGCCCGACGTCCTCCCGGACTGGATCAGCGAGGCCGACGTCGACGTGTACGCCGCCGCCTTCAAGGAGAGCGGCTTCTTCGGGCCCGTCAGCTTCTACCGCAACATGGACGCCAACTGGGAGCGCGCGAAGGACATTCCGGCCTCCGTCTACACCATGCCCACCGCCTTCATCACGGGGTCGCTCGACCCGGTGAACTCCATGATGCCCGGAGCAGCCGAGGCCATGGCCGAGGCGCTGCCGGACTTCCGCGGTGCCACCGTCGTCGACGGGGCCGGCCACTGGGTGCAGCAGGAGCGGCCGGCCGAGACCAACGCCGCGCTGCTGGAGTTCCTCGCCACCACGAGATGAGCGGCCTCGTCCCCCTGCCGGCCCAGCCGCCCGGGGTTCCGTGGCCGGCCGAGGTGTGGCCGAGGGCGGAGCCGCCACCCGGCGTGGACCTGGCGCCGCTGCTCGACCAGGCCTTCGACGACGAGGGGCCGCTCGCCACCACGTTCGCCGTGCTCGTCGTCCACGGCGGCACGGTCGTGGCCGAGCGCTACGGCGGGGCCCTCGAGCACTTCGACCGCCCGCCGACGCCCGTGACCGCCGAGGTGCCGCTGCTCAGCTGGTCGATGGCCAAGTCCATGCTGCACGCCGTGGTCGGCCTGCTGGTCGGCGACGGACGGCTGGACCTCGACGCCCCGGCCGAGGTGCCGGAGTGGTCGGCTCCGGACGACCCCCGCCATGCCATCACGCTGCGCCAGCTGCTCGCCATGCGCGACGGGCTCGCCTTCGTGGAGGACTACGTCGACGACAGGGTGTCCGACGTGATGCACATGCTCTTCGGCGAGGGGCAGTCCGACATGGCCCACTTCGCCGCCGACCGCCCGCTGGCTGCTGCGCCGGGGTCACGGTTCAATTACTCGTCGGGGACCTCGAACATCATCTCGGGCGTCGTCGCCCGGACGGTCGGGCCGGGTGAGGACTACGCCCGCTTCCTGCACGGCCGTCTCTTCGGGCCCATCGCCATGGCGAGCGCCGACCCCGAATTCGACGAGGCCGGCACCTGGGTGGCCTCGTCCTACGTGCGCGCCACCGTGCGCGACTTCGCCCGCTTCGGGCTGCTGTACCTGCGCGACGGCATGTGGGACGGTGTTCGGATCCTCCCGCCCGGCTGGGTCGACTACGGCCGCACCTGGGCCTCGGTGGACCCCGACGACGGCAACCCCTACGGCGCCCACTGGTACGGCGTCGTGGGCGACACGCTCGGCACCTTCCGCGCCGCGGGCTACGAGGGGCAGTCGATCACGATCTGCCCCACCCTCGACCTCGTCGTGGTGCGCCTCGGCAAGACGCCGCTGGAGCGCAAGGCGAACCTGGTGCCCTGGCGCGCCGCCATGGTGCAGGCCTTCGCCGACGCCCGCTGAAGGAGGCCCTCAGGCGTTCTTGCGGCTGGCGATGAACACCGGGATCTGGCGGTCCGTCTTCTCCTGGTACTCGGCGTAGGGCGGGTAGGCGGCCACGGAGCGCACCCACCACTTCGCTTTCTCGTCGCCGCCGACCTCACGCACGTGTACCGCGAAGGGCTCGGGCCCGTCCTGGATCACGACCTCGTCGGGGTGGGCCACCAGGTTGTGGTACCACTCGGGGTTCTCGGGCGCCCCGCCCTTGGAGGCCACCAGCGCGTACTCGCCGTCGTGCTCCACCTTCATGACCGGGTTCTTGCGAACCTTGCCGCTCTTGGCGCCCCGGGTGGCCACCACGATGATGGGCATTCCCGTATCGAGCAGGGTGTTGGCCCGCTGGCCCCCGGACGCCTCGTACTCGGCCACCTGGTCGCGGACCCACTGGGATGGGCTGGGCTCGTACTCGCCTTGAAGTGTCGTCATGGGGCGATCGTATTGGCTCGGGCTACTGTCCGTCCGTGGCCCGCGAACCCATGGCGGCCGGCGACGTCCTCGCCCTCCACGTCAGCCTCTCCAACTGGGGACGCTGGGGCGACGACGACCAGCTCGGAGTGCTCAACCTGATCACGCCCGAGGTGACCGCCGCCGCGGCCGCGACGGTCCAGGTGGGGCGGACGGTCTCGTGCGCCCGCCCGCTCGACACGCGCCCCGCGGTCGACAACCCGTACCCGGTGGCCCACCACATGATCGGCACGGCGTCCGAGGGCGGCGGCGCGGACTACATCGCCCTGGCACCGCACGGCTTCGCCACCAGTCACATCGACGCCCTGTGCCACATCTTCCACGAGGGCAAGATCTACAACGGCTACCCGGCGGAGTCGGTCACCGCCCACGGCGCGACCCGCCTGGGCATCCACCACCTCCAGACCGGGATCGTGACGCGGGGCGTACTGCTCGACATCCCGGCGCTCCGGGGCGTCGATGCACTCGAGCCGGGCGAGGCGGTCTTCCCCGAGGACCTCGAGGCGGCCGAGGTGCAGGCCGGCCTGCAGGTGCGAGCCGGCGACGCGCTCCTGGTGCGCACGGGACGATGGCCCTGGCGGGCCGAGTACGGCCCGTGGGACGCCAGCACCCTGGCCGCCGGGCTGGACGCCTCGTGCCTGCCGTGGCTGCGCGACCGGGACGTGGCGACGCTGGGCAGCGACGGCGTCTCGGACGTCCTGCCCTCCCGCGTCGAGGGCGTGACCATGCCGATCCACACCGTGGGCATCGTCGCCCTGGGGCTCCACCTGATGGACAACCTGGACCTCGACGCGCTGGCTGCCGCCTGCGCCGAGGAGCGGCGCTGGGGGTTCCTGCTCACGGTGGCGCCGCTGGTGCTCCGTCGCGGCACGGCGTCGCCGGTGAACCCGATCGCCGTCTTCTGAGCTGCCGACCTCCGGCCGGACCGCGCCCGCCCGGGCGCCCCGCTCAGCCCGGCGTGCCGCTCACCACGGGTGCGTTGAGGTGGATGCTCCCCGCCGACCCGTAGAAGCCGGTGTCGCCGTAGCCGAAGATGCCACCGTCCGAGGCGGTCAGCCAGTAGCCGGCGCCGTCGAAGGTGCTCATCATCGCCACGATGGGCTTGTTGAGGGGCTGGCCGCCGCGCGAGCCCAAGAACGAGGCGTCGCCGTAGTTGAAGATGCCCCCGTCACTCGCCACGAGCCAGTAGCCCAGCCCCGTGGCATCCGCGGCCATGCCGACGATGGGTTCGTTGAGGGGCTGGCCTCCGCGCGAGCCGTAGAAGCCGGCGTCGCCGTAGTTGAAGATGCCCCCGTCGCTCGCCACCAGCCAATAACCGTGCCCGTCGGGGGTGGCCGCCATGGCGACGATGGGCTTGTTGAGGTGGATGCTCCCCGTCGAGCCGTAGAAGCCGGCGTCGCCGTA
>JBKQUM010000075.1:0-6200 GCA_052140165.1 Acidimicrobiales bacterium
GCCTCCCGACGCCCTCATGGCGTTCTTGGAGAGCCTCTGATTATGCCGACCACTGGACACAACGCACACCGCTGAACAGCGCCTTCTCCCCGAGGTCGGGATAACGCGGAGGTCGGGATAATCGTGAGGCCGCAGGTGCGCCAGCCCGGCGTCGCGCACGGCCGGCGCCCAGAAGCGCTGCCGCCAGACGTTGAGCTGCACCGGTCCGCCCTCCGGTGCGGTGAAGACGAGATCGTCGGGCTGGCGGTCGTAGGTGCGCAGGTGCTCGGCCAGCGGGTCGGCGGCGACGCGGGGGAGCGGGACGGTGCGGCGGCCGGCCCGAGTCTTGGGTGGACCGAAGTAGGGATGGCCGCCGACGTCGACCACCGTCTCGGCAATGTTTACGGTCCGTCGCAGGGGATCGACCCGCTTGGCCCGCAGCCCGAACAGCTCGCCCGCCCGCAGGCCGCCGTAGGCGGCGAGGAGCACCGCAGCGCGGTAGCGCGGGTCCATGGCGTCGGCCAGCGCCATGACCTCGCCGGGCTCGAGGAAGCGCATCTCCACCCGCTCGATGCGGGGGAACCGCACACCGTCACAAGGTGACTTGGCGAGGTAGCCGGCCTGTACCGCGGCACGCATGATCTTGCTCAGCAACTGGGCCGCTTAGGTCGTCGTCGACGGGGCGAGCCCGGAGGCACTCAGCTCGGCCACCCAGGTCCGCACCATCATGTGGTCGATCTCCCCGAGCTCGAGCGATCCGAAGCGGGGGAGGACGTACCGCTCCAGGTAGCCGACGTCGCGTGCCTTTGTCGACGGCCGTAGGTCGACGACCGTCGACTTCCACTCCTCGGCCCACTCGGCGAACCCGACGTGTCCGCCCCAGGGGTCGATCCAGCTGCCCCGCCGGATCTGGGTCTCGACGTGTGCCAGGTAGGCGTTGGCGTCGGCCTTGGTGAGCAGCGTGACCTCGGCGATGTGCCGGCGTCCGACATGCCAATAGCTGGCCTGCCACCGCCCCGAGGGCAACCTGCGGACCGATCCGAACTGTCGTCGTTTCACGACGGCATCACCATGCTCCCCACTGCTCCATATCCGCTGCGCCGGCCTTCAGCCGTACTTGACCGCCGCTTCTTGCCGGTTCTGGACCCCTGTCCCCGTTTGTTCGATCACCCGTATAAACCCTGCCACCTAGCGAATCGGGCACATCAGGGGATAGTGCTGAGGCCTCGCAGTTCCCTGCCGCTGTACGTCCAGCCGGGGCCAAAGAGTCGTTTGGGCGCCGTGTCTGTATCAGTCCGGTCAGGGTCCGCCACCTGCCTTGTACTGCCTGGTCAGCCCAACAGTGGTGGAAGTACGAAGGTCAACGGGGAGACTTCCACCCTTGGAGTTGCCTGCGATGTCTGAAAGGATGAACGCCGGAGCAACCAAGGCGGTCTCCGCCCGGGTGTAGAAGACGAGGGGGTACATCCTGGGATAACGACCAGGGAGTAACCCATGAGATTGACCTCGCTATTGAAAATGGCAATGGGGACCGGAGCCACGCTCCTGGCCTTCACAGTCGCTCCGGCCACAACGGCCTCCGCCGCTCCACCGACCTTCGTGTCATGTTCGAGCGGCGCGGCCGGACTGGTCGCCGCCATCAACGCCGCCAACGGTAGCGGGGGTGGAGCGATCAGCCTCGCCTGGGGATGCACTTACGCCCTCACGACTCCTGACAACGGCGAGAACGGCCTGCCCGTCGTCACGAGCCCGATCAAGGTGTACGGCAACAACGCCACGATCACTGGGTCGAACGCAGTCCGTATCTTCGAGGTCGACGGCCCGAGCGGGAATCTGTCGCTTCAGAGCGTGACCCTCACCGGCGGATCGGCCTCCGACTTCGGCGGGGCGATCCTTAACTCCAGCGGCACGGTCACGCTGAATCAGAGCGTTGTGACGGGTAACTCCGCCGTCACTGCCGGTGGCGGCATTGCGAACGCCACCTTTGGTGCGACCACGGCTACGCTGACCCTCAACGGCAGTCTGGTGACGAACAACACCAGTCCAGGGACGGGTAATGGCGACGGCGTCGGTGGTGGCATCGCGAACGTGCAGGGCAATGCCACGCTCAACTTCACCCGCGTGGCGAACAACTTCGCAGGTGGCCCCGCTGGGGGCGGTATCGCCAATGGCAATTACATCGGTGCATCCGGACCCACCAGTACCCTCACGCTCAACTTCAGCCAGGTGAATAACAACACCGCGCCGATTGCCGGTGGCGGTGGCATCCAGAACCTCGCCGGGAACGTGACGCTCAACGTCAGCCAGGTCAACGGAAACAGTTCCCTCAACGGTGGAGGTATTTCCAGCGGCAACGGTAATGGAGGCGCCCCTGGGGGTGCACCTCCGGGCATGAGCTCGCTCACGGTCTTCTTCAGTCAAGTGAACGGCAACACCTCTACTGCGCCCATCCCGGCTCCAGGACCGGGATCGGGTCCCCCAATCTCAGCGGGTGGCATCGCCAACGGTGGCAACGCCGTCATCACCGGCAGCGAGGTCGAAAACAACACGGCCACCGCCACCAGCGGGGCGGGCATCGTGAACCACGGAACGATGACCGTCAACTGGTCTGAGGTGAACCACAACACGGCCGCTGGAAAGGGGGCTACGGCATCGGGTGGTGGAATCTTGAACGTGGACATCGGCCCGCTCACAGGTGCACCGGTCAGTGGCGTCCTCACGATCAACTGGAGCCAGGTGAATGGGAATAGCGCCGATGGCTACGGCGGAGGAATCCTCAATGGGTTGCCAAATCCCAAGATGCCGATTACAGGTACGCTCACGATTAGTCACAGCCAGGTGAATGGCAACAGTGCCACGCTGGGCGGTGGCGGCATCTATAACGTGATGGGCGGTGCGGTGACGCTGACGTCCACGTCTGTCAACAGGAACATTCCGGACAACTGCGAGCCGTTGGCGAGCATCGCGGGGTGCACCGGTTGATCGCAGCTCTTATGGGTTGACACGGCTTTAGCGACGAACGGGGTGACGTCTGCTTTGGGAAGCGGGCGTCGCCCCGTCGTCGCATGTCGAACGGCCGATTTCCTACCGTTGAGTGCCAGGGCCACTGAGCAAGAGTCGCGGACCGCTCTGCCCCAGTCGTCGCCCGGAGACACTACGGATCAGTCTCACGAAATTCGATGAACGCGGGACCGACAAGATCGAGGGCGTCTCCATCCCAAACATCCATTTCTTGGATGCGCCACCGACCTACGAGCTTCTTGGACCCGTCGCTTCGACGCCGATCCTCGTGCAGCCGGCCGGGGCCCGAACGGCGGGATGGAACCTGCACCCCCGCCCCCTACGCCGCACGACTGGGGCAGTCTCCACCTGACATCGTTTCCGCTGGAGCGATGGAACAGGAGCGCTAGCGTTCGGGCATAGGCCGGAGCAGATGCCGCAGCCGAGTGACGAGTCACCTGCCTTTGCGGATTCCAGTGGCGGGGTCGCTTCGCGACTGCCAAAATGGGCACTGGCGCGCCGGGGGTTTTCGCCAAGGCCCCCTACATCGTGCCCATTGGACTAGTCACCCGCCAGGGTTAACCGCCTGGCCCCGGCAGCGTGGCTAGCCAGCGAGGCGACCCCGGCCCGGACTATCGGACCGGGGTCGCTTCGTCTTTTCGGCAGGTCCGGCCATCAAGTTGAGGGCCGGTTGTGTTTCTCCGGGTATCACGGGCTGTGCGGTCGGATCTGATTGCTGGGGGTGAGGGGCGAACGGCCCCCGGGGGTGTTTCCGCCTCCCGGGGGCTGCTTTCGCGTCAATCGCCTTGTCGCCGAGGGGGTGTACACACTCCGGGCCTCCAAGGTGTCCCCGTCCGCTGGGGTGACACCCTGCGGCACGAGTGGGATACGCCGACGGGTTGGTGCGGGCGGCGAACGCTCCAGTGCTTGACACGTTTCACTATATAGGTAGAGTTATTGCCGTGACCCGTTCACGGAGTCCGTCTCCGCAGGTAATCAGAGTCCTCCAGGCACTGGCTGCAGATCCGGCACGGTGGCGCTATGGCTATGACCTGGCTACAGAGGTCCACCTGAAATCGGGCTCGCTCTATCCCATCCTGATCCGGCTTGCCGACCGTGAGGTGCTCGAAACATCCTGGGAGCCAGGTCCACCCGGCCGACCGCCCCGTCACCTGTATCGACTCACCCCGACGGGGCGGGAGTACGTGGCAACGCTCGAGGTCGTCGCCCGGGCCGGACGGTCCGTGCCGCGCCGACGCCTGGGCCTGAGCGGGGCGTAGTGCCCGCGGTCCCGGCGACCTTGGCGCTGATCGGCGGGGGTCGGGTCTCGGTCTTCGCGATCTTGCTGCTGTCTGGCGCAGGGGTGGTGCTGTGGAGTCGCGAGCACCCACCTCCAGACACGCAGACGGTGCGAGACGACGTGCCGCTCCGGTTGTTGCAGTGGGCGCTCGGGCTGCTCCCCGCCGACCGGGAAGAGTGGGGCCAGGCGATGCTCGGCGAGTTGGACCGGATCGAAGGTGGTTCGGGGCGTTGGCGCTTCGCTCTCGGATGCGTGGCCGGCGTCGTGCTCCTCCCACCATGGGGGCCGGTCGGACCGATGGCAGCACTGGCAGCCGTTGCGCTGGGCAGCGCGGTCGTAGTCGGCTTCGGGTTCGTCCACTTCGGGCTGGCCACTAACCCTTGGAACTGGGTGATGCTGGTGATCCTGGCCGCCCTCGTGATGGTTTCCAGCGTCGCCGTGAGCGTGCAGCTGCGCCGGCCCGGTGTGGCCCGTCTGGGGCTGGTGGGCGGGCTCTTCGTCGCGGCGACGTGGTTGGCGTTCTCCGGGTTCACGTGGGCGGGCATCATCAGCCCTTATTCGGCTGGGGCTTGGACCGCCCCGGAACTGTTGATCGGGGTGCCATTGGTCGTCGGGGTGGGTGGCGCGTGGCGCAGCGGGAGCGCCTCTGTGGGCCGGCGCGCCGCTCGGTTGGCCGGCGTCAGTGCCGGGTTGGCCATGTTCTTTGTAGGGACCATCGCGGTCGTGGCGATCGACGGCGGACCGCGCGACCCCGGAGCGGGGGTTGCCGGAGGCGTGAGCGAGGCGTTCTCCAACGTGGCGATGCTCTTCCTGATCTTTCTCCCCTTGGCGATGGCAGCGATCGGGTGGGTCGCGGCGACGGCGACCGCCCGCATCCGCTCTGTGGACCTGGCCCGACGGAACCATGACTCGACGAGCACGCCGAAGGCGGCTGGACGAGCTGCCGAGGGAAGCCAGGGTCGAACCATTGGACGCTTGCTGCTCAGCGCCGCAGCGGTCGTGGTGGTCGTCATGGCCGTCGCACTCTTTTTCCAGGCCAGATAGGCGAGCCGCTCACGGGCTGTCGGAACACTGAGCCGAGCAGAGATCAGATTGCAGATAGTGGCTCGCTGGTCATGGCTAAATGCCCCAGTTCGCGGGTCCGGAGCGTTTCCGGATACCACCAGTACAGGCCCCTGTTGATCTGTGGGAGGACTTTCGAGCTGGTGGCTGCAAGTGTCATCCTTTGTGAGGAGGTGAGGCGAGATGGCCCATGCCGTTGTGATTCAAGTGAAGATCGATCCAGATTCGGACCGGGAACACAGACATTCGATTCTCAACGACTTCGTGGTGCCAGAAGCCAAGGCACTACCCGGTTTCGAGCAGGGGATCGCGATGAACGACAGCGCAGGAACCGGCACATGCGTCGTCGTCTTCGACTCAGAAGATCAGGCCACCGCTGCGATCGTTTCCTTTACGCGACCTGGAGGTCCGCCGATCATCAGTAGCGGAGTTCACGAGGTAGAGATCGGGGTGTAGGACCCCCACCAGACTGTCCCCAAACAGCGTCGCCGGCACCGGGCGCGGCTGACCGGCACCCTGGGGAAGCACCCCTCGGGCCCGCAATGGCGCGCTGCGGGCGTCTGCGCATTTGTGCGTGGGTTTACGACCAGGACAGCCGGCTCTCGGCTCTGGTGCTGCCGGGCTCAGTTCAGAGGGCGGAGGGCCCGGTATGCCGGTTCCCACATCGCAGCCGCTACCGCGTCATCGAACGTCCCCCCATACTGGCTAGCGACACCGTCCTCCACGGCCGCCCGGGCGACGGCTGCCGCCACTGCGGTTGACGTCTGGCGGAGCGTGTCGAACGGCGGGAGGAGGGGGGCACCCGGACGGGTGGCGTCGATCTCCTTGGCGACGGCGCGTGCGGCGGCCCGGAGCATCC
>JBKQUM010000076.1:0-4548 GCA_052140165.1 Acidimicrobiales bacterium
GGTGTGCCCGTGCCTGTCGTCCACCTCTGGTGCCTCGGCGTCATCGGTGCTCTGACACTGGGCTTGGTCGGTTCGTTGGTAGGTCGCCGGTTGGCGGTGGACGGGTCGTGACGGTCGGCGTCCTCTCTCACTGCAGAGGGGATGAGCGAGAGCGACGGTCCAACCACCGGTCCCTCGGGTCCGCCCCAGGCTAGCGGAGTGGCGGGCCGATCAACTAGCCGCCCGTAGATCTTCACCGCGGACCGTCGTTACAGCCTAAGAGGTGGATCAGGCGGTGTCCTGAATGAGCCGTGGCCACCGCCGAACTTCATCGGCGAACAGGGCACCCTCCGACCGCTGGCTTCATTTCCACAACCATCACCGGGTTCACACGGCCCTCGGGGGCTGGACACGGACCAGCCTCGCGGGACAACACAGCTAGACCTGGGTCCCCATCTCCGCTTGGTCCCTTGAGGTCGGCGGCTGTGCGGTGTGCCTGTATCCACTCTCCGCGAGGTGCTCTGGCTGCCGGGAGCCGCGTCATCTCGTCACTGGTCTGCCACCAGCCAGACCTTGGGATGCGTCACCCAGCGGGCCATGCTCCCTCCGAGGGTGGCCGCATCCTGGATCCCAGGGAAAGCCGTCGCGCTCAGGGTTTCGATTTCGCTACCAGCCGGTCGCCGCGATGATGGAACCGTTGAGCCGGAACCCGAGCATGGAGCCGTCGTTCGGGGCGGCCCCGTAGCTCGCGACGGCACCATCGGCCGCCGCCACCCAGTAACCAACCCCGTCGGAAGTGGTGAAGATAGTGGTAGCGGGGTCGAGGGCATCCTTCTGGCCAAGTGAGCTGGCGTAGTTGATGGCATCACCGTAGGAGGCGATTGCACCGTTGGAGAAGAGGATCCAGTAACCCCGCCCATCAGGGGTCCGTACAGCCGACGTCACCGGCACGCCTTGGGGCCCAGGGGCTCCGTAGTAACGGGCGTCGCCGAAGGAGTAGACATGCCCGGTCTGGGTCACGACCCAGTAGCCATTTCCGCTGCTGTCGGGCATGACCGCGACCGCTGCTCCCGAGCAGCCGCCGATTCCCGGACAGCTTCCAGCGAAACGGGCATCTCCGAAGGCGAAGACCCCGCCATCGGACGCCACCATGAAATAGCCGCCCCCGTCGGCTGAGGGAACCAGGCCCACGATGGGAGCGTCCAGGGAGTCCGGGAGCCCCGAACCGGCGGGATGGAGACCAAGTCCAGGGATCGATCCATGGAAGCCAGCATCACCGAAAGCGAAGATCCCGCCGTCTGATGCACCGAGCCAGTAGCCACCCTTGTCAGGGGTGGCCACAATACTCACAACGGGGCGCTGAATATGCATCGCTCCGATTGATCCATAGAACCGAGCAGAACCAAAGGCGAAGATCCCGCCGTCCGAGCCAACGAGCCAATAGCCGTGAGAAGTCGTCGACGGCGACGTGACCGGAGGTGGCGGGAGAGCAGTGACACTCGACGTGACTTGAGGGTTAGGAGAACCGTAGAAGAGCGAAAAGGAATCCGCGGAAGCATTGAAGTCTGTCGGGTAGGAAATAATTGCCCCCGACTGCGAATCCATGTAGATGGGGTTCAAGGTTGCCGAAGACAATCCAGTACCACCTGCTCCCAAGTCTGTGAAGGTAGTTGAGCCGTAGTCGGGCAGTGTGGCCACACTGCCGTTGACGGTCGTGGCTTCTTCGATCCATTCCGCCGTGGTGCCCGGGGTGACATACGAGAACTGCTGAGAAAACGACCAACCCTGTGTTGTGTCATTGAGGTCGATGGTCCACATGTCGGGGGAGACCTCAAAGATCGACGCGGCCATCACGTCGCCGGGTTGGACGGGGGCAGGACCCGACGTGTTCCCAATGACTTCCGGTGCGCCGGGCAGGAGTTGGACCCAGGCGGAGTACTGCGTACCGCCGAAGTCCGGGCCACTGTTCTGGGCAGTGCCAGTCTGGATCAGTGACGACACTCCGTCTCCATCGATTCCAATCCATGTTCCTGAGGCCTCGTCCCTTGAAGAGGCCTGGACGCTGGGCACCGCCCAATCTCCCTGGATGCCGGTAAATCTGGCACCTGAACCGGCGTCAATGAGCCCGGACCAGTTGTTTGAGAGACTCGGGGCCGCCCCGGTGTCGTCATGTGGCTGCGGGTCATCTACGGGCTCCAGCGGTTGACTGTGGGGCTGAGCTTGGCTCAGAGGTACCAGCCCGCTCATCTGATCCTGTAGGCCGAGCAATGGCCCGGCTCCATTGTCGATATCTGCGATGGTGCCCGGTGTGCGGTCGGGGGCGGAACTGATGCCAGCTCCTGCGCTAGCGGGTACGAATGCAGCGCCTGAGAGAGCGAGGACGCTGATCGTAAGGATTCCAAGGCTCCCGCGGGCCACTGTTCGCATGGGTCCCATCTCTTGTCAGTCGCTGGCTGTCAGCTAGCTGGGCGTGTGAAGAGAGAACGCATCTGCCCATTGAGATACGCGGTGTCGTCAGCCGACCCACAAGTCGGAGCATGTCTCTGCGTCTCAGGTTCCGGATTTGTGAATCTTGGCTGCGTGGGGGGCGCGAATCGGAGCGCCATCCCTTAGCTTGCAATTAAACCTCGACCCTTTGCTCACGCAGCCCGTTTGATCGCTGGATGGCGTTTTCTGGGGGGTTTTCGCGTCCCTTTGGGACGCCCGGGTCCAGGTGTGATTGATTTCGGTGGACTGGCTGGTGTGCCGATCGTTGCACCAAGTCGTCGAAACCCTCGCCGCACGCGCGCTGGAGTGAGGGCTCCAGGTTTTCGGGGTCGTTCCCAGGGCAGACGGAGGTCGTCGACGAGATTCCGGGCGAGACGGAGTTGGGTGTAGGCCCCAGCAATGAGCCAACTCCAACGGTCCGCCTGTTCGGGTGTGCACAACGACGGCGTGGTCCAACCGAGCGTTCCCTTCATGAATCGGAAGGTGTGCTCAATGTCGAAGCGGCGCAGATAGGCGCGCCAGCACCGATCGAGGTCTGGTTCGCCTGGCCCCGACCAGAACAGCCACAGCGTCTTCTTCGTTCGTGAGGTGGGCTTGGGGAGATGCTCGACCTCGACCCGGATCACGCTGCCGCGCACGATTGGGATGGTTTTGTGATCCGACCAGTGCCCGCGTCGCGTCAGCTTGGGGTGCAAAGCGTCCCAGGCCTGCACTCTGACGGTGCCGTAGCGGGGGTCAGAGGCGACGAGACCGTCGTCGGGCTTTCCCCAGGTTCTCCGATCCGAACACTTGAATCGCCTCCCATGACGAGGGGGTCGCCCGCCCGATGTACATGGTCGATTGGGACGAGGAGGGGGATCTGTGTAAAAGACACGATCGTCGCGTATACGCGTGAGCGCCTCAACCCGCACGTCGGCCAGGTCGTGAGCAATGCCAATCGGGTCGTAACCGGCATCGAAGACGAAGAGCGGGACTTCTCCCCCGTGAGCCAAGAGAGCGACGAGCCGCCGGATCTGCTCGACGGTCGCTGTGGTGGCGTCGATGAAAGGTGTAATGCGCATGACGTCAAGGGGTGCCGTCCAAGAGTCAGAGGCCCAGTTCAACTGACAGATCCACTGATAGGACCACCCGGCCACGATCGGCTGTCCGGCCGAGTGTTTTGAGGCCGAGTAGTAATAGCCCCGCTCAGGACTGCACTCGGCGTCGCAACGGTCCCAGGTCGAGGCATCAACGGCAAAGACAAGCGGCCAGCCCCCGGGTCGATGCGCAACGAGCAGGCGGCGGAGCTTCTCTTCGTCGATGCGCCCACGATCCAACGCCTTGTAGAGGCTGCCGTGCGAGCGTCGGAACACCGGCTCGAGGCTGAGCGCGGGCACCGAGGCGACTGGTGAGGGAGAACACAGCGCGGCATCGGCCAGTTCGAAGAGGGCATCGCCCCAGGGGGAGAGGCAGCGGTGCAGCGACGAGCGCAAGTCCCGTAGCTCGGTGATGGCCTGATCGGAGGATCTTATGCAGACAGTATGTTAACTGTCTGCTCTCGGATGAGGGATGCTGGTTGTCGACCCGAGGAGTGTCATGGCAAGGAAAACCGTCGAGGAGCGGCTGGAGGAGTACAACGAACGACACCGGGATCTGGCCGCCCAGATCGCGCAGATCGGGATCATTGCCGCTGGGAGCGTGACTCGCCGATTCACCCGCTGCACCTCGGTCGGCTGCCGGTGCAACGCAGACCCGCCTACTCCTCACGGGCCCTACTGGCAGTGGACGGCAAAGGTGAACGGCAAGACCGTGACCAAGCGACTGACTGCCCAAGAGGCGGCCCTCTATCGAGAGTGGATCGGCAACGATCGCCGCATCCGTGCCCTGCTCGATCAGATCCGCAAAGTAGACGCCAAGGCGGCCGAACTTCTGTTGAAGGAAGCTGTCAACGGGTAGGGCGGGGGTTTAATTGCAAGCTTAGACGCTGTTCGGTAAACCCTGGCCTCCCACGGTGGCGTGCTGACCCTGCCCGTCCTCGCTCGTCCATGCCTTCCTCGAAATTGACGACGAGTTGACGAGGAGCTGATGCCGGGGCCTGCCACG